>CAZMZC010000006.1:0-82977 GCA_964570685.1 uncultured Bacteroidaceae bacterium | reverse complement strand
AAGGTACAATCCAACTGTAAGGGGGACAATGGGCACTTTATCGAATGCTTACCATAATAGCATAGAAAGAATTAGGGCGTGTCCGTAAGGATGCGCCCTAATTCGTTGTACGTATCATTGATGTACTTTCAGTCCTTATTCTTTATATATTGCTTCACAGAGATGGTCGCATAGTATCTCGAGGTAGTGGCGGTCGGTGTCATCGAAGGTGGCAAGTTGGTCGCTGTCGATATCGAGTACACCATGTACTTTGCCGCCAGCGATGAGGGGTACTACAATCTCTGAACGTGAGCTGCCGCTGCAGGCTATATGTCCGGGAAACAGCTCTACATCAGGGACCACCTGTGTAGTAGCTTCGGCCAAAGCGGTGCCACACACGCCACGACCCTTACGGATACGGTAGCAGGCCACATCGCCTTGGAAGGGCCCCAGGATAAGCTGGTCATTGCGCACAAGATAGAAACCAATCCAAAACCACCCGAAGGCTTGGCGCAGGGCGGCAGTGGTGTTGGCGAGTATGCTCACCTCCTCATGTTCATCGGCAATGTAGGGGAGGAAGTCGCTGATAAACTGCTCGTAGCGAGCGGCTTTGTCGTTAATTGTGTAGCTGAATGCGGGTTCCATTTATATTCTTTCTACAACTTTTTCGATGAGGTTGTCAATGCTGTTCTTGTAACCGGTGTTGGCCTCCTTGGCGCGGCGGTTGGCGATAACCATGCACACGGTCATTGCTTTGTGTCCGAGCAGACGGGAGAGGCCGGCAATGGCCGAGCCTTCCATCTCGAAGTTGGTGATGCGGTGTCCTGCATATTCGAATGCCATTATCTTCTCGTTCTGGTCGGGGTCTTCGAGCGGTATGCGTAGTTTGCGGCCTTGGGGACCGAAGAATCCACCGGCCGAGATGGTAACACCATCTACCATATCGCCTTGGTTGATGCGGGCGAGCAGTTCGGCGTCATTGTCGATGACATAAGGCGCTCCCTTCTGCGGGTTCCACTGCATATGATGGGTGAAGGCATCTTCGAAAGGAAGGTCGCACACGGTGTTGCGTCCGGCGTAGTAGTTGAGCAGGCCATCGAAGCCGATGCTCTTGCGTGAGCATACGTAGGTCCCGACGGGAGTGTCGGGCTGCAAGCCACCACAAGTGCCAATGCGCACCATCTCTAACTGACGGAACTCCGTCTTTTGTGTACGGGTGTCGAAGTCGATATTGGCGAGGGCATCGAGTTCATTGACTACGATGTCGATGTTGTCACATCCGATGCCTGTGGAGAGCACGGTGATGCGCTTACCTCTATATATACCTGTTATCGTGTGGAACTCGCGGCTCGTGATGTCGCACTCGATGATGTCGAAGTGTGAGGCTACGAGGCTCACGCGACCGGGGTCGCCCACAAGGATTACTTTCGAGGCCAGTTGCCCGGGTTTCACATGAAGATGGAACACGGAGCCGTCTTCATTGATGATGAGTTCGGAGGGGGCGTAGTAGGTACTCATATATAATATAGGTATAAAGGTTTTTCGAGACTATATAACTGAAAGGATGGGCAAAGTGTTCGGCTAAGCGCATCATTTGCCGCCTTTGTAGCTCACTTCGGCATTTCTGATGGCTTTGGGCATCTCTGCAACCTCAGTCTCAAGCTGTTCGTATTGCTTTTCCATGCGTAGTAGCTCTTCGGTCATACGCTGGCGTTCGGCTTTTGACGAGAGCGCGTACTTTGTTCGGCGTTCTTCGAGCTGTTCGCCTTGCTTGGCCAGTGAGGCCGACTTGGTCTGCCAGTCAATGAAAAGTTGGCGGGCTTCAGGACTTTTGAAGTCGTCGACGTGATGATAGTTGGTGAAGTCATCGATGACAAAGGTGAAATCCTCCTTTTCTTCTTCGTTCGCGTTTTGCAGACTTAGCATAAGCAGTGCATGCCCGGCCTTGCGCATAGCCTCTTCATCGGTTTGTGTAGTGGCAATGCTTTGTATGCGTGCAGCTTTCGCTATGTCGAGGTGGTTGTCCGAGGCATAGTCGTAGTAGCGCTTTTCCTCGTTGGGGACGAAGGTGTACACGCACACTAAGCTGTCGGGCTGATTGCGGTCGGTGGCAAACCATCCCAGTCCGTTGATTTCGTCGATGACCATCATATAATCGTTGGCTGCCGAGTTGAATGGCATGCCTACGTTTTCAGGCAGCAGATAGCGGTCGGTTGCCGAGTTGAAGCGGGTGATGAATATGTCATAACCGCCCAGTCCGTCGAGACTGTTGTTGGCAAAGTATATGGTAATGCCATCAGAGAGCACGAAGGGGTAGTTGTTGTCGCCATCGGGCAGCCCGTTGAGTGGTGCAGGTCTGCTCCACTCGTCAAACATCTTGTACCGCATATAGAGCTGTAGGGTACCATTCTCATCGGTGTCGCTATAGTACACCTTGTCGCGCATCTCAGTGCGGTAAGCAATGCCTTCGGCGCTCTTGGCATCTTTTATCAATTGGTTCACAGGATGTATGCTGCCGCTTTCCTTTCCTATAATATACGCTTTGAGCAACTCCTCCTTGGGCACTACAATGCTGTCTACAATCACCACCTTCTCTACCCGTTTGATGTATTTGAACTCCTTTTCGGCCTGTTCCAGCTTGCGGGTATATTCCATGAATCGTTCGTCGTCAGGGTCTACCTTTTCCAGGTATGTTTCGTAGTTCTCGATGGCAGCTTCGTAGTCACCATCCTGCAATTGGTAGTCGCCCATATATCTGAAGGCATTCTCCACCTTGCGCTCTACGGCTCTCTGCAGATAGGGTAGGGCAGCCTCGTGCTCGCCGGTCTCGTTGAGGCATACGCCATACCAGTAGTTGAGGCTTCCGTTGCGTGGGTTGCTCTTTACCAGTTTGGCAAATACGGGTTTTGCCTTCTCGTATTCTCCGTCTGCAAACCATTTCTTCGCTTGTGTCTGACTTTGGCCATACATCGCGCAGCCGATACATAGCATCAAACCTGCCAATATATACTTTTTCATTCTTGTATACATTCTTTCTATACCTTTAAATATATAGTACAAGGCGAAGTTAGATATTTTTATTGGGATAGCGGCACAAAAGAAGGCACAATTTATGTTTTTTATACATTTTGATGTAATTTTGCACCCCGAAACAGCAAATTATGGCTCTACGCACCGAAGAAGAACAGCTTATGCACCGTCTCCGCCACAAGTTTCACAAGACTGCGGCGGAATATAACCTCATAGAGGAGGGCGACCGCATACTTATCGCTGTATCGGGTGGAAAAGATTCACTGGCATTGCTCGAACTGCTGGCAGCGCGTGCCAAGGTGCTAAAGCCCCGTTTCGAGGTGGTGGCTGTCCACGTGGTGATGATCAATATCCCCTATCAGACAGACACTGGCTACCTGACCGACTTTGCCCGTGCTTTGGGTGTAGAGATGCATATCGTAGAGACCTCGTTCGATGCTACGGGCGACACCCGCAAGTCGCCCTGCTTCCTCTGTTCGTGGAATCGGCGCAAGGCGCTTTTCGAGACAGCCAAGCGATTGGGCTGCAACAAGATTGCCCTTGGGCATCATCAGGACGATGTGTTGGTGACACTACTGATGAATATGACCTTCCAGGGTGCTTTCTCCACCATGCCGCCAGCCCTGAAGATGAATAAGTTTGACATGACCATCATCCGTCCGCTCTGCCGTATCGAGGAGAAAGACATCGCCCTGCTGGCCGAGCTGCACGGATATCGCAAGCAGAAGAAAAACTGTCCGCACGAGCACACCTCAAACCGCAGCCGTATGGCCGAGGTGCTGCATACGCTGGACCAACTGAACCCCGAGGCTCGCTACAACCTTTGGGGCAGCATGACCAATGTGCAGACCGAGCTGCTGCCGCCACGGCTGAAAGTGGATGATTGACGATAAGCAACGAACGAATATTCTTGAAACTAAAAAAACGGAAGAACTTATAAACTCAAAATACAATGCACGGAATCGGAACCATCTTATTACTCATCGTATCAAACATCTTCATGACCTTTGCCTGGTATGGCCATCTCAAGTTGCAGCAGATGAAACTCATATCAGACAATACACCGCTCTACATCGTTATCCTCATCAGTTGGTTTTTGGCACTCTTCGAGTATGCCTGTCAGGTACCAGCCAATCGTATCGGTTTTGTAGGCAATGGCGGTGCCTTCACCTTGATGCAGCTAAAGGTGATACAGGAGGTCATCTCCATCACCATCTTCACCCTCTTCACCATCGTTTTCTTCCGGGGAGAGACCCTGCAGTGGAACCACTTCGTAGCCTTCGGATGCCTTATTGCTGCGGTGTTCTTCGTGTTCTTGAAGTAGAGCCGCATCCACATCCGCACTCACATCGGGCATTCTTGCCTGCTTGGCGCAGGGGGCAGTCGGTCTCGGTACACGTATCGCACTTGGCCTCGCCCCTCTTGGCACGTGTTATGATACGTGCCAAGCGGCGCACAACCAAGTAGAGACATACGGCAAAGACGATACTGACTATGATATGTTGTAGCATGTTTGGTTAGCGGTTAGTGGATTAGTGGTTAGTGGATTAGCGGTTAATGGTTAGTGGTTAGTGGTTAGTAGCCATTCACCTCTCACCTTTTACCCATAACCCATAACCTATAAAACCATCCCTCCTATCTGATATACCGCAAAGGCCATTACCCAAGCCAATACGGTGGTATACACGGCTGTGAATATGGCCCAGCTCCAGCTTTTGGTCTCCTTTTTGATGGCGATGAGCGTAGCCAGACAGGGGAAGTAGATGAGCACAAACACCATATAGGCCAGTGCGGCAGGCGGTGTGGTCACGGTCTTCAGGGCAGCGGCGATTTGCGCTTCGCTCTCGGCATTGTCCACCTCCTGGTTGGCATAGAGCACACCCAAGGTGCTCACGATAAGCTCCTTGGCGCCCACACCGCTCACAAGTCCGATACCCATCTTCCAGTCAAACCCGAGCGGGGCAATGGCCGGCTCTATCGCCTTGCCTATATATCCTATATAGGAGTGCTCCTGCTGCTTGGCCGGTGTGTCGTACTGCTCGCTACGGGGATAGTAGCCGAGGAACCACACCACGATAGAGGCCACGAGGATGACGCCTCCCATCTTCTTCAGGTACTCATACCCTTTGTCCCACGTATGCTTGAAGATGACCTTCCATGCCGGGCGACGGTAGGGCGCCAGCTCCATCACGTAGGGTGTCTCGTCGCCGCGCATCACCGTGCGGCTCAGCAGTCGTGCCACGAGCACGGCAAGGATGATGCCGGTGAGGTAGAGCCCCATGAGCACCAATCCCGAGTGGTGAGGGAAGAAGGCAGCCACGAAGATGATGTATACCGGCAGTCGGGCACTGCACGACATCAGTGGTGTCACCAGCATCGTGATGAGCCGGCTCTTGCGGCTCTCTATCATGCGTGTGGCCAGTATGGCAGGCACGTTGCAGCCGAATCCCATGATAAGCGTGATGAACGACTTGCCGTGCAGTCCCATTTTGTGCATGGCCTTGTCCATGATGAATGCCGCACGCGACATGTAGCCCGAGTCCTCCATCAGCGAGATGAAGAAGTATAGGATAAGAATGTTTGGCAGGAACACGATGACACCGCCCACACCGCCTATGATACCGTCTACCACCATGTCCTTGATGGGTCCCTCGGGGAGAAGGCGCTCTATGAGCATGCCCGTCTGCTCCACCAGCCACTCTATGCCCTGCATGGGATATTCGCCAAGCACGAAGGTGGCTTCAAACATGATGAACAGCGAAGCAAGGAAGATGACCACGCCCCACACCTTGTGAGTGGCGATGCGGTCAATCCGTTGGGTGAAGCGCTGGTTGGCAGTGGCTGGCTCCTCGGTGGCTGCCGGGGTGTAGGTCTCCTTCAGTGCACCCTGCACGAATCCCTGCTTGGCAGTACGTATGGCCTCCGTCACCTTCTCGCCCATCAGGTGCGAGTAGCGCCGCCGCTCCTTGTCGCGCAGAGCAAAGATAGCCTTGCTGTTGGGCATCTCGGCACGCACAAACTGCTCTATCTCGGCATCGCCTTCGAGCAGGCCGATGGCCACGAATCGGGTAGAGTAGCGGTAGCGTGTGGCCTCGCTCTTCCATACCTCGGTGCGCAGGGTCTCGATGCTCTGCTCCAGCTCGTTGCCGTGGTATATGTGTATATGGCGGTAGGCGTGCTTCTTGTAGCGGGCGTTGAGCGTGTGGTCGCGTGTGAAGTCGGCCAAGTGTTCCGAATGCTCGTCGGTGTGTACGATGTTGCGGTGCCACTCCTGCAGCTCGCGCATCACCTCGGGGTTCACCTCGCCGTCATCGTCGAGGAAGTCGGCCCCCTCGTATATGTTGATAGCCAGATGCAGCAGATGCTCCATGCCCTCATCATTGAGACTCACCGTAGGCACCACGGGCGTACCCAGCAGGCGGCTCAGCCCCTGATAGTCGAGCTGTGCTCCCGACTCCTGCATGGCATCATACTTGTTGAGTGCGATGATTACGCGCAGGTTCATGTCGAGCAGCTGGGC
This sequence comes from uncultured Bacteroidaceae bacterium, assembly GCA_964570685.1. GTDB lineage: Bacteria > Bacteroidota > Bacteroidia > Bacteroidales > Bacteroidaceae > UBA1189. The sequence continues at coordinate 76,448 of CAZMZC010000006.1, read as the reverse complement.
AGTCACCTGCATGCTGCGCTCCAGGTCCGTGGCATCCACCACGTTGATGATCACGTCGGGTGCGTCGTCCACCAGATGCTTGCGCACCGTCCACGTATCCGAGGTGCGCGAAGTGAGCGAGTAGGTATCGGGCAGATTGGTCAGATGCAGCTCATAGTCCTGAAAGTGGCGCGTGCCCCTCTGTACCTCGCTCACTGGTGCTGCAGGCGCTTCAGTAGTGCCCATAGCCATGTTGTAGAGCGAGTTCTTGCCCGAGAGCGGCTGCCCCACCAGTGCCACCTCTATCTGGTGGCGGTGCTTGTGTGCCAGCTCCTTCAGTACCTCCACGCTCACCTCGGCCACGCCCAGCTCGCGGGCAGCCTCTTCGGTGGTGAGCACCTCAATCATCGAGGCCTCGGTAAAGGGAAGTCGTCGGGTGACACCCTCCACATCAATGCTGAGCGAGCCGTCGCCCATATCCAGCACCTCCACACATATACCTTTGTAGAAGCCGGCCTCTACCGCACGCTTGCGTGCACTGCCGTGCCCCTTCACCTTCACTATGCAGCCCTTTTGGCCGATGTGCATCGCTGATATCCGCATATCCTTATTCTTTTTCCGTATCTTCGTGTTTCTTGCGCAAAGATACGTCAAACTGCCCACTCCTGCAATACCTAAATATAGTGATTTTTCGAGGATATATACCTCCCTTTCGGTTTGTATCCCCGAGTAATAAAAGTTTATTTTTGGCCTGGCATGGCACAATGCGGTTGTAAAATCGTACACTTTTGACAGGTGGAATGCGTACAATAATCCACTAATATTTTCTTGCTAATCATATATATCCTTCGTTTACAGAATACCCCTATAAAGACTTTGTCTTTCTCATCTGTCGATGTGTCGCCCAAGGTGGTTAACTTGCATTGTTACTGTGCATTAACGGCGGCATATGAGGACGATTTTACACCCCTTCTCATCGGAAATAATATAACGGAGATTTTGTCTCACGCAGATGGATTTTGTCTCACACAGAATTTATATTCATATTCTGTGTAAAAATCAAATGTTAAGCGTAAGAAAGAATTGTTTGTGTGAAAATTATCAAGGCATATTAATGCTTTTTTATAGTGCGTTTTCTCTGATTGGGACTTTCCATTTGTGTTACCGTTCGCGAACAACCGCGCTGTCCTTCGCGAACGACCGCGCTGCCGTTCGCGAACGGCAAATAAAATCGTCAAGCGAAAAATGATAGAGGACAGATAAAAAGAAGGAAACGGCTATGGCAACACAAGACACAAAAGGGTTATCGTCATCGTTGTCGTTATCGTCCTCATCTGTCGCCATCATCTCATTATATACATGTGAGTTATACCCCTTTGGCGACACATCGGCACTTCACTACGCCTAATCCCTTGCCAGGCCAAAAATAAAACTTTTTTACTCACCACATCTACACGCATCAACCACTTTTTTGCGGTTGATGTATGCGATGGAATCATTGCAAACACGCAATAGAATCGGTACATGTATGTACCGCGCAAGGTATGTACTCCCAAATAGTACCGACACCCCACAACGGGGGCGGTGGTTATTGCAAAGAATAGCAATGGTTTACGCTCAATAACCGATGCCTCAGCTAAAAAAGGGGAACCCCACCCCTTTTTGATACACGCGAAAAGGGACGAATTCGACTCCTTTTGTAATCAATCGGACTCTCCGACAAGTTCAAAAGGACAGAGGATTAAAAAAGCAAAGAATCAATAGGCTTTCTCGGGGATAATTGGTATATTTGCAGTGGACCGCGAATATTTACTGCACTCGCTGTGAAAAATATTCAAGCAAGCTTGATATTTCTCGCTCGTTTGTCCGTATATTTGCAGTGAATAAACATATGACTATGATTACAGGAGAGATAAAGAACCGTATCGATACTATTTGGGATGCTTTCTGGACGGGTGGCATCACCAACTCTATTACCATCCTGGAACAGATGACCTATCTGTTCTTTATGAAGATGCTCGATGATGCACAGAAAACCAAGGAGGCCAATGCCAGCATCATGGGCGTGGCGGTGAAGGACCCTACATTCCGTGAGGGCATGTGGCACAATCCTGAGACGGACAAGGATGTGCCCTACGAGACCTTGCGCTGGAGCGTGTTCAAGAACAAGGAAGCCGAAGAGATGTACCGCATCATCAGTCGTGATGCCTTTGCCTTCATCAAGAACTTGAATGAGGGTAAGGAGAGCGCCTATAGCCGCTTCATGGCCAACGCTACATTCCTCGTGCAGAATCCTCGCACCTTGGTGAAGATAGTTGAGGGTATCGATGCCCTCGACATGAATAATCGTGATACGATGGGCGACGTGTACGAGTATGTGCTGGGCAAGATGGCGGCCTCGGGCAACAACGGACAGTTCCGCACCCCTCGCCACATCATCAAGATGATGGTAGATATGATGCAGCCTACGTTGCAGGATAGCGTGTGCGACCCAGCCATGGGTAGTGCAGGATTCATCGTCGAGAGTGCCAAGTATGTGCAGGAACACTACAAGTCTGAGTTGCTCAAGCGCGAGCATGCCGAGCACTACAAGAGTGGCTTGCTTCATGGCTTCGATACCGATGCTACCATGCTCCGTATCGGAGCGATGAACCTGATGCTTCATGGTGTAGACAATCCTGATGTGGAGTATAAGGATAGTCTCTCCACCGATAACACCGATGAGAACAAGTACACCCTATGCCTTGCCAATCCTCCTTTCGCAGGGAGTCTCGACTATGATGCCGTGAGCAAGTCATTGCTCGCTATCACCAAGACGAAGAAAACGGAGTTGCTCTTCATGGCACTGTTCGTAAGGATGCTCCAACTGGGTGGTAGGTGTGCATCCATCGTTCCCGATGGCGTACTCTTCGGCACCAGTACAGGGCACATGGCTATCCGCAAGGAGATTGTCGATAACCAACGCCTGCAAGCCGTCATCTCCATGCCTTCGGGAGTATTCAAGCCCTATGCAGGAGTGAGCACCGCCATCCTCGTATTCACCAAGACCAATGCAGGAGGCACGGACAAGGTATGGTTCTACGACATGAAGGCCGATGGGTTCTCACTCGATGATAAGCGTAACCCCATCAGCGACAATGATATACCCGATATTGTGGCACGCTTCCATAACCTCGACGGCGAAGCCGAGCGCACACGCAAAGATAAGTCGTTCCTCGTACCTGTGGAAGAGATTCGTGAGAAGGGCTACGACCTCTCCATCAACAAGTACAAGGAGATAGAGCGCGAGCAGGTGGTGTACGAGCCATCCGAAGTAATCATGGGGCGTATCGAAGCATTGGAAAGCGAGATACGGCAGGCGATGGAGAGTTTGAAGAGAGTAATTAGTAGTGACTAATGAATAATTTTGAAGAAATGGACTATATACCACCTTTTACGTTGACATCCAAAGCCGTAAACCTAATAGCCGAGATCTCGGCCAAGATTGAGCGCTATGCCATACGCATGGAGCAGCCCGATGCTTTGATGTTGCGCAAAGCCAACCGTATCAAAACCATCCATTCCTCTTTGGCTATTGAGGGAAACACGCTTGCCGAGAGCGAAGTGGCCGACATCCTTGACGGCAAGCAGGTGGTAGCTCCCATCAAGCAGATACAGGAGGTAAAGAATGCCATCCGCACCTACGAGCTATACCCGAGCTTGAACCCTTTCGATGTGAAAGACTTGCTCAAAGCACATGGTACGATGATGGAGGCGCTGATTGACCATCCGGGTAGCTTCAGACGTTCGAGTGTGGGCGTGTTTGGTGAGACGGGGCTTGTGCACCTTGCCCCTCCTGCCGAGCGTGTACCTTCGCTGATGGATGAACTTTTTGAGTGGCTTAACAAGTCAGACGACCATCTGCTCGTGCGCTCCTCAGTGTTTCACTACGAGTTCGAGTTTATCCACCCCTTCATGGATGGCAACGGACGCATGGGGCGCTTGTGGCAATCGCTCATATTGGGCAGGCTTCATCCGTTGTTCGAACATCTGCCTATCGAGAACATGGTGTATGCAAACCAACAGAAATACTACGATGCCATCACTGCCAGCAGTGCCCAAGGGCAATCGGGGCCATTCATAGAGTTTATGTTGGGAGAGATACTGAACGCTCTCAGCAGATACGAGCACGAAGAAACCATACAGAATGCCCTTTCGGCCACCGACGAGAACCCCATAGAGAAGGACTTCGCTATAAAGTTCGGTGCTGAGTTCGGTATAAAGTATGGTATAAAGTTCGGTATAAACGAAAAGCAGTTGCTCCTGTTGCTTCACACCAATCCCTCGCTTACTGCTGGGGAGATAGCCACACGTACAGGCCTGACGCTTCGCGGTGTGGAGAAACAGATGAAGCGTCTCAAGGATGCCGGCGTGATATCTCGTCAAGGTAGCCGCAAGAGTGGTTTGTGGGTGATAAATAAGAAATAACTGGTAATTGTAATGAATAGTAACACTATGGACGAAAAGATATATGGGGTATTATGCGAGATAAGAGACACGCTTAAGACGGGTTTGGAAGATATACGATATGAGATAGAAGCCCTAAAAGGACTTCCTGACTTTGACGATGAGGTGAAAGACCTCAACGACATCTATAATAAACTCGATGAAATACAAGATCATATTCCTAGTAATTGCAATAGGAGAGTATGAAACAGGGTTGGGAGATAAAGAAACTGGGAGAGGTTTGTGAAAGCGATTTAGGCAAAACTCTTAATCAATCCAAAGATACAGGAGAGCTGTATCCTTACTTATGTGCTATTAATGTTTTATGGGACAAGATAGACTTCGCTACAATAAAGCAAACAAGGTTTGAGAAGTCAGAGTTGGAGCGTTATTCTGTACAAAAAGGAGATTTACTTATATGTGAAGGTGGAGATATTGGTAGGGCTGCTATTTGGAATAAAGATGAACCAATGTTGTATCAGAATGCACTTCACCGTGTTAGGTTTAATGGTTCTGTCGTTCCAAGATTTTGCTTACTCTATCTTCGGTTTCTTAAAAATATTGGGCTTTTAGACTCTCAATATGGCAAGGGAGTTACAATTAAGCACCTTGTAAAATCATCATTACTGTCAATTCCTATCCCCATCCCCCCTCTCCCCGAACAAGAAAAGATTGTGTCTGAGTTGGATTGTTTGAGTGGCATCCTTGATAAAAAGCGTCAGCAGTTGAAGGAACTCGATGCACTGGCGCAATCTATCTTCTATGAGATGTTCGGAAGTGTTGACGACAACAATCATGATTTTGAAATCAAAACTCTCTCTGAAGTCTTTTCAATCATCAAAGATGGTACACATCAAACGCCTCAGTATACAGATGATGAAATAAATGGAATTAAGTTCTTGTCTGCAAAAGATGTTGTTAGTGGTGTGATAAATTGGGGTAATATCAAATATATTCCCGAAAGTCTGCATGTAGAATTGTATAAAAGAGTTGCTCCTCAAAGAAATGATATTCTACTATGTAAAAATGGAACTTATGGAATCTGTGCTCTCGTGGAAACAGATGACATTTTCGATATATATGTAAGTCTTGCCCTTTTACGTCCCAATAAGGGTTTTGTACCCAAGTTTTTAACCTATGCAATCAATAATAGAAGTACAAAACAACAGTTTGATAAATCAATTAAAGGCATAGGCGTTCCCAATCTACATCTAAGTGAGATTAAGAAAACACGCATAATTATACCTCCTATTACATTACAAGAAGAATTTGTATCTAAGATAGAAAGCATCGAGCAGCAAAAGGCCCTTATCAAGCAATCGTTAGGCGAGGTGGAGACTTTGTTTAATGCCCGCATGCAGGAGTATTTTGGATAGCTCTTTAAAGTCTCTAAAGACTCTAAAGACTCGAAGGACTTTAGGGACTCTAACGATGACGATAACAACAAACAATAACAAACAACCAATAATTAACCATAAACACTGACCGCCATGAGTGAGAACCTGATACCCCAGCGGGGCAACTACAAGAAGTTGCTGAGCTATCAAAAGACGGATGTCATCTTTCAGCTCACCTACTACTTCTGCCACACCTACCTGCAGAAGGGCGACCGCACCATTGACCAGATGGTGCAGGCAGCACGCTCTGGCAAGCAGAACATCGTGGAGGGTAGCATGGCCTCGGGCACCTCGGCCAAGACCGAGCTGAAGCTGCTTAATGTGGCCAAGGCGAGTCTGCACGAGCTCAACGAAGACTACGAGGACTACCTCAAGACCCGTGGGCACCGCCAGTGGGAGGAGGGCTCGGCAGAGCTCGAAGCCATGCGCCGAATAGGTCGCGACCACAACGACGGTGCCTATTTCATGGCATTGGCCGAGACGCGTCCGCCCGAGACCATAGCCAACATGGCCATCGTGCTGCTCAAGCAAGCCGACTACCTGCTACATCGGCAGATACAACGCCTGTCTGACGACTTCGTGAAGGAGGGCGGCTTCAGTGAGCGGATGATGAGAGTGAGGAAAGACTATAGAGCAAATAACTATAAGGGGGCTAAGGACTATAAGGATTTTAAGGACTCTAAGGACCCTAAAGACCTTAAAGACCCTAAAGACTCTAATTAAAAACTACTGACTATGCGCAATTTCGATTACTTGAAAGAGCTTGAGCTCACCGACCTGCACCGCTTCTGTGCCGCAGCAGAGGAGAACCAAGTGTGCAATCCCGACATCAGTGCCATCAATGCACGCCGGGCATTGGAGTATGTGGTGCGCTCGCTCTATCAGATGAAGAACATTGAGGTGCCGGAGCGCACATCGCTGTTTGAATTGGTGGATGGTGAACCCTTCAAAGAGTTCATCAACGATGACAAGGTGATGATGGCGGTGCACTATGTGCGCAAGGTGGGCAACTTGGGTGCTCATGCCGGAGAGGTGAGCAAGCGGGAATCGTTCTTCTGCCTGCTCAATATATATAATGTAGTAGCTGCCGTACTCCTCAAGCTCAAAGTAGTAGAGAGCGTAAAACCATTTGATAGGACGCTGATACCTGTGTCACTGGGTGCACCTGTGATGGTTCCTACCAAAGTGCCTGCCATTACCCCTGAGAGCAAGATTGTAGAAGCAGCCGACAAGGTGGCCGTAGAGTCAAATGCTCCTGTGGAAGTATTGCCCACCGACATCTCGGAGGCTGAGACACGCAGACTATACATTGACCTCATGCTACGCGAAGCAGGATGGCAGATACTCGATACCGAAGGATTGGTGCAGCCCTCGAAGGCTTGCATCGAGGTGGAGTTGCAGGGCATGCCCAATACACAAGAGGTAGGCTATGCCGACTATGTACTCTTCGGTAGCAATGGCAAGCCCCTTGCGGTAGTGGAAGCCAAGCGTACATCCGTGTCACCCATTAAGGGCAAGCACCAAGCCGAGCTGTATGCCGACTGCTTGGAGGCACGTTATGGTGTGCGCCCTGTGATATACTATACCAACGGATTTGATACACGCATCATCGATGGGCTGGGTTATCCTCCTCGTAGACTATATAGTTTCCACACCGAGGATGACTTGGAACGCATGATACAGAAGCGTGGACGGAAGGACATAACCGACTTCACCATCAACGATAACATTACTGACCGCTACTATCAGAAAACGGCTATCAAGGCGGTGTGTGAACACTACAACACGAAGCACAGAAAAGGTTTGCTCGTGATGGCAACAGGTACAGGCAAGACTCGTGTGGCTATATCATTGGTGGATGTACTCAAGCGTAACGACTGGGTGAAGAATGTGCTCTTCCTTGCCGATAGAACATCACTCGTGAAGCAGGCTCATAAGAACTTCGTGAAGCTGATGCCCAATGAGACGACTACGGTGCTCAATGAGAGTGGTGAGCGTGATATGAATGCCCGCATTACCTTCTCTACATACCAAACGATGATTAACTTTATCGATACGGATGAGAAGCCCTTCTCGGTGGGACGGTTCGACTTAATCATCATTGACGAAGCACACCGAAGCATCTTCGGTAAGTTTGGAGCCATCTTTAACTACTTTGATGCGATGCTCATCGGACTTACGGCAACGCCACGCGATGAGGTGGACAAGAGCACCTACGACATCTTCGAGATGGAGCAGGGAGCACCGAACTATGCCTATGAGTTGGAGGATGCCGTATCGGATGGCTACCTTGTGCCCTATGTAGGCTATAAGCGCGGCTCGATGATACTCAAGGAGGGAATCAAATACAACAACCTCAGCGAAGAGGAGAAGCGTCAGATGGAACAGATATGGGAGTATGAGGAGTTGCATAAGGTCTTTAATGACTTTAAGGACTCTAAGGTCTCTAAGGTCGTTAGTGACCTTAAGGACTTTAAAGACTCTAAAGACCTTACAGGCCCTATCGAAACCCGAGCCGCTGAGGAGGCCGTGCCCTATGAGAAGAGCAAGTATGTACGCGACATCAACAACAATGAGATATTCAGTTACATCTACAATATAGACACCATTGATGCCGTATTGCAAGACTTGATGGAGAACGGATTGAGGGTGCAGAGTGGTGAACGCATCGGTAAGAGCATCGTGTTTGCCTATAACCACCGCCATGCCGAACTGATAGTAGAGCGCTTCGGGGTGCTGTATCCTGAATATGGCGCAGGATTCTGTGTGCTCATAGACAACTATATCACCTATTCGCAGGACTTGATAGACAAGTTCGAGAAACGCGATCATGAACCTCAGATTGCCGTGTCGGTGGATATGCTTGATACAGGTATCGACGTACCCGACGTGTTGAACTTGGTATTCTTCAAGCCCGTGAAGAGCAAGATCAAGTTCATGCAAATGATAGGACGTGGCACACGCCTATCGCAGGGATTGTTTGGAGCAGAGGACAAGAAAGAATTCTACATCTTCGATTGGTGCTGCAACTTTGACTACTTTGAGAAGAATCCCAATGGTAAAGAGTCACGTACCACCCAATCATTGACCGAGCGCCTCTTCTGCTTGCGTGCGGATATAGCATTCCATCTCCAACATCAGAAGTTCCAGGAGGATGAATTTGCCAAGCGACTCCACGATGACATCAAGGCATTGCTGAAGGAGCAGGTGACAATGCTTTCGGATAGCCATATCTCGGTGCGTGCCAAGTGGGAACAGGTAAGTCACTTCAAGGAAGAGGGAGCATGGGCATATATTTCGGAGTTGGATACCTTGACATTGAAGAATGATATATCTCCTTTGCTTGCCAAGAACACGCAGGACGAGAATGCCAAGAAGTTTGATGTGTTGATGTTGGCGATTGAACTATCATTGCTCGATGAAGAAGCAGGAGCAAACAGGGCGATACAGAATGTACAAGTCGTGGCAGAGAAGTTGCAGCAGAAAGCAACCATACCGCAGATTCAGGCGAAGATGGCAACCATCAAGGAGGTGCTGACTCCTGTGTACTGGGAAAACATGTCGTTGCCATGGCTCGAAAAGGTACGCGAGGATATAAGAGAGTTGACTAAGTTCCTGCTTGGGGATAAGAACCAATGGTTTATCATTGATATCGAAGATGTGGTGACATACGATGGCACAAGTGAAGGTATCGTCACTCGCGTCACCTACAAGCAGCGGATAATGGACTTCCTTGCCGAGAACCGTAACCTTCCTGTCCTGAACAAGATATACTCCATGGAGCAGTTGACAAGTGCCGATGTGAGAGAACTTGAACATATCCTATGGGAAGAATTGGGCAACAAGGAGGACTACGATAGATATACCCAAGGTATGCCCTGTGGAGCCAATGTAGCCATCTTCATCCGCTCTATCATCGGAGTGAACCGAAAGGAAGCCATCGAGCGATTCAGCACATTCCTCTCAGGTGCACAACTCAATGCCGAACAAGAGGAGTTCTTGACGACTATTATATCCTATGTGTGTGAGAACGGTGATATTACCAAAGATATTGTAGTCAATGAAGCACCGTTCGATGAGAAGCTATCGGTGTTTAGTACCTATATGCTACCCTTGGCAAAATACATCGACAACATCCATGGGGTAGTGAATCCTGAGGAGGCGACGGCGTAGCCACAGGCAGTTGTTGCAAATATTTGCAATAACTGCTACGGAGAACATAAAAATCGGATACCTCCAATTTTGAGACGGAGAAAAATCCTGACAAAAAAACTCGGGGTTAACGGGATGTGAGATAGGGGATTGCGTCGGGAAATGGCCTCTGAGAACCTTTAGGTCGCCGCCCGTAGGGGCTAAAGGCAATTCAATATTTCCGCTTACCCGACCATTTGCACGGAAATATGGCACGGATGGAGCAAGTGAGTGAATGAAAGCTCGCTTTCATTTGCGACGAGCGCCGCCCATTCTCGCAATAAGCACGGATGGAGCAAGTGAGTGAATGAAAATTTGCTTTTCAGATACTTTTGCTGCTTAAACCTTTTTATTCTGCAAAATAGTTGCTATCTTCGCGGTTTGTAATATTAATAGAAGAGATATGAAGAAAGTTTTTAATCTGTTTGTAGCCGTAATGGCTGTGTTTGTTATGGCAAGTTGTAATGAGAAGAAGTCGCTCGAGGCGCTTGATGGCGAGTGGAACGTGGTGGCAATAGGTGAGATGGCTGTGCCCGACTCAGTGGATGCTTTTATGGGCTTCAATGTGGCTGAGCAGCTTATCTATGGTAGCACTGGCTGCAACCAGCTGACTGGTGCTATGCCTGCCGAGGTCAATCCTGAGACATTGATGTTTGCTGCTATGGGAAGCACTCGTATGATGTGTGCCGATATGACCGTAGAGGATGCTATGCTGCCTGCTTTGGGACAGGTGGTCGACTTCAAGGTTGACGGTACCCATCTTTATTTCCTTGATGCGGCTGGCAATACGGTCGTTTCACTGGAGAAGCGTTGATGAACGGGAGTATCATTCTAAAATAATAGTTATCGCTATGTCAATGTTAACGGAACTTATAAAGGACAAGGCTGCCGAGGTGCTTACGGGCTCGGCAGCGATTCCTGAGAATCTGCAGGAGAAGGTATTGGGTGGCCTTTCTGACTCTATCTTTGACAGTATCAAGGATACTGCTGTGAAGGAGGGTGGATTGGACCAGTTGAAAGCGCTCTTTACAGGAAAGGAAGATGCGGCTTCAAGCCCTGTGACAGCGCTGGCCGGCAACCTCTTTAGCGACAATGTGGCTAAGAAGTTGGGCTTGTCTTCATCGTTGGTGAATGCGGTGGTGCCTATGATTCCGAAGGTGCTGAATATGCTTACATCGGGCAAGGGGGTTGATGTGAATGACCTTCTGGCTGACTTCGTGAAGGATAGCGCGGCTGACCTTATCAAGGAGAAGGCTGGCAGCTTGCTGGGCGGACTGTTCAAGAAGTAAGGATAGGCTTCATGGTATGATGAGTGGGGGCAGGGTATGCTTCCCACTCATTTTTTTTATATCGCACAGAAGAGGGGTACGAGCAGCGGCACACTGAGGTCGACCGCCAATCCGTGGAAGATGGCTATGGGGATAAACTGGGTGCCGCTGACACGTGAGATGGTAGGCAGGGTGGTGTCGGCTGTGGTGGCACCTCCAACGCTGATTGGTGCCAAGGGACCGAAGACGCGCAGTAGCAGTGGGGCAAGCAGCAGGGCAGTGATCTCGCGCAAGACATTGTACATCAGTGCTACCGTTCCCAGTTCTATGCCGCGCACCTCGGTGATGAGCATGCTTGACAGGGAGTAGTAGCCGAAGCCGGAGCTTACGGCCAGCCAGTCGGCGGGACTGCGGTCGGTGAGCAGCATGGCGGTGAGCAGGGCTCCTATCCAGGTGCTTATGATGGTTACTACGGGCATCCATGCAAAGCCTTTCTTGATATACCGGAAGTTTTTCCGTAGCTCTTCGTTCTGCCCGATGCCGAAGCCTACACATACCAGCAATAGACATAGGCTGTAGAAGGAGGCTCGGGCTGGCAGGTATTCGTCGGCTCCGAAAAAGCCCAGCACGCATCCTCCCGAGAAGCAGACGAAGATGATGATGCTCTCGTGCATGGTGGTCCATAGCCCTCGAAGGCTGAAACGCAGTGTGGTGCTGCGCTCTGCCTTGCGGCGGCTCTCGTGCTCCTTGGGTTGTAGGCGACGCCAGAGCAGCAGCGACCCGGCACCGCAGCACAATGTGGTGAGTACGGTGATTAGCAGTGCCTCGGCGCCTAACAGCCCTAATGACCCGACTAATACCTCATTGCCGCCCACCTCTATACCTATAATAAATAGCATTAGCCAGATGGAGATGGTCAGCAGACGGCTCACCCAAGGCTGTGGCCAGCGCCGTAGCAGATAGCCCACGAGTACACTGCTCCAAAGTATCAGTAGCACGATAAGCATAAGAATATCCGTTTTAATGCAAAGGTCGCCCTTTTTTGTGATATGACAAAATATATATCTTCATTGTTCATCCAAAATGCACCCATTGTTTGTCAATGTCGGTAAGAGATAGTATCTTTGCCTTCAAAAGCGAAGATAAGCGGCACTCGTTGGAAATAAAGCAAGCTTTATTTACTCGTTTGCATTATCTTTGCCTTTAAAAGCGAAGATAAGCGGCACTCGTCGGAAATAAAGCAAGCTTTATTCACTCGTTTGCATTATCTTTGCCTTCAAAATAAATGATGGATAGTATGAAGAAGACTGTTTTGTTGCTGAGCTTCCTGCTCGCTTGCTCGATGGGGTATGCCGACTCGCTTGACCGCTTTATCAACAAGTATAAAGATAAGCGTGGGGCTGAATATAAAGTTGTGAACGTCAACAGCGACCTTGATGCTATGGTGGCCGACGGTATCGCCAGAGGCAATAAGCGTGCTGCAATCATCCGTGGCTCGCTCGTCATGATGGGTATCAGAGAGGTGGTGACGCTACGGCTCGACTCGTGCAAGCAGTCGGTGCGTGCAAAGTTCTTCACTGATGTGCTTGATGTTATCCCCGACTCTTACTCCCTGCTGGCTGAGAAGGGTAACAGTCTGGTGTATATGGACAACTCTGATGCTGAATACGCTTATATGCTCATAGTGAACAATAGTGTTGACAAACCGCGCTTGAGAAGGCTCTATGTGACCAATGCCTTTGTACGTGCCATTATGAATGATAGTGGCGACGGCATTGACAAGGAGAAGTTTGAGAGATATCTCGAACGACAGGCCGATGTGCTGGAGGAGACGGCAAAAGAGACGGGAAGGTCGATAGAAGAGGGCGTGAAGAGATTGGAGAAGCATCTGCAGGAACGTATAGAGAAGTGGGAAAAGGGTTCTGGTGGTGTGTTGCTCGATGAACATACATTTTAACATCAAAATGAAAACTTTTCTTACAGATTGTTTGTAAATATGTAAAAAAGCTGTAACTTTGTCGCAGAAATAAAGAAAGAGTATATGAACGCATCGGTAAACCTCAGCAAGTTTTGGTGGTGGCTCAGTATAGAAGATTGAGCACGGTTACTGATGTATATATATAATAAGGAATAAAAAGTAGTATTTGTAAACATGAATCCGGTGCTCCACAGACAGCATCGGATTTTTTTTTTAATCATCAAAAAAGCACCATTATGAAACAGAAAAGATTCATTTTGCCGGAGAGTGAGATACCTACCCGGTGGTACAACATCCAAGCGGATATGGTAAACAAACCTCAGCCTATGCTCAATCCTAAGACCGGGCAGCCCGTGACTCCCGAGGATCTGTACCCGCTCTTTGCCCGTGAGCTATCACAGCAGGAACTCAATATGACGGATGCATGGATTGATATTCCTGAACGTGTACGTGAGATGTATACCTATTATAGAAGTACGCCACTCGTGCGTGCCTACGGACTGGAGCAGGCACTCGGCACCCCTGCCCATATCTATTTCAAGAATGAGAGCGTGAGCCCCATCGGCTCGCATAAACTTAACTCGGCCTTGGCGCAGGCCTACTACTGCAAGGAGGAGGGCGTGACCAATATCACCACGGAGACTGGTGCCGGGCAATGGGGGGCAGCGTTGTCGTATGCAGCCAAGGTGTTCGGACTCGAGGCTGCCGTGTATCAGGTGAAGATTTCGTATGAGCAGAAGCCCTACCGCCGCAGTATCATGCAGACCTTCGGTGCACAGGTGACTCCATCGCCCTCGATGTCTACTCGGGCAGGAAAGGATATCCTTACCAGGTACCCCAATCATCAGGGTTCGCTCGGTACGGCCATCTCTGAGGCCGTGGAGTTGGCGATGATGACTCCCAACTGCAAGTATACGTTGGGCTCGGTGCTGAGCCATGTGACGTTGCACCAGACGGTTATCGGACTGGAAGCCGAGAAGCAGATGCAGATGGCAGGCGACTATCCCGATGTGGTGGTGGCTTGCTTCGGTGGCGGCTCCAACTTTGGCGGACTCGCCTTCCCCTTCATGCGGCATAATATAAAGGAGGGCCGTACCACACGCTTTGTGGCTGCCGAGCCTGCTTCGTGCCCGAAGCTCACACGCGGCGAGTTCCACTACGACTTTGGCGACGAGTCGGGCTATACACCGTTGATACCGATGTTTACTCTCGGTCACAACTTCCGCCCGGCCAATATTCATGCCGGTGGCTTGCGCTACCATGGGGCCGGAATTATCGTGTCGCAACTCCTCAAGGACAAGATGATGGAGGCTGTAGACATTGAGCAGATTGAGTCGTTCGAGGCAGGCACACTGTTTGCTGCTTCCGAGGGCATTATCCCTGCTCCGGAGTCGTGCCACGCTATTGCTGCCACCATCCGCGAGGCAAAGAAATGTATTGAGACGGGTGAGGAGAAGACTATCCTCTTCTGTCTCTCGGGACACGGACTCATCGATATGGCTGCCTATGACCAGTACCTGGCAGGTAACCTTATCAACAACAGTATCAGCGACGATGTCATCGCGGCCAATCTGCAGGAACTGGAGGAGAAGGTTCCGTATTGATGTTTTATTTTACATCTTTTATAGGCTTTTTGAATAGTATTTTGTAATTTTGCCTATACTTAAATGTAAGGTATGAAGAAGATATTGATTGTCAGTTTGTTTGCGTTGGGCGGCTTGGCTGCTTCTGCGCAAGACAGGGCGGTGAAGGCCGAGGTGTATGGTTTTGTGCGCAACTACTTCACTTATGATTCGCGCAGTTGTGTTCAGTCGAACGAGGGACTGTTCAATATGCTCCCCAATGACCAGAAACTGAATGCCAATGGAGAGGACTTGAATGCTATCCCTTCGGTGCGCTTCCTGTCTATCACTACGCGTTTTGGCATGAATGTCACGGGACCCGAGATCTGGGGCGCAAAGTCCTCGGCCAAGTTTGAGTCGGACTTCTGCGGTGCTTCGTCGGGTACAGCTTTCAATCTCCGTATCCGTCAGGCATATACTAAATTGGCTTGGGAGAAGTCGGACCTGCTCGTTGGTCAAGCATGGCATCCGATGGCGGGCGACCTGATGCCCGAGGTGTTCAGCCTCGCCACAGGAGCGCCGTTCAATCCCTTCAACCGTTCGCCGCAGGTGCGCTACAACTATTCTCCCATAACCTCGCTGACCTTTACTGCCGCCGCCCTCTATCAATTCCAATACGGCTCGGTAGGACTCGATGGGAAGACCTCCAATGTGTATTCGCGCAATGCACTCGTGCCTGAACTCTTTGTAGGGATGACGGCAAAGAATAAGTATCTCTCGGGTGGCTTTGGTGTAAATGCATCTACAATAGCTCCGCGTGTGACAGCACTGCTAGACGAAGAAAAGCCTGAATCAATCATACGCGTCAATGAGCGACTCACCAGCTACTCGGCCATGGTATTCGGTTCGCTCAAGGTGGATGACCTCACCGTTCGTGCTAAGGCTGTATATGGACAAAATACCTCGCACATGCAGCAGCCCACGGGATTTGGTGTCGTAGGAATGCGTAAGTCTAATCATGCCTACGTATACGAACCCATGCAACTCGGCTCGGCATGGATTACCATGATGTATGGCAAGAAACTACGCTATGGATTCTTTGCTGGTTGGATGAAAAACTTCGGTACAGCCAACCACCACTACGAGTTGACTCCCGTAGTGCGCAACAATACCGGTATGGACCAAGCCTACCGCTTCTCGCCCATCGTGACCTACAAGGTGCAGAATATGCAGATTGGCCTCGAGTATGAACACACCGCTACGGCGTATGGCGAATACAAGAAATCGACATTAGACTACAAGCTGACCGATGGCACAATAGTCAACACCCATTGGGTAGCCAACAACCGTGTATGTGTAATGGTGAAGTATGATTTCTAACGAAGCATTCATAGAGTGCGTGCCCAACTTTAGTGAGGGACGCAATATCGAAACCATCAACGCCATCGCCGATGCTATACGCTCGGTCGATGGCGTTCGCGTATTGCATATAGATCGTGGCGAGGCTGCCAACCGTACGGTGATAACGTTTGTTGGCGAAGCGCACAAAGTGGTAGAGGCTGCTTTCCGTATGGTGAAACGTGCTGCTGAGCTCATTGATATGCGTCGCCACCACGGCGAGCATCCTCGTATAGGAGCTACCGACGTGTTGCCGCTCATCCCGCTCAAGAATATTACGCTGGCCGAGTGTGCCGAGCTGGCTCGCCAGCTTGCCGAGCGTATATATAAAGAACTTGGTATCCCTACCTATTGCTACGAGGCTGCAGCCTTCTGTGCCGAGCATGCCAATCTGGCCGATTGCCGTCGTGGAGAGTATGAGGGCTTGCGCGAGAAGATGGGCGACCCGGTGATGCGTCCCGATTTTGGTGGCGGAGAATATACGGAGCAGGCCGCACGCTCGGGAGCAACAGTCGTGGGAGCGCGTAACTTCCTGATTGCCGTAAACTTTAACCTCAATACCTCGTCGCGCGAGGTTGCCTCGGCCATTGCAGCTCGTGTGCGGGCCAGTGGTGAGGTGCAGCGCGATGCTGAGGGCAATGCCCTACATGATGCCGAGGGTAGGGTGGTGCGTCGCCCGGGGCTGCTTCGTGGATGCAAGGCTATAGGCTGGTACATTGAGGAGTATGGCTGTGCGCAAGTGTCGATGAATATCAATGACATCACGCTTTGTCCTATACATAAGGCGTATGAAACGGTGTGTATGGTGGCTCATGAATTGGGCTGCGAGGTGACAGGTACCGAGCTGATTGGCCTGATTCCCGAGCAATGCATGCTTGATGCCGGGCGTTACTTTGCCAGCAAAGAATCGGTGCCCTGTACTGATGCACAAGACCTGATGCGAATGGCTGTTCGTGCCATGCGTATGGATGACCTCTGCCCCTTCGATGTGGAGTCAAAGGTGTTGGTGGTATAATGTTATTCTTTGACGTCGTGAAGTATGAGAGTGGTGGCACCAAGCGTGATGATGGCCCCATCCTCAATGCGTAGGCGGTCTTTTGCCCCAAGTATTTCGTTCATCACAAAGGTGCCGGTGATACTGTCGTTGTCACGTATAGTATATATATAACCGTTTCCTTTGCTGCGTTTCACATTGATGATACAGTGCCGGCGGTCCATGCTGGGGTCGTTGGTCTCTATGGGGATATCCACTTCGTCGCCTTTGTTGCGGCGTCCTATGATATTGTCGCCTAAGTGGAGCGGATGCTCTTGACGAAAGCCGAAGACGTTCTCTACCGCAACGATGGTGCCTACGCTATCGGCCTGCTGCTCTTCTGATAGGGCATTGGCCTTGGACTCCTCTTTCTGCAGGGCACGCAGTTTGCTCACACCTATACGTATGCCGAACTGTTTCTGGCAGTTGTCACATACGAACACGAGTGACTGTCCGTCAGTATATTTGGTCTCGTCAAACTGGATGAAATGGTCGCACTTGGGGCAACGGACTCTCTTCATAGAAGTATATTCTTGGAATATTCTTAATTGCGTACAGCGAGTAACCAAGCATTCTGGAATGCATCTATCTGGCGTAGCTCCTTGAGGTAGTTGTTGGCTTCGTCCTTATCGGTGAATTGTACCAGCGATATGCGGATGCGGTTGTCACGTTCTACCAATGATGCATTGGGGTATCCCTTGCTGATGTACTGGTTCAGTGTCTCCTCGGCGCCGCGATGGTTGGGCAGGCTGGCAACAATGACATGATACACCTTTTGGGGTAGGGCCTCTGCGATGGCTTGAGGCGTCTCTACGGCTGCTTCTGCAGGTTGTATGGCTTCTTCGGTGATTGCTTCTGCGGTTGTTGTCTCCTTGGCCGCACTCTCAACGGCGGGCACATCTGCCGGCACGATGGAGTGGGGTGATTCCGTAGAATCAGCAGGGGCGATTTCCTCAGCAGGCACACTCTCTATAGCTGTCGCCTCTATGACGGCAGGCGCTTGTTGCTTGATTGCAGGTGTGGCTATTACGTCGGTCAGATGCAAGGAAGCTATGTCCGTAGGCTTGTGGTTGCCTATGGGCAGCGAAACCATCAGCAACAGTAGCAGTATGGCTGCTGTCGACATCACTTGGCGAAGCACGCTCTTGTTGATATGTACATCGATTGTCTTTGCCGTATGTGTGATGATGGGTTGAGTTTGTTTGGGTGCCTCGGTGGTCTCGTGCAGCAGGTGCAGCTCTTTGATAAGGAACGAGCCCAATCCGAAGTGATGGGGCGAACTGATGCCAGCCTCTTCAGGAACGAACTGTATAGACTGGTATACGTCTTGCTTTATTGTCCCTATATGTGGCAGCGTCACTGTGCCCTCTTCGTCCAGTGCATCGCGCAGCTTCTCTATGGCAATGTCCACCATATAGTTTGCACGCGCATAGTCTACCTGGTAGCTCTTCATGTAGCTTTGTGCCAGCAATCCGTCGTTCATCGTGATGGCGGCATTGAAGCTGATGTTGCGTGATGGCGGATAATACAATGCCTCCTCGCTCATGTAGTAAGCAGGCACTGCCTGTGCGATGAAGCCACCGAATCCTGGTAGTATCACACAATCGTTGTCACGCAACAATAATTCAATATGTCGAGCTAGATTTCTCATTCTTGGTACAAAATTAGTGCAAGGCGAGCGAAAATGCAAATTTATTTGCGATTTTCCGAGCCGCAGCCTAATTTCTGTTGTGCGCAGCGCAAACTAAAGATAGTGCAAGCCGAACGAAATATCAAATTTATTTGAATATTTCTGAGGCGCAGCCTATCTTCTGTCTGCGCACACGTTGACTAAAATTAGTGCAAGGCGAGCGAAAAAACAAGTAAAACTTGATTTTTTCCGAGCCACCGTCCTCAAAACAAATCGGAGTGTGTACCCGTATCTACAAGTATCAAACGTAATTGCTGGTCATCTTGCTCCCAAATCAGCAACCAGTCGGGATTGATATGGCACTCCCAACAGCCTTTATAATTGCCATGCAACTTGTGTGGACGATATTGTTCCGGCAACGTGCCTGTCTCTTGTAATATGTCCAGCACAGTCACAAAGTCTTGAATGTTGAGTCCACGACGAGCGCAAAGTTTCAACGACTTGCGAAACTGTCCGGTGTAGATTATCTCGTACATACTCAGCCTAAAATCTGCTTGATGAGGTCTTCCGAGTTCTTAGCGTGGTGTACATTGCCTTTGCGTATATCCTCCAATCCCTTTTCAATACCGCTCTTGCGCTTACGCTGTATGGTCCATCCCATTTTTTTTGACAGATTTCTCAACAGACTCACATCGTCTTGTGGCAACAAGATCGTTACACTCTCTGATATTCCACTTGTCTGCATAATCACCAAATTTATATAATACTCGCACAAAGATAAGCTTTTTTCCCTTACCTTCAAATGCTTCGATGTTAAAAATGTTTTCATTATCATGATTTGGGGGTAAGTTACAGCTTCTCGCTCTCAATGTTATATTGAACTTACGTTGGATATACGAATAAACGATCCCCCCCAACAGGCTGTCCGGTTGTCCTTGTTGCGGACAACTTGTTGATTCTGAATTAATAGGCAAGGACAGCCCCAGCTGTCCCGAGGTTGTCCCCAGCTGCCCTTGGCTGTCGGTGTGCTCTAATATCCCCTCCTCGTTAAGACAAGTTGGGAATGCACTTGCTCTTTTCTGGGAGTGCATTTCCTATTTTCCCGTTTCTACAAGCCGATTTTCAAATCATAAGCACTGATTTAATATTCAAAGCTTGTGAATAATAAATCATAAGCTTTGATTTACTATTCAGTGCTTATGATTTACTTTTTTTAAGAAGCTGTTTGGATTTTATTTCAAGTTTAGCTGAGAGTTTTTTTGGATAGATTTACCTCCTCGGGGCGAAGCGAATAGTGGTCTATTCGCGAGAGTCGAGGGGGCAAAGATGCCAAAAAGAACCTCAGATAAACTGAAAAGTTCTTCAGATACATATTAGCGATAAAATCCAAACGGCTTCTAAGTCTCCTCGGGATTTAGAGGATTGAGAGAAAAGAAAAATCGGGCAGGCGTTTCAAGATAATAGGAAGTCTGTCTGGTTTGCGATTGTTTGTATTGTCCGCTCACCTCTCACCACTCACCTCTCACCGTAGTAGTATCAGGGTCTGCGACCCGCGAATGGAGGACACCCCAAGGTCAACCAAGTTGTCCTTGTTTATATGCAGCGTATCAGAGCATTACATCCGGCAAGGACAACCGGACAGCCTGTTCGGAAAACTCGTTATATTAAAGGGTGGCTGGATTGCATGGTATGGGTCAGTGGTTAGAGGGAATCCGTTTGGTATTGTAGTCCATACGGTACGATAGGGACTCGTCTTTGGCTGTGACATCAACAGCCAATTTGTGTCTAATACCACTTGTCTTATTTTTCTTACGTATGCAAACATTCTGAGCAAATGTTGCTGTTGGGTTGAAAATTGTTGCTGCCATAGGTTGTTCCTTATGTTGATTGTTGCAAAGGTATGGTTTAATGATAAAAAAACAAGTTAGCTCCTAAATATATTTGGTTCAAAGCCCAAATAAAACAATAATAATAACAAAACTTTCATTTATCGGAATTTTGCACTAAATTTGCACTATCGCCCGCGCCGACAGGGTTCGTGGGTGGGCGATAGACATAATGAGAAAGACGTTTACTTGACGTTTTGTCTTTGGCTTTCTGAAATCGTAGGAAAATTTCAATCGTAGTCAAGGAACAAGGCAACGGTGGATGTCTGCGTGGTATGTTAAATCCCGCTAAAGCCCCTACAAACGTGGGGCTTGTGGTGTTGTACATATCGGCGTGGGCTTCTGGGTTGCTCGTTCTACTACGATGGGCAATCCTACGGCCTCAGAAAGCGGGACGAGTGACAGGTACAGTTGCCCCGCTTTTTTTATTATGTGTAGGCAAGCATGAAAAGGAACCTTTCCGCATCGGGGCAGCAGCGGAAAACTATTTGGAGAACACACTGTGGACCATCTGCCCAAATCGTTCGACAATGTCAATGCCAAGGTCATCGATGACCTGCGCACACAACTCACTGCCCACTCTCGGGTAGCCATCGCTGCTGCCAGCTTCTCCATCTATGCCTACGAAGCACTGAAGACGGAGCTGGAGCAGATTGATGAGCTGCGCTTCATCTTCACCTCACCCACCTTCAACAAGGAGCGGGCAGCCAAGCAGAAGCGCGAGTTCTATATCCCCAAAGCAGCCCGCGAGCGCAGTCTTTACGGCAACGAGTTTGAGATAAAGCTACGCAACCAACTCTCCCAACGTGCCATAGCCCGTGAATGTGCCGAGTGGATACGCCGCAAGGCCCACTTCAAGACCAATGTGTCGCAAGGCATCATGAATGGTTTTCTTCACGTGGAGCACCCTGCCGAGGGGTATACCTATATGCCCTTCAATGAGTTTACCACTACGGAGCTGGGCTGCGAGCGTGGCAATAACATCTGTCCGGGTATGGTGCGTATGGCCAGTCCTGTGGCCGACCAGTACCTGCGCAACTTCAACGAACTGTGGGCCGACGGAGAGAAGTTCCGCGATGTCACCGACACCATAGTCGAGAATATCGAGACCATATATAAGGAGAATGCGCCAGACTTTCTCTACTTCGTCACTCTCTACAATATCTTCCGCGAGTTCTTGGACGACCTCTCCGAAGACACCCTGCCCAATGAGGCTACAGGCTTCAAGGAAAGTCAGATATGGAACAAGCTCTACAACTTCCAGAAGGATGCTTGCCTTGCCATCATCAACAAGTTGGAGAAGTACAACGGTTGCATCCTGGCCGACTCAGTAGGCTTGGGTAAGACCTTCACCGCTCTCTCGGTCATCAAGTATTATGAGAACCGCAACAAGTCGGTGCTGGTGCTCTGTCCCAAGAAGCTCAACGACAACTGGATTACCTATCGAAGCAATTATCTGAACAATCCCATTGTAGCCGACCGTTTGCGATACGATGTACTCTACCATACCGATTTGTCTCGCAATAGAGGCGTATCAAACGGACTCGACCTTACCCATATCAACTGGAGCACATACGACCTTGTGGTCATCGATGAGTCGCACAACTTCCGCAACGGAGGTAAGGTTACGACCGGCGAAAACGATGAGAATCCTCGTGAGAACCGCTACCTGCAACTGCTCAACAAGGTTATCCGCAAGGGCGTAAAGACTAAGGTGCTGATGCTCTCAGCTACGCCTGTCAACAATCGTTTCAATGACTTGAAGAATCAGATAGCCTTGGCCTACGAGGGAAATTCAGCAAACATTGATGGTTTGCTCAATACAAGCAGTAGTATTGACGATATTTTCCGCCAGGCACAAACGGAGTATAACCGCTGGTCAAAGTTGCCACCCGAAGAGCGTACCACGAAACGCTTGCTCGAACGCCTTAGTTTCGATTTCTTTGAGGTGCTTGATAGCGTCACCATCGCCCGAAGCCGTAAGCACATCGAACAATACTATGACACCACCGACATCGGCAAGTTCCCTACACGACTGACACCCATCGCCCGTCGTCCACACCTTACCGACCTTGATAGTGCTATCAACTACAACGACATCTATCTGTTGCTCTCGGTACTCAACTTGGCCATCTACACCCCATCAGACTTCATCTTGCCCAGCCGATTGTCAAAATACGTAAACATCGCAAGCGAAGAGGACTATTCAGGACTCACCATGAATGGCCGTGAACGTGGTATCCGCAAGCTCATGAGCATCAATCTGCTCAAACGCCTGGAGAGTTCCGTCAACTCGTTCCGTCTGTCATTGAACCGCATCCTCGGTTTTATATCGGCCACGGTAGAGAAAATCAATTCTCTCAATACTGGGCATGGTAATGCACGCGCCACGGTGGACGAATATGATTTCTCTGCCGGACTTGACCTTGATGAACAGGAGGATATCTTCATTGGTGGCAAAAAATCACAGATTGCTCTTGAAGATATGGACTATATCGCTTGGAAGAAGTATCTCGACAAGGACATCGAAACACTGAATCTGCTGCTCCTCATGCTTGCCGATATTACTCCCGAGCACGATAGCAAGCTATTACAATTGATAGACGACCTGAGTCATAAGTTCAATAATCCCATTAATCCTGATAATAAGAAGGTAATCATCTTTACTGCATTCAGCGATACGGCAGAGTACCTCTACGACTGCTTGGCTGAGCGTATCAAGGCTGAGCACGGACTCGACACAGCCTTGGTGACAGGCGATATCGAAGCACGCAGCACGATGAGTCTACCGCGTGGTGAAAAGCTCGACTTCAACAAGGTGCTTACCCTCTTCTCGCCCATCTCCAAAGAGGCCCACACCATCTATCCGCATCTTTTTAAGGAAAGCAACGTGAGTCGAGGCCCTGAGGTTTCCGTCCTCATTGCCACCGACTGCATCAGCGAAGGCCAGAACCTGCAGGATTGCGACTACCTCATCAACTACGATATCCACTGGAACCCAGTAAGAATCATTCAGCGCTTCGGGCGTATCGACCGTATAGGCTCGCGCAACGATGTTATCCAGCTCGTCAACTACTGGCCCGATATGGACCTAGATGAATACATCGACCTGAAGGGTAGAGTAGAGGCCCGCATGAAAGTATCGGTGATGACCAGTACGGGCGACGACAACCCTATCTCTCCCGAAGAGAAGGGCGACCTCGAGTATCGTCGCGAGCAGCTCAAACGCCTGCAAAGCGAAGTGGTGGATATCGAGGAGATGAACACAGGCATCAGCATCATGGACTTGGGATTGAACGAGTTCCGACTCGACTTGCTTGCCTACATGCAAGGTAACCCCGATATAGAGCATACCCCTTATGGTCTGCATGCCGTAGTGCCAGCGTCTGAGGGGTGTCCGCCAGGAGTAGTGTATGTGTTGAAGAATCGTAACAACGGAGTCAACATCGACCACAAGAACCGCCTGCATCCCTTCTATATGGTGTATATCTCCGAAGAGGGGGATGTCGTGGTCAACCATCTGCAACCCAAGGAACTGCTCGACCGCCTGCGCTACTTGTGCAAGGGCAAGGATAAGCCCGATATGGAGCTATGCCGCGAATTCAACCGTATCACTCGTGACGGAAAAGAAATGCAACACTATTCCGAACTGCTGGGCGAGGCTATCAACAGCATCATCAATGTGAAGGAGGAGAGCGATATTGACTCCTTCCTTAGTGGTGTGCAAGGCTCCCTTTTCACTGAAGAGATACGTGGCTTGGATGACTTCGAACTGATTTGCTTCTTGGTCATAAAATAATTTGTCAAATAAGATAAATTCACGCTAACCTCGCAAAAAACGCGAAAAGAGTCCTATGAGTAATATTTCACACAGATCACACGAATCTCACGAAAGCATACATCGCTATCGCTCGTATGTGACCGTCCGGATGGTAAACGCAAGTGAAACGATGCGTTTCTTTGTGAGATTTGTGAGATCTGTGAGAGAAAACATAAACTTCGCGAAATCTGCGAGAGCGTGAGAAAAAGAAAAGCATCATGTACGGCCTACCACCAAGCACCGAAGTCAAGAAGCAACTTCCGAAGAAAGCTATCTACGCGAAGTTCAATATGCCCGCCTCGCAGCGTGAGAGCTTCGATGCCGACGTGAGCACCCTATATATAGTAGGTGTAGTGTCGCCCCGTACCGTACCCACCATAGCCGAGGGCGAAGAGGTGAAGGAGTTCTACGTGCTTGCCGTGCAGCTAAAGCGCAGGGAGTACGACCCCAAGAACATAGCCCTGCTCACCAAGCTCATCCCGCAACACATGGTGCTGGCCCTGCACTACGGTGACGAGGTGCAGTTTGCCATTCACCACACCAAACTGATAACATCAGCGTGGAAACTCTTCACTCTTAACTCTTCACTTTTCACTCTTGAAGGTTTAACACTCGACTCCGTTTGGGACAACATCGTAAAAAGCATCGGTCAGATAAATGTAGAGGCGGGCAACACCCTCACCGAGCAGATTGCAGCCAATGACCACCGCACCAAACTACTAGCGCAGATAGCCACGCTCGAACGAAAAATGGCTACCGAGAAGCAGCCACGAAGAAAGAGAGAATATTTTGAACAGATTAAGAAATTGAAAACACAAGTATCAATGAAAACAATCGGTGAAACCGCAAACTGTCCCTCTGTTCATAGAGGGACGAGCCCGTAGGGCGGAGGGAGTTCCAAACGAAGTGCGGAGTATTAACACTACGCGCTTTGCTTGTAACGACCCCGGCGCTTCGCGCCACCCCCTCTATAAACAGAGGGGGAGTTTGTAGGACGCTCGTCAAAAGAAGAATATACACAAAATAATATGGAAAAATTAACTATGCAGAGCCACGATGTGATAGGTTCAAACACGCACAAGATAGCCGCGCTGTTTCCGAATTGCGTAACGGAACGCTTGGGAAAAGACGGTAAGCCAGAATTGGCTATCGACTTTGAGAAACTACAAGCCGAGTTAAGTAACGAGATATTAGCAGAGGGCGAGGAACGCTACCAGTTCACTTGGCCTGACAAACGGGCTGCCGTTCGTTTGGCAAATACGCCTACAACAATGACACTTCGTCCTTGCCGTGAGGAGAGTGTGGACTTTGACAATACACAGAACCTTTACATTGAAGGCGACAATCTTGATGTGTTGAAAGTATTGCGTGAGACTTATCTTGGTAAGGTGAAGATGATTTACATCGACCCACCTTACAATACGGGCAATGACTTTGTCTATAATGATGACTTTGCACAAGGCAGAGGTGAGTTCGAACAAGCAAGCGGCTTGTTTGATGAAGAGGGTAACCAAACTATTGATCCAATGCAGCGTAATACCGAAAGCAATGGTCGTTTCCATACGGATTGGCTGAATATGGTTTATCCTCGTTTAAAAGTGGCGAAAGACCTATTAGCAAATGATGGTGCTATATTCATTTCTATTGGAGACGATGAAGAGGCTAACCTTATCAAAATATGCGATGAGATTTTTGGAGAGCATAATTTCATAGCAAGTATCTGCCATAAGCATAGGGCTTCTGTTTCCAATGATAGAATAATATCGGAGAATCACAACCATTTAGTGTTCTATGCGAGAGATATATCAGTGATGTTTGCAAACCAAAAGTTAATTGGAGAAGACCCAAAACTTGAGGGATTCAAATATTCAGACGAAAGAGGTGATTACAAACTAACTCCCGTAGATGGTCCTGGCGGAGCCAAGAAAGGTAATCCTCATTATGAGTTTTTGGGAGTAGAAGGTTATTGGAGATATTCCAAAGAGACAATGCAGCAGAAGTATGATGCGGGATTGATAGTAAGAACCCCTAATGGTTTGCAGCAGAAGTATTATCTTGAGCAAGCAAAACAAACACGACAAACTGTAACAACTTGGTGGGATGCAGACTTCCTAACATCGACAGCAACAAAGGATTTGGCGACCTTAATGGGTGGTAAATATTTTGATAACCCCAAAAGTGTAAATTTGTTATTGCGAACATTAAGGATGATTACCAAGTTCTCATCAGATGCAATTATTCTCGATTTCTTCTCAGGTTCTGCTACTACAGCACACGCTGTAATGCAGTTAAATGCCGAAGATGGTGGCAATCGCCGCTTTGTTATGGTGCAGTTACCCGAACTCACAGACGAAAAGAGCGAGGCGTATAAGGCAGGCTACAAGAATATCTGCGAAATAGGTAAGGAACGTATCCGAAGAGCAGGAAAGAAAATCAAGGAAGAGGCAGGGCTGCAGGCTCAGAACCTCGATACAGGCTTTCGTGTATTGAAACTCGACACCTCGAATATGGAGGATGTATATTATACCCCACAGGAGTTTGAGTTGCAATCGCTCTTCAGCGAGAATGTGAAGCCCGACCGCACAAGTGAGGACCTGCTCTTCCAGGTGATGCTTGACTTGGGCGTGGAGCTTTCAGCTTCAGTGAAGAGTGAAGAGTTAAGAATGAAGAGTGGCCAATCCGCTACTATATATAATGTAGATGAGGGGTATTTGATGGCGTGCTTCGACCGCGACATCGACGAGGCTACCATCACCGAGATAGCCAAGCAGAAGCCTGTATACTTCGTGATGCGCGATGCCTCGGCAGCCAGCGATAATGTGATTGACAACTTCGAACAGATATTCCGTCACTACTCGTCGGAAACGGTGTGTAGGATAATATAAAAGAGAGAGCTAACAAGAAAAAATGTAAAAAAAGAGTAAACCATAATATCAACTGAAAGAAATTTGTTATATTTGCATTCAGAAGCAATAGTGTATTAAATTGTTTTGGTTATGAACAGTGTGACAAGAAACAGAATTATTCCCTCTATCCAAGGGTACTTCGCTACACAACCTATCGCGAAAGCATGGCTGTTTGGCTCTTATTCTCGTGGTGAAGAGTCAGCAGATAGTGATGTGGATATTCTGGTGGCCTTCGATAAGGATGCCAAGATAAGCCTGTTCAAATATGCCGATATGATATGCCAATTAGAGAACCTATTGCAGCAGAAGGTCGACTTGGTTGAGGAGGGCACATTGTTGCCCTTTGCACAGAAAACCGCAGACGAAGATAGAGTGTTGATCTATGAGAGAGACTGTTAGAGACAAAGGACGAATCGAACATATGTTGGCAGCCATTGCCAATGTGGAAGAATTTACAAAAGATGTCAGTGCCGATGATTTTGTAAATAACAAGATTCTATTCTTTGCTGTTGTCAAGAATATAGAAATAGTAGGA
The DNA here is from genome assembly GCA_964570685.1 of uncultured Bacteroidaceae bacterium. Classification (GTDB taxonomy): domain Bacteria; phylum Bacteroidota; class Bacteroidia; order Bacteroidales; family Bacteroidaceae; genus UBA1189. Next base: position 48,380 of record CAZMZC010000006.1, on the reverse strand, counting down.
GAAGCTACCTATAAGTTGACGAAAGAGTTCAGAGATTCTCATCAGTCTATTCCTTGGGTGGTGATAGAGAAAATGCGGCATGTATTGGTGCATGGTTACTATACCATATCACCAGCAAAAGTTTGGGAAACGGTACAGGAGGATTTACCTGTACTGAAAGAACAACTGACTGCGTTGTTGGCAGAAATATAACAAGTCTTTTTTCAGTGATTGATGTATGGCGACACACAATACATTGATCAATGAAGTTTAAATTCAAAATCCAACAGTACCAGACGGAGGCGGTGGAGAACACCGTGGCCGTATTTACAGGACAGCCATCGCATAGGATGGCAGAATATCGTCGCGACTTGGGACGACGCTCGCAACAGCAGATAGACTTCGAGGGCGAGACGGGGTTTCGTAACCACCAGATAGAGCTGGAGCCTCGGGCGCTGCTCAAGAACATCAACGCCATACAGAACCTCTACGACATCACTCCCTCGGCTACGCTGGCCAAAGGAGCAGGAGCGGTGAACCTCGACATTGAGATGGAGACAGGTACGGGAAAGACGTACGTGTACATCAAGACGATGTTTGAACTGCACAAGCAGTATGGTTGGAGCAAATTCATCATCGTGGTGCCGAGCATCGCCATTCGGGAGGGCGTGGCCAAGAGCTTCAAGATGCTGGAAGAGCATTTCATGGAATACTATGGACGGAAAGCTCGTTGGTTTATCTACAACAGCAGCAATCTGCAGCAACTCGACAGCTTCTCCTCAGACTCGGGGCTGAGCGTGATGATTATCAACACGCAAGCCTTTGCTGCCTCGATGAAGGAAGGTGGCAAGAGCAAGGAGAGCCGCATCATCTATTCGAAGCGCGATGAGTTTGGCAGCCGCCGGCCGATTGATGTAATCGCCGCCAATCATCCCATCATCATCATGGACGAGCCGCAGAAAATGGAGGGAGATGCCACACAGGCGGGCGTCAAGCGATTCAATCCGCTGTTTGTGCTCAACTACTCGGCCACACACAAGACCAAGCACGACACCATCTATGCGCTGGACGCACTGGATGCCTACCGACAGAAGTTGGTGAAGCGTATCCATGTGAAGGGCTTCGAGGTGAAGAACCTGCGGGGCACAAGCAGTTATCTTTACTTGGATAACATCGTGCTCTCGCCCAAGCAGCCGCCGATGGCACGCATCGAGATTGAGACCAAGACGGCATCGGGCACTATCGTACGCAAGATAAAGACCTTTGGCGTGGCCGATAATCTATATAACGAGTCGGGGCTGGCGCAGTACGAGGGGTTTGTAGTGTCGGAAATCAATGTCAATGGGTATGTAACTTTCCTTAATGGCACGACCATACGCCGCGGTGAGGTAATAGGCGACACGAACGAGCTGAACATGCAGCGTGTACAGATAAGGGAGACCATCATGTCGCACTTCGAGAAGGAACGCCAGCTGTTCAAGCGAGGTATCAAGTGCCTGTCGCTCTTCTTCATCGACGAGGTAGCCAAGTATAAGAGTTACGACGAGGAGGGGCGCGAAGTAAAAGGGGTATTCCAGCAGATGTTCGAAGAGGAATATGCCCGCCTGCTCAACAATGAGTTCCACATCTGGGATGAGGAGTACAATGAATATCTGCGTCGGTTTTATCCACAGGAGGTGCATAGGGGCTACTTCTCTATTGACAAGAAGAGCGGAAGGATGATCAACAGTGCCGTGGGGAAAAAGAGTGATATATCGGACGATATATCGGCCTACGAACTGATATTGAAGAACAAGGAGCGACTGCTGAGTTTCGAGGAGCCTACACGATTTATCTTCTCGCACTCGGCCCTACGTGAGGGTTGGGACAACCCGAACGTATTCCAGATCTGTACGCTCCGTCATAGCAATTCGACTACCGCCAAGCGTCAGGAGGTAGGACGTGGACTACGTATCTGTGTAGACAAGCACGGCACTCGCATGGATGCCGAACTGTTGGGCGAGGATGTACACGAGGTGAACAAACTGACGGTGATAGCCAATGAGAGCTATGCGGACTTCACCACTGCCTTGCAACGCGAGACACGCGATGTGCTACGCGAACGTGCAGCCAAGGCTACCGTGGCCTACTTCACGGGCAAGCAAATCAAGCTGGGCGAGGAGGTGTATACCATCAGCGAGACAGAGGCAAGCCGTATCATCATCTACCTGGAGGATAACGGCTATATTGACGACCAGAAGAATATCACCGCCGAATATCGTGAGGCAGTGACCAATGGAAGTGTCGCTCCACTGCCACAAAAGTTGCAACCGATAGCTGAGGGCGTCACCCGACTCATCAATGCCATCTTCGACCCGAAGGCATTGGACGATATGGTAGTGGAGGAGAAGACGACCACGCCAGACAATCGGCTGAACGAGAATTTCAACCGGGCAGAGTTCCAAGCCCTGTGGAACGAGATAAACCATCAATATGTATATACGGTGAGCTACGACAGCAACGAACTGATAGAGAAAGCTATCCTACATATCAATGCGCAGTTGGAGGTGAAGCAACTACGCTATGTGATGGTAGAGGGTACGCAGGATGAGACGGAAGTGACAGACTTCGGCGATACCCGCTCGCAATCACGGCTGCTGACCGATGTGTGTACCTCGACCGTCAGATATGACTTGGTAGGTGATATAGCTAAGGGGGCCAGCTTGACACGTCGCACGGTAGTGAAGATATTGCAGAGCATAAGGCCAAGCAAGCTTTATCTGTTCAAGAACAACCCCGAGGAGTTTATCCGTAAGGTGGTGGCCATCATCAAGGAGCAGAAGGCTACGATGATTGTGGAGCATATACATTATAATATAACAGAGGGAAAGTACGACAGCGACATCTTTACCGTGAAGAGCAAGATGGACTTCGACCGTGCATACGAAGCAAAGAAACATGTGACGGACTATGTATTCAGCGACAGCAAGGGAGAACGCCAGTTTGCCCACGACCTGGACGAAGCGAGCGAAGTGGTGGTATACGCCAAGCTGCCACGTACCTTCCAGATACCTACACCCGTAGGAAACTATGCTCCCGACTGGGCCATTGCCATGAAGAAGGACGATGTAAAGCACATCTTCTTCATTGCAGAAACCAAAGGGTCGATGTCGTCGATGGACCTGTCGGCCATTGAAAAAGCGAAGATTGACTGTGCCGAGAAACTGTTTAATAGTATATCAACGGCCAATGTGAAGTACCACAAAGTGGCCACCTACCAAGACTTGATAGATGGAATGCAGGCGGTAGGGTAAAGCAATCGGGAGGTAAACATGTTTATCTCCCGATTTTGTTCGAGAAACTTGCTTTTTCGCTCGCCTTGCACTATTTTTGTACCGATAAATTGATAGGACATGTCGTTTTGTATTATCGAAAGGGCATGTCTAAATAAAAGGAAAGCGAATGGAAGATATTATTATATTAGGTATAGAGTCATCGTGCGATGATACTTCGGCGGCAGTCATTAAGAATGGTGAGTTGCTGTCGAACGTGACGGCCAGCCAGGCTGTACACGAAAGTTATGGTGGGGTGGTGCCCGAGCTTGCTTCGCGTGCCCATGAGCAGAACATCGTTCCGGTAGTGGACCAAGCCCTCAAGAAGGCGGGCGTCACCAAAGAGCAGCTCTCTGCTATAGCCTTTACTCGTGGCCCTGGCTTGATGGGGTCGCTGCTCGTAGGTGTCTCCTTTGCCAAGGGGTTTGCTCGTTCGCTGGGTATCCCGATGGTCGATGTCAACCACTTGCAGGGGCATGTGCTGGCCCATTTCATACAGGAGCCTGAGGCAAAGAAGGAGACACCCAAGTATCCGTTCCTCTGTTTATTGGTGTCCGGCGGCAACTCGCAGATTGTCCTCGTGAAGGCATACAATGATATGGAGGTGATAGGGCAGACGATTGACGATGCGGCTGGCGAGGCCATCGACAAATGCTCCAAGGTGATGGGGCTGGGCTATCCTGGCGGACCCATCATTGACCGTCTGGCTCGTCAGGGAAACCCGAAGGCTTTCTCCTTCAGCAAACCGAATATTGCGGGGTATGACTATAGCTTCAGTGGACTGAAGACCTCGTTCCTCTATTTCCTGCGCGACAGTTTGAAGGAAAACCCCGATTTCATCGAACAAAACAAGGAGGATTTGGCAGCTTCGCTCGAGGCTACTATCGTGGATATCCTGATGAAGAAGTTGCGCCTCGCGGCTAAGGAACTGGGCATTAGGGAGGTGGCTGTAGCAGGTGGCGTGTCGGCCAATACAGGGCTGCGCAACGCATTCCTCGACCATGCCCGCCGCTACAAGTGGAATGTCTACATCCCCAAGTTTGGCTACACCACCGACAATGCCGCCATGATTGCCATCACTGGCTACTATAAATATATGGATGGCGAGTTCTGCTCGATAGACAAACCGGCATATTCGCGCGTTTCCATCGGGTAATTTTAACGTTGACGATAACCTTTCACCGCTAACCCCTCACCGCTAACCGCTAACCACTAACCGCTAACCACTCACCAATTATGACCACTGAATGTTATGAAATCGCCCAATCCATCGAAGTGACTCTGGCAGACAAGGGGTGGAGTGTGGCTACTGCGGAGAGTTGCACGGGAGGTGGTGTTGCTGCGGCCTTGACAGCCGTTCCCGGCAGTTCGGCCTGCGTGAGGGGCGGTATCGTGGCCTATACGGAGGAGATGAAAGTACGTTTGCTCGGTGTGTCGCCTGATACCTTGCGGACGTATGGGGTGGTGAGCGAACAGACGGTGGTGGAGATGGCGCAAGGTGCGATGAAATCGATGAATTCAGCGTTTGCAGTGGCCACATCGGGCGTGGCTGGACCATCGGGCGGAACAGAAACCGTGCCTGTAGGCACCATTTGGATAGCTGCGGTGTCACAATCGAATGTGCTCACTCATTGCATCCGACGTTATGACAAGGGAAGAGCCGAAAATACACAAAATGCAGTGCTTGTGGCACTTGAAATGTTGCAAAAACTGGTGGAAAAAGAAGAAAATCAACCTTAAAATAAAATTAATAGCTGAATTATTTGGCTGTTACATAAAAAAGTTGTTACTTTGCACGCTGAAATTTGAATGCATAGCAAAATAAACATCAAAATTAGATAGAAATGTCGAAGATTTGTCAAATTACCGGTAAGAAAGCCATGATTGGCAACAACGTTTCACACTCTAAGCGTCGCACAAAACGCACATTCGAGGTGAACTTGTTTAGAAAGAAATTCTTCTATGTAGAAGAGAATTGTTGGATTCAGTTGCGCTTGAGCGCCGCTGGTCTTCGTTTGATTAACAAGAAAGGTTTGGACGCTGCTTTGAAGCAAGCTTTTGCTGAGGGTCACTGCACTCCGAACGACATTAAAGTAATTGCGTAAAGGAGAGACTAATTATGGCAAAGAAAGTTAAAGGTAACAGAGTTCAAGTTATCCTCGAGTGCACAGAGCACAAGGAGAGCGGTATGCCGGGTACATCTCGTTATATCACCACTAAGAACAGAAAGAATACAACTGAGAGATTGGAGTTGAAGAAGTACAATCCTATCTTGAAGCGTGTAACAGTTCACAAGGAAATTAAGTAATAACCCTTAATATAGTATAAGGCTATGGCAAAGAAAGCGGTTGCATCTCTTCAGACGGGTAAGTCAAGCTCTTACTCTAAAGTAATCAAGATGGTTAAGTCTCCGAAGACCGGCGCTTATGTTTTCGATGAGCAAATGGTTCCTTCTGAGAAAGTACAAGAGTACCTTAAGAAGTAATTAATTTTACAATAAGTAATAGCGAAGCCCTACAACCCGCGTTGTGGGGCTTTCTTTATAATATGAATGATATACTGCGATTACTCAATCGTTAGTTTTAATGTTTAATATTTCCTAAGATGGATATCGGATTTCTCAATCGTTTCGAAGAAAAGATACAGGCCGAGCTTCTGCGTATCTGCACATCGCACGGCCTGCTTGGTGGTGTTTTGTTGGCTACTGATGACATCACAGGTCATTGGGAGGTATTGGCTCCCGAGTATGTGGCCGATGCTGTAGGGCAGATTGCTGATTATCCCACCGTATCGGTCGCTTGGGCTGGCTATCTGGGTCTGGCTGTAGCACACGGATGGGATAAGAACTGGCAGGCATGTTCTCGTGCACCTTATACCTCTTATTATGGTAGCCAAGGGTTTGATGATATGGATGAACACATCGTACAGCACATTCTTGGTTTGTCGCTTGAGAGCAAAGAGGCATCACAACTTGAAGCTGTGATACGCAGTTGTGCACAAACAGCAGTCACCCTCATACGTCGTGAGCAGATAGAGCCACAGAGTCCTATGGCTTTTCATGTGTTTGCCCGTGCCGTCAAGGTGATGTATCGTATCGGTGCTGCATTGGAACTTAAGCGACTAGGCTATAAGTTCGAGGAAGTTGCTCTACCACCGCATTTCGGCATACAGCCTGAATGTTGAGTTTCCTTCTTACTTGGTAAACAGGGTAAGGTTGTCGAAACTAGGCTGAAGCTTGCCTTGTTCAATGCTATGGATAATCTCCACTACGCGGTCGTTCATTGGGGTGGGGCATCCTACCTTCCTGCCATAGCTTGATACTGCGCCATTGATAGCATCTACTTCTGTCGGTTTGCCTTTCTCGAGATCCTGGAGCATGCTGGCTTTCAATTTGGCGTGCTTGCGGATAGCGATAGGTATGATGAAGTATGAGATGGCTTTCTTTATTGGGTTCGTATAGTTGAGCAACTTGACAATGTCTTTGCCCTGTACGGGCTCAATACGTATGTTGCCTGCTTGGCAAACGTCAATGCACTCTTTGATCAGTGCCTGCACAATACGACGTGAGGAGCGTGGCTTGGCTGCTTCACCGAAAGTGCAACCGAGCACGGCACTCATGCCTGAGAATGAGGCGTTGATGAGTAGTTTGCTCCAACGGGTTCCGATGAAGTTCTCTTCCACGTCTACGGTGCCCATCAATTCAAGCAACTCTTTCACCTTATTGAAATGTTTGTTGCGATGAGCCGAAATAGATCCCAAGGAAAATGAAAGAGCATCGGGCTCGCTCGTCAGTTCACATACACCAGGCGATTGTAATGTGGCGCCCCAAGCCACGGTGCATCCAAGCACATGTTCCTCGCCCAGGATGTCTGCAATCTGCATTTCGGGCAGTCCGTTCTGGAACGTCACCAATACGCCGTCGGGTGCCAGATAGTTCTTGAGCATCTCTACTACTTCTGCATTGTTCTGCTGTTTGGTCATCAGGAATAGAATGTCGTACTGTCCGCTCATTTCGTCGGGAGTATAGGCTATGATGGGTTGTACGAATTGTACCGTACCCACTACTTGAGCTCCTTTTGTTTTCAGAGCTTCTACGTGGGTCTTGTTGCGGTTGATGAGTTCAATAGCCACACCAGCCTTGCTGATATATGCTCCGAGGATTGTGCCTAATGAACCGGCACCATAAATTGCTATACGCATAGTTTGTTGGTTTTATATGAATTTATACTTATTTACTTTATAGTAGTGTTCTTTGTGGACTAATCAAACATGACTCCATTTCCATCAGTGTCTAATGTTTGAGCCAGTTTGTCAATATTGAGACTGCGGGCTGAGGCATCAACTATATCTTTGTATATGCCCCCTTCTCTATACAGCTCGTCGGGATTTCCCGATTGTTCTATGCGTCCTTCTTGCATGGCATAGATGATATCGCTGTCAATGATTTGGGAAATGCTGTGTGAAATGATGATGACTGTTCGGTCTTGTTTGATGGCATCGATGCTAGCTTTGATTTGTTCGGTTGCAATAGCGTCGAGTGAGGCCGTGGGCTCGTCCAAAAAGATAATGGGCGGATTCTTCAAAAACATACGTGCAATAGCTATGCGCTGTTGCTGGCCACCCGAAAGGAGTTGTGCTTTGGAGTCGAATCCTTGAGGTAGTTTCATAATCTGATCGTAGATATATGCTTTGCGAGCAGCTTCTTCTACTTGTTCGCGTGTGGCGTTGGGCAGACCATAGCGTATATTCTCCTCGATTGACCCATCGAAGATGTGATTCTTCTGTAATACCATGCCGATGTTATCGCGCAGAAATTGTATGTCGTAATCTCGCAACTCTACTCCGTCGAGCTTGATAGAGCCGCAGTCGGGGTCGTAGAACCTAACCAGCAGATTTAGAATGGTTGATTTGCCGGCTCCCGACAGACCTACCAACGCTGTTATCTTGCCGCTTTCAATGCGCATGTTGATGTCATGCAAGGCCTTTGTCCCATTAGGGTATGTGAAGTCTACCGCAGAAAGCTCAAAATTTCCCTTTATGGATTCGGGGCGATAATGCCCTGTAGGCTCACATTCATCGTCGGCCTCCAATATGTCGAAGAAACCTTCGGCATATATCAGTGCGTCGTTCATTTGGTCAAATATACGCTGCAGCTGTGTGATGGGGGCTGTTACGTTAGAGAATAGCATGACATGATACATTATCTTACCGATAGTCATTCCCGGATAATCGATAAGTACCAAATAGACTGTAAGAATGATGATTAACACGGTGCCCGTTTGGCGTACAAAACTCTTCATTCCATCAAAGTAAAATGAGGTTTTACGCACACGCATTTGATTATCTGTGAATTGTGTTTGTAAATCCCATTGTTTCCCACTCTCTATCTCTTCGCGATTAAATGATTTGATGACATTGATGCTTTCGATGATATTCATTATGCCATGACTCTTCTGCTCACGATATGAACGCATGTTACGTCGCCATCCTTGCAATCGCTTTGCTTGTCGAATCGTAATCCATATATATATGGGGACAATGCCAAGTGCCGTGAGACCGACGTATACATTGGCAGCAAACATCAGAATCAGAGCCAAGGCCGCACTCATAAAAAGAGGTAACAGATCGATAAAGAAATTTTGCACGGTGGAAGATAGACTGCTCACACCTTGGTCTATGCGGGTCTGTAACTTGCCCGTTTCATTGTCGGGACGTGAGAAGAAAGCCATACGATAACGTAGCATATGGTCGACAACAGCTTGTGACAGGTCCTTGGATACGTTGATACGCATCTTCTCACCAAAGTAGTGTTGCGCATAGGTGATTGCGGCTGAGAGAATTTCTTTTCCTAGCAACACGATGCTGATGATGGTGAGAATATGTGCAGCCTTGCTCCAGACGAGTGTGCCAGTTGTGATGAGCGAGTTGATGGCATCAACTGTGCGGTCGAGCACTACGGCGTTTATTTGCGCTATGAAAGATCCGATGATGGTAAGGATAAGGGTCAGCACTACCAGCCATCGATATGGCTTTACATAGGGGGCTATCTTTTGGAAGAGTGTTATCAAATTCATTGTTCGTGCTTTTTCTGAGCGGTTTATAAATCTTGATAAGCGGGGCTGAAAGTGTCGCCGTCATTTATGTTGCCACTTGCAATGCCTTTCTTTAGCCAACGAACACGTTGTGCCGAGGTGCCGTGATTGAATGCATCGGGCACAGTATATCCTTGTGCCTGCTTTTGTAGATAGTCGTCACCGATTCGTGATGCCACATTGATTCCTTCTTCTATGTCACCGTCTTCTAGTGAATTGAACATTTTGTTGTCATGGTGCGCCCAGATACCGGCGAGAAAATCGGCTTGAAGCTCAAGGCGTACGCTGATTCTATTGCTCTCTTTTTCGCTTACACGGCTCATCTGTTGATGTGCTTGGTCAAGAATTCCTAACAGATACTGTACGTGGTGACCCACTTCGTGGGCGATGACGTAGGCATAAGCAAAATCACCGTCTGCACCCAACTGCTTTTTCATTTGGGTAAAGAAAGATAGGTCTATGTATACACTTTGGTCTGCCGAACAATAAAATGGTCCCGACGAAGCGGTGGCTCCACCGCATCCTGACTGCACTTGTCCTGTAAAGAGCACAAGGCGAGGCGGTTCGTAGGTGCGTCCCATTTTTCTGAATTCTTTAGTCCAAACGTCTTCCGTTCCTGCCAGTATTTGGCTGGAGAATTTTGCTAACGCTTCTTCTTCGGCTGTCGGTTCATAGTTCGACACTTGGCTCTGCTCGGTAAGTATCTCCTCTAGGTCAGCACTGCTTAACACGCTCAATGGGTTGCCTCCCATTATCCAGGTGATGAGGGCTACAACAAGTAAGCCGCCAATACCAATACCTGTTTTTCCGCCTCTGCTCATGCGGCGGCGGTCATCTACGTTTCGACTTTCTCTTCTTCCGTCCAATCTCATAGCGATAGCATATAAATGGTTATTTTCTGCAAAGATATAATAAAGTTTTTGAAAAGTACTGGTGAAGATATAAGAATAATAATACATGCCGTAGATGGACAACTTGGAAAAATGAAAGTAAATTTGCTTTTTCACTCGGCTTGCACTAAATTTGTAAGTCAAAACGTATGTAAGTGCTTTTATGAAGAGATATATAGTCGTTGTTTCGCTATTACTTTTAGTGTTTAGCGTAAAGGGGCAAATTACTCCCGATAGATACCCCATAGTAGACGAATGTTCGGCTACGTTCGTCAATCATGAGGGTGAGGTGGAGGAACTTGAGATAGGTGGTTCGTATGATGCCCCGTTGGAAGTGAACTTCTTGGCCAATCCTACAGATACTGCCGGTTACGATGTGTTGTATGAGTGGAATATCATCCAGGTAAAAAACAACAAGGAGACCTTGCTCGCTAAGCGCAATGAAGAGACTACGACCTTTACTTTTACCGAAGGGGGAGTAGATGTAACTTATCGCATAGAACTGTATATCACCTATACCTATCGTGATAATAAGACAATTACGGGCGAGGGCGAGGGTACACCTCTAACTTTCTCGCTGCGCGGCTCGTCGGTGCACCTGTACAATGCCTTCTCGCCCAATGGCGATGGCACCAACGATGTGTATCGCGTGAAGACGCAGTCGCTGCTCTCGTTTCGCATGAAGATCTTCAACCGCTGGGGGCAGGAGATTGTCTCGGGCGACCAAGGCACCTTGCCCACAGCCTACGAAGACAACTATACCTATTACATATGTTGGGACGGCACGTACCACGGTAGCAAGGTAGAGGATGGTGTCTACTTCATCCTTGTCGAGGCCGAGGGGTCTGATGGCGTCAAGTATGTGCGCCGGGGCGATATCAATGTGCTCACACGCTCAAGAAAGGAGGTGGGTGATGAGTAAGATGGAGAATGGGGGCTGCATCGAGGTCTACGGTGCCCGCGAGCATAACCTGAAGAATATCGACGCCACCATCCCCCACGGTTCGCTCACCGTGATTACGGGTCTCAGCGGAAGCGGCAAGTCTTCATTGGCTTTCGATACGCTCTTTGCCGAGGGACAACGTCGTTATATAGAGACCTTCTCGGCCTATGCCCGCAACTTCCTCGGTGGCATGCAGCGCCCCGATGTGGACAAGGTCACTGGCCTCTCGCCTGTAATCTCTATAGAGCAGAAGACCACCAACAAGAATCCGCGCTCTACCGTAGGCACCATCACCGAGGTGTATGACTACCTGCGCCTGCTCTTTGCCCGTGCCGGTGAAGCCTACTCCTACAAGTCGGGCGAGAAGATGGTCAAGTATACCGAGGAGCAGATTATCGACCTCATACTGCAGGACTATAAGGGTAAGCCCATCTTCATACTGGCACCGCTCGTCAAGGCCCGCAAGGGACACTACCGCGAACTCTTCGAGCAGGTGCGCCGCAAGGGATTCCTCTACGTGAGGGTCGACGGTGAGGTGCGCGAGGTGATGCACGGCATGCGGCTCGACCGCTACAAGAACCACGACATCGAGGTGGTGGTAGACAAGCTCGTGCCCGACGACAAGGACGACAAGCGCCTGCGCGAGAGTGTGGCTAATGCCATGACGCAGGGCGACGGACTCATCATGATCATGGACAAGAAGACCGAGGAGGTGCGCCACTACAGCAAGCGCCTCATGTGTCCCGTCACGGGTCTCTCCTACAAGGAGCCTGCTCCGCACAACTTCTCCTTCAATTCCCCTCAGGGTGCCTGTCCCAAGTGTAAGGGACTGGGTCAGGTGACGCAGCTCGACATCGACAAGCTCATCCCCGACAAGAGCCTATCCATCTATAAAGGAGCTATCGTACCGCTCGGCAACTACAAAAACACCCTCATCTTCCGTGAGATAGAGGCCCTGCTGGCCCGCCACGAATATACGCTGAAGACTCCTGTGGAGGAGATCGATGAGAGTGTGCTCGAAGAGGTCTTCTACGGCTGTCCCGAGCGCATCAAGGTGAAGACCACCATCCTCGAGGAGTCCGACATGTTTGTCTCCTACGACGGACTGGTCAAGTACTTCCTCAGCGAGCACGATGTAGAACCTACGGCGGCGCAGCAGAAGTGGATTGACCAATTCTCGGCCACTACCGTATGTCCCGAGTGTCACGGTGCTCGCCTCAACCGCGAGGCCCTGCACTACCGCATCCTCGACAACAACATCCACGAGCTGGCCACGATGGATATCAGCGACCTCTACGAGTGGACCTCCTCGGCAGTGTCGCGCCTCGAAGGCAACCAACAGAAGATTGCCGTGGAGATACTCAAGGAGATCAATACGCGCCTACGCTTCCTCCTCGATGTGGGGCTCGACTACCTGTCGCTTGCGCGCTCCTCGATGACCCTTTCGGGCGGTGAGAGCCAGCGCATACGCCTGGCCACACAGATTGGTTCGCAACTCGTCAACGTGCTGTATATCCTCGACGAGCCCAGCATCGGACTCCATCAGCGCGACAACCAGCGGCTCATCGACTCGCTCAAGTCGCTCCGCGATATAGGCAACACAGTCATCGTCGTCGAGCACGACAAAGACATGATGATGGCTGCCGACCACGTCATCGACCTCGGACCCTATGCCGGCCGTCGGGGTGGGGAAGTGGTGTTCATGGGTACGCCCGAAGAGATGCTGCGCACCCACACGCTCACCTCACAGTACCTCAATGGCGAGATGAAGATAGAGGTGCCTGCCCATCGCCGCAAGGGCAACGGCCACACCCTGCGCCTCACGGGTGCCACGGGCAACAACCTCAAGGGAGTCGATGTAGACTTCCCCCTCGGCACGCTCATCTGCGTCACGGGAGTGAGCGGAAGCGGCAAGTCGTCGCTCATCAACGACACCCTGCAGCCCATCCTTTCCAAGCACTTCTACCGCTCCCTGCGCGAGCCTCTTCCCTACACAGGCATCGAGGGGCTGGAGCATATAGATAAAGTGGTCAACGTAGACCAGTCGCCCTTGGGCCGCACCCCGCGCTCCAATCCAGCCACCTATACCGGTGTGTTCAGCGACATCCGCAACCTCTTCGTCACCCTCCCCGAGGCCAAGATACGCGGCTACAAGCCCGGGCGCTTCTCCTTCAACGTCAGTGGTGGCCGATGTGAGGCATGCGGTGGCAACGGATACAAGAATGTGGAGATGAACTTCCTACCCAACGTGCTCGTTCCCTGCGAGGTGTGTCAGGGCAAGCGCTACAACCACGAGACCCTCGAGGTGCGCTTCAAGGGCAAGAGCATAGCCGATGTGCTCGATATGACCATCAACCGCGCCGTGGAATTCTTTGAGAACGTACCCACCATCCTGGGCAAGATCAAGGTGCTGCAAGAGGTGGGTCTCGGCTACATCAAGCTGGGCCAACCCTCCACCACGCTCTCGGGCGGTGAGAGCCAGCGCGTGAAGCTCGCCACCGAGCTCTCCAAGCGCGATACGGGCAACACCCTCTATATCCTCGACGAACCCACCACTGGACTCCACTTCGAAGACATCCGCGTATTGATGAACGTGCTCCAGCGCCTCGTCGACAAGGGCAACACCGTCATTGTCATCGAGCACAACCTCGACGTCATCAAGATGGCCGACCACGTCATCGATATGGGGCCCGAGGGAGGCCGTGGCGGAGGCCGACTGCTCATGGCTGGTACGCCCGAGGAGATAGTACGGTGCCCCGAAAGCTATACCGCACGCTACCTCAAAGATTATCTGTAGCGATTGGCATAATAATTCTAAAATATAAGTTTCTTTGGATACCTATAAAACATTAGCCGCTCCGTGTGAGGGAGTATTTACCGAAAAACGTAGCAAGTTCATTGCTATGGCGTTTCCTGTAACTACACTTGATGAAATCAAGGAACATTTGACAGAGTGCCAGAAACGGTATTTCGATGCCCGGCATGTGTGTTATGCCTATATGCTCGGTCATGAACGTACTAACTTTCGTGCCAATGACAATGGCGAGCCGTCGGGTACGGCTGGCCGTCCTATCCTTGGACAAATCAATAGTCGCGAACTGACCGATATATTAGTCGTAGTGGTACGCTACTTTGGTGGTATCAAGCTCGGTACAGGCGGACTTATCGTTGCCTATAAGGCTGCTGCGGCTGAGGCGCTTGATATGGCGGAAGTGGTGGAGAAAACGGTAAATCTCACGCTCGACATTCTTTTCGAATATCCAATGATGAACGAAGTGATGCGTATCGTTAAGGAGGAGAATCCCATGGTAGTAGAGCAAGATTTTCAAATGGATTGCCGCATACGTCTCTCTATTCGTGCTTCGCGTATGCCTAGGCTGCGCGAACGTTACGAACAGTTGGCACTCGAGACCGGCCGTATACGGATAGGGAAGGAAAGTGATATACAAGAAGAGGGGCCCTAATTAGGAACCCTCTTCTATATAATATAGGAGTTTTTATTCCTATGTTCGTTCGATATATGCCACTGCATCGCCCTTCATCACGGTGCTGCCTTGCGGGGCTACCTCGGCCAGTCGGCCAGCAAAGCCTGCGTAGACGGGGACCATCTGTCCCCAGCGGGTAGTGATATGGCACATCAGTTCGCCTTCCTTATAGGGGCGCCCTACGTTGGGAGCCGATGAGGGACCCTCTACAGAGATTTCCCATACCACCTGTCCGCTCTCAGGAGCACAGACAGCATCGGCTTTGGCGTGCTTGAGTGCTTGCAGCTGTTCGGGGGTGACGCCCGTGCCACCAAGTGCGGCATCCTTAGCCTTCTGCAGCTCGGTCTCGAAGCGCTGCTTGGCTACACCCGAGTGATAGTCGCGGTATTGGCGGTCGTGCATGGCAAACTCGAAGAGCTCTTCGTCGTCCTTGCCTGTATCCCAACCAAGCTCCTTCATCTCCTTGCGATAGGTGTCGAGTGCATCGGGATAGTAGCTCTGCGGGTCGGCATCGGTGAACTCGCGACCTTGGCTTTTGGCCAGTTCGATAATCTCGGGAGCCAGCGGACCGGGCAGGCGGCCACACTTGCCGAGTATCATGTCCCACGCATTGTTGTCAATCATAGAGAAGCGCTCCTCACCTTTGAACATCTGCATGAGGTTCATCAGGGCTATATTCTTTACATATTGGCTATAGGGAGTCACGAGAGGAGGATAGCCCAGTTTAGGCCATACGTACTCAACCTCATCGAAGAGCATGATGACCAGGTCGTCGATGCTGAGCGGTGCTTTGCCTTGCCCCTTGAGGATGAGGTTAATACCTGCATGCACACCCTTGAGGTCGGCCATCATGGAACCCATCATGCCACCTGGGAGTCCACACTTGAGCAGCAGTGACGACATGTGCTTGTTCGTGGGGTCCATGAAGTAGCCGAGGAAGTCGTCCATAAACTCCTGCGTGAGGCTGCGTGCCTTCATGTAGGCATTCATATTGATTTCGGGCACCTGGAAGCCTGCATCCTTGAGCATGGCCTGCACGGAGATGATGTCGGGGTGCACCTTGCCCCATGAGAGGGGCTCGATGGCGGTGTCGATGATGTCGGCACCGTTCTCGCACACTTCGAGGATAGAGGCCATGGAGAGTCCGGGACCCGAGTGCCCGTGATATTGGACGATGACTTCGGGGTGGCGAGTCTTGATGTTCTTGACCAACTGGCCCAGCATCTTGGGACGTCCGATGCCTGCCATGTCCTTGAGAGCAATCTCGGTGGCTCTGGCAGCGATGAGCGTATCGGCCAACTCGGTATAGTACTCTACCGTGTGTACGGGCGAGTGGGTGATGCAGAGCGCAGCTTGCGGTATCATGCCTGCCTCAAGGGCATACTTGATGGAAGGAATGATATTGCGCGGGTCGTTGAGTCCACAGAAGATACGGGTGATGTCGGTGCCCTGTGCCTTCTTTACCTTATACATGAGGCGACGCACGTCGGCGGGTACGGGAAACATGCGCAGGCCATTGAGTGCGCGGTCGAGCATGTGGGTCTGTATGCCGGCTTCGTGGAAGGTCTTTGTAAAGGTGCGTACGGCCGTGTTGGGATTCTCGCCATAGAGCAGATTGACCTGCTCGAAAGCTCCTCCGTTGGTTTCTACACGAGCAAAGCAGCCCATCTCTACAATAACGGGGGCGATGCGGGCGAGCTGGTCGGCACGGGGCTGATACTTGCCTGATGACTGGAACATGTCGCGGTACAAAAGGCTGAATTTAATCTCCTTTTTCATGACTTGTGTGTGTTCTTTTTCGATATTAGAATAATGTTTGACATTTGTCAGTTGCAAATGTAGCAAATATTATTTGAATAATGAATCAAGTATTATGAATTTTATTTCAATCGGGTTCATAATTCATTATTCATATTTGATTATTGTTCCTGTTCCACCCATATCAACTTACTGGTGTCATAACCTCGTTGTTGGAGGTTCTTTACAATCTTGTTCTGTACTTCTGGTTTGAGTTGTGGTGTGCGGCTCAGTATCCATAGGTACTTGGGACTGCTGCTGCCCACTACGGAGTAAGAGTAGTCGGGCGCGAGGTCAAGGATGTAGTAGTTGCTGTAGAAGGGACCGAAGAAACTTACGCGCAGTTGTCCAGGCTTTCCGTTCTTGTTGGGTTTGGCTTTGCCTGTGCTCTCCTTGAACTTGCCGTCGAGGGTGTAGAGATGGCCGCTGTTGAGCACCTTGATCATACCGTCGTCACGTAGGGTGTATTCTGCCGTAGCACCCACAAGACCGCGCTCGAAGGCATGGTCGTAGCGGGCAATTTCGTACCACTTGCCCAAATAGCGGTTGAGGTTAAATTCGGTGATGGTACTGTTGTCGATAGTCTGACAGAATGTTGTTGTACATAATCCCAAGAATAGGGTTGTAAGAAAATTCTTTTTCATATCACAAAGTTTGTTTTTTACTTGTCAGACTAACATTTGTGATGCCTTTTTGTTTTGTTAAAATCCTTTTAGGTGGTGATTGCGAAGAGAAATATTGTGGCAAGTTCTATTTTTTGTTCGTTTATTCGTATATTTGCAGTCAAACGAAATAAATGATATGATTATGAACGAAATTTCAGACAAGCAGGATGCTCAACAGCAAGAGGTACAGCAACCCAAACGCAAGAAGTTTCATGGTTTTTCTATGGGTTTTCTTTTGATACTTTTAGCAGCTGTGATAGGTGTGTATATTGCATGTACTGTCATTGCAGGAGGTAGCTGATATTTTGTTGTAAGGTGACAAGGTAACGGTTGATATTGTAAGACAGATTAGGGGAGTCTTTTGAAAGGCTCCCCTAATCTGTCTTTTTTAAGAGTTTACAACGATTCGCCGAAGTCCTGACGGAATTTCTCGACCAATTGCTCCTGCCAGAAACCTATCTCTCTCAGACGGCCTGTGAAGAAACGCAGTACAGAGGGTTCCTCAACCCATTCGAGACCACCGATGAGTTCGCGGTTGTCCCAAAGCCACTTCACGCGGTCGGCTACATATTTCAATTGCGACAGCGTGTATACACGACGGGGAACAGCGAGGCGCATGAGCTCAAGCTCAGCAAAGGGCTCGGTGCCGTCGGGGTTACGCTGCTCAGAGAGGGTTCCACGCTCCATGCCACGGATGCCGCTGACAATATAGAGCGCAGCGGCAACTGCGGCCGCAGGGTATTGGTCGTGTGGTATGTCGGGCACAAAGGTGCCAGCATTGAGGTGGCATCCCAGTCCGCCAGCTGGGAGTATGACGGGCACTCCGTAGTCGTCGAGCTCCTTGGCAAGGTAGTTGATGAACTCAGGTCCCTGACTGATGTACTCCATATCGAGACTTTCGTAGAGGCCTTGTGCCATGGCTTCCATCGTGCGCACATCCATACCTCCATAGGTGAGGAAGCCTTCGTAAAGGGGGATGTATTCGGCCATCATCTTGGTGAATTTCTCATCCTTGCTGGTGATGATACCGCCCTTGGCGAAGCCGAGCTTGCGGGCCGAGAAGTAGATGATGTCGAAGTGGTCGGCCAGAAGATGATAGATGGTCTTGAGATCCATATACTTGCAGCGTGCCTCACGGGTCTTCATGAAGTAGATGTTGTCTTGAAGCAGCGATGCGTCGAGTACGCTGATGATGTTGTTGTCGTGGCAAATGTCGGTCACGGCAAGCATGTTCTCGAGCGATACGGGCTGTCCGCCGATGAGGTTGGTGCCAGCCTCTACGCGTACGAAAGCGATGTTCTCGGCACCCTTCTCCTTAATGGTGGCGCGTAGTTTCTTGAGGTCGAAGTCGCCCTTGAAGGGATCGTTTGATTGCGGTTTGAGTCCTTTTTCGGCTACCAATTCCTCCACGGTGCCTCCCATGCGTGTGATGTGAGCCTTTGTAGTGGTGAAGTGGAAGTTCATTAGTGCCGTCTGGCCGGGCTTCACCAATGCCGAAGCAAGGATATTCTCGCAAGCGCGTCCCTGATGAGCAGGCAATACGTTTTCTGTGCCAAATACCTCCTTGACAGCCTCTTTCACGCGGACAAAAGTATCAGACCCTGCATACGAGTCATCAGCCCGCATCGATGCGGCCAACTGGAGGTCACTCATAGCGTTTACGCCTGAGTCGGTGAGCATATCGAGATAGATGTCACGGTTCTGGAGTAGGAAGGTATTGTTGCCAGCTTCTTTAATGCGTTGTAAACGCTCTTCTACAGGGAGCAGAAAGAGTTTCTGTACCACGCGCACTTTGTGCATTTCCAAAGGTACTTGTTCTTTTTCTTGGTAAAATTTGATTTGCATAATAGTTGTTTTTACGGTTGTTCCTTTTCAATTAGGTTGCGAAGATATATATAAATATTGGAATATGTGACAAATTGCAATGGAATATATGCGATTTGTTAAAATTTTGTTTGATTTTATCTCTTAATGGCGTTTTTTAGTCTTGTTATTTCCTATTTTCAATAACAAAGTTCTAATGGCGTGATAGTGGTTGTTCCCGAATATAGATATATTTGATGTTTACAGAGAGAAATATTAGGTAAGATTTATAAATTTTGTTTGTTTATTTGTATATTTGCAGCGAATGTGAAAATTGTAGAATGAACTAATAAATAATGTAATGAAGATAGATGTCTCAATCCGTCGGGCACTAATAGCGGTTGGGCTTGTGTGGCAGGCTCATTCAGCGGTGGCGCAGACCGACAATTACGATTTGTATGTATCGTATACGGATAGTGTGGAGGTGGCGATTGACCTGGCCAACCTACGTACTTTGACGTTTTCGTATAGTGACCGCACTATGACGGCCAATTATCGTGATGGCGGTAGCTATACACATGACTATAGTCGCATCGGTAAGATGTATTTTGCTGTAGCTAATGGGATAGGGCAAGTAGAGACGGATTCTCCCTCGTTGTATCGACTGGATGGTGTGCAACTCACTCTGCACGAGGAGGTACGCAGTGCTGCACTATACCGATTGGACGGTACGCTGGTGATGAACATTACCGAGCGAGAAGTGTGGCTCGGTGAGTTGCCAGAGGGAATATATATACTACGTGTAGATAATCAAACAGCCAAGCTATGTGTACGATGAGACGTCTGATGACTATAGCGCTATTAGGCGCGATGGGATATCTTGTCAAGGCACAGGATATCCCCGAAAAGATATATGTGAACCGTTACGGCTCTGAAAAACGGGTCGATGTGGTGAGTGGCGCTTATGTGGATAGCATGGTGGTGAGGTTGGGTAGAACGAAGCTGCTCGACTCGCTATACTTTCATATCAGTGATGGTACTACCCGTGGGTTCCGCATACGCAGTATTGATAGTGTCAGTGTTGACGAACCCCGTGACCTGCTGCTCAAGGAGCTCACCTATTATAATAAGATAAGCAACAAGCGTATCCCCACGTATGCCGACAGCTATACCAATATCGCGGGATGGAACCAGCGCGGTCAGTGGAACCTAGCCAATGTGCATGACCCCACGGTAGTGAAAGCTGCCGACGGGTACTATTATATGTACCAGACCGACGCTTCGTATGGCAATGCACACATGGGGCACGGCCACTTCCACGGACGTCGCTCGCTTGATCTCGTCAACTGGGAGTATCTGGGGGGGACCTTGATGGACGACCAGCCGCAATGGGCACTCGACTCGGTGAACGCCTACTTCACCCGTATGGGGCGTGCTACCGTGAGCGAACTGACCAATATGGGCTATTGGGCTCCCGTGGTGCGCAAGATAAATGATAACCTTTACCGTATGTACTACTGTCTGGTGCCCGACCAGTGGGCATTCATCGGTATGATGGAGACCACCGACCCGGCATCGAACAAGTGGGAAGACAAGGGCTATGTCATCAGCAGCAGTTCCGACAAGGTAGCCTCGGCCTATGGTACGGGCAGTCAGTGGGGTGGGTGGTTCTGTTTCAATGCTATCGACCCTACGTATGAGGTTACGCCCGATGGGCGCCATTGGCTCATCTATGGCTCGTGGCATACAGGAATAGCTGCTATAGAGATTGATCCCGAGACTGGCAAACTGATGAAGTATCCTGGCAATCCGTGGAGCATCGGTTCTACTGGTGCAGGAGCTACCACACGCTATGGTAAGCGCATCTATACCCGTCAGGCAGGCAACCGTTGGCAAGCTTCCGAAGGTCCTGAGGTGATATACAATCCTGATACCAGGTACTACTATATGTTCCTTGCTTACGATGAACTGGCCGTGGCTTACAACACTCGTGTGTGCCGTGCCCGCAATATCACAGGTCCGTACTATGGCATGGATGGTGTGAATGTGACCAATGGCGGCGATTGTTATCCCGTGGTGACTCATCCCTATAAGTTTGAGCCGCAAGTGGCAGCCGACAGCATCAGCGGCTGGGTGGGTATAGCCCACTGTGGCGTGTTCAACGATGGTGAGGGCAACTGGTACTACACTTCGCAGGGCCGTCTGCCCGAAGGTGCACGTGGCAATGCCTACTCCAATGCCATCATGCATGGTCATGTGCGCCGTATCCTCTGGACCGACAGCGGATGGCCTGTAGTGCTTCCCGAGCGCTATGCTGCTGTGCCTCAGGCATCGCTCACGGCCGAGGAGTTTGTGGGCGAGTGGGAGCATATCGCCCTTACCTACAGCTATCAGAAGCAGCGCACATCGAGCAAACTCACTCTCAACGCTGACGGTACCATGTCGGGGGCGATGAGCGGCAAGTGGAGCTTCGATGCCGAGACCAACACCCTCCGACTTGGTTCCTACAAAATGTGTGTAGCTCGCGAGCTCGACTGGGAAGCCTCGCCCCGCAAGGCAACCATTGTGTATGCTGGCTATAGCAGCAATGGCAAGCAGACCTTCTGGGGAAAGAGAGTGGGAGAGTGATACCCTGCTGAATTATGAATTATGAAAAATAAGTTACTATGCTGAAAAACATTCGTCGCACGCTCGCCGTTCTCTTTGCCGGCCTGCTCACGTTGATGCTGCTCGACTTCACGGGCACGCTTCACGTTTGGTTGGGCTGGATGGCAAAGGTGCAGTTCCTGCCTGCCGTGCTGGCACTCAACGTGGGTGTCATCGTCTTCCTCGTGTTGCTCACCCTCGTCTTCGGACGCGTATATTGTTCGGTGATATGTCCGCTGGGCGTATTCCAGGATTTCGTGTCGTGGTTGGCGGGTAAACGCAAGAAGAACCGTTTCCGCCACTCGCGTGCCGTCAACTGGCTTCGCTATGGCATGTTGGCATTGTTTGTCATCGCTTTGGTGGCTGGAGTTAATGCCTTCGTGGCACTCATCGCCCCCTATAGCGCCTATGGCCGTATGGTGTCGGCACTCGTGCAGCCTATATATATAGGTATAAACAATCTGCTGGCTCAGCTGGCCGAGCGCATGGACAGCTACACCTTCTACACCTTCGATGTGTGGATGAAGAGCCTGCCCGTGCTCATCGTGGCCGTTGTCACCTTCCTCGTATTAGTCGTGCTTGCCTGGCGAGGTGGACGCACTTGGTGCAACACCATTTGTCCTGTGGGTACCGTGCTGGGCTTCCTCTCACGCTTCTCGTGGCTCAAGCCCGTGATTGATACCGACAAGTGCAACGGCTGTGGCCTCTGCGAGCGCAACTGCAAGGCTTCGTGCATTAATAGCAGGGAACATGCCATCGACTATAGCCGCTGCGTGGCTTGCATGGACTGCATCGACAAGTGCAAGCGAGGTGCGATAAAGTATACTAGATTATCTAGACTGTCTAGTGAATCTATATTACCTAGTAATTCTAGAGAATCTGTAGATTCAAATGCTCCCGATACCTCACGCCGCGCCTTCCTCGCCACTGCTGCTTCCGTGACTGCTACCGCTGCCCTCAAGGCCGAGGAGAAGAAGGTCGATGGCGGCTTAGCCGAAATCCTGGATAAGAAGGTGCCCGAACGTCAGACACCCATCCTGCCTCCCGGCGCACTCACTGCCAAGCACTTTGCCAAGCACTGCACGGCCTGCCAGCTGTGTGTGTCGGCTTGCCCCAATGGCGTGCTTCGCCCCGCCACCAGTCTCGACCGCTTCATGCAGCCCGAGCTCTCCTATGAGCGTGGCTACTGCCGTCCCGAGTGTACACGCTGTTCCGAGGTGTGCCCCGCAGGTGCTATCAAGCCTATCACACGCGAGGAGAAGGCCTCTACACAAGTGGGCCATGCCGTATGGATTCGCAAGAACTGCATCGTCCTTACCGATGATGTCAATTGCGGTAACTGCGAGCGCCATTGTCCCTCGGGAGTCATACAGATGGTTCCCTCCGATGAGAGCAATCCCCGCTCGCGCCGCATCCCTGTCATCGATGTAGAGCGCTGTATCGGCTGCGGTGCTTGTGAGAACCTGTGTCCGGCACGTCCCTACAGTGCCATCTATGTTGAGGGACACTTGGCAACGAAAACAATCTAAGAATCAATCGAAGCGATAACTATGGATAAAAACAGCAATAACAACCTCACCCGCCGCGGTTTCATCAAAACTCTCGGTGGAGGAGTACTCACCACAGCAGCCGTAATGACGGGGTGCTCAGGCAAGAAGGAGCAGGGCGCCATCACCTACGGCGGCTCCACAGCAATATTAGGCGAGATGACCTATCGCACTCACCCCGCGTCGGGCGACAAGGTATCAATCCTCGGCTACGGCTGCATGCGCTGGCCACAGAAGAAGGTCAAGGGCGACGATGGCAAGGAGCAGGAGGTGATAGATCAGGATATGGTGAACGAGCTTGTCGACTATGCCATGGCCCACGGTGTCAACTACTACGACACATCACCTGCCTATCTCCGCGGCAAGTCGGAGCAGAGCACAGGTATCGCCCTCAAGCGCTATCCCCGCGAGAGCTACTATGTGGCCACCAAGCTGTCGAACTTCTCACGCAGCACTTGGAGCCGCGAGGCTTCGATGAAGATGTATCACGACTCCATGCGCGAGCTGCAGGTCGACTACATCGACTACTACCTGCTCCACTCACTCGGCAACGACTACCGCAACTTCGAGCAGCGCTACGTCGAAAACGGTATGCTCGACTATCTGCAGGAGGAACGCCGTGCAGGTCGTATACGCCATCTGGGCTTTTCGTTCCATGGCAACAACGAAGCCTTCGACCGCTACCTGAAGCTACACGATGAGGGCACCATCCACTGGGACTTTATCCAGATACAGATGAACTACCTCGACTGGAAAAACTCCGATGCCGAGTACCTTTATGTACAGCTCGAGAAGCGTGGCATCCCCGTAGTCATCATGGAGCCCTTGCTCGGAGGCCGTCTGTCGCGCGTGCCCGACCACATCGTTCGCCGCCTCAAGACCCGAGAGCCTGAACGCAGCGTAGCTTCCTGGGCCTTCCGCTTTGCCGGTACCCCGAAGGGAGTGCTCAGTGTGCTTAGCGGCATGACCTATATGGAGCATCTGCAGGACAACCTCGCCAGCTACTCGCCCCTGCACCCCCTCACCGAGGAGGAGAACGAGTTTCTCTACGGGACGGCCGAGCTCCTCGCCAAGTATCCCACCATCCCCTGCAACGATTGCAAGTACTGTATGCCCTGCCCCTATGGACTCGACATCCCTGCCATACTGCTCCACTACAACAAGTGCGTCAACGAAGGCAACATCCCCAAGAGCCGTCAAGACGAGGGCTATGCCCGTATGCGCCAGGCTTTCCTCGTGGGCTACGACCGTTCGGTACCCAAACTTCGTCAGGCCGACCACTGCGTAGGCTGCAACGAGTGTGTGAGCCATTGTCCCCAGCGTATACGCATACCACGCGAAATGCAACGTATCGATAAATACGTAGAGTCGCTCAAGCAAGATACGCTGTAGGGTTACAACGTAAAAGTTGGTGCAAGGCGAGCGAAAACAGCATTTTTATTTGCGTTTTCGCTCGCCTTGCACTAATTTTGTGCATAATTTACATATACTATATATTATATATATGCCACAGATATCACAACGCGGCACGCTGATGCCTGCTTCGCCTATACGCAAACTCGTACCCTTGGCCGATGATGCCAAGGCACGAGGCATACATGTATATCATTTGAATATCGGTCAGCCCGACCTACCCACACCACAGGCGGCCATTGATGCCATACGCAATATCGACCGCAAGGTGTTGGAGTATAGCCCCTCGCAGGGCTATCGCAGCTATCGGGAGAAGTTGGTGGGTTACTACAAGAAGTACGACATCAATCTCACGGCCGATGATATCATCATCACCACGGGAGGCTCCGAGGCAGTGCTCTTCTCCTTCCTCGCCTGCCTTAATCCGGGCGACGAGATTATCATGCCCGACCCCTTCTATGCCAACTATCAGGCGTTTGCCATCTCGGCAGGAGCGGTGATACGTACTATACCCACCACCATTGAGGAGGGATTCTGCTTGCCCAAGGTAGAGCGCTTCGAGGAGCTCATCAACGAGCGCACCAAGGCTATCATGATCTGTAACCCCAACAACCCTACAGGCTATCTCTATACACGTCGCGAGATGAATCAGATACGCGATCTCGTGAAGAAGTATGACCTCTATCTCTTCTCCGATGAGGTGTACCGCGAGTTTATCTACACCGGTTCGCCCTATATCTCGGCCTGCCATCTTGAGGGTATCGAAGACAATGTGGTGCTCATCGACTCGGTGTCGAAGCGTTACTCGGAGTGTGGCATACGTATCGGAGCACTCATCACGAAGAACAAACAGTTGCGTCAGGCAGTGATGAAGTTCTGCCAGGCCCGTTTGAGTCCTCCGCTTATCGGACAGATTGCAGCCGAAGCTTCGCTCGACGAGCCTGAAGAGTATACACGAGATACCTACGACGAGTATGTAGAGCGTCGTAAGTGCTTGATTGACGGACTCAACCGTATCCCCGGTGTGTATAGCCCCATTCCTATGGGAGCATTCTATACGGTGGCCCGATTGCCGGTCGATGATAGCGAGAAGTTCTGTGCGTGGTGTCTCAGCGAGTTCAACTACGAAGGAGAAACCGTGATGATGGCCCCTGCCAGCGGATTCTACACTACGCCTGGCGCAGGACGTGACGAGGTGCGTATCGCTTATGTGCTGAAGAAGGACGACCTGCAACGTGCTCTCGTAGTGTTGCGGAAAGCGTTGGAAGCATATCCCGGCAGAACGATCTAATTGTCCTCTCACCACTCACCTCTCACCGCTAACCGCTAACCTCTCACCACTATTCATGGAATCATTCATCGCCCGACGTCTCTACAAGAGTGAGCAAGGCAGCCGCAGCGTGTCGCGTCCGGCCGTGTTCATTGCACAGATTGGAGTAGCTTTGGGGTTGGCGGTGATGCTCGTGACCATAGCGGTGTCGTTTGGTTTCAAGCACGAGGTGCGGGAGAAAGCCGTAGGCTTCAGCTCACACATCCACATCAGCAACTATGAGGGCGGACAAAGCCATGAGGCACTGCCTGTTGCTGCTGACAGTGCCTTGCTGAGCCGTCTCGCCGCGATGCCCTCCGTAGAGCATGTGCAACGCTATGCAGCCAAGCCCGGTGTGTTCCGTACCGAAAATGACTTCATGGGTTATCTGCTCAAGGGGGTGGGCGAGGACTACGACCTCTCGTTCTATACCCAATACCTGAAAGAAGGTGTCGTGCCATCGTTCTCCGACAGTGTGGCATCGGGCAACATACTGACATCTCGCTTCATTGCCGACAAGCTCCAGCTTGGCGTAGGCGACAAGATAGACTCCTACTTCTTGCAAGGTACCATGCGTGCTCGCCGCTATACGGTGGCAGGAATCTACGAAACGGGATTCAACGAATATGACCGCCTGTTTGTGATTGCCGACCTGAAGGCCGTGCAGGCACTCAACCGCTGGGAGCCAGACCAAGTGACAGGTGTCGAGGTGCTCCTTACCGATTTCAGCAAAGTGGAGGAGATGAACTGGGAGCTGGGCACCCTGCTCGACCGCACCGAAGACCGCTATGGCGAGCAATACCTGGTGCAGTCCGTCACCGATATCAATCCCGGACTCTTTGCCTGGCTCGATGTGCTGGATATGAACGTATGGCTCATCCTGGCCCTGATGATAGGTGTGGCAGGCTTCACTATGATATCCGGCCTGCTGATACTCATCATCGAGCGCACCCAGTTTATCGGCATCCTCAAGGCCATCGGCGCGTCCAATGCTTCGGTGCGCAAGGCATTCCTCTACCTTGCCATGCTCATCATCGGCAAGGGTATGCTATGGGGCAATATCGTGGGGCTGGGCCTCTGTGCAGTGCAGAAGTTTACAGGCCTTATCCCGCTCGATCCGGCCAACTACTACCTCGACCGCGTACCCATCGAGTTCAATTGGCCTTTTATAATAGTTGTCAACGTGGTGATGTTTGTGCTCTCGGTGCTGATACTCATCGTACCCTCGCACCTCATATCGCGCATCTATCCCACCAAGGCAATGAGGTTTGAGTAGAGTTTTAATGTTTAGAGTACCATCCGGAGGTAGTTTTCGTTCCTCGTTCATCATTAATCGTTAAATAGATATATGAATTTCTTAGATTTAGTAAAAGCCCGTTATTCAGTGCGCACCTACGAGCAGCGCACCATTGAACCCGAAAAGTTGCAATATGTAATGGAGTGCGTGCGCCTTGCTCCCTCGGCAGTCAACCTCCAGCCATGGAAGTTCTTTATCGTGAGCAAGCCCGAAGATTGTGCCAAGATACGCCAGTGCTATCATCGCGAGTGGTTCAACGAAGCCCCCATGTATATCATCGCCTGCTCCAACCACGAGGAGTCGTGGAAGCGTCGTCGTTCCGAGCCCAAAGACCATGCCGACATCGACATCAGCATTGCCGTAGAGCACCTCTGCTTGGCAGCAGCCGAGGTAGGCTTGGGCACCTGCTGGGTGTGCAACTTCGATGTGGAGCTCTGCCGCTCACTCTTCGGCATTACCGAGCCGTATGAGCCTGCCGTACTCATCCCAATAGGCTATCCGGCCACATCGGAGGTGCCCGAGAAGACACGCAAGCCTATCGACGAGGTGTTTGTGAACTTATGAAATGCCAATGTTGAAAAAGAAGTTAAAGATTAGCAATATTCGTTTGGTTTCATTATCTTTGCCAAGCAATATCACTTAAATACTACGACTATGCAGAAGAAATCCCTATTTGCTATCAGCCTTACCCTGTTGCTGGGCATGGCCTCATGCTACGAGCCTGTCATGAGTGAGCCTCCCGTATATGGCGAGCTCCGTTTCACCACGCTGGCTCCTTCTGAGATTACGTTGGACAAGCATACCACCTTACCGAAAAAGTCAACGTGCGCTCCTGGCGACTCCATCACCGCCTTCGTGCAGGTGTCATATACCGGAGCCTATATCACCGAGGCCGACTACCATTGGCGTCTGTACGTGGGCGACAGCGTAGTAAGCGAGGTGGTAAAGGTCATCGCACCGCACAAGCAGGATGCGCCCCCCATGTGGCGCTTCAAGGCTCCCGATACTGAGGGCAAGTACGACGTCTCCTTCAAGGCCAAGTATGACTACTCGGCGCAGACCGCTGCAGGCCAGATCTATGGCGAGTCGACGAGCTATTCGGCTAAGCTCTCTGTAGGGGAATAATACTGGTGTTGCCGAATAGGCTGTCCGGCTGTCCTTGTCGGGCGCAATAGACAGTGTACCAATCTCTTAACGAGGACAACCTGGGCCGTCCTGGGGTTGTCCTCGTTTTTTGTCCTCTCTTGATTACGGAGCACACTGAGCACGCGGATTGTCACGGATTGTTTTCTTTCTCACGAATGCCACAGATAACCACGGATTATTGTTTCATCACCCCCTGGCAACCCCTTGGCAAAAACGCCTTTTCTGTGACATTTGTCGCTGATTATCAATACAAATCTCCCATATAATGATTTGCATTTACCCCCTGGCATCGGCATGTCTGCTCCCTGTTTCACGGCCTTGGCTCTCCCTGATTTCATCCATCGTTTTGTGTTGCTGTTCGCGAACGACCGCGCTGCTCTTCGCGAACAACCGCGCTGCTCTTCGCGAACGGCCACGTTGCTCTTCGCGAACAGCAAATAAATCGGCACTACCCAAATCGTCCAATCCATAGTGCGTTTGTCTGAAAACGAACCTTCGGTGTTGCTTATCTTATGGGTGGCTAATTAACCCTTATCCCTCAACCATAAACCCTCAATCCTCAATCTGCCAAGGGTCAGATGAAATATTGCTATAGCATGGGATTAATGGCCGAATAGTCCTATCGGTCGTTATGCATAACTCGCACATTGTCAGTGCGTATATCCTTGGCAACGGTCGCGTGTGGTAAATCCTTCTGCCAAGGGGTATAGGCCGTTTTGCCAGGGGGTATAAGCTTCAAGACTATAGGCGAATTGCATGAAAGTGTTAGGCAACACATGAATAATTTATGGTAATTCATGATGAATTCGTGGAAATTCGTGTTCTTCAGTCACGGCTGATTTGTAATCGGCCGTAGTCGAGTGTCAGGGTCTGCGACCCGATAGAATGAATTTCCGCTATCATACACGCAAAGCGGGTTTACTTTTGCACCCGATAAACGAATATCTCGGTGAGCGTTCGCTTTGATTCTGGTGCATGAACTCTACTTGTCTTTTTTTGCCTGTTGCAAAAAAAGTAATGCAATATGGCTGTTATTTAATTATAATTAGTAAATTTGCAGCATCTCTCGCCGATACCTTAATTCATTTGTACGAATCAAGGTGGTAGGACGGGGATGACATAATGGAAAGGCGTTTACTTGGCGCTTTGGTTTTGGCTCTTTGGAATCTCGCAAATTCTTAATTATCGTCAAAAACAAAGCAACGGTGAATGCTTCAGTGGGTATGTTTTTTACCCTCCTTTGTTATACTGGTCGGAATGATTGGCGTAATGTAAGGTGGTTGTTTACATATCGGCGTGAGGCTTTCGCGTTGCTCGTTTCGACGATAATGGGCAATGCGAGAGCCTCAAAGGGTGAGACGAGTAACAGGTACAGGTTCTCACGCTTTTTTATTGGGTATGGTGGCCGAATCAGGAGAATCTATAAGCAATAAAACGAACATTTATAAAATATCAACACAATGAAAAGTGCATTTTTACAGCCATTGCGCACCATTGCGCTATTGGCTCTGCTATGGGTGTTGCCACAGGCGCATACCTCAGCGCAGGAGTTTGAAGTGGATGGAATATGGTATTCTGTCCTTGGTGAAGGTGGGGTGAAGGTGATACCTAACCCCGACAATTCGGTGTATTCGCACTCGGAGGTCGTGCTGCCCGATACGGTATTGTATGAAGGCACGGAATATGCCGTGACAGAGATTGGCGATACGGCATTCTATCAATGTGCGAATTTGGTGTCCGTGACAATACCCAAGAGTGTCACCAATGTGGCAAGCAAGGCTTTCTACGAATGCAGCGGCTTGAAATATGTGGAGATTGCTGATGGCAGCACTCCGCTGGCGTTCACAGATAACTATCAGTTCTGGACCTCCCCATTGGATTCTGCCTATATCGGGCGTGATTTGGAGTATGTAAGCCCCGTGAAGGGTGGTCAAAGTCCATTTGTTGGCAGAACAGCCTCATTCTATACTCCTATAAAGAAAGTGGAATTCGGAGATTCCGTAACTGCTGTCGGTCGGAGTTTGTTTCGGTTTAGTGTATCTTTGGAGCGTATTGTCTTTGGCGATAATGTCACAGAGATTCTTAATTACGCATTTGGGAATTGTACTGCACTGACCGTTTTGGAACTCCCAGCAAGCGTCACTACCATAAGAAGTGCTTTCGATAACTGCGAAAATATCTCTCGTGTGATATGTTTGGCCGAGACTCCTCCTACACTGTCTGGAGGATTATTTCCTACAGGGGCTACGCTGTTTGTACCCGAAGGCTGCTTGGAAGCATATCAGAGTGTTAAGGCATGGAGCCGTTTTGCTAAAATCATTGATGCTCCTTATGTCCCCGACTTTATGGTTGAAGGCATTAAATATACGATGGTTGACAAAGGAGAAGTCGGCGTGGTGGCCATTAATGATACAACCAAATATGAGGGCGACCTCGTGCTCCCTGAGACAGTCACATACGAGGGCGTTACCTATACGTTGACGACAATATGCAGCGGTGCGTTCAATGGATGCGCAGAATTGACTTCGGTACAGGTACCCGCCACTGTAATCTCGATTGAGGAGTCGGCATTTGCGTACAGCGGCCTTACATCTATAGAATTGCCTAAGGCTCTTACTGACATTGCAGCGGAAACCTTTGCGTATTGTCGGAATTTGAGTTCTATCGTACTGCCCGACTGCTTGACAACCCTTGGGACATCTGCTTTTCTGGATTGTTGGGAATTGAGACGTATCGTTATCCCTGCAAGTGTGAAAACTATTAGAAGTAGCGCTTTTGGTGGATGTGGTATAGATACGATGATTGTTAAGGGTATGACACCGTCTAATGTTAGTTCTTCTGATGCATTGGGAAGTGCCTACACAAGTTATGGAGTGCTTATCGTCCCGACTGGTTCACTGGAAACTTATATGAATGCCAGATTTTGGCAAGACTTCTATAAGATAGAAGAAGAGGACGGGTTATCCAATGTTTTCGAAGTGGATGGTGTTCGTTACAGGAGGGATGCTTCCACAGTGGCGGTCATTGGAGCAAGTGGCAGTGAGGTCATTATCCCCGACTCGGTGGTGTATGACAAGAAATATGCGGTGACGGTGATTGCGGATGAAGCTTTCAGTGGGAATCAGGAGTTGGAGTCTATTGTAATCTCGGAAGGCGTGGTTACGCTGGGAAGTTATGCCTTTAGAGATTGTATCAACCTACGTTCAATCTCTATACCGAGCACATTGGTAAACGGTAATTTCAGTTATGAGTATAACATTCTTCAAGCTTATTCCCCTGCTTTTTATGGATGCACAGGATTGGAGAGCATTACGGTAGCAGATGGGCACCCCAAACTGGACAGCCGTAACGGTTGCAATGCCTTGATTTGGACAAATGAGGGATGGGACGGAGTAGAATTGTGGATGGGATGCAAGACTACGGTAATCCCCGATGGAGTGACGCAGATTGCTCCGTATGCATTCGCTGGGACAGGTGTAAAAGAGGTTGTCATACCTAACAGCACAACTACAATAAGCGACTATGCATTTGATGGATGTGAAAGCTTGAGTTCGTTGTATATAGGTAGTGGCTTGACACAGTTGCTAGGGCAATGGGAAAATACCGCATTTAATGGTTGTAGGAATCTTTCCAAGATTGTAGTGGATGAGGGTAACCCTCTATTTGATAGCCGTGAAAATTGTAATGCGGTTATCGAGACGGCTACCAACACCCTTCTTATGGCAAGTAACAGTACGACTGTTATACCTGAAGGAGTCACCAGTATTGGAGGAATCGGATTCAACTGTTGTCGCTACTTGAAAAGTTTAAAGATACCAGCCAGTCTCGCTGATGTGAATCTTGTTTGGGGGCGTATACTTGGCAATTGCCGATATCTCACTTCTATTGTCGTTGATGAGAATAATCCTATTTTGGATAGTCGTAGCGGCTGCAATGCTATCATAGCAAAAGCAACCAACACTTTAGTGCGTGGCTGCATGAATACCGTGATACCTGAAGATGTTGAAAGTATTGGTTTTTCTGCGTTCAGTGGTTGCAACGGGTTGGAAGAGATTACTATTCCGGACAAAGTGAATGCAATTTGGGATTATGCTTTCAATGCTTGTAGGGATCTCAGAACCGTAACGTTTGGTAAGGAGGTAAAGGAACTCGGCGCTAATGTCTTTCCGCTAGAAACTTATGGTCTTCTTAATTACGCATCTCTAGAAACTATTATTTTCAAAAGTGACGTTCCTCCTGTTTTTAATAATGATCATGGTTTTTCGGCTCATTCGCGTTCGCATATTCAAATGATAGTCCCAGAGGGTTCTCTTGCTGCTTACCAGTCTGCTGAAGTGTGGAAAGATTTTGAGAAAATTACGGAGGGGGAAGGTGTTATAGAATTTGAATCAGATGGTATCTTCTATCGTGCCGTTATAGGAAGTGATAGTGCTATGGTAGTAAAACCGCGTATTGACAAGGAAGCTCCATTTGTGGTGTCCAGCTATTCCGATAGTATTGTTATCCCTGAGACCGTATGGTATGACAATAAGGAGTATGTGGTGAACGCTATCGGTATATATGCCTTCTATGGATGTGAGCTGCGCTATCTGAGTATTCCTGCCACCGTGAAAGAGATCGGCTATGATGGCCTTGGTGCATTCTTTTATGGCAATGTAATATGCTATGCTGCCATTCCTCCCAAATCTCAGGGGGCAAGCCGATTTGGTGTGTCGTATGATGCTGTCTTGCGTGTTCCGAAAGGAAGTATGGAATTGTACGAACAGGCAGAATGGTGGAGGAATTTCTGGCACTATAATGCAAAGATAGAGGCCATAGAAGACGTTACAGGCATTGAACGTGTAGAAGTCAATGTACCTTGCGTGCAGACTGATACTATATATGACCTTAGTGGCCGACGTATCACAAATACCGATAACCTCAAAGGTGGTATTTACATTGTCAATGGAAAGAAAGTGGTGATTAAATAGTATTCTTGATTATCCATTAGAGGTAAGGCTGGCTGGAAGTGATTCCAGCCAGCCTTTTTTGCGCAATGATTGAATGTTTACGATATTATTATCGTTATTCCTCTAATAGTTCTCCGCCTTGATTTCAAAATAGCCCTTGGGGTGCAGGCAGGCGGGGCAGCGGTCGGGGGCTTTCTTGCCAGTGAAGGTGTATCCGCACTTGCGGCATTGCCAGATCATGGGCTCGGGACGATGGAAGGTGTGCTCGCGCTCCATATTATCGAGCAGGCGGCGGTAACGGTCTTCGTGTTGCTGCTCGGCTATGCAGATGGCGCGGTACATGATGGCTACCTCTTTGAAGCCCTCGTCTTCGGCTATGTCGGCGAAGGTGGGATAGAGGTCGTGCCACTCTTCATGCTCTCCGGCCACAGCGGCGCGTAGGTTGTCCATCGTGGTCTTGATTTCACCGGCAGGATATGATGCGCATATCTCTACCATACCGCCTTCCAAGAAGCGGAACATGCGCTCGGCATGCATCTGCTCCTGCTTGGCGGTTTGCTTGAAGATGGCGGCTATCTGCTCGTAGCCTTCGCGCTTGGCCTCTTTGGCAAAATAGGTGTAGCGCATACGTGCCTGCGACTCTCCGGCAAACGAGGTCAGCAGGTTCTTTTCGGTAAGGGTGCCTTTTATACTTCTCATACAGGTATTTTTTTTAGGTTTTATATGGGTTAGCGGTTTCTATTACATCCCAATTGATGATGTTCCATTATATAACCAACCTGGGCTTTATAATGTTCATGCAAGAAATATGTGGGAAACAGGAGCGAAGGATGAAGAAAAATTTATACCTTTGTAGTGCGAAACGAATGAAGCAATGGCCAAGCAAGAAGTTACATACGACAGCATCGTCAAAGAAATCAACTCCCGGCAGTTTGCCCCCGTGTATTATCTGATGGGGGAGGAGCCTTACTATATTGACCGCCTATCGGACTATATCGCCGAGAATGTGCTCACGGAAGAGGAGCGTGGATTCAACCAGATGGTCATCTACGGACAGGATACGGATATAGGAAGCATCATCGCCGCTGCCAAGCGTTACCCGATGATGGCCGAGTATCAGGTGATTATCGTGAAGGAGGCGCAGACACTGCGCAACATGGAGGAGCTGGTGTATTACTTGCAGAAGCCGCAACCTACGACTGTGCTCGTGTTTTGCCACAAGTATGGCACGATAGACCGCCGCAAGAAAGTGGCTGTGGAAATAGAGAAGACGGGACGTCTGTTCGAGTCGAAGAAACTGAAGGATGCCATGCTTCCCACTTTCATCAGCAACTATGTACGGGCCAAGGGAACGGCTATAGATGTGAAAGCCGCTAATATGATGGTGGAGAGCATAGGGGCTGACCTTAACCGACTGGCCAGCGAACTGGACAAACTCATCATTGCCAAGCCCAAGACCGACGAACCCATCACGCCCGAACTCGTGGAGGATTGCGTAGGAATCAGCAAGGATTATAACGTGTTTGAGCTGAAGAATGCGCTCATGGTAAAAGATGTGGTGAAAGCCAACACCATAGCCAAATATATGGAGGACAATAAGAAGACATTTGCCATGCCTATGGTATTGGCTATGCTCTTCAACTTCTATGCCAATCTGATGATGGCTTACTATGCGCCCGACAAATCGGACAACGGTATCGCTGCCTACCTCGACCTGCGCAGTCCGTGGCAGGCCAAGGAGTACCAGACGGCAATGCGCTACTATAATGCCTGGAAGGTGATGTATATCATCAGCGACATACGCAAGTACGATGCGCTCTCGAAAGGCTATGGAGCCAACGCAACGGACAAAGGGCTACTGCGCGAACTCATATATCATATATTACACTAAGAAGACGAAACGGGACTTTTTCATGAGTCCCGTTTTTTCTTGTTAACAGGCTGTAGGGTAGTGATATAGCCCTGATTTTAGGCTTTTTTAATGCCATTTCCTTGCGTTCTTTTCGTTCTCACGGTCTCTCGGTCAGAAAAAAACGATTCTTGAGCCATTAGCAAAAAAGATGCTAATGGCTCTCTTTCTATTTACAGATGTGATTACAAAAATAAATCCCTAAAGGTTATTTATGTAAACCTTAAGATACTCTTATGTGGTAGTTGTAAATTTTACAAAAGTAACCATACGAGGAGTATACTGAAAAATGGGAAGTGTCTACAAAAATAACCTATATTAATGTAAATACTTCTAAAAGGCATTACGCATAATAAACAATATTATTAATTTGATAGCTAAAATTAAGAAAACCAATGTGCTTAAGCGTGATTTGTTAAAGCTTTTTATCGAACAAAATGCATATTGCCGTATAGAGGGTGTGTTTTGGTTGGAATAGTGTCTGTGTGACTCATTATATGTTTATAAATCAATAATATGTATGAAATATGTAAAGTAAAATATACTCAAAAATATAGAACGGGTTAAATCAATAAGATAAAAGGTGATACAAAAGTAAACTTGCATGGTTTATTAAAGGACTCTCTTCGTTTATAATTATAAATTGCAAATGTGAATTATTTGAGTTACTTTTGTAACCAAATAGTAATGCAAAAAAATAACGAAAAAACAGATGAGAGAGCGTATCAAAGAGATTATGGATCGTGAAGGAATGTCACAAAGCCAGTTTGCCGATTTCATAGGAGTAAACCGTCCGACATTATCGCACGTTATTGCAGGACGTAACAACCCCAGTATGGAAATCGTGATGAAGATACATCACAAGTTTCCTAAGATAAATATTCTTTGGTTGCTCGATGGCGAGGGTTCATACGAAGGAGATGCCGTGGCCGACTATCCCGCAGGCTCGTTGGCCGAAGACAGATATGCCGACACCATTTATGAAGACGAACAACAGCATATGCCTGAACAGTATGCCAGCAGCTCCAAACTCCCGGTACAAAATGAGGAACAGCCTAAATCGCGGTTTTATCAAGGTGAATTGTTTGCTGAGAATCGCGTATTTGTGGCCGAGAGTACGGGTGATGCAAAAAAACGCAAGGAAATGCCACTTCAAATGCCGCAAAACAACCTTCATCGTGCTGAAACACAGCAGCAAACATCGCCAAAAGTTTTGCAACGAAAAATCGTAGAAATAAAAATCTTCTATGATGACGGTACGTATGAAACATTCAAACAATAAAGCAAATCCCATATGTGCGTTTTTATAATTTCATGTGCCATAAACCTGGATAATTTAAGATTTCTGCACCAAGTTTATGAAAAGCTTCGTTTGTCTTATAATCGGCATTATGTTTAATTTGTGGAATATAAAACCTCTATTTGAAGAATAAAATCCCCTCTCTATCCAAACTAACAGCCATATACAATCTTATAAATCTTACCATATAAACTGTCAATAATCGTGATAATGATAAGTTTTGACAATGGAGCTTGTGTTTCTTCAATAATTAAAAAATAAAGAAAAGAGCCCGTCACACAATCTTAAAGAATTGCAGTTACGGACTCACTACCAATGAAACAAACTGTTTGTTTTTTACTCAGCTGCGGGAGTCTCCTCCTCTGCTGCGGGTGCCTCAGCAGCCTTTACCTCTTCGAGGATAGCCAATGCCTTGTCAAGCACGGTAGTATCATCGATACGTACAAGACCTCCATCAGGACCAGGCTCGAGGTGGATGCCTACGCTCTGGCCTAACTGGAAGTTCTGGCCACCGAAGAAGTTACGTACCGTCTCTACACTAACCCCAAGTTCGTCGGCGATACGGTGCATGCTACCATCGGGCAATGAATCTTTAAGATTGCGCAATTCGTTGAATGTCATTAACTTGCTCATAGTCGTAAATTTTTATTATTACTAATAATGTGGATTGTTTGTTATAGTATATTATTGTTAATATATATCAGTGCATATATGGTGATAAACACGAATGTAAGATATATCGCTGAGGTCATAATATTGACATCCTCAACCAGGAATCCAGATCGTGTGTAATTGGCTGTGATACGGGTAGGCTGACGCTCTATCTTGTTGTGTATGAATGCATAGAGAAGATACATAATTAGTCCGAGGAGTGTACCTACAATGGCTCCACACAGGATATCGCCAGGGAAATGTACGCCAAGATAGATGCGTGAGTAACTATTAACAGCGGCCCAGGCAAGGAGACTGAGGCTGAGCGTACGGTTCTTGATAAGCAGGGAGATAAACATAAAGATACCGAACGAGTTGCATGCATGGCTTGAGGGGAAGCTAAAACTGCCGCTACGATAGCCGTTGAAGGTATCGATTAGGTGCATAAATTCGGGATCGTGGCTCGGGCGCAAACGGCCTACAAGGGGCTTGATAATGTCTGAAGATATCTTATCGGTCAGCAATATAGTAAGGGCTACGGAGAGGATGATGAGAAGCGAGTTGCGCGGTGTGTTGTTCTTGATTACAATGAAGAGCAGCACTACAGCCACAGGAATCCATACAGCAGTGGTGGTATAGATTTTCATCACACCGTCCATATACAGCGAGTCACTGCCGTTCAAGGCTAGCATTACATGCTTATCTATGTCAACCAATCGCTGTATATCCATCGCTCCAATTTTTTGTCAACGGTCTATAGTCAACGAACTACAGACACCATTCGAATGGTGCATATAGAAACGCCATTCACTTTGGCCGTTAGTTGCCTATTGTCTGTTGACTGTTGACTTCTCATACCTTTTTTATATTCGTTCAATAGCAGAAGCGGGAAGCCAGCCGATGTTGCCATCTTCGATTTCAATTTCTTTCCAGTCCTTCATACTATCGTCCTTTATCGTTACTTTCTTGCCCTCGTGAAGGATAAAGAGTTCGGTCCCCGATGTACTAGGTGTACTGCGTACCGTAACGCTTGGCTCCATGATGATGGCGCTCTCCCGATATACCAATTTGTCCTTCTGGTTTGATGCAATTACGTTGGCCAAAACGGTGCATACCAAAGAGAGTAATGCAAATATAAATATAATTTTTTTAGTTTTACTCTTTTTGTTAAAAATAAATAGCGTTAAACACAGAATTAATATTATAAAACATAAAATTCCGCACTTTGCCCACCCGTCAACTGGTAAAATGGAGGCAAAATCGCGAAACCAACGCACAAAGAAGAGTTCGCTCACAACGGCGTTTTTGTCCACCGCCTTACTGCGGGCAAGCTCCAGATTGAACTGTGTGTCGCCATTCGAAGGGTCGAGCAGCAGGGCACGCTCGTA
Organism: uncultured Bacteroidaceae bacterium; assembly: GCA_964570685.1. Taxonomy (GTDB): domain Bacteria; phylum Bacteroidota; class Bacteroidia; order Bacteroidales; family Bacteroidaceae; genus UBA1189. The sequence continues at coordinate 9,860 of CAZMZC010000006.1, read as the reverse complement.
GTTGAGAATAGAGCGGGCGATGTCGCCTGACTTGTAGTAGGCATTGCCTAGATTGTAGTACACAGCAGCCGCTTCGCCCTCAGTGGCGAGTAGCTGCTCATAGATATAGATAGCCGTAGCATAGTCGGCTGTAGCATAAGCACTGTCGGCCATAGCCTTGTTGTATACTACGGTGCTGTCAGAAAATGTGGTGGTCTGTGCACACAGGTTGGCTGTTGCGCACGCGAACATACATATATATATAATAAGGTATCGTTTCATATAAAGTATTACTAATTATTATTTATGAGATCCTTCGTTTCACTCAGGATGACAATTTCATTCATCGCTTTATCTGATTCTCCAGTTTATTCATCAGCGAGGCGACATTTTCATAAATCTGCTCCACTGAGTTTCTCGACAACGTGGGTGCATAACGGGCAAACTCGCACTCGCTGAGCAGTTTGCTGCACTCCTCTATCGACGCTTCGGGCACTTGGCGAGCAGCCAGTTCCATAGCGATATTGTCTTTCGAGAGTTCAGCCTGTGGCATGTTGAGTTTGTCGCTCAAGTAGCCCCAGATAGCCTTGAGTACTTCGTCGTAGAATCCGGCCTTGTCCTTCTCGGCCATCTTTTTCTTGGCCACTTTGAGGCGGCGGGTGGCCACCTTACTAGCTTTCTTGGTGCGGGTCTTGGCTATGTTGGCATTTTCTACAGCTTGCTTGCGGTACACAATCATCAGCACGATAAAGGCCACGAGGGGTACGATATACCACAGCCAATAACTCATGGTGCCGAAGAAGAACTGCCCTTTGGGACGGTAGTTGGTATCCTTAAGGTTGATGTAGCGGATATCTTGTCCCAGCAGACGCAATTCCTCCTTACTCACATATCCCACAGGAGCCGACGCACTTGACGAGCCGCTACCCTTGGCCACGTTGAGCGTATACTCGGGTGTCTTGAGGGTCTTGTAGGCACCGCTCTTGACATCGAAGTAGGAGAACTCGATGGGAGGTATCGTGTAGGTACCGCCGAAACGTGGGATGGCAAGATACTCGATGACCTTGTTGCCCGCCTGACCTCCAGCCTTGAGCGTAAACTTATTGTCCACCTTGGGGTCATATACCTCAAAGTCGGCAGGGAAGTTCACTTCTGGAGTGCGGATAAGCTTCATATTACCGGTTCCCGAGATAATAACCTTGAGGGTAACAGCCTCATTTTCCTTGATCTCGGTAGTACTGATAGAGGAAGAGATGGAGAAGTCCCCCACTCCACCACTAAACGATGCGGGCTTGCCCGCAGGCAGCGGGCTGACATCGATGGTCAGTTTGGGTGTACGGATGGATTTTTGTATATTCACGTAGCTGCTTCCTCCGTTGAAGAATGCCTCGAAGGGGTCGTAGTTCTGTACACGCTGAGCAATGGTGCCCTCGAAAGTGATGGAGGGTATCTCTAGCTGACCGCTCTGCTGAGGAAACAATACATACTGGCTCCACACGATGGTGCGGTAGTTGCGTCCCTTGTAGTGCTCAAGCTCGAACTCACGGTTGCCCTTGGGCATCTCCACCTCCTGGGTGTGAAAACCCTTGAGGTCAGGCATCTTGCCACTCACGTTAGTCAGGTTTACCGTGGTATATATCTTATAGGTCAGGAGTATGGCTTCTTGCTCATATACCTTCTTCTTGTTTACGGTGGCTACAATGAAGAGGTCGTCATCAGTAATCTGCCCGCTCTGTGAGGTAGAGGCTCCCCTACCCGATTGTGCGCTTGACGAAGATGCCGCCGATCCTCGCTGGTCGGGAGGCAACACCTTGACCGTTAGCTCCTTGGATGTCATTTGCTTGTCGTCGGCCGTAATGGTGGCGGCAGGGATGGTATAGGTACCCTCCTTCTTGGGACGAAGAATGCAGGTATAGGTAAGTGTACGGGATGAGGTGCGCACACCATTGATAATAGAAGTGCTGGATGAGCTCGACTGTGTAGGTCCCATCAGGACATCAAAGTCGGTAATATTGCCTACACGAAAGTTCTTGGCCTTGTGCGTATTTATAGTATAGCTCAAGCGAAAGGTCTCGCCCATCACCACGGCACCCGGCGCCTCGGCCGTAAAGGTCAGCTCCTCCGCCTGCACATAACTTGCAAAGGTACTGACGATGAGAGTGAATGCTAAGAGTAGTTTCTTCATTATTATTTAGAATCTGTTTTTAAATTATCGCTAATATGTTTTAGAATCTGCTTTTCGGTTTATCAGAGGTCCTTTTTGGCATCTTTGCCCTCTCAATTCTTGCAAATAGTCCACTATTTGCAGCGCCTTGACAGCACAAATCTACACAAAAACACCTCTCAGCTAAACTCGAAATAATTTTAAAACAGATTCTTACAGTTTGTAAATTTACCAATCCTTATCCAAGGTCTTGCCTTGTTGCTGTTGCATCATTTTCTTCTGCTTCTCTTGGATATCTTTTTCATCCTGCATCAAGGCATTGAGTATCTGCTCGGCATTCTCTTTGGATATTTGCTCCTCGCTTTGCTGTTGCTGAGCCTCCTGCTCTTGTTGCTGCTGATTCTGTTGTTCCTGTTGCTGTTGTTGTTCTTGATTCTGCTGTTCTTGCTGTTGTTGTTCTTGCTGCTGCTGTTGTTGTTGCTGTTCTTTTTGTTGCTCTTGTTGTTCTTGCTGTTGCTCTTCTTGTTCCTGCTCGTTTTGTTGCTGCTGCTCTTGCTGCTTGTTCATATACATAGCTTTGGCCAAGTTATAGCGGGTCTCGTCATCGTGCGGATTATTGCGCATCGACTCTTTGTATGCAGCCACACTCTCGCCGTATTGTTCACCCAGGTACAGCAACACTCCCATGTTGTGGTATATTTGAGCCAGACGTGCCTTGTCGGTCTCCAGCTTGACCGCAGTCTTATATTGTTCAAGCGACTCGCCCGCTTTGGCAGGTGTTTGAGCTATCTGATTGAAGAGCGCATTCCCCAGATTGTACAATGCGTCTGTTGATGCCGAATTGATTTCCAGTGCCTTGCGGTATTCCACCTCGGCCTTCTCAAACAGGCTGTCGGCATAGAACTTGTTTCCACTACGTATATAGTCCCGCTCTGTCATTTGTTGAGCAGTGCCACACAATGTGCAGCAGATGAATATACTCGTCAAAAGAATATTTCGTATCATATATTACTCCTTTATTTAAAATCGCAAAGATTTTAAATCGCGATTCTACCGCAAAGATACGAATAATTCATCGAATAGTGAAATCTATCTATAAAATCGGTCCCGTTTTAGAATTATTAAACTTTTCAAGCACTAGTGTCTCTTAATAAATGTTAACCACATGTAATACTTTCCCAAATGACGGTATATGATAGGTGAATCGGGTGTTTTTCGCATAAAAATAGCACTTTGGGGAGATTCCCATTACCTATTGAATTCCTATCGAGAAAATACTTTTTCAAAACCCGGACATATCCGAGAGATGTAATCCTTTATAAATAAGATATATAATTTCGGTTTTAACTGATTTTAAGAGACGCCAGTGCTTTTCAAGTATTTTTAAGGTCGGTTTTGTTAGTTATCATAGAGATGTTCACCTCATATAATATAACAAGGATGCGCATCGGCGCATCCTTGTTATATTATATGAGACATTCAATGCTTACTCTTCTTCATTCCAAAGGTTTCCCCATGAGCCACGATGTCCACGTGAGAGGGCGTCAGGACCTGTATACGAGCCCTCATTATCCACATCTACACTCCCCTTCCCGTTATTGAAAGACGCATTCATAAGGGGGGCAGTACTCTCCATCTCTACAACCTCTACTTGAGGTACTACATATATATTATTCTTAGTCATGTCCAATTTACCTTATTCGTTGTCCTTTTGTATTATATTTCAAGCCATTTCGGCTAATTACTATTTGGAAGTCCTCCACAAACAGACCATCTCTATCCATCGTGCCCTCCATTATTTTTATATCTGTAGTCTCTCCATTCCAACCAAGCGAATAGTAAGCGCGTGCTTCAGCAATGCTCTCAGCGGGTAGATACGCCTTGTTGGCCGCAATATTTGATACTTCAGAGATTCTGCCAAACACCACTTCATCAGTTGGCATTCCATCAACCTTCTTCCGTGCTAGGATGTAGTCGCCTACAGTCAATTCTGTTTCTTTCAATGTACCAACAAGGAGATTTCCGCTATCTTCTACAGGAGCAAGTGTGCCATCTGTGGCTACTGCCGACATGCCGAGACCAAGGCCATGTGTAGCCTGAAACTCAAACTCACTCTTGCTGTTGTCAACCTTTCTCAGTACCACACCTTGGCGTGCTGGAATGACATCGCCCACAGCTGTAAGTGTGATGACATCGTCCATCTCCGTTGCTACGTATGCCTCTACGCCATCAGGTACTTGCGTATCAGACGTATAGGCAAATGTTCCTACGCCAATATCACCAACAGACACATTCTTTAATATGCTTTCTACAGGTTCTACTCGCCACCACGAAGTTTCTCCTGATGCCGAGCCGTTCCTGCTCAGTGTAGCATAGTTGTTATCTGTAGGAGCAAGCGGATTATGGTTGCCTATAGCGCCAGCTCCAGGAATGAGACCGAAGATATTCATCCCGCCAATATTATAATTGTCGTAGGGGTGTCCGGCCAACGTGTAATACCCTGCATCAGTTTTGACGATACTGTACAGACGAGGGCAGTATTGGTTGTTGAAACTGCCTAGTACCGAAGGCTGCGGATTGGTGGCGAGACCATATCCGCCTTGGAAACACCACACTTTATATATTACCTTATCCTGATAGTTGGTATTGGTTGCATCAGTACCTAAGTTTTCAACATACCATATGTCGCGATGAGCATCACTTTCATCTATGGTGTTGGCTGCAGAGAATGTTGCGTTATATCCGGAAATGACTCCCTCTTCTGGCAGGGATTCGGGGGCGCAAAGATACCGACTGCTGCTTACATGCTTGAAGCGGTAGAAGCCCGAAGGGAGACCTGTCTGCATCGTAGGGTCTTCATACTGACGCAACGTCCATAACGAGCATTTGTTGCTGGTGTTGATGGCATCATGCGATGCTATTCTGAGGTTATCCGCCCCACCCTGATGGTTGTTGAGGTATTTCTTTTCGTCACCGATGGTGAAGTATACATATTGGTCGCTGTCGCTGAGTTTGCCGAGTGTCCATGCTGTTTGGGGCTCGGCATCAAAAGAGATGTCTGACTTGTCATTGTTGGCATTGATGTATTTGCCCGACACAGAACTCTTGATATAGTATGTACCTTCAGTTGCTTGCTCAAAGTAGAACTTACTACCATTGTCGCTCTGTCCGTTGATGCTACCAGCATTGTCGATGATGAAGCGTGCGGTAGGATGTCCACTTTCAGCCTCACACTCTAGAGTATAGAGTTTACTTCCATTAACAGCTGTCACCACGGTAGATCCATCATCTTCGGGAATCTCAGGAAGGGTAACACTGAACAGACTACTCTCGGTATGCTCCTGATGGATGATTTCAATCATCTCCTTCACTACATCGGGATGCTGTGCCGACACATCGGTATCTTCGTGCAAATCGGTGGCGAGGTCGTAGAGGCGTGGGGTACCATTCTGCACCACGAGCTTCCAGTCGCCCTTGCGCAGCGCCATCATATTGGTCTCGTGGAACTCCCAGTAGAGGAACTCGTGCTTCTCCTGTGCCTCGTCGTTGCCCGTAAGGGTCTCCTTGAATGAGATGCCGTCAAAGTAGTCCGCTTCGGTGCTGGCTGCCAAGCTATATTCGCTACCGTCGAGTCCAGCATAGTCGAGCAGTGTGGGCATCACATCATAAAAAGCCAGTTGGTGATCGTTGACCGTGCCTGCAGGCACACCGGGTCCTTTGGCGATGAAGGGTACGCGTATGCCCCCCTCGTGAGTCGAGCGCTTGGTGCCCTGCAGCAGTGCCTCTTGGTTGAACCATGCAGGGTCGGCACCGCCCTCTTGGTGAGGACCATTGTCCGAGGTGAAGATAACCAGCGTGTTATCAGCAAGACCCTTTTCCTCCAGTTTAGCGAATATTTCTCCTACCTGTATATCGAGACGCTCGACCATGGCAGCAAACTGGGCATGGCGGCCATAGTTGAGGTAGTACCATGAGCCGAAGTTACCACCGAAATCGCTGTCGTCACCAGCAAAGCGCTCAGTGTACTTCTCCACCAGGCTATCTTGCGGCTGCCACAGTTCGGCATGGGGCAGTGTGTAGGTGAAGATACCCAAGAAGGGTCGTTCGTCGTTCTGGCGGTCAATCCAGTCGAGGGCGTACTGATGTATCAGGTCGCTGGTGTATTGGGAGCGGTTCTCATAGTCTTTGTCGCCCGTGTACACGGCTTTGTGCTCGATATTCTCCTCCAGGGTATGCACCACCACATGCTCGTCCTGATGCTTTTCGGGATCGTAGCGGTTGAGGAAGTTGGGATAATAGGTATGTGCTTGGAACTGGCAGATATATCCGTAGTAGCAGTCGATACCGCGCGTGTTGGGCAGCGAGTTACTGCTGCTCGTAGCGCTCTTCGAGGTGTCGGTATTGCCGTTGGCATCGAGGGCATAAGTGTTGGGATAGTCCATATTATAATAGCCTGCAGCCCACTTGCCAAACATGCCAGTGGTGTAGCCAGCCTCCTTCATCACTTCGGGGATAATCTTGTGGGTGTTCAGGTAGGGTTCCTGGCCGATGATGGTGTAGTCACCATTGTCACCGAACACATTGTTTCGAAAGGCACTGCCCCAGTACTCGCGGTTGCCACGCACGTGAGTATGTCCTGTGTGCTGACCTGTCATGAGCGATGCACGTGAAGGGGCACTCACGGGGCTGCCTGCATAAGCTTGTGTGAAGCGCATGCCCTCAGCAGCCATGCGGTCAAGGTTGGGAGTCTCGATACGTTGCTGCCCATAGCAGCCGAGGTCGGCATAGCCCATATCGTCACAAAGTATAAAGATGATGTTGGGGCGTTGGGCGCTTTGCTCCTCATTGTTGTCTGTTGTTTGTGCACCTGCTGTCAGAGGTAGTAGCCCCATGGCTGGCAAAAGAAGGTCTTTAACGTTTTTCATGTATATAGTCTTTGTATAGAAACAATATTAAACTAAATCTCAGCAAAGATACAAACAAAATTTATCATAGCAAACGATATTCTTGGAATCTTGATACATATACAAACAAGGATGCGCCAACGCGCACCCTTGTCTATATATTAGAATAGGTATTACCTATCCGTCTGTTTCGAGGCATTCAATGCTTACTCGCCTTCATCCCACAGGTTGCCCCATGTGCCGCGGCGGCCACTAGTACGTTGTATATCTTTAGTTGTATCATACTCGGTATTACTTGCAATAAGCATCAAAGGCTCGGCTATGAACTCTTCAACTGTTAATTCGGGCTTAATATATACTTCTTTATTCATTGTTTTTATCTGTATTTAGAGTTACGAATAGGATTTCTTACTTTATAATCTTTTGGCCATTAACGATGTAAATACCCTTCTCCATCTTCTCCACACGACGGCCTGTGAGGTCGTAAATAACTGTTGACTGTTGACCGTTGACTATAGACTCGATGTTTGTAGTACCTTCACCACGACCGAAGCTGAACATGCGTACTTCACTTGCACCGGGAAGATCAAGATATGCCTTGTTTGCGCGGTTTCTAATATGAGTTTCACCTGTTTCACCTGCTTCATCGAGGTTAAGCTTAGCCTTACCCATTACAATTTCATTGTTACTGTTCAATGTCATTACATACGGAGTGCCTGTAGGCTGCAGGTAAGTATCATAAAGTGAACCTGCCATATAGTTGACTGCAGGTTCAGTGCCTGCCTCAGCGGTATAGGTGAATACATAATCCTTTGTTTCACCAGTGGCAATTTCTTCTGTTGACTTAACGATAACAGCTGTATTGGCAGGGATAACACCAGTAATCTGCTCCATTTGTAGTTCATTGGTCTCAGTGTCAACACCAGTTACCGCATAGGCTTCAATGCCTTCGGGAATTGTTACATTATATCCCAACTGAAGAGTCATATAAAGGTATTCGTCAATGGTGAGGGTGTGAGAGAATACTTCAACTTCTTCGATAGTCCATGCAGAAGCATTGTTTAGTTCTGCGGACCAAGTAACAATAACATTATAGGCTTCCTGAGCATGCATTGGATTTTGATTGTTTGCACCATAAACTGCCACTTGTCCTTCACCGAGAGACTCTATAGTAACGGCTACAGCTTCAGCTTCCTCTCCCATATGAGTTGCATTCTTTGCGAAGGAAATGACGTATTCTTCTGTATGCATATTCTTGAGTTTGAATTCTCCATTGTTTTCACCAGCTAGGAATTGGAAAACAGCTGCAGGTGTATTTGTTGGTTCTTTTGTGTCAAATACCAACTGTGTATGATCACGATCCGCAGTATATCCTGCTCCTGAATAATTTGTAACAACGGGAACAGTCTGAACATACTGACCTGCACAATATGCATTAGTAGATGCTGATTTGAAAGCATAGAACTTGCCTATTTCAGGAAGATTGATTGTCAAGCCATCAATTGCTGTTTGCAATGCTGTTAAATCTTCTTCATCTGCATCTGTTACCTCTTTTGCAGCCTGAATAGCCTCATCAAGAGCATTTCCTGATTCCACTGTGTAGTATCCTACAGCTGTACTAACATAGTTCTTCGCCGACTCAGCCTGCGCAATAAGATCAGCGAGGTCTGTTGTCAAATCGGTTACTACGCACTCAACTAACTGAAGCGCAGAACCTGTATCTCGGCCAGTCCAATAACATAATGTGTTAGCATTGTTGTATGTTTGACGATTAAATGCGTAAGCAGTTGCTGTAGGATGCTGAATGTAAAAGCTGTTTTCTGCTGCTTCACTGTGTGTGGAAGGAGTAATTGTCCAAGTTGTATTACCGACAGCGCCATCTTTTGCAACCATACGAGCTAGTTCGTTTGCGTTCTTATCACCTGTGGGAGTACTGGGGGCAGAAAGAACCATTGTTTCACCTGCCGCGTAGTTCACGATCTCAAAACCGTTGAATGGGTCACCTACAAAGCCCCAAGTATATGTCTTTTTTGCACTTGTTGGTTCACCTGAGAGTGCAGCAGGAATATATTCCTTTGTAGCATCGTATTGAAGGTATGTAGGGCCGTCATCACGGATGTTCATATAATACCATTGCTCTATTTCGCTAAAGCTTGCGGCTGCTTCAAAAGGCATATCTTGTAGTACACATGTCAAATCAACTGTAGTTGTAGAAGCATCTACAGTACCGGTAGGACATGTTGTGGTGACGTATGGAAGTTCGACAGGCGTAGCATAGGCAGTACCGATATTCTGCGATAAAGTAACTTCCTTCTTTACCACACCATCAAGCAAATATCTATATGTGACATCAACTAAGGTTGCAAGGTCGTACTCGCACAATTGCCATGTAGAACAAGCATTAGAGGCAGAAGGACCATTTGGATGGTTATTTGCTTTTAAGTTAGTCACAGTACCGTCACTTGTATCGGAACCATTGTTGTTAAGATACTTTGTAGTATTTGGAAGTTGGAAAGTAACCAGCTCGTCAAGTGTACCTAGAATCCATGCTGTTGATTTCTCTGTACCTGCAGAGATAGTGGTGCCATCATGGTTCAAATACTTCTCGCCCACTTTGATGTAATAAGAGTCTTCCTCGCCAGCCTCAAATGTGATGTAGGCTGCTGTGGCTGACTTACCATCGATTATTCCAGCCTCAGTAACTCCAATAAAACGAGCTGTATGGCCAGAAGTTGCCTGACACTCCAATGTGTAACATTTATCGGCGCACCCGCAAAACCCTGTGTTTGTCTTCTTGTATATTTTTCTTATGT
>CAZMZC010000005.1:0-83914 GCA_964570685.1 uncultured Bacteroidaceae bacterium | reverse complement strand
GCCAGCAATGTGGGCTTGCAAATGATGCTGATGGAGTCGGGCGAGAAACAGCAACCCTTGACGCAACACTTCATTCGCACGCTGCACCGCACGTTGCTGCGCGAAGACTACACCGTGTATCGCAACCTGCCGGGAGGTGTGCAGACCAGCTACACCGTGCATGCCGGACAGTACAAGACACGGCCCAACAGTGTCATCACCCGCTATGGAGACCACTTCGACTACGCATCGCCCGAAGAGACACCGGCACTGATGACCGACCTCGTGGACTGGTACAACCAAGCCGAGCAGGAGGGCAAGCTGTCGCCTGTGGAGCTGGCCGCACTCTTCCACTACCGCTACATCCGTATCCACCCCTTCGAGGACGGTAACGGACGTATCGCCCGACTGATGGTCAACTACATCCTTGCCCGTCATGGCTACCCGATGATTGTGGTACGCAGCCGCTTGAAGCAACACTATCTGGAGGCATTGCACAAGGCAGACCTGATAGTAGGCGCTACGCCTTCCGATGGTGCCCATGCTTCGCTAAAGGATATACGGCCTTTCCATAAATATATGAACAAGCTGATAGCCGAAGAGGTGGCAAACGATGTGCTGTTCGTCACCGAACGCAATGAGAATGTATGGTGGTACGATGGCGAACGCATTGCTTTCCGCACGGCTACCTATAGTAAGATTCTGCGGACAATGCAGATAGAAGACCAGGCCACACAGGCATATCTGCAAGAGGAAACGGGCATCAATCGCTCCGCATTGCAGAAGATGATTGCCTCGTTGCAGGACAAGGGATATATCGAACGTGATGACAACGGTCGTTGGCGAGTCTTCCTCACCCCTTCGGTGTAATGCCGCCCTATACATATTTCTTCTTTCGTCCCGCCAGGCTCACCCTTGTTCCTGCCCATAATGCTCCACGGAGGACTACACCACATCCCTCCGTTCTATCTGCCGAAGTGTCGCCAGCACATGCTAATGCAAAGTATGCAAGCATGTTGATGGCGACACTTCTTTTGGAATAAGAGGAAGATTACTTCAACAGTTTTTCGTCTTCGTTTTCGTCTTCGTCTTCGTCATCGTTGACTACCTCCCAAACGCCCCCTCTGCTGGCAGGTAGGTTCTCGTGTTCTGGCTACCTATCCTCAGTAGCTTGCCCGCCTTGACCAGTGCTTTCAGCTTGGCCAGTGCCGCGTAGCGGCTGCACTCGCACACCCGCTCAAACTCCGAGCGCTGTATACTGTGGTGCGTGGCGAAGAACTCCGTCAGGCGCTTTTCGATGACGGCGTCGCTCAGTTGCTTGGTGCCCGTAGGGCCTCCGCTTACGATGACGGCGCGGCGCATCGTCTGCTGCAGCTCGGCACAGGGGCTGAACACGATGCGGCTCACCTCGATGTCCTTGCTTGTGATGTGGTCTTCCTTGCGTTTGTTTTTGCACGTCAACGCCAGGCTGAAGGTGCCTATGTGGTCTATCTCCACACGGTTGCCGTCGAGCAGGGCATCGCCGATATGGTAGCCTACGGCTTGTAGCACGGCCGCCACGTCGGCAGGGGTGATGCTGCTGGCTAGGTTAATCCTGTCGGCTATCTCTTGGGTGGTGACAACTTCGCTGCTCACAACGCTCACGGCCATCGTAGGGTTCTTCTTCGTGGCCTCGCCCGTTAGGTCGTGGCGCACATGTAACTGGTAGGCAATAGTGCCCGACTTCTTGGTTGTGCTTCCTCTTTTCATAAATTTGGTGGCCTCTCCCTAGCCCTCTCCCAAGGAGAGGGGACTTCGGGCATCGCGGCAGTTTAATATATGGTTTTATTATTTTCATTTTATTTATCGTACGATGGGCATCGTACGGTTGATTGGTGTGCATCGGTCAACTGACCGATGGCTGTCGGTCAGTCGTATGATGGCCATCGTACGATAACTTTTCCTTGTGCAAAATTACGAAACAATATACACTTCTGCAAGCTTTTGCACTGCGAAATTATGTTGTTGACTTCGCTTTTCTGATGTTGTACCTTTGTCGTGTCAACGATAACCAATATATATAATAGGAAACATGAATAAGTTATTTATGAAAGCAATCGAGTGGCTGCGCATGATGCGTGATGCAGTCCAAAGTGTATCAAGTAGTAAACTTTCCGCGAGGTCTGTATCACCCCTCCTTGGGAGGGGCAGGGGGGAGGCCTCCTCTCGTCGTCTCACCATTCCCGAAATCGAAGCCTTGCTCCGCGAGAAGTATGAGTTGCGCTACAATGTGCTAACCGAGCAGTCGGAGTACCGCGTGAAGGGCAGCGATGCACCGTTCGCTGCCGTCAGCCAGCGCGTCTACAAGACCTGGATGGCCGACCTCCAGGCCGATGGGCACAACGTATGGTGGGCCGAGGGCGTGCGCATCGCTGCCGAGTCCATGCACATCGAGCCCTACCATCCCGTGACGCACTACTTCGCCACATTGCCCGAGTGGGACGGCACCGACCGCCTGCGCCCACTGATGTGCCGCCTCACCACCGACGAGACGATGGTGGACTACCTCTGCCGCTGGCTGCTCGCCTTTGTGAGCCAGGCGCAGGGTAGGGACGATGCCCTCTATGCCAACAGCGTGGCGCCCATCCTCGTGAGCGAGCAGCAGGGGTTGCACAAGAGCACCTTCTGCCGCCTGCTGTTGCCGCCCGAGCTGCGAATGTTCTACACCGACAACTTCGACCTTTCGGCCGAGAGCCAGTGTGAGCGCCGCTTGGTGGATAGCCTGCTCATCAACCTCGACGAGTACGACCGCTACTCGGCCAGCAAGCAGAGCACGCTGAAGAACCTGATGCAGATGACCACGCTCCGCATGCGCAAGGCCTATGCCAAGCAGTGCACCACGCTGCCCCGCATAGCCTCGTTCATCGGCACCAGCAACAGCCACGCCCTGCTCACCGACGTGAGCGGCAGCCGCCGCTTCCTCTGCCTCGACATCCGCGAGATGATTGATGTAGATACCCCCATCGACCACCGTCAGCTCTATGCCCAGTGCCTGCACCTGCTCGCCGAGGGCGAACGCCACTGGTTCACTGCCGATGAGGTGCGCGACATAGAAAAGCGTAACCGCCGCTTCCGCCGCCACCAGCCTGTAGAGGAACTCTTCTTCCGCCACTACCGCCTGCCTCGCGAGGGCGAGGTGGCGCAGATGCTCAGCTCTGCCGACATCTACGAGCACCTGCACGGCATCAACGCCTGCCTGATGGACAAGGTCAGCGCCTACCGCTTCGGCTCTGTGCTCCGTGCCATGGGCGTCACCCGCCACCAGCACCACGACCGCCGTGTGTATGCGGTGATTCCGCTGAAGGGGTGAGGGGTTAATGTTTAATGTTTAGAGTTTAGTGTTTAGGGGTAGAACAGTCAACGTCAACGTTATCGTCATCGTTAATCTGCCGAAGTGTCGCCATCAACTCGCTAACAGCCATTCTGTTAGCGTGTATTGGCGACACTTCGGCAGATGGATAAGGAAAATACGGTTTGTGTTCCTGGTTGTGTCGAGTGGCATCATCTTTTCAGTGCTTTTTGCAATGTGAAAGTGGCAAGATGAAAATTAATTTAAGTTTTTTGTATATTATAAAAAAAATTCATTACCTTTGTGGCGGAGAACCTGCGCTGGGCCTTTTCGCATGAAAAGGAGGTAGGGGTGGGTTATTCTTTGACATATTAAAGAAAAGACGTTTACTTGACGTTTTGTCTTTGACTCTACGGAATCTCGCAAATTCTTGAAATCAGTCAAAAGCAAAGCAGCGGTAGATGTCTGCGGGATATGTAATATGCGTATGGCATATCGTGCGTGAGGACTCTGTGGATACCATTCGGTATATCCATACCTTAGCCGTCATACTCTACATATCAGCGTGGGCTTCTGCGTTGCTCGTTTCGACTGATTGGGCAATGCGAGAGCCTCGTAGAGTGGGACGAGTAACAGGTACAGATTCCCACGTTTTTTCTATTTAAATATCGCCAGGGGAGTCGGCGGACTGAACAGTGATGTTGTAAATAGAATATGAGAGACACACCGGCTGCTGCTTATCATTCGTTCACAGACAAAGAGCTTGTGGCCCGCATTGTAGAACAGAACGATGTGGGAGCATTGCACTATCTGCTCTACGGGAAGTATAGGGATAATCTTCGCTATCTGGCATACCGCTATTGCCATACCTTGGACTATTATGATGACATGATTGCCACCCTGCGCTGCAAGCTGCTGGGCAACGCTGCCGATTGGAAACCGCTGAGAACGTTCCAATGGCGTTCATCGCTGAAAACGTATATTTGCAGGATTGCCTCACATTGTTTTGATGAATTCAGGAGGGAAAATATAGATACCGACGATTTTGTCCCTCAAGATACACGGGTAGGCACAGATGCCAACGGCAACAATGTGTATGCTTTCGGGCTGAAGATGGACAGCTCCCTGTCGGACTCTCCCAATGAGCGCAAGGTGATATTGCTCGAAGCCATCAAGCGCATGGAGAATGAAGAGTACCGTCTGATGATGCTGAAGATGCTCGAAGGATATAGGCCGAACGTCATTGCCGATATGCTGAACCGCTTGCGCAAGCATAAAGGCATCAAGCGTACCTATGAGAATAAGGAGGTGGTCATCACGGCCGACTATGTATATATGATGAAACCGAAGGTCATAGCCGCTGTGAAGCCTATTGTGAAACAAGTAGAAAAGGAATGGTATGGAAGTAAATGATGAACTGATTGCATGCTTTGTTGATGGTACGGCAACCGAGGAGGAATGCTGTGCAGTGCGCCAATACTTGCTGACGCATCCCGAAGAGCGTGTCGCTGTCCTGCACCTCATGGGCATGAATGCCAATGAGTGTTTGGATTGGACTGTCGATGACGAACCGTCCCGCTCGTCCGATGGGTGGAATATGGGCAGTATGGTGGCCGATATGGCTGTGCCTGCTGCTGCTTTTGTTAATGTCGGAAGCTTCTCGGCCGCATCGATGATACGAAGGATGGTTTCGCGTAAGAAACATACAAGGACTGCATGGGGCGGCTCTCTTGACAGTACCGACTTGGACGAAAGATGGGAAGGGCTTTGTGAGGAGTGTTTTGGAGATAGATAATTATTACATAAAACTAGGATTATGGAAGCGATGACTGCCGTACATTCTATTTTCTTGGCAAAAGATTTGGCTGTATCTATAGCTACCTATTTTAAACTAATAGAAAGTGTTGATAGCAAGATAGATAATCTTATAAGCAAGGAATACAACTCTGCCATACAAATGTTGGAGCAGGTTCGGTATATTTCTAATCCGTCTGTTTATTCGACGATGTTGGTCAGCATTATCGACCGTTTCAATCAAGCAATACAGCTTGAAAAACGCGAACGTCAACTATTGGCATACCTCGGCTTGATGATATGCTATTTTTATTTAGGTGAGGTAAAAGCTTTACAGAACATTCAAAATACAGTTGCCAAGCTTGACTTTGACATAACATTCTGGGAGAAATATGGCGGAGACATAGAGAAAGGTACCATGACTGCTATCGGTTTTGCAATATCTGTTCTGGGGGGCGATGGTGGTCATCTTGCTCATGCCGGTGGTTTGAAGTTGAATGATGACCATCAAAAGAGAATATGGGAACGACAAGACAGTTTTGATAGGCTGAAGAATGCAATAGTTGCGTTGAGGTGGCAATCATAATATTAACAAATTTTATTATATTACAAATTATGGAACAGTTAGTAAACGACATTATTAAAAAAAGAAAGGAAGAACATCTCCCTGCGATTCAAAGAAAAATAGACACTTTGAAGAATTTGTTAGTGGAGTTGAAATGTTATGATGAACTTCGTTCAAAAATTGTGGACACAAATGGCGAATTGAGACCAGACTACCCCTTGTATGGCGAATTGCTGAAGCATCCCGAAATTGCTGCAAATATTTTTGAAGCGAATTCGAATAGTGTAAAAGAAAACATAGAGCATTATATTAAAGAATTAGAACGCATTGCTCAGCGTTTTTCAAGAAGTAGTATTGCTATTCAGGTATTCGGTGAAGCTGGCTCTGGTAAGAGTACATTTATTCAATCAGTAACAGGTTTGGATAATAATGTCGTATTGGTGTCATCAGGTGATCATTGTACAGGGGCTACTTCTTTCATTAAAAATGCACAAAAATTTGAAGCGCATATTGTTCCTTATACCAAATTTGAAATTCTAGAAATATTTAACTCCATTGTAGAGAGATATGGGAAAGAGGTAACAACAGGAAAAATATTGACAAAACTATCTTCATTTGACGAAATCAAGAAATTCAATGTTGATGATTATGGCTTCATGATGGACAACACACGTGAAGCATTCAATGTATATGTAGAACATTTTGATGATATATGTCGCGTGCTGAATGAGATTGAAACGTATGGTGAAACTGATACAAATTATCCAGATGGAAAATTCTTGCGTTTAAAGAAGCCAGAACAGGTACAACAATATGTTGCTCAGCATAATGGTGGCAGCGACCGAGGAGAAGCAGTTGTTCATTATTACAACTTCTTGGCAGTTAAGTATGTGCGTATATTTAAAGATTTCAATTACAAGAAAGCTGGCAATGTTGAAATCATGGATAGTGTAGGCTTTGGAGATGCACGCACAGAAACTGCTGTGACAAAAAATATGTGTCAGTCGGTGGCTGATACTTGCGACATAGTTATAGTATTGTCTGCACCCGTCACCATGCGTGAGTATGGTAATTGCAGTGCATTGATGGATAGTATACATTTTGATGAAGGAAAAGAGCGTATTGCATCAGAATGTCTATTTATGGTTCTTAACGAGAGAAGGGAAGGACACAGGATTACAATTCAGGGATGTAAAGATTTTAAGAAAAAATGGTTAGGTGAATCTGGTGATGGAACGAAGGCCAGAAAAGAAACTATATTGCAAGCAAACTTATCAAACCCGTCAGAAACAGAACAGAATGTAATCATACCAATATTAAAACAAGTAACTGCCAATCTGGAACAAATAGATGATGCTCTAAAGGAAAATATAGAAAAACAGGGGAATGATGTCCATGAACAGATAAATGCATTTATTCAAAGAATATCTACTGCTATTATTGTCAATCAATCAGGAAGTGGTCATACCGAGTTTGATAAACGATTTAGAATCATATATGAATCAGAATTAAGGAAAGAGCTTGGTGAGATTGTTAAAAAAGCAAAAGAGTCAATTAATCAACCTGCAGCGACTTTGGGACGTTCTTTGAACGTAAAGTGTAACAATATTACTCAATATGTAGAGGAATTAAACTCTGACATTGACAGTATTAATCCTTATGCAACCTCCTCTGAATTATTATTTGCATATGAAAAATTAGCTAGTAAGCTAGCTCATTTGATTCCCTCAAAGTTTAAGGATATAGATTTTGACTTAAATGAGAATATTGCAAAAAGGAAATCTTTAGTATTCAATTGCTTGTACACAACGGGAAGATTAAATACTATTTTCACAATGAAGGGAAAGGATGTCCCAGAGAAAGCCGAACACGAGAAAGTATTAGAGTGGGTTGCTAAGTTTAACCAAAATATTACTATAGAGGAGGATTTTCCTCTTTTGCATGGCATTATAAATGAACTACTTACATTTAATGTTGGTATTGAAGGATTGTTACTGTTTCGCATAGTAAAACACTTCGATGAACTAACTAATAATATCCCTAGTCAAGATAGGCTTAAGAAAGATGGAACAAAAACGATAAAAGTTTATCTTCAGCGAAATCTCGAAGAGGCTTTTAATAAAATCCAACCTGAGTTGAGAGCATTTACAGTAGCGCCCAATGAGGCTATATATTATGCATTGGATTCTTTTATTTATAATCTGCTTTATCACCCAGATGTGGAACTAGAATGCAGAAAACTTTATGAGCGATACGAAAAAATGATCTGGAGAGATGAAATGGAAAATTTACAAATACAAACTCTCGCAATGAAAGAATGGAGAAGCATGCGTGATAGATTATTAGAAATATCAAATAACTTCATCTGATTATGCTACAGTTTTTTAAGAAGAAGAATACTCCTACGATTAAAATATGTATGTTAGGAGGTAAAGGTACAGGAAAATCCAGTGTTCTTACAGCTCTATATAAAAACATGGATGAGTCTCTTCACGGAACAAATTTATACATTGTTCCTGAGGAAGCCACTATTAGTTTGCTCAACAATAAATATGAAGAGTTGCTTCATATGTTTGATTATGCTGATATTGATGGCTCTATTCCACCTGCAGGAATTGCAGGAGACTCGGACGTATCTCTTTATAAGTTCAAATTTGGAATGAGGGGAACTGAAATTTCAATGAACCTTGAAATTAAAGATTTTCCAGGCGAAAAGGTTGAATATGCCCCCGAAATGGTTCAAGGTTTTATTGAGGAATCAAATGCAATTTTAATAGCCATTGACACACCACACTTGATGGAGGAAGAGGGGGCTTTCAACGATGCCAAGAATTGTTGCAAAACCATAACAACTTTCATTAAATCATACTTAGAACAGCACCCTGACGAACATAAGCTTTTAATATTTGTACCTCTCAAATGCGAAAAATATTATTGGAACAAAGAAATGGACAAAGTTACGAATAAGGTTCTTCTTTGTTACAAGGAACTTTTGGATTATATTAAAGAGAACCATAAATTGTCTGTATGCACTACAATAACTCCTATTTTGACTGTTGGAGATGTTGTTTTCGATAGATTCAATAGAAATCCGGATACTTCGATTTGTGTTGTGAAAAAAGGTGATACAGATAAATTGTTGCCAGCAGAGGTCCTGTATAAATATCGTAATTCTATAGCTAAGTATAGTCCTAAATATTGCGAACAACCATTGTTCTATCTACTGACATATATTGCCAAAGAATATGAGAGTACAAAAACTTCGTATCCAGGCTCTATCTTTGATAGAATTCTAAGGAGAATGAAAGAACTTTTTAAGCTCATTGGCGATAATCCGGAGTTTCTACTCGAAGTATCAAGACTTAAGCGAAAATGTATTAAAGACAGAATACAAGAAGGGTACATAACAATCACTGGTAAAAACTTAATATAAAATAAATATGGAAACTCTAAAAATAATGATGATTGGTGGACGCAGATGCGGAAAGACCACGATTTTATCCAAAATCAAACAACATTTTAATGAAGTGTTGCATCATGGTGCAGATGAGGAAGAAAAAAATGATTTGTTGCGTTTACTCTCTGAAACAGGCGAAATTACGAAGCTGAATAATGCACAAGATTGTATCAACCAATTGTTTGAAGAACATGAATGGCATGAGGAGTTCCCTGTGGATGAAAATCCAAGCAAAGATAAAACGGTAACAACATTTAAATTGGAACCATTAAAAGGAAATGGGTCTTTGTTGTTAGAATTTACCGATATACCAGGAGAATGGGTCTCATATATTGAAAAGAAATCAGAGGATGAACAGGCGGACAAGGACAAGGATCATACGGGAGAAGTCAAAAAACTAATTATAGACTCTCATGTGATAATAGTTGCCATTGACACTCCTTCTTTATTTGAAAAAGAAGGATTACATGCAGATTATTATAATAGAATAAAGGATGTTAAAGAATTGATCAACGGTGCTTTTACAGGAAAGATTTTCTCTACAGAAGAATCTCAGAAGATGATATTATTCGTTCCATTGAAATGTGAAAAATATATAATTAAAAATGATGGAACTGCAGATATAGAGGGAAAGAAGATGGTCTGTGCGAAAGTTGAAGAACATTATAATGAACTTATAAAGAATTGTCGTGACAATTATTCACGCAATGTTACAATGGCTATTCTTCCTATTGTGACAATAATGGAAGTAGAGTGGGCTAGTTTTTTCGCATTAGACAACGCAGGAAATCGTGTTGATATTCATACTGCAGATGGACGATCCAAAAAATTCATCTATGGAAAGGGAGAAAATAAACTTTTTTCTAAATATAGATTCAAACCGGACTTGTATGATGCAGTTGCAGATGGGAAGAGAGAATCTCAGTCATTGTATTGTGAACAACCTCTAGTATATACCCTTGCATACTTACTTAAGATTTATTCTATGTATGGTGAGAAGAAAGGTGCATGGATTAGTAAAATTCCTATTCTAGGCCCAGTACTGAAAGGCTTGGGAGAGGTTTTGGGTCTATTTTCAGAAAATACAGCGTTTAAGAAAGAGGCTGAAAGACTTTATAAGAGATTTATGCATAGAGAAAAAAATGGATGTAAGATATTGCAAAATCCACTAAGAATATAAAGGTATGCAATTAAAGACAAATGTCACAGTACTCATGTTAGGTGCCAGACGTTGTGGTAAAAGCACAACGTTGGCATCTATGATTAAATCTCTTGATTATTCAAATGCTTCTATAGCAGTTGAATATACAAATGATGAGACAAGGCAATATTTGCACGAAAAGTACACACTCATTCAGGATGTTTTTTCAGACACGAATATCGCTAATGGTTATTGGCTTGGTGACGCTGATGTTACAGGAAGTGATTCTGATATAAAAAAGTTCGATTTATCAGTAAAAATACATAAAAAGTTGACCGTTGAAGTTCTATGTATAGACATTCCTGGTGAAATACTTCAAACAGACATGCCCAAAGCTTGTGAAGCCATAGAGAAGGCGGATGTACTTATGATAGCAGTTGATACACCTCAATTATATGAAGGGGGAAATGCAGGGAAAATATTTAATCAGGTAGATTCCATCACAGATTTACTTGCAAACGCATTAATCCCTAAGAAGTTATATAATAAAAGAATAATCTTTGTTCCTATAAAATGTGAGAAGTATGTGCGTTCAGGAGAAATGGCTAAAGTTAATGATAAAATTAAAACTGCTTATCAGGATTTAATTCGTTTATGGACAGAAACTGCACAGAAAAAAGTATTTATCACGCCTGTGTTGTCTTTAGGTGATATCGAGTTCTCACACTTTAGGAAGGTAGACAATGGCATTAATGTCGCTTATTATAAATATACTGGTAATAAGAATCATTCGCCCAAATGGTGTGAGCAACCTATTTTATATGCAATTGAATTTGCCTTGGAGCAGATGCCGTGGGAAAGCTACACAAATAAATCTATACCATGGTATAAACGAGTAACAAATAAAGTCTTAGGTTATATAGATGATTTATTATGACATTAAATGGAGTTTTAGCAGTAATGAAAACATATATCCGTTCATCTCTTCCTCAATGGCAAAGGAATGTTGATGTTTGGATAAAAAATGATATAGAGGGGTTTCATCAATTTAGAGTAGAAGTTTTTTTTATTATCAATTCCTCAAAAAAGAAATCACAAAAAGATGGTTTTGAAATTATTAATCCTAAGCATTAATCTATTATGAGATTCTTCTTTTATAACTCATTTACTCTTGGAAGTGGGTACAAATATGCAGAATTAAAAAACGGTGTCATTTCTTCAACAAATTTACCGATTGACATTGATTGTGACTTCTGTAATGGAGGTTGTAAAATGGTTGTGAAAAAAACAAAATCGAATACCTCGATTTTAGTGCTAAAAGATATCCTTTATGTGAACAATCAAAAGAGATTCGATGAGCAAGGTCGCAAAGTTTACATCAATTTTGCGATAGAAGCGACTTCTGATGAACAAAACATACTTAATAATATCTTTTTTGCAATGATTGCAGAGTGGGATAATCTATGTAGATATTTGGGAGAAGCAGTAAAAATCCCATATTCTGTTGGAATATATGGATACGGTATAGAACAAAATAGTATTGAATCTTTGATTGATTATTTGACAAAATATGATACCGCTTCTGTGAAAGACAGAATTGGAGTGAATAAAAACAAGTTGAATGTTATAGTATTAAAATCTTCAGATTACACATACTATGAATCATTATCAAAAGACCTATACAGAAGTAATGAACAATTGTTTATAAGCGATTTTGTTTCTACAAACATTATATCAAAGGATGACTTTACAGATTTAATATCAAAAAAGTCAAGCCATAGTTATGAGGAATTCGTTCAGTTGATTAATGGTAGTATTGTAGAGAAGGTAGATTCGAGTAATGAGGGCGAATCAAAATCAATCAATGACAACAAGTTTGACCTAGTTAATCAGACAAATATAGAAGGAAAAGAACTTGCAAAATTACCTGTTAATAGAGGCAAAGAAAGAATATATAGAAAACTCTCTTCATCGGCAAAATATATTATTGTATTCTTTTTAGGTCTACTTTTGGGATTTCTATTAGGAAAATAGTAATTGTAAACATATTAAAACAGTATTGATTTATGAGTCAAATTTTATCTAATCTTCAATGTGAAGAATTTATGCATCCATTTGACAAGGATGCTATGCGTATTGTTAATAATGTCCCGGGATTTGAAACCCTAACGGATTTTGTCACTAAGAATGGAGTTGAAGCCATTTATAATATCCAATTAAACGGTAGCTCTTTGAGGCTTAACGAGAAGAACGCTCCTCGACTGTATCGGATCTATAAAGAAACTGCTGAAGTCTTAGGATTGGATAAGTTACCTGCAATATATTTGACACGTGGTTACACTTTTTTAAACAGAATTATAGGATACCATGAACCTGTTATACTGCTTCATACAAATTGTGTGGAGGTTCTTAGTGATGCTCAGCTACGATTTGTATTAGGTCGATGCCTCAGCGGTATCATCTTAGGGCATAATAAGTTTGAGTTCTTATGTGACATTATTGGAGTCTTGGATAATATTCCAGCCGTATCTACTATTGCCGGCGCTTTAACGCTTCCGTTAAGCCAATGGCATCGAAAGTCCGAACTCTCCAGAGATAGAGGAGGGTTATTGGCTGCACAAGACTTTGATGCTGCGATTCAGTTTATGATGCTTAATTCGGGAATGCCCTATGGTGAAGAAAAGGATGTTGATGTATATGACTATGTAGAACAGGCCGTTGCTTTTAGAAAGAATGGTGGTTTAGAGAAGGTCGGAAGAGTTTCCATGACAGCTTTTTCAAGGGATTCGTGGATGATAGATAGAGCTTCTGAGTTGTTTATGTGGTATGATACAGGAAAGTATGATGAAATATTAATGAAGCATGAATAATTATGAAAACATTGGATTCAACAACATATGAGCATCCTTTAGATAAAAAATCTTTAGGGGCACTGAAAAAGATACCATTATTAGATAAGCTATGTACGTGGATTATTAACTTTCAAATAAAAACTGATTATCTGTCACAATACAAGGGTAACAGTATCATGGTGACAGAAAAATTGTCTCCGCGTGTATATCGTTTGAAGAAGTTGGCCGAAGAACGACTATGTATGAATCAGGACATACCAATGTTTATAACTTTGGATTGGAATTATAATGCATTTACCGCAGGCGTGGATAAGCCTATCATTGTGCTGAATTCTTCAGTTGTGGAAAATTTTAGTGATGATGAACTTTTGTATATCATAGGACATGAAATGGGACACATCAAGAGTAAGCATATGCTATACCACTGGATGGCAAATAATATAGCGTCATGGATGTTTAATAATAGCATTATTTCTGGTGCGGCACTTTTGGGGCTAATAGTCGCATTAAAAGAGTGGCATCGAAAGTCTGAGTTAACAGCAGATAGAGCTGGGTATATTGCTTGTAAAAATAAGGAGGCTGCTATTACAGGAATGATGAGACTGATGGGAGTTCCTGCTGATTACGAGAATTCTGTCGATTGGAACATATCAGCAGAGGATATATTGGAACAATATAAAGGTTACAAAGAGGTAACACAAGATTCTATATATATGAAGTTGATATATTGTTACATTACATCTAGTTTGTCGCATCCTTGGATGATTGAACGTATAAATGAAATCAATGAGTGGGAATTGAATGCTGAATATGTAGAGAAGTAATTATTCTCTCAAGTTAAGTCTGATTCTTGCATTTTCCTCTTTCGGATAGAACAAGAATCAGACTTAATTCCGAAAAAAAGATATCAACATTTATAGTTTTTTGTATAGTTTTGCCTCTGTACATATGTAAACAATTCAATGAATAAAAAGTAAAGAGTATGAATGTACAATTAAATTATGAAGAAGTCCTGTCGTTTGTGGAGAGTCAATACCACATAAGGCCGACGGTGAGAGCTGTTGATGATGCTACACTTAGTGTGACATATAAGGTGAATACTATTGTGCCGGTAGTTTTGATGGCCTTACGTGTGGACGAGGTGTCTAAAGAGACTGTGACCTTCAGCTACAACTGCTCAAACATTGTGACAGGGTTGCTCAAAGGATTTATCTTCCTTATAGAAAAGAAGATTCCCAAGCATGAAATAGAAATCTCAACTGATGACAAAAAGATTCACATACATCTTAATGCTTTCAAGCAACTGGAGAAGGTGTTGGAGTACGTTGCTCCTACAGAGATTGTATTTAAGGAGGATTCGGTAAATATTGGCTTACGAATGATAGAAAGGGGTGAGTGAATGCACTCTGTGCTATAAAAAGGTATAAACAAACTTGAAAGGAATAAACAATGAAGAACTTGAAAATTCTGGCCGTAGTGGCTATGGTGCTATTGACTGGATGTCAGGCAAAGAGTGATTATGACAAGGCAATGTCGCTGATTGCAGGATTGGAAACTGAACTATGGGATGCCTCCGTATAGAGAGGTGGAGGAACTCGTGAAGGCATATTACAATAAGAAATAAAGGACTACAATGAAACTGCATGAGCTATTGGCACAATACACATGGGAAGAGGTGTGCAGCACATTGAAAACATGGTATGGAGCTTCTGCTATTGATGATGCTTCGTACAAGAAGGCTATCTCGGCTCTTAGAGAAACTCAATGGGTAGACTCCAAATATAAGATATGTGTACATAAGTATTGTGATGAACAGGAAGGACGGGTAGAATATAATGTGGGAGGAAATCGGAGTGACGTGGGGGTAGAGAATTATGACATCGCATATCTCTCATGGCGGGAATGGTTAGGTATGGAGATAGAAGAGGACACGCTACAGAAGATTCCCAAGCTATATATATTGTCTGCATGTGTGGGGGAGATGACCTCATGGGGGTATAGTGAAAGGCAAAGGACGGAGGAATGGATAAAAGTGTTTAACAAAGGACAATTGATAAGTAGCAATTATAGATGTCCTGATATTGTTTGTCCTTTAGAAAGTTATATAACCGTGGAGGAATTTGATGCTAAAATGAATGACACCCAAAGCAGACTGAGACAATTTGCAGTAGAAAAACTTGTCGCCATGCATAAACTGACACAAATGAAACGTGTAGCTTTAGGATTGGGTATCGCGACGTTAGTGTTTCTTGTCACGACCATCGTATCACTGTTAAAGATGTATTGATAGTATGATTGAAGTCGGAAGAGAGAGAGGAGTGAAGGTCTATGGTGTCTGCTTCAATGGGTTAAACGAGTTGTTGAACGTGGCATTATCCCATAACCCCAAGGATGGGGTATACGTAGGGATGAGACGGGATAGATATCCTTGCTTCGACAGCTATGATTACACATGCGAAAACAGGTATTATACGCATTTCGTGTTTGGCCGTAGCAAAGAGGAGTTGGAGCATAGGTTAGGGATTCTCAACGGTAAGGCGGTAGCCCCGAAGGACGGAAGTGTGGAATTGGAACCGGGACCTACGATTTACTGGGAAGGTGACGAGCACGAACCGATGCAAATCCCGGAATGTGATGATGTCGAGGTGGTACAACCCCATTTTATGGCAGCACTGCAAGAGTGGAACAAGAAAGATAAAAACTTATAAACAAATTTGAAAGCTATGAAACATTATTCATTGATTGCAGTATTGATGATACTGACATTGTGTACATCTTGTGTGGAGAAGAGATTCGAACGCATAATTCCCACAGAAAACGAGCAGTATAGCGTTGTCTATAATGAGGGGAAGTACGGAGTGTATGACAATATTGCCGATAGTCTCGTGACGGCATTGAAGTACGATACCATTGTATATCGCAAGCTCACTACGGTGGATGAGATAGATGTGGTGTTGTGGAATTATTCGATGGAGGGGCAGGCTGGATTGCTTTCTGTGGCCTGCGAGACAAACGAAAAGATGGAAATAACATTTGGGGGAAATTGATATTGCTATGAATAGCAAATTTGTCGCTTTCTCAGAGAAGGGTGTTCGACGCAGCAATCAAGATATCTGCCGGATAATAGAGATGCCCGAGCATAATCGTAGCCTGTTTGTTCTTTGCGATGGTATGGGCGGACATGACATGGGTGATGTAGCCGCCGAGACCGTGTGTAATGCACTGTGTGAGTATTGGATAGAACATGCCATGGATGCCGATTCTGAGGAGAAAGTACGTAAAGCATGTTCCGTGGCTTGGGGGGCATTGCATGAACGCTCTGTGCGAGTACGGCCAGTAGAGATGGGGACAACTCTCGTTATGGCAAGTGTAGAAGGGGATAGGTTGACTGTTGCGAATTGTGGTGATAGCCGCTGTTGTCTCTTTCGCAAAGGTAAACTGTTGTATCAAACAACTGATCACGTTGGGCAACGTGATGGTTGGGAAGTGGTGACCAGATGTTTCTTCTCACAACGGGAAGATGTGGCAATTCCCGACATCGCTTCATTTACCTTGCAAACAGGGGATAGTTTTTTCCTTTGTTCGGATGGAGTCAGCAAATTTGTTCCAGAAAATGTAATACTGGATTGTGCTCAAAGTGCATGTTCGTTGGAATCTGTAGAAATGAGACTGCGACGTGCCTGTGAGTCTTCCAAGGATAACTATTCCGGTATATTTGTAAGCATTGGCGGGTAAACATTGTTTGTCTCGTTGTTTTTGGAGAACTGGAGAAGACGCTATAGGAGATATTAACTATGAGGATACACGAGTCCTTCTGCTGAGCCTCTCTGCGCTATGCACATCAATGGACGCACAGGCACAATCTTTCTTCCACCACAGGAGTGTGGAGGAGCGTATTGCGGCATTTGAAAAGAAAAAGGCAGCCCCATCGCTTGCTGCGGAGACAAGCAAAGCGGCAAACGTGATGGAAATGCAAGCCATGAAGTCACCCGCACTTAGAAATGCAACAAAGATGGCCGAGGAGAGTAAGGATGTGGTATTGCTTGATAGTGTCATTTCGGACACTCACCGCGAATACTACGAGTACAACGACCACGGGTGGCTCGTGTCGGCCAAGATTTATGATTGGGAGGAGGGAGAACCTTCTGCTTGATATTGAAGAGTCGTTCTGTCTCGATTATGAATTTGACGGCAAGTATATCTATCCTTATACTGACATTGAAGAGGCCGTAGTTGAAGAAGGTTGGAGTCTCAATGGCTATACCATTATAGCTGACGGTGAAATCCAGCTTTACAACCTGAACGGACAAATCGTAGCCCGTGGCAATGGAGCAGCTGTAGCTCCACAAAGCGGTCTTTACATCGTTGACGTTGACGGAAAGAGAGTAAAGGTCTTGATTAGATAAAATCTAACAGAGGCTTTTGCTGGCAAGAAAGTTCCAGCTGTATTTGACCTTAAACAGAAAAGGAAGTATGAATGAATTGGAGGAGAACTGCAAAGTTCTCCTCCTGCTTTTGTTTAGAAGATTGTGCCGATTATTAGTAAAAGTCAGTAGCGAAATCCTCCGATAATAGCTGGCAAATACAATTTTTGTGTGTAATTTTGCATGCTGTTTACGAAAACGGCAATCATTGTCCTTTAGGACTACTAACAAGATGTAAGTATATGCGTTCACTCTTCACCCCAAGCTACTGCTTGATGCTGGCCGCCAACTTCCTGATGTTTTTCGGCTTCTGGATGTTGGTTCCCGTATTGCCCTTCTACCTGGCCGAGACCTTTGCAGCCGAGGGCACGTTCATCGGCATCATCCTCTCGTGCTACACCGTATCGGCATTGTGCATACGCCCCTTTTCGGGGTACCTCATCGATATGTTTGCCCGCAAACCGCTCTATGTGGTTGCCTATGCCATCTTTACGGTAATCTTTCTGGGCTATCACCTGTCGACCTCGATTGTACTATTTACCCTATTCCGTATCGTTCACGGACTGGCCTTCGGCACCACCTCGGTAGGGGGCAACACCATCGTCATAGATATACTCCCTACCGAACGGCGCGGTGAGGGGTTGGGCTACTTCGGCTTGACCAACAACTTCGCGATGTCTATAGGCCCCATGATTGGGCTCTTTCTGCATAGCGCCGTATCGTTCGATGTCATCTTCCTGCTCGCTTTTGCAGCCAGTGCCATCGGGTTGGTGTGTGCCCTGCTGGTAAAGACACCAACCAAGCCAAAGGTCAAGCGTGAGCCTCTTTCGTTCGACCGGTTTATCCTGAAGAAGGGACTGCCCGCAGGGCTCACTCTGTTGTTGCTATCCATCCCTTACGGCATGACCACAAACTATGTGGCCATCTATGCCGAGAGAATAGGCATCACATACAACACGGGGCTCTTCTTCTCCTGCATGGCCGTAGGGCTCGCCGTGTCGCGTATCTTCTCGGGACGTCTGGTTGACCGCGGCATGCTCACCCGCCTCATCGCCTGGGGCATGCACGGTGTGCTCGTTTGCTTTGCCCTGCTGGCCGCCTGCCGTTACATAGCGATGTGGAGCACAGGACTATGCAGCATCATCTTCTTCGTTATTGCCGTAGGACTGGGCGTGGGGTTCGGCACGATGTTTCCCGCCTACAATACGCTATTTGTCAATCTCGCACCGAACTCCAAGCGCGGCACTGCCACCTCCACCTACCTTACCTCGTGGGATGTGGGCATTGGCATAGGCATGCTTCTGGGCGGATATATCAGCGAGGTGTCATCGCTCAGCTACGGATATCTGCTCGGGGCTGTGCTCACACTTGCCTCGCTCATTTACTACAACCGGGTAGTGGCACCCCACTTCATGAAAAACAAATTGCGATGAGCGCCACGTACGGACGCCCACCGCAAAATCTGAAATTAGCAAGGCTGCAATGTGCTGCGCATATTGGCTACTCAATTTGTGAACGTCAGTCCATCAGTTCCTGCATCGACTACAATCTCGCGCGAGCGGTCAATCTCCATGCCCAGTATCTTGGTGGAGAGCACGTTGAGCAAGAGGTTCTGTATGGCACGCTTCACGGGACGGGCACCAAACTCGGGGTCGTAGCCTTCGGCAGCGATATAGTCCACCGCCTTCTCGGTGAGGCGCAGGCGGATGTCGTTGGCTGCAAGCATGCGGCATACATTGTTGATCTGCAGGCGCACCACCTGTGCTATCTCCTCACGGTTGAGCGGGAGGAACATAATGGTCTCGTCGATGCGGTTGAGAAACTCGGGCTTGATGGTCTGCTTGAGAAGCTCCATCACTTGTTTGCGTGTATTCTCAATCAGTTCATCCCGATTGGTGTCGCTAAGGGCTGCAAACTGTTGCTGGATATAGGCGCTACCGAGGTTCGACGTCATGATGATGATGGTATTCTTGAAGTTCACCGTACGCCCCTTGTTGTCGGTGAGGCGACCATCGTCGAGCACCTGCAGGAGGATGTTGAAGACATCGGGGTGAGCCTTCTCTATCTCGTCGAAGAGCACTACGGAGTAGGGCTTGCGGCGCACGGCCTCGGTGAGCTGTCCGCCCTCATCATAGCCGATGTAGCCCGGAGGCGCACCGATGAGTCGGGTGACGGAGAACTTCTCCTGATACTCGCTCATGTCGATGCGGGTCATCAGACGCTCGTCGTTGAAGAGATAGTCCGCCAAAGCACGTGCCAACTCGGTTTTGCCCACACCTGTGGTGCCGAGGAAGATGAAAGAACCGATGGGACGCTTGGGGTCCTGCATGCCGGCACGGCTACGGCGCACGGCATTGGCCACGGCTGAGATGGCTTCGTCCTGACCGATGACACGGCGGTGGAGCTCCTCTTCGAGATGGAGCAGCTTGTGGCGCTCGCTCTCGAGCATCTTGCTCACGGGGATACCCGTCCAGCGGCTTACCACATCGGCGATGTCGTCGGCGGTGACCTCCTCTTTAATGAGGGCACCATCGCCCTGCTTGTCGTGCAACTGTTGCTGGGTGGTGGCAATCTGTGCTTCTACTTCCTTGAGGCGGCCATAGCGTATCTCGGCCACACGTCCGTAGTTGCCTTCACGCTCCGCACGGTCGGCCTCCACCTTGAGCTGCTCCACGAGCTGCTTCTTCTGCTGTATCTCGTCGATGAGTGCCTTCTCGGCCTGCCACTTTTCCGAGAGCGTCTTCTCCTCGGCACGCAGTTTCTCAATCTCCTCCTTCAGCTGAGCCAGCTTGGCCTCGTCCTTCTCGCGCTTGATGGCCTCGCGCTCAATCTCAAGCTGCTTGAGGTGGCGGGTAATCTCGTCGAGTTCCTCGGGCACCGAGTCGCGCTCCATACGCAGCTTGGCAGCCGCCTCGTCCATAAGGTCGATGGCCTTGTCGGGGAGGAAACGCTCGGTGATGTAACGGCTCGACAGCTCTACTGCTGCCACGATAGCCTCGTCCTTGATACGCACCTTGTGGTGATTCTCGTAGCGCTCCTTCAAGCCGCGCAGGATGGAGATGGAGCTTGCCTCGTCGGGCTCGTCGACCATCACCGTCTGAAAACGGCGTTCCAGAGCCTTGTCTTTCTCAAAATACTTCTGATATTCATCGAGTGTGGTGGCACCGATAGAGCGCAGTTCGCCACGTGCCAATGCCGGCTTCAGAATGTTGGCGGCATCCATAGCACCGCTACCATCGGCACCGGCACCGACAAGCGTATGTATCTCGTCGATGAAGAGGATACACTCACCGGCCGACTGTATCACATCGTTGACCACACCCTTAAGGCGCTCTTCAAATTCACCTTTATATTTGGCGCCAGCCACGAGGGCACCCATATCGAGCGAGTACACCTGCTTGCGCTTGAGGTTCTCGGGCACATCACCACGCAGGATACGGTGGGCAAGTCCCTCTACGATAGCCGTCTTACCAGTACCGGGTTCACCGATAAGAATAGGATTGTTCTTTGTGCGGCGGCTGAGGATTTGAAGGATACGGCGTATCTCTTCGTCACGGCCAATCACCGGGTCGAGCTTACCGCTCTTTGCCGCCTCGTTAAGGTTGATGGCAAAGCGATTGAGAAAGCTGTTCTTCTCATTCTGTTGGTTGTTTGCAAAATTTCCGTTCATTTTTCTTGTTTAGAGTTTAGGGTTATTCAATATTCATAAATCAACGATTGTGCGACAAAGAAGAGTCCAACGCAATTTAGCAATCTCTTGTCGGCCATTTTGACATATCAAAACATGGAAAATACGACAAAAGTTCTGAAAATGAGTGAAACTTCGTACCAGACATCACGAAACTTTTCATAATATCCTTTCACCTAAAAACGCTTTAAGCTTGTTTGCAAAAGTGTAAAAGAAACACTTTATGTTGTAAAACATGTTTTTCTATTCTTTTATATGAAGAAATAGTGTTACTTTTACACTCGCAAAAGTGTGCAAACATCAAAATTAACCAATTTATAAAGAAAAGCAGTATGAAAAAAGCATTTATCGGAGCTATTTGCGGACTCGCATTGCTCACAGCTTGCAACGCTCCTAAAACGAGCGAGCCTATCTCAGGACTGAAACGCGCTGACTTCCAGTCGGAACAGCAAGGCAAACAAACAGACCTCTACACGCTGACCAACAAGAACGGCATGGAGGTATGTGTAACCAACTTTGGCGGACGCATCGTCTCTGTAATGGTTCCCGACAAAGAGGGCAACATGCAGGATGTAGTCATCGGCTACTCTAACATCACTGACTATGCTACCAAGCCCAGCGACTTCGGTGCTTCGGTAGGCCGCTATGCCAACCGTATCGCCAATGGCGTAATCACCATCGATGATGTGGTATATGACCTGCCTAAGAACAACTTCGGCCACTGCCTGCACGGTGGTTGCACACTGGAACCCGCTCCTATGGGTTGGCAGAATCAGGTATTCGACGTTGAGAAGGTTACCGACGATCAGATTGTACTTGTAAAGGTTAGCCCCGATGGTGAAGCAGGCTTCCCCGGCAATGTAGTGGCCAAGACTACCTACACCCTGACCGATGACAATGCTATCGACATCGTGTGGACTGCTACCACAGACAAGAAGACTGTCATCAACCAGACCAATCACTGCTACTTCAACCTCAACGGCGACCATCAGATGCCTATCACCAACCATCTGCTGCAGCTCAATGCCGACTGCTACACTCCCGTGGACAGCACCTATATGACCACTGGTGAGATTGCTCCTGTGGCTGGCACACCGATGGACTTCACCGCTTTCAAGGAGGTAGGTGCAGAGATTACCAACTTTGACTTCGTACAGCTGAAGAATGGTAACGGATACGACCACAACTGGGTGCTCAACACCAAGGGCGACGACACCAAGGTATGCGCCACACTGAAGAGCCCGGTTACAGGCATCGTGCTCGAAGTGTATACCAACGAGCCCGGTATCCAGTTCTATTCAGGTAACTTCCTCGATGGCACCACCATCGGCAAGGATGGCAAGAGCATCAACCAACGTACCGGTATGTGCCTGGAGACTCAGAAGTACCCCGACACCCCCAACAAGAGCCACCTCGAAGGCTGGCCTTCGGCTATCCTCGAGCCCGGTCAGGAGTACTATAGCCACTGCGTATACAAGTTTAGCGTAGAATAACAGAACTATTACTAATCATAAAACAAAAAAGACATGAACATTTTAGATGCAATCAGCCAATCGGGATTCAAGACCGTGGACTTCGTCATCCTGCTTGTATACCTTGTGGCTCTTGTTGCGCTTGGCCTGTTTCTGGGACGTAACAAGAAGGGAGAAGAAAAGAGTGCCAATGACTACTTCTTGGCAGGTAACACACTGACATGGTGGGCTGTAGGTGCTTCGCTCATCGCCGCCAACATCTCTGCCGAGCAGTTTATCGGTATGTCAGGTACCGGTTATCGTGATGGTATTGCTACCGCAGCCTATGAGATTATGGCAGCCGTGACATTGATTATCGTAGGTAAGTTTCTCTTGCCTATCATGCTGAAGCGCAAGATCTTTACCATTCCCCAGTTCCTCCGCGAGCGTTACAACGACGGTGTAGGTCTGGCCTTCTCTATCTTCTGGCTTATCCTCTACGTATTCGTAAACCTCACCTCTGTAGCATGGCTCGGTGCCTTGGCTATTGAGCAGATTCTCGGCCTGAACGGCTTGGCCGTATCGTTCCTCGGCATGGAGGTTTCTCTGCGTATGATTATCATCATCCTGTTGTTCCTCATCGCCGGTATATACTCTATCTATGGTGGTTTGGCCTCTGTAGCATGGACCGACGTATTCCAGGTAGTATTCCTCGTGGGTGGTGGTCTTATCACTGCCTACTACGCAATCACAGCAGTAGGTGGTGGCGACGGCTTCATTGCCGGTATCAGCAACTTGTATACCGACCTCACGACAGGCGACCACATCAACGACTCGCACTTCCATCTCATCGTACAGGAGTCACACAATCCCGAGGCATTTGCCAACGTTCCGGGCTTGGTAGCTCTTATCGGTGGTGTATGGCTCACCAACTTGGGCTACTGGGGTTTCAACCAGTACATTATCCAGAAGGGTTTGGCAGCTAAGAGCATCGACGAGGCTCAGAAGGGTCTCATCTTTGCAGGCTTCCTTAAGATCCTCATCCCCTTCATCGTGGTATTGCCCGGTATCTGCGCATACTATATCTCAATCCATCCCGAAGCATTCACTGGCTTGCAGGGTAGCATCAACGTAGCCGATGACGCTTATCCCTGGTTGGTACGTAACTTCACCCCGACAGGTGTCAAGGGTCTCTCATTCGCTGCCCTTACCGCAGCCATCATCTCTTCACTGGCTTCAATGCTCAACAGTACCTCTACCCTCTTCACGATGGACATCTATAAGAAGTACATCAACAAGAACGCCGGTGACAAGCTGCTCGTAAACGTAGGTCGTTTGATTTCACTCGTAGCGCTCATCATCGCTGCTGTAGCCGTTAAGCCTTTGCTCGGCGGTCTCGACCAGGCGTTCCAATACATCCAGGAGTACTCAGGCTTCATCTATCCGGGTATCATCCTCGTGTTCGGTCTCGGTCTGTTGTGGAAGCGTGCCAGCTCACGTGCTGCCGTATGGACAGCTATCGTGACTATCCTCCTCGGCGTACTCTTCAAGTTCATCATCCCCGATGTGGCCTTCCAGCTCCGTGCAGGCTATGTATTCATCATCGGTTTCTTCCTCTTCGTCTTCATCTCTTACACCGACAACCACGCTGTGGCTTGCGAGTTGCCCTCTGCAACTGATCAGAAGAAGATGCTCAAGTGGGGTAAGATTCTCGGTGGCATCGGTCTGTTCTTCATCCTCGCTGCTGCTGTAGTAGTTATCTGGGGTGCTCTGCTTCCCGAGACAGCTACTCCCGAGAACCACTTCATCGCTTACCTCAACGACATCGGTTTCCAAGCCTTCTTCTTCTTCGGCGTATTGGTAGGTGAAGCCGGTGTATGGCTCTACAGCAACTCACGCGACAAGAAGCGCGATCCGAAGGGCTTGCCTATCGACCTCGACCTCTTCAAGACCTCTAAGGGCTATGGTTGGGGAGCACTCGGCATCTGTGTTATCACTGTAATCCTTTACGTATTGCTCTGGTAAAAAAAGAATAGACAGTAATGCAAGAGTACTATTCCCGACATCCAAGGTTTTACCACGCAGTAGACTGTATCATTTTCGGATTCAGCGGAGGAGAGCTCAGCCTCCTCCTGCTGAAACGAAAGTTCGAGCCTGGCAAGGGCGAGTGGTCGCTGATGGGCGGATTCGTACAGGAGGGTGAGAGCATGGACAACGCCGCCAAGCGCGTGCTTGCCGAGCTCACTGGTCTCACCGATGTATATATGGAGCAGGTAGGCTCGTTCGGCGAGGTCGACCGCGACCCCGGTGAGCGTGTTATCTCTACAGCCTACTATGCCCTCATCAACATCAACAACTACGACCGCCAGCTGGTAGAGGAGCACAACGCCTATTGGGTAAAGATAGACGAAGTGCCCAACCTGCTCTTCGACCACCAGCAGATGGTAGACAAGGCCCGACTGCTGATGAAGACCCAGGCCGCCATGAAGCCCATCGGCTTCAACCTGCTGCCCGAGCTCTTCACCCTCACACAGCTACAGAGCCTCTACGAAGCCATCAATGGCGAACCCATGGACAAGCGGAATTTCAGGAAACGGGTAGCCGAGATGGACTATATAGAGAAGACCAAGCTTATCGACAAGACCTCGTCGAAGCGCGGAGCATCGCTCTATAAGTTCAACGAAAGCGACTACAAGAAATCACTCAAGTTTAAAATATAGTACGCGCGCGTACATATATTAAAAAAGAACAATATGTTAGAAGAACTCAAACAAAAGGTATTTCAAGCCAACCTCGACCTTGTAAAGCAGGGTCTGGTAATCTTCACATGGGGCAACGTATCAGGTATCGACCGCGAAAAGGGATTGGTAGTCATCAAGCCCAGCGGTGTGAGTTACGATGATATGAAGGCTTCAGACATGGTAGTGGTAGACCTTCACACAGGCGAGGTAGTAGAGGGCGACCTCAACCCCTCATCAGACACGCCTACCCACCTCGTGCTCTACCGTGCCTTCCCCAATATACAGGGTGTAGTACACACACACTCCACCTATGCTACCGCTTGGGCACAAGCCGGCAAGGATATCCCCAACATCGGCACCACACATGCCGACTACTTCTACAAGGACATCCCCTGCACCGACGACATGACCAAGGCCGAGGTAGAGGGCGAGTATGAGCTCGAGACAGGCAACGTCATCGTGAAGCGCTTCGAGGGCATCAACCCCGATCACACCCCCGGTGTATTGGTCAAGAACCACGGTCCCTTCTCATGGGGCACGAGTCCTGCCAACGCCGTGTACAACGCCAAAGTGATGGAGCAGTGCGCCAAGATGGCCTACATCTCATTCACACTCAACCCCGACACTACGATGAACCCGCTCCTCATCGAGAAGCACTACAACCGTAAGCATGGTCCTAATGCCTACTATGGACAGAAGGGACAGCAACATTAATAAATTAAACAAACCAACTAATATTAACCGAGATAAGCGAGGATGCGGTCATGCGAAGTTTAATTCTCCATTCTCCATTCTCCATTATCCATTAAAATTCGAAAGCTATGTTTGAAAATTATGAAATCTGGTGGGTCACAGGTGCCCAGCTGCTTTATGGTGGCGAAACAGTGAAAATCGTTGACGGACA
The DNA here is from genome assembly GCA_964570685.1 of uncultured Bacteroidaceae bacterium. Classification (GTDB taxonomy): domain Bacteria; phylum Bacteroidota; class Bacteroidia; order Bacteroidales; family Bacteroidaceae; genus UBA1189. Next base: position 57,590 of record CAZMZC010000005.1, on the reverse strand, counting down.
CTCAAAGGAAATGGTGGACGGCCTCAACAACAGTGGCAAACTCCCCATCAAGGTAGTATACAAAGGTACAGCCAACTCTTCCAAGGAAGCCGAGGCAGTGATGAAGGCTGCCAACAACGATGAGAAGTGTATCGGTATCATCACATGGATGCACACCTTCTCACCCGCCAAGATGTGGATCAAGGCTCTCCAAACCCTGCAGAAGCCCCTCCTCCACTTCCACACCCAGTACAACGCCGAGATTCCTTGGGATACCATCGACATGGACTTCATGAACCTCAACCAGTCTGCCCACGGCGACATCGAGTTCGGGCACATCTGCACTCGCATGCGCGTTCCCCGCAAGGTGGTTTGCGGTCATTGGAAGAGCCCCGAGGCACAAGAGAAGATTGCCGTATGGGCACGCGTAGCAGCCGGTGTTGCCGATGCCAAGAACGTACGCTGCCTCATGTTCGGTATGAATATGAACAACGTAGCCGTTACTGATGGCGACCGCGTAGAGTTTGAGCAGCGCATGGGCTATCACGTAGACTACTACCCCGTATCTTCACTCATGGAGTACCTCAAGAAGGTAACCGACGCTGAGGCCGACGCCTTGGTAGAGGAGTACAAGAGCCTCTATGAAATCAAGATCGACGAGAGCGGTGAAGAAGTTTACTGGGAGAAGGTGAAGAACGCAGCCAAGGCCGAGATTGCCCTGCGTCGCGTATTGGCCGATGAGGGTGCTACTGCCTTCACCACCAACTTCGACGACCTTGGCGATGCCGACATCAATGCTCCCAACTTCGTTGGTTTCGACCAGATTCCAGGTCTTGCCTCACAGCGCCTCATGGCCGAGGGTATCGGTTTCGGTGCCGAGGGCGACTGGAAGACCGCTTGCCTCTGCCGCACACTCTGGGTTATCCAGCACGGCATGCCTAAGGGTTGCTCATTCCTCGAGGACTACACCCTCAACTTCGCTGGCGACCGTTCATCTTGCCTCCAGAGCCACATGCTCGAGATCTGTCCCGATATCGCCGTTGAGGAGAAGCCTAAGCTCGAGGTACACTTCCTTGGCATCGGTATCCGCAAGCAGCAGACCGCTCGTCTCGTGTTCACTTCTAAGACCGGTTACGGTATCAAGGCTACCATCGTAGACCTAGGCAACCGCTTCCGCCTCATCTCTCAGGAGGTAGAGTGCATCGAGCCCAAGCCCATGCCCAACCTTCCCGTGGCATCTGCCCTCTGGATTCCCCAGCCCACCTTCGAGATTGGTGCCGGCGCATGGATCCTCGCTGGCGGTACCCACCACAGTGCCTTCTCTTACGATATCAACGAGGAATACTGGGAGGATTTCGCAGAGATCGTTGGTATCGAATACGTGAAGATCAACAAGAACACCACCATCAGCGGCTTCAAGCAGGAGCTCCGCAACAACGAGGTGTACTACATGTTGAATAAGGCGTTGAAATAATATAAACAAAAGACCCACCCCATCCCTCCCTGTGAGGGAGGGGGTGTCTGGCAACGCGTGTGGAGTATGTCGAGAGTAACGACTTCCGCGATGCTCGTGTCCCCTCCCTTGCAGGGAGGGTTAGGGTGGGTCTCATAAAACTTACTATTATGAGTTTAACAGCAAAACAAACCATCGAATCGGGCAAGGCCATCCTCGGTATCGAGTTCGGTTCCACCCGTATCAAGGCCGTACTTATCGACCAGGAGAACAAGCCCATCGCACAGGGTAACCACACATGGGAAAACCAGTTGGTCGACGGACTCTGGACCTATAGCGTAGAGGCTATCTGGTATGGCTTGCAGGATTGCTATGCCGACCTCCGCAAGAATGTCAACGAGCTCTACGACACCGAGATCGAGACCCTCGCAGCCATCGGTTTCAGTGCCATGATGCACGGCTACATGGCTTTCGACAAGAGCGAGAAGATCCTCGTGCCCTTCCGCACATGGCGCAATACCAATACCGGTCAGGCCGCTGCAGCACTGTCTGAGCTCTTCGTATACAACATTCCCTTGCGCTGGAGCATCTCGCACCTCTACCAGGCTATCCTCAACAATGAGGAGCACGTGGGCGACATCGACTTCCTCACCACCCTTGCCGGCTATGTACACTGGCAGGTTACTGGCGAGCGCGTGCTCGGCGTAGGCGATGCCTCAGGTATGATTCCCGTTGACCCTGCCACCAAGAACTACTCAGCCGAAATGGTCGAGAAGTTCGACAAGCTCGTAGCCCCCAAGGGCTTCAGCTGGAAGCTCACCGACATCCTTCCCAAGGTACTGCTCGCCGGTGAGAACGCAGGTTTCCTCACCCCCGAAGGCGCCAAGAAGCTCGACGTATCGGGTAAGCTCAAGGCAGGCATCCCCGTATGTCCTCCCGAGGGCGACGCAGGCACCGGCATGGTAGCCACCAACGCCGTGAAGCAGCGCACAGGTAACGTATCGGCAGGTACCTCATCATTCTCTATGATTGTATTGGAGAAAGACCTCTCCAAGCCCTACGAGATGATCGACATGGTCACCACCCCCGACGGCAGCCTCGTAGCCATGGTACACTGCAACAACTGTACCTCCGACCTCAACGCATGGGTAAACCTCTTCAAGGAGTACCAGGAGCTGATGGGCATCCCCGTAGACATGAACGAGATCTACGGCAAGCTCTACAACCACGCCCTCACCGGCAACCCCGACTGCGGTGGCCTCATATCCTACAACTACATCTCCGGTGAACCCATCACCGGTATGGAAGAGGGTCGTCCCATGTTCGTGCGCTCAGCCGGCGACAAGTTCAACCTCGCCAACTTCATGCGTGCCCATCTGCATGCATCGGTAGGTGTGCTCAAGATTGGCAACGACATCCTCTTCAATGAAGAGAAGATCCGTGTCGACCGCATCACTGGCCACGGCGGCCTGTTCAAGACCAAGGGCGTAGGCCAGCGTATCCTCGCAGCAGCCATCAACTCACCCATCTCTGTGATGGAGACAGCAGGCGAAGGCGGTGCTTGGGGTATGGCCCTGCTCGGTTCTTACCTGGTGAACAACGACAAGGGCATGTCACTCGAAGACTACCTCGAGGAAGTTGTCTTTGCCGGCAATACCGGCGAGGAGATTGCTCCCACCAAGGAAGACGTAGCAGGCTTCAACGCTTACATCGAGAACTACAAGGCATGCCTGCCCATTGAGGCTGCAGCCGTAAAGGCAAAGAAGTAATATTTTTGTATTTAACGAAAGAGGTAGCAATCAGTTGCTACCTCTTTTATTTTCTTTAGGCATAGCGAAAATCTTATCCGAATAAGATTCGGAATGCCTCTTCCACCTTGCGCACTGGGTATATTTTTATGCCGAAGCGTTGGGTGTCGAGTCCTTGCATATTGTGTTTGGGAATGATAATCTGCTTGAATCCCAGTTTCTCGGCCTCGGCAATACGTTGCTCTATACGGCTTACGGGACGTATTTCTCCCGAAAGCCCCACCTCACCTGCCATACATGTGGTAGGCTCTATCTCGGTATCCATATTGCTTGATAGGATAGCACTGATGACGCTGAGGTCTATGGCGGGGTCGTTCACACGCAGGCCACCTGCGATGTTGAGGAACACGTCCTTCTGCGCCAGTTTGAATCCCACACGTTTCTCCAACACCGCCAGCAGCATATTCATCCTTCGTAGGTCGAACCCGGTGGCCGAGCGTTGTGGTGTGCCGTAGGCGGCTGTACTTACGAGTGCTTGCGTCTCGATGAGGAAGGGGCGTATGCCTTCGATGGCCGAGGCAATAGCGATGCCACTCATACCCTCATGGCGGTCGGTTAGCAGTAGCTCAGATGGATTGCTCACCTGACGCAGTCCGTCACCTCGCATTTCGTAGATGCCCAGTTCGGCTGTGCTGCCAAAGCGGTTCTTGATGCCGCGCAGTATGCGGTACATATAGTGCTGGTCGCCCTCAAATTGCAATACACAATCCACGATATGCTCTAAAATCTTCGGTCCTGCTATGCTGCCCTCCTTGTTGATATGGCCTATAAGTATGGCGGGGATGTTACTCTCTTTGACAAACTTGAGCAACGAGGCGGCACACTCGCGTATCTGAACGATGCTTCCAGGCGATGACTCAGCCGTCTCTGTGCTGATGGTTTGTATGGAGTCAATGATAATAATGCTCGGCTGTGTCTCCTTGATGTGAGCGTAAATTTTTTCCAACGAGGTCTCGCACACGATGAGACAGTTTGGGTCGCTATGAGGTATGCGGTCGGCACGCAATTTCAGTTGGCGTGCGCTCTCCTCGCCTGATACGTACAGCACCCGTTGTTCGGGCATACGCAGTATGGTCTGCAATACCAGCGTACTCTTGCCAATGCCCGGTTCGCCTCCCAATAGCACAAGCGAGCCGGGTACCAGTCCGCCACCAAGCACCCGATTGAGTTCCTCGTCGTGCATGTCGATACGCGGTTCTTCGCCTGTGGCTATCTCGGATAGTGTTAGTGGACGTACCTTTTCGAAGGTAAATCCTGGTGCTGAACGCCGGTTACTCGCAGCAGATCGTATCACCTGTTCCTTCATCGAATTCCATGTACCGCACGACGGGCATCGTCCCATCCATTTGGCCGAGTCGTAGCCACATTCGGTGCATACGTATGCTGTCTTTTCCTTTGCCATACCTTATTCTTTATTTATGACGTTTGGCCAGTTCATCTTCGAGGTCGGAGAGTGAGCAGCCCATCTGCTCGGTGAGCACGAGGAGGTGGTAGAGCAGGTCGCCAGCTTCGTAGAGGTAGCGCTCGCGGTTGCCGTCGATGGCTTCAATGACGGTCTCTACAGCCTCTTCGCCCACTTTCTGGGCTATCTTGTTCACGCCCCTGTTGAAGAGGTAGGTGGTGTAGGAACCTTCGGGCATCTTGGCGTGGCGATCTTTGATGCAGGCCTCGAGGGTGCCGAGGAAGCCTTCGTTGTCGCGGGTGTCGAAGCATGCTGTGGTGCCGCGGTGGCAGGTGGGGCCGTCGGGGCGGGCCTTGATGAGTAGGGTGTCGCCATCGCAGTCGGCAAACATCTCCATCACATGCAGGTAGTTGCCGCTCGTCTCGCCCTTGGTCCATAGAGCCTGGCGTGTGCGGCTATAGAAGGTGACGCGGCCTTCGGCCTGTGTCTTCTCGAAAGCTTCTTGGTTCATGTAGCCGAGCATCAGCACCTTGAGGCTGTCGGCATCCTGGATGATGACGGGAAGGAGCCCGTCGGCGGTCTTGCTGAGGTTGAAATCTTGGTAGGTCATATTAACTCTGTTTTATCTATACTTTCTGGGAGCTCCTAGGGGAGTCCTGGGAAATCCTAAAATACAATGATTCTCTTTTTTATCTCCGCACTGCTATATCCCGCTCGCTGAGCGCTTGCTTGAGCACGGGGATAGGTATTTCGCCGTAGTGGAAGATGCTGGCAGCGAGGGCTGCATCGGCCCGCCCGTGGGTGAGCACATCGGCTATGTCGTCAATGCTGCCGGCTCCGCCCGAGGCGATGATGGGTATGCGCAGGTGCTGGGCCAGGCGGGCAAAGGTGTCGCAGGGATAGCCTTGTCGTGTGCCGTCGTGGTTCATCGAGGTGAACAGCAGTTCGCCTGCTCCTCGTTCCTGTGCCTCGTGTGCCCAAGCGAAGAGTTCCTTGTCCGTGGGGCGGCTACCTCCGTGTGTAGTGGCCAGCCAGCGACCGTCGATGAGCTTGGCGTCGATGGCGATGACCACGAACTGTGAACCATACTTCGAGGCAATGTCGTCGATGAGGTTAGGGTTGCGTATGGCGGCACTGTTGATGCTCACCTTGTCGGCACCGGCATCGAGCAGGCGGGCTGCATCGTCAAGTGTGCTGATGCCTCCTCCTACGGTAAAGGGGATGTCTATCTCCTCGGCAATGCGGCTGACGAGGTGGGTGAAGGTACTGCGCCCTTCGCGTGTGGCACTGATGTCGAGGTAGACGAGTTCGTCGGCTCCTTCACGAGCATACTTGCTGCCGAGAGCGACGGCATCGCCCACGTCGCGCAGCCCTTCGAAGTTGATGCCCTTGACGGTGCGGCCATCCTTCACGTCGAGGCAGGGTATTATGCGTTTGGCAACCATTGTGAAAGTTCGTTTAGTGTTATTCGTCCTTCATATATCGCTTTGCCTACGATAACGTGGCGCAGTCCCATAGCATCGAGTCGGCGTATGTCGTCCATGGCGCTGATGCCACCGCTCACGATGATGTCTTGCTCGGGGTATGCAGCCTGCAGGCGGGTGTACAGTTCAAACGAGGGCCCTTGCAGCATGCCATCCTTGGCGATGTCGGTGCAGATGACCTCGCGCAGCCCATAAGGGCGGAAGTGGTCGATGAGCGCTTCGATGGTTTGCTCCGACTGGTCCATCCATCCGTTGATGGCTACACGCCCGTCATTGACATCGGCTCCGAGAATGAGGCGGTCGCCACCATACTGCTCGAGCCAGCGGGCAAACAACTCGGGTTGGCTCACTGCCACGCTGCCTATGATGAGGTGGTTGGCTCCGGCATTGAAGGTGTCGCGCAACGCCTCGTCGCTCTTGATGCCGCCTCCCCACTCAATATCGAGTGAGGTGCGCGTGGCAATCTCCTCCAATACGTGGAGGTTCTTGGGTGTGCTGCTCTTGGCACCGTCGAGGTCTACGAGGTGCAGGCGGCGTATGCCTATGTCTTCGTAGCATAGCGCCATATCGAGGGGCGAGGCGTCGTACTGCTTCTTCTGGTTGTAGTCACCTTGCGAGAGGCGTACACACTTGCCCTCTATGAGGTCGATGGCAGGGATTATGTCAATTGACAATTGAGAATTGATAATTGACAATTTTTTATCTGGTTTATTCATAGCTTCAAGAAGTTTTTGAGGATTTGCGCTCCTACGGCTCCGCTCTTCTCGGGGTGGAATTGTGTGCCGAAGAAGTTGTCGCGGCCGAGAGCCCCACTGAATGCATTGATGTGGGTGGTGACGGCAATGGTGTCGTCGCATAGCTCAGGGTAATAGGAGTGTACATAATAGATATAGGCTCCGTCGTCGATGTCACTGAAGAGGGGTGTGCGCAGTTGGGTAATCTGGTTCCAACCCATGTGGGGAACTTTTTCAATTGACAATTGACAATTAACAATTGATAATTTCCCGTCCTGCTGCTTCTCGGGTTGAAACTTTCTGACTCTTGTTCGGAAGATGCCCATACACTCCACATCGCCCTCCTCGCTGCTTTGGCACATCAGTTGGGTACCTACACAGATGCCTAGCACGGGTTGGGTGAGGGTAGGGATGAAGGTGTCGAGCCCGCGTTCGGCAAGTTTGGCCATGGCGGTAGAGGCTTCGCCTACACCCGGCAGTATCACCTTGTCGGCGGCAGCTATCACTGCTTTGTCATCGGTATACACCCAATCGGTGCACCCTATACGCTGTAGCGCATTGGTCACTGAGCGGATATTTCCTGTATCGTAGTTTACTATGGCTATCATAATACTCCTTTGCTGCTGGGTAGGTTGTAGTTGAACGGTTGGCGGTAGATGGCTGTACGGAGGCTGCGGGCAAAGGCTTTGAACACGCCTTCGATGAGGTGATGGTTGTTGTCGCCACGGGCACTGATGTGCAGGTTGCACTGCATGGCTGTGCAGAGCGAGTAGAAGAAGTGGCGGAACATCTCGGTGGGTGTGTCGCCCACATATTCACGGGTGAAGGTGATGTCCCAATCAAAGTCGATGCGCCCGCCAAGGTCGAGGAGCACGAGTGCCTTGCACTCGTCCATAGGCAGGGCAAAGCCGTAGCGCTCGATGCCGCGCTTGTCGCCCAACGCCTCGCGCAGCGTGTTGCCCAGGGCAATGGCTACATCCTCCATCGTGTGGTGCTCGTCCACTTCGAGGTCGCCCTTGCACTCCACTTGCAGCGATATGCCGCCGTGGTGGGCTATCTGGTCGAGCATATGGTCGAAGAACTTCAGCCCCGTACTGATGCTCGACGGCAGTCGCCCGTCGAGGTCTACGGTGATGGCAATCTGTGTCTCGCGCGTGTTGCGCTCCATTGATGCCACGCGGCGGGTGCGCCGCAGATATTCGGCAATCTCGCTCCACGAGGTGGTGCAGAGGGCACATACCTCGGTGAGGCCCTGCTCAGCAAGTGTGTCGGCTGCTCGTGTGGGTTCCTGCAACAGGATAGCCCGTGCGCCCAGGTTCTTGGCCAGCATCACATCGGTGAGGCGGTCGCCGATGACGTAGCTCTCGGCAAGGTTATAATCGCCCGTAAGGTACTTGCCAAACATCCCCGTGCCAGGCTTGCGCGTGGGCGCATTCTCTTCGGGCATGGTGGGGTCGATGAGGATGTCGTCAAACTGCACGCCCTCCGAGGCGAGCACCTTGAGCATCATCTCTTGAGGTGGAAGGAAGTCCTCCATGGGGAAGCTGGCGGTGCCGAGTCCGTCCTGATTGCTGCACATCACCAGTTGGTAGCCGAGGGTGCTCAGCACCTTCATGCCACTGATGGCGCCAGGCACAAAGTCCGTCTTGGCTATGCTGTCTATCTGATAATCCACGGGCGGCTCCACGAGGATAGTGCCGTCGCGGTCAATAATGAGTAGTCGGTCCATACAATCTTTTTACTTTAAATCGCAAAGATACAATATGCAGATAGGACAACAAAATAAATTGTTTGTTTTTTTATCCGCTCGGCACCTTTAGCTTGTAGCTACAAGCAGAAGGTACGCTGCGCCTTGGGATAAAAAACAAACAACTTTGCTTTGTTCTCCGCTCGGCTTGTTGTACCTTTGCACTCGCAAAAATAACAGGTACATTTATGATAAGCCTCTGGCAGATATTTCTTGTATTCGGAAAGATTGGCGCCTTCACCATTGGTGGTGGCATCCCTATGATAGCGGCGATAAAGAGCGAGCTCGTGCAGCGCGGATGGCTGAACGATGAAGACTTTGTCGACATCATCACCCTGGCGCAGACGGCGCCCGGGCTCTTTGCCGTCAACATCTCTATCCTTACCGGTCACCGCCTGCGCGGCACCAAGGGTAGCGTGGTGGCTACCATTGCCAGCTGCTTGCCTCCCTTCCTCATCATCCTGCTGGTGGCGATGTTCTTCACCAGTTTCAAGGACAATCCCTATGTCATCAAGGCCTTCAAGGGCATCCGCCCCGTCGTGGTGGCACTCATCGGTGTGCCCATGATCGACATGCTCAAGGCTACCAAGATGCGCTGGTGGTCGTGGGTAGTATGGATAGCGTCGATGGCGCTCGTGTGCCTCCTCAGTGTGTCGCCTATATATATATTGATATGTGTCATCGTGATTGCCGCTTTCATCAGTTGGTACAATAATCGTAGAGCCGTATGATATATGTAGAACTATTCCTGACCTTTTTTCTTATCGGCATGTTCACCATCGGCGGTGGTTATGCCATGCTTTCGCTCATCCAGAATCAGGTGGTCACCATTCATGGTTGGATTGACGACACCACTTTCACCGATATCGTCGCCATCTCGCAGATGACCCCCGGGCCTATCGGCATCAACTCGGCCACCTACATCGGCTACGAGGTGCTGGCCAAGGCCGGAGCATCGGAGTTCATGAGCTTCCTCGGGTCGTTCACCGCCACCTTTGCCGTGGTGCTGCCTTCGTTCATCATCGTGCTGCTGCTCGCCAAGGTCTATGCCCATTGGAAAGACCACCCCATCTTCCGTGGCGTGATGGATGGCCTCCGTCCCGCCGTGCTGGGACTCATCGGAACTGCAGCCCTCAGCCTTGCCACCCCCGAGAACTTCATCGACTGGAAGAGCTTTGTTATCTGCATCGTCGCCTTCATTGCGCTATATCTCAAGAAACTCGGTCCCTTCTCCGTGATAGGCTTAGGAGCTTTGGTGGGACTGGTGATATATTAGGCAGACTCCCTGCATATGGCTTTATGCTCAGGCCTATGGCTTTGCGAGACGAAACGGGGAGAAATTCCGTACAGGATTTTTGTAGCATAAGTCAGGTAAATCCTACAAATTGCTTACACGGTGCAGGAATCGGAAGTATAAACTTTTCCGTTCTTGTGGCAGATTGTTTCCGTTTTCCCTTTTTAAGTTGCTTCTTGCATTTTCTTAATCGCTCATGGCTGCGTTCTTTTTGTCCGCCTTGGGGATTGGGCGGAAAGAGGGCAAGGACGAAGCGGTATATAACCTTTGGGATAAGTCCTCAACTTTGTATAAACAAACGCCACAAAGCCTTCAAGATACGTCTACGCCTATTTCTTGAAGACTTTGTGGCGTTTTTAGTTGTGATTTGGGACTAAATCTCTCTTCATCATAGCCTCATAGCTGTGTACACATCGGGGAAAGAGTGTAAAATTCATGCGTATGAGATATGGATTCAATGCTCCTAATTTATTTCGGAGCACAGACTTCTATGCTCTATTACGGCGGTAGGACATGTCCGCTGTGACGGGAAAAGCAAAGGACCTGGGATCCTGACTCTTGTGAAGTCGACAATATATTTTTATGAAGTTGCTTGTTGGATAAGAATAAAACAGCTACCTTTGCATAGAAGATTGTAAACGTAGTATTGCTGCTTATAAAAAAATAAACCAAAGAAAACTTAATGCATATGGAAAATCTCAAACTGATGCTTATGGACTCGTGCGAAGGACAAGTCTCGATTAACGAAGCTTCTTTTCTTGATGTAGAGGATTGTGCAAAAGAACTAATTAGCTTGGCTGATAAAGGGAAACAATTCTATGAAGATATGCTCCATGTATTAAAATGTGCAGATGTTAAGGATTTTATCAAAATTATACGATCTTCCGAGACCCAGCAAGAGGCAAAGAAATGCTTGGTTGCCGATTTGAATATGGGGCAAACTACTGCCAATATGCTCTTGAACCTTCCTTTGAGTGAAATTACAGTTTTGGATGAGTCACATTGCTCGAGAAGAATAGAATACTATGCAAAAATCTTGAATGCTTGCGAGAACCTATTGTAGTTTTAGCATCACTCCACTATCAGCAATTGTGGTTTACATACTATCTTCATGCCACTCACGATGCTGCCGTTCACATATAGGGTATCGTGCGCTTCGACTTTTCCGTTGGCTTTGTGAACGTGTCCGAAGAGGTGTATGCGTGGCTTGATGCTGAGCACACGGGCGAGCAATGCAGTGCTGCCGTAGTGGATACCTTCGGCGCAGTCAAGTATGCCGTAAGGTGGCTGGTGGGTGATGAGCACCTCTGTGTCGGCAGGGATATGGGCAATGGCGGTGTCGTACTGTCCGCTCACCTCATCGCCTACAAACATCGGCAAGCCGTAAAATTTCACCCCTTCAATCTCGATACCCGAGTTGCAGAGGTAGTGTATGCCATCGGGCAGTCCCTCTATCGTCGCGCCATGCAGACAGTCATCGTGATTGCCCGCCACGAATATCTTATGCTTGTGGGGCAATGCGGCAAACCACTCCACGAAATCCTCCACCTCCTCCACTGTGCCCTGATCGCAGAAGTCACCGGAATGAACGATGACATCTGCCAAAGGTATATGCTCTATCTGGCGGTGAAGGCCGTGGGTGTCGGAGAGGTGGAGGAGGGTCATTGTACATTTATATTTATATTGTCTATAACAGTAGACGATTCGATAATACGAAAATCACTGGATATGGGCAAGGTCTTGAATGAAGTATGACTCTCCTTATGGATGGGTATAATTCCCAACCTCGGCTTCACGCATCGGCATACCACTTGCAAGGTTTCTATACTTGCGTGGCCACTTGTATGAAAGCCATCACGAGTGCCATCATATATATTGTCGCCAAAGAGTGCGCGTATCTTGACAATATCCTCGTTTATTTGTTCTTGAGTCCCACTATGATAACCTTGCCACATCGAGTAGATAAGCGCAGAGGGACTATCTTTATAAACACTCATCATCCCTTTTATCCTATACATGCTACTTGGACGCACCAATATGAGAAAGCCTGTATCCTTCAGTTTGTACTGCACTTTTGGGGTCTTGTGATTTACATATTTGAACACCCTATCAAACCTATACCCTTTCGAAGTGGTATATCTATTGAATATATCCAACACCGAGCACTGGTAGCTATCACAAATGAATGTACGCCTTGCCACCTTGCAGGCATTATGTAGAGCGCGTAGCCTGTCGATATCAGTAGACGAGCACAAAGCATATACGTATTTGTGGTTGCGCAACGCCGTTATGACATTCTTTTCGATGTTTGCCTCCGTCAATATGGCTTCGCTTCTTCTCCCAAGCATCGTCCCTTCAGTGATGAGGATATCCACTTGCTTGACATAATAGCGCAACACATTTTCCAATGCGTGCCCCATCCAACCATGTGTACGGAAATCACCTGTATGCAGAATCTTCTTACCCTCCACCTCTATCTTAAGCATATAGGCATCAAAGGCTGAATGCGACACGTAATAGGGAGTGACCAATATCTTATTCTTGATATTCACAGGCTTTAAAGCCTCGTACGTCTTGAATCCACGTATCATATCAACCTCCTTATACTGATGCAACGCCCCATGCTTCCTTATCATCACCTCTTTGGCACCCTTTCCTATATATTGCGGAATATGTGGAGGCACTTTATCAAATAAGCCTACATGGTCGCCGTGATAGTGCGTATAGAATATGCCGTCCACATCATGCGTGATACGAGCAATTGCATCATCAGTAGCCATATCGTCTACACCAACGCCAGGAAGATTACTACCCAAATCGATAATAATCTTCGCTCCTTCGGTGGATATCTCGGTGATACAGCCTCCTATCTGATGGGTGCCTCGGTGAATGGTGATGTTCATTAGCCTATAAAGGGTAAATCTTGTTGATAATATTTGATTCCGCTAGAATTCTCATTTAGTAACCTTAAAATATTATCTTTTTTCGCCGTAATTAGTGGATGAAACTTATTAGCAAAGAAAATAGCTTCAAGTTTTTTTATAGTTTTATCTAGAATCTTACCATAGAAATCTCTTTCGCCTCTTAAGTTTTTCTTTATAACTTGAAGTGAGGGATAATGTATGTTGTCATTAAGCAACAAGTGCATAACATTTGCATAATACATCAACTCAGAAATAATGCCTATATTTGTATTATCCTCATGTTTAAGTTCATATATCCGTAATGTGTCTCCCGTTATCTTCCATATGTCTATTTGACTGGCTTTCCCTGGAGTAAATAGATCATTTTCACTAATCTTGTCAATAAAAAGTCCAACAGGAAACTGATGATTGAAAACTTCGTTAGTATTTAACATCTTCCCATTCTTCCAATTGTCTATTATATGCCTTTCTAGATTAGCTTCCTTGTTCTCAGCCTCCTTTTTTGATTTCCCTTTAGGATAATTAATCCAGAACCTATTATTCTCAACTAATAGACCTATTTCTTCCATTTCTGCATTCTTACTATTACATATGCTTACCCAATTATATGTTTTTGCAAAGAAATACACTCTTAATAGAAAACGATTGTAATGAGCACTATTATCTTTCCTTTCCCTATTGTAGGGAAACCAATTCAACACCACTGTATCAAAGGCTACATAGCATTTCAATGCGAATATCCAACTTTCAAAGGCTGAAGCATTCTCTTGCATATTTTTTATAACCCCCTGCTCTTTGACGGTCACATACAGACATCCTTCTTGTATATAAAAATCAATAAGATTAGGCAATCTCAAATAGCGGGAAGTTTCGTTCTTTACTTGCGATTTTATAACTGCTAAGATTTCACTTTTATCCATAATCTACTAATTTACTATTATAGTACGAACGAGAAATTTAATACTACCGCAAATATAGCGTTTTCTAACATACATTCATTGTTTTTAGCAAGAAATAACATTTCCGCAATTAAAAAGGCTGCAAGTCAGCTATAGCCTCTACACCACCTAATCGTCCTCAAAGAATGAGCCTAAAGGAGTACGAATAGTTAAATAATCTTAATGCAAGGCTCCAGACACCCCGAAAAGGGCCGTTTCGGGCGCTTCATAAAATTTCTCATTCGTACTATATAGTATACGTTCAGCGAACGTAGGCACTCTTTGTCTTTATGTATCACCTAAAATATGTTCTGTTATGAATCATAATGATAATGTGGGGAATTGTGGTTATAGAGCGAGGCAACTCGCAGACACGGTTAATATCCTTCCAAAGGATTCAGGGTTGCCATACAAGGTGTGGGTAAGTTCTAAGTCCCCAGTGCGCAAGCCGAGAATTAGGGTGTATACAGGTAACGGATTTGAGACAATCTCAGTGTCGATAGAAGACAAGCCTCTGCAAGTGGCAGGTAAAAAGAATGCGATTCCACAGAAGGAGCTTGAGCTGGTGTATGAGTGGATTATCTTGAACAAAGAGACATTGTTGAATTATTGGAACGATGCTGAGGCTGATGCGGTAGAGCTTATCAGAAATTTAAGAAGTTTGTGATTTAGCTTTTCAACAATTAATAAGGCTGCAAGTCAGCTATAGCCTCTACGCCACCTAATCGTCCTCAAAGAATGAGCCGAAAGGAGTGTGGAAAGTTAAATAATCTTAACGCGAGGCTCCAAACACCCCGAAAAGGGCCGTTTCGGGCGCTTCATAAAATTTCTCATTCGTACTATATATTATACGTTCGGCGAACGTAGGCGCTCTTTGTCTTCATGTGTCACTAAAATATGTTTTGCTATGAAAGTTGCGATTGTTGGCTCTCGGTCGGCCTCTGACTATGAGGCTTGGCGAAGTTTGGCTTTGGAGGTGTTGCCGAAAAACACTTCGATGATTGTGTCGGGCGGTGCGAAAGGTATCGATGCCTTTGCGGCTCGCTTGGCCGAGGAGACGGGACTTCCGCTCCTGGAGTTCAAACCCGACTACGGGAAATATGGACGAGGTGCTCCGCTCGTGCGAAATACGGAGATTGTGAATGCGGCGGACTATGTGCTGGCCTTCCCCTCGGGGGACTCGAAAGGCACGTTCGACACCATTCGAAAAGCACGTCAGGCACGGAAAATGCTGCGCGTGTGTGCTCTTTGAAAATTTTATTAACACAAAAAACAGGTTGGAATTATGGAGAAAATCACGATTAAGCAGTTGGTGAGTCGCTACAGATTCAAGGACATCGCAAAAGAACTGGCTACGGTGTGGGAACACAATCCCATCGGCACTGACTATCGGGACTACAAGATACTCTACCGCCGCTTACGGGAAGCGGCCGCCGTGGGCACCGGGTACAAAATCCACGTCTCCTCCCGTTGGGATGAGGAGTGGCGGGAGGGATGTTGCGAGGTAATCGGTACCGAAGACCCGCTGCCCAGTATGGTGGAGTGGCACGAATCGCTTGCCGAGGTGCTGGGGATGGAAATCTTCGTCGGCAAGGATGTGGCGATAAGTGAGAAGGAACTCCTTGCCGGGCTGTTTCACGAAATCACAAAAATGCCCATCGAGGAGAAGACGGCGCTGGAGAAGAGGCGTTATTGGATACCTTGGTTCAACAACTCGCGCAACCAATGGCGTTTGAGAAGGTTGAAAAGCAGAATCACTCTACCATACCGCCTTCTCTACAGCAAATTCTTCTATAAGGAGGATGTGGAGTATATGAAACGCCCACGTACAAGAAAAAGAAACCGACAATAAAGTATTAATCTAAAAACAAACAAGAAAATGAAAAGAACATGGATGATGATGTGTATGGCCTTTGTAGCATTGGCCATACAGGCACAAGGAGAGAAACTGAACGTGCTGAACTACAGCGGCAAGTTGTATGTATCGGGGATAGATGTGATAGAGACACCTCGGTATATCTCGTTCACCGACCACGCCCTGCTCAGAAAGACAGCAAGCGTGCCTATGCTTGAGCGAACAACGGTGGAACTGGACTTTGCCAACAACCGGATAAAGATGCAGGGAGAGGAAGACACGCCCATCAGGGTCACCGCCATCAGGAAGCATGGCGACTGCGTAGTCATCTACGCCGTCCCCACAGACTCTAAGGACAAGTTTGAAATCGTATTTCCCAAATACGAGAACCCATATATGCTGCAGATTACGCAAGAGGAAGACAAGGTAGCGATAGCCCGCTGCAACCTGCAGAGCGAGCCGCCTGCAATCAATCCCGAGGATGCCATATTGCAGATGCTGATGGGGCTGTGAAGGAGGAATTAAAATGAGTTGAGGATGAGTCAAAAAAACTACTGACACATCCTCAGCTCGTATGATAATCAGAATCGTTCTTCAGACCATCCGTGTCCTATATCCCAATGGATGTCCTGACGGAAGATAAAGTCTTCGGGCAAGTCAAACTCATCAATGATCAGTTCGCGCAGTTTACTGCTATCAATGCATTGCACTCCATCAATGGTGCCGTTGATCCAACTGCCTACATTGACATAGAACGTCCCATTCTCGTAGAATATCCGTCCGCGAGGAATCTGGGTGTAGTTGTGCTCGCGGTAAAATATGGAGTTGGTATCATTCTTGGCCACAGCCCTGTGATGCTGTTTCTGCCAATAGGTCTTGTGGAGTTTAGGATAGGTCACCATATTGCCTTGTGTCATATACAACTCCACATCCCCCTTCTCAACGCCAAACAAGATATTGTTGACATAGTCATACCAAAAGATACCCACCTTGGGGTTCCCCGAGTCCATAAACCCTCTCATCAGCGCAATGGCATCGTTATGTTCTTCGGAGGTAGTCTTCACTATCTGCTCCTTATTGCCAGTTGTCTTTGTTTTCTTATCCATCATTGTGTCATTTGTTTCCTTTTGCCATTCATTGACAGATTGCAAAAGGGCAGTTTTGTAATTCACGGCAAATATACGAATAAACGAGCGAGAAATATCAAATTTCAACGAGAGAATGTAGAGAAAGTTTACTTTTTCTATACTGAGCGAGGCAGAAATTCAACACGGTTAAGCTTGCTTGAATATTTATTGCAGTGAGTGCAAGTAATGCTTGCAGACTATACCGTGAAATGAAAGGCCGATTACAAATCAGCCGTGACAATTGCAAAACACCTCTCAATATATCGAAACGCCTGCCCGATTTTTCTTTTCTCTCAATCCTCTAAATTCCGAGAAGACTTAGAAAAAGTAAATCATAAGCACTGAATATTAAATCAAAGCTTATGATTTAGTATTCACAAGCTTTGAATATTAAATCAGTGCTTATGATTTGAAAATTGGCTTGTGGAAACGGAAAAATAGAACATGCTTTTCCATAAAAATAGCAAGTACATTTCCCAATTTATTTCAGCGTGAGTTCGATATAAACCATTTCACCGAACCTTTTCCCGCCAGATGTGTTTCTTTGTGTGACTATCAAAACCTGTAATCTGTATGAAGACAAAGATTATTCTGTCGTTATCCTTCGTGTTGACTGTGGTGGTGGCTCAGGCTCAAGACCGTCCGCAGAGCCGTGTGGAACAGTATATCGACTCGCTCAAGAGTACCCATCGCATCGAGTATCTGGGTGAGGGCGACAAGCCATCGCCAACTGATGAGCGTGCGTTGCTCGACATCTTCTACTACGACCAGTTCCGCAATGCGCAGGACCCCCGCGCACCGTACTTCCTCTTCATGAGCCGTGATGCCAACTTCGTGATGGGTCTCGGTGGGGTGGTACGCATGCGTGGATGGTACGACTGGGCGGGTGCTATGCCCAACAACGGCTTTATACCTTATAATATAGCTATCCCGAAGAATCCAGCGCGCGACCGCTGGCTGGGCTCTACACCTGCCGGCACGGCACTCTACTTCCGCGTGCTGGGGCATAACGCCACGATTGGTGATTACCAGCTTTATATAGAGGCCAACTTCGACGGCTACAACCAGCGAGGCTTCCTGCTCAAGAAGTCGTATGCCACCATCAACGACTGGACCATCGGTTATGCACACTCCACCTTCAGTGACCCGCTGGCCGAGCCGCTCCTCGTGGACGGGCAGGGCCCCAACGCCTACGTGAGCACTACGGCTGTGCTCGTGCGCTGGATGCACAATCTGCGCAAGGATTGGATCGTGGCAGCCTCGGCCGAGATGCCTCAGTCGTTTGTCGGAGCCAACGGCACCACTACGCAGACGGTGGATGACTGGATGCCCAACTTTGCCGCCTTCACCCAATACGAGTGGGCACCCAATCAGCACGTGCGTTTGGCCGGTATCCTCCGCACGCTGCCTTATCGCGACCTCGTGGTGGGCGAGAACCGCAACGAGATGGGGTGGGGCGTACAGCTCAGCTCGGTGATGCGCCCCTGGAAGCCGCTCACGCTCTACTTCATGGGCAATTATGGCCGCGGTATCGGTAGCCTCACGGGCGACCTCATCATGGGCAACTACGACTTGGTGAACAACCCCGAGACCCCAGGCGAGATGTATGCTCCACGCCTCTTCGGTTGGTACGGTGCAGCGCAATACCACTTCACGCCCAATCTCTTCACGGGGCTCACTTTCGGCCAGCTCCGCTACCTGCCCGAAAACAATCAAGCCCCTACGGAGTATAAATATGGTCTGTATAGTGCGCTCAATGTGTTCTGGAACATCACGCCCCGTATTCAGGTGGGTGGTGAGCTCAACCTCGGAAAGCGCGAGAATGCCGATGGGCAGAGCCGCTGGGCACGCCGTGTGAGTGTGATGACGCAGTTCAGCTTCTGACAGGGACGACTGCAACCTGATAATGATAATGTTTTTCTTGTTCTGTTTTTCTGATAAATGCCATTTCTTTTCTTCTGCCGCCGAAGTGATTTCGCCGGCAGAAGTGCTTTTTTGCGCGAAAAAGTTTTATAATTGTTATGTTTGTCGCCAAAAGAAGTAGGGCTTCACTTCAGAAAAATGCGAAAAAATTTGCTTTTTCATTCGGTTTGCGTTAACTTTGCAGCCGCAAAATGGGTAAGTCCTATACGGCCAGCTCCCTTTGAACCCTCCAGGGCTTGACCGCAGCAAAGGTATTAGGTCGTAGCGGCGCGATATAGATTGCTTACCCACCCGCCTCTTTAGCTCAGTTGGCCAGAGCACGTGATTTGTAATCTCGGGGTCGTTGGTTCGAATCCGACAAGAGGCTCAAAAGAATGAAGGCTTGCTCATCAGAGCAAGCCTTCATTCTTTTTATTATGCCTTGTGCATTTGTACAAAATTGCATCTATTGCATGCTTGTCTACGCTGTTTGTATGATTACTTTACAAAATCAATGTAAATAATTTTGGTGTAATTATTTACATGGTCTTGTATGATTGGTTTACGTATGGCGTTTTTGTACGTTTATACACTCGATTAGGTCGCGGTGTTATTGTACAATATTACTTGGCCAGCAAGCTGTCAATCGTAGCTACCAGGTCATTGAACTCGGGCTCTACGAAGCGACGGGTAAGTTTGACAATGCGGCCATCGCGGTCGATGAGTACGTTGCGTGTGATGCCCGATTTGCGCAGCGCATAGCTGGCAAATACATCGCCCTTATCGTCAAGCAGCATGGGGTAGGTGGTGCCCAGTTTGGCAGTATATTCCTCTACTACCTCGCGTGGCTCCTCGCGGTCTACGCCTACAAGTACAAAGTCGGCGTCGTCTTTGTGGGGTTGCCATATACGGCTTTCGATATGCGGCATCTCGCCACGGCAGATGCCACACCAGCTGGCGGTGAACTGTAGCATCACTACCTTTCCCCGTTGTTCCGAGAGGGTGAATTCGGTGCCGTCGGTGTACTGCAGTGTGAAGTCGGGTGCCATGTCGCCTACCTTCACCAAGTATTCGTGCTCGTATACGATGGTGTCTTGGGTAGGTGTCTGTTCGGCGGTAGCGGTTGTCTCACTCTTTTTGTTTGCATTGTTGCATGCGGCGAGCAGCATGAGTGCCGCCATGATGAAAGTTGTCTTTTTCATACCTTAATTATATATTAGTGTTTGCTTTTTCTTTAATTCGGCAGCGAATTTAAACAAATTTCTTGGATAATGGGGTAGGATAGGGTGAAAAAGTTATGACTCGGAGTGTCGTAACCCCTCGTAGGCTGCTGCCTTAACCTGATTTTTGAAATATTGTTAAAAATAGAAAAATATGATTAGGACCATTTAGATGAACGGACTATATTGTGTAACTTCGCGTTAAGTTGACTGTTAATATAATATTGAACCAATACATATATGGAGTATACGATGTATGACACGCTGCTGCAGCTGCCCCTATTTCAGGGTATGAGTAAGGCGGAACTTTCGGAGGTGATAGAGAAGGTGAAGTTTCATTTTCATAAGTTCGGAGACCGGGAGGTGCTTTTTGCGCAGGGTGATACGTGCGATAAACTGGTGTTTCTGCTTCGTGGAAAGTTGGCGGCTGAGACTGTGGCGCCTTGTAGTTCGTTTTCGTTCGAGGAGCTGGTGGAGTGGCCGGCCATTGTAGAGCCTCACTCGCTGTTTGGCAAGCGTCCTTGCTATAAGGCAACCTATGTGGCGCAGGGCGAGGTGGCATTGCTCACGATTGACAAACAGTATATTTACAATGTGTTGGATAAATATGAGGTGTTTCGTATGAACTTCTTTAATCTGCTTTCCAATAAGGCCGAGCAGCTCTATGAACGCATTTGGAGTATCAATGCTCAGGAACTTGAGGGGCGGCTCATCCATTTCATCCGTAGCCTCTGCAGTACACAGTACGGCGCAAAAGTCCTTCGGGTGAAGATGGAGGATTTGGCCAATCTGCTCGATGATACTCGGCTCAATGTCTCTAATGTGCTCAATAAATGGCAGGAGGAGGGGCTCATCGAGATGCGACGCAAGGAGTTCGTGTTTTACGATGTGGAGCGGTTGAGGGCGATTTGAGGTGGCTTGAATGCTTCCCTAATCTAAGTGCTGTTTATTCACTTGTTTATTCGTTCTTTTACGGTCCGTAAAGATGCTTGCGCTCGTTTCAAAAAGTTCAAGGATACCTTGACTTTTTACTCGCTTTTTCATATCTTTGCGCCTTCAAACACGATTAGCAATATGAAGCACCGCAAAACAAACCGTATCAAGCTCGCTTTGGGCGCATTGGCCGTAGTGGGCGCAACTATCAACTTAACCTCTTGTATGGACAAAAAGAACGATAACCCCTTCTTCAGCGAGTACACGACTCCGCACGAGACTGCTCCCTTCGACAAAATCAAACTGGAGCACTATGAACCAGCCTTCCTTGAGGGTATCAAGCAGCATCAGGCCGAGGTGGATGCCATCATCAACAACCCCGAGGCACCTACCTTTGAGAACACCATCGTGGCACTCGATTATGCCGGTGACATGCTCGACCGCGTGGTGACGGTATTCTTCAATCTTAACAGTGCCGAGACATCCGACGAGATGCAGGCACTGGCACAGAAACTCTCGCCTGTACTCACCGAGCACTCTAACAATGTCTCGCTCAATGAGAAGCTCTTTGCCCGTGTGAAGGCTGTGTATGAGACTACCGACAAGAGCACCCTCACCACCGAGCAGCAGCGCTTGCTGCAGAAGAGCTACGACAGCTTTGCACGCAATGGTGCCAATCTGAGCGAAGAGGACAAGGTCAAGTATCGCGAGTTGACCACCGAACTGAGCAAGGCAACGCTGGAGTTTGGACAGAACATGTTGAAAGCCACCAACAGCTATGCGCTGAACGTGACAGACTCTGCGCGCTTGAAGGGATTGCCCGAATCGGCTCTTGAGGCTGCTGCGCAGACTGCCAAGGAGAAGGGGCAGGAGGGATGGACATTCACCCTGCACGCCCCGAGCTACAGCTCCTTGATGATGTATTGCGAAGACCGCGACCTGCGTCGCGAACTCTACATGGCCTATAACACGCAGAACGTGCAGGACAACGAGTACAACAACGAGGAGAACGTGAAGAAGATTGCCAATCTGCGCCTCGCCATTGCCCTGTTGCTGGGTTATGACAGCCACGCTGACTACGTGCTCGAGAACCGTATGGCCGAAAATGCTGCCAACGTAAATCTGTTGCTCGACCAACTGCTCACAGCCTACCTTCCCGCAGCCAAGGAAGAGGTGAAGGCAGTGCAGGAGATGGCGGCACGCACCGAGGATAAGGATTTCGAACTGATACTGATGCCTTGGGACTGGTCGTTCTACTCTGAGAAACTGCGCAACGAGAAATATAGTCTCAACGATGAGATGGTGCGCCCCTACTTCAAACTGGAGAACGTGACCAAGGGTGTGTTCGGACTGGCCACCCGCCTCTATGGTATCACTTTCGTGGAGAACAAGGATATTCCCGTGTTCCATCCCGACGTGAAAGCCTACGACGTGCTTGACAAGGACGGCAGCTACTTGGCAGTCATCTATACCGACTTCTTCCCCCGTGCCGGCAAGCGCTCAGGTGCCTGGATGACCAACTATAAGGAGCAGTATGTGAAGGATGGTGTAGACAGCCGCCCCCACGTATCTATCACGATGAACTTTACCAAACCTACCGAGAGCAAGCCTGCGTTGCTCACACAGGACGAGGTGGAGACCTTCCTGCACGAGTTTGGTCATGCCCTGCACGGCATCTTTGCTGCTACCAACTACCCCTCGATGGGTGGTACCAATGTATACCGTGACTTCGTGGAGCTGCCTTCACAACTCATGGAGAACTTCTTGCCCAAGAAGGAGTTCCTCGCCACCTTCGCTTTCCACTATGAGACGGGCGAGCTCATCCCCGACGAGCTCATCGAGCGCATCGTGCGTGCCCAAAACTACAATGCAGCCTATATGTGCATCCGTCAACTCAGCTTCGGCCTGCTCGATATGGCTTGGTACTCACGCACTACACCATTTGATGGCGACGTACGTGCCTATGAGCAAGAGGCTTGGGCTCCTACTCAACTGTTGCCTGTAGTGCCCGAGACCAATATGACTACCCGCTTCGGTCACATCATGTCGGGCGGTTACTCGGCAGGTTACTACAGCTACAAATGGTCTGAGATGCTCGATGCTGATGCTTTCTCGCTCTTCGAGGAGAAGGGTATCTACAATGAAGAGGTGGCCACTTCATTCCGCAAGAATATCCTTGAGAAGGGTAGCTCGGAGCATCCGAAGGAACTGTATCGCCGCTTCCGCGGACAGGATGCCACCATCGACGCTATGATGAAGCGTGACGGCATCAAGTAACTATAATATTATAGATGTGTGAATCAAAAAAGAGTGCCCGATGGTGAATAAAAAAATATGTCTGCTTTTGGTGCTATGCGCAGTCTGCTTCACTGGTTGTAACCGAGAGGATGACCTTGAAGGCATCTTTACAGGGAAGGTATGGCACTTGGCCGGATTCTACAGTACGACAGACTGGGACAATCCGAATATGGGTACGCCTATCAGCAACTATAACAGCCACAGCGACCTTGAAGGCTATAATGTTGAGTTCTTCATTGATGGTTTGGTAGTCGTAACATTCCCCCAAGGATGCAAGATGCAGGGGTACTGGGAAGCCGATGGGCGGGAGCGTACTTTCAGTATCTCTGATTGGAAAGTTGTTACGGGCGACCCTATGGCACTTGTTGGTTATGCCAAGCAGATGTATGACGAGTTGCGCAAGGTGGCTTATTATCAGGGAGACTCTAATTATATCAGGTTGTTTGACCAAAGTAGAAAGTATTTCATGCAGTTTGGCGACCTGTCTAAATTCGTTAAATGATATGATTGATACAGAGCACAAGAAAGAAGCATTCGACAAACGCTATATGCGTATGGCTTGCATCTGGGCCGAGAACTCCTACTGCGAGCGCCGTAAGGTAGGTGCCCTCATCGTGAAGGATAGGATGATTATCTCGGATGGCTATAATGGCACGCCGGCAGGTTTCGAGAACGTATGCGAGGATGACAGTAATGTGACTAAACCCTACGTGTTGCATGCCGAGGCCAATGCCATCACCAAGATTGCCCGCTCAAGTAATAATAGCGAGGGGTCTACGCTATACGTGACTGCTTCGCCCTGCATTGAGTGTGCCAAGCTCATCATTCAGGCTGGCATCAAGCGTGTGGTATATGGAGAAAAGTATCGCCTCACCGATGGTATTGAACTATTGGAGCGAGCGGGTGTTGTCGTGGAATATTTACCTAAGGAAGAATGAAATATCAGAATCCCCTACAGTATATAGCTGCACTGGCTATATGCTTGGTCGTAACCTTTACGTCCTGCATCGACTATGGCAGACAGGAGCCTTCAACCTCCAAATTGGCCGACCTTTTGCATATCATAGGTAATCAGTATGTTGACACTGTTGATATGGATGAGCTGGTAGAGAAAACCATTCCTAAGGTGCTAGCCGAACTTGATCCGCACTCCGTGTACATCCCTGCCAAGGATGCCGAGGAGTCTAACCAAGAACTGCGCGGCAGCTTTAGCGGTATCGGCATACAGTTTATGATACAGTCTGATACCATCTATATCAGCGATGTTATCTCCGGTGGCCCTTCTGAGAAGGTGGGGCTGATGGCTGGTGACCGCATCGTCACCATTGATGACTCGCTCTACGTGGGAAAGAAAATCAGCAACGACGGTGCCATGAAGCGCCTCAAGGGACCCAAAGGTAGTGAGGTGCGCCTGGGTATCAAACGTCATGGCGAAAAGGATTTGCTCTCCTATACCATCGTACGTGGCAATATTCCCGTAAAGAGCATTGACGCCACCTATATGATTGACGACCGCTGGTGTTACATGAAGATAAACAAGTTTGGTGAGACTACCTACCCTGAGATGCTGATAGCTCTGGCGCAGGGCATGCAGGGAAATATGCAGGGGTGCATCGTAGACCTCCGAGGCAATACAGGTGGATATATGGGGGCTGCCATACAGATGGTCAACGAGTTTCTGCCCAAGGGAGAGATGATTGTATATACCGAGGGGGAGAATGCTCCGCGATACGAAGAGTATGCCAATGGAGGAGGTAGTTGCCAGAAACTCCCCATCGTAGTGCTTACTGATGAGACCTCGGCTTCGGCCAGCGAGATTTTTGCCGGAGCTATCCAGGATAACGACCGAGGCACCATTGTCGGCCGCCGCACTTTCGGCAAGGGATTGGTGCAGCAGCCTATCGAGTTTGATGACGGCTCGGCCATACGCCTCACCATAGCCCGCTACCACACTCCCTCGGGACGCTGTATACAGAAACCCTATACGAATGGGAAGAGTGAGGAGTATGAGCTGGATTTGCTCAACCGCTACGAGCATGGTGAATTTTTCACGCAAGACAGCATCAAGCAGGATGAGAGCAATGTCTATACAACCAAGAATGGCCGCACCGTATATGGTGGTGGAGGCATCATGCCCGATATTTTTATCCCTCACGACACGGCAGGTTACACATCGTACTATGCTGAAGTGGCCAAGCGCGGATTGTTTACGCAATATCCTTTCCAATATACCGATAAGAATCGTGCGGAACTCTCGCAATACACCACAATGGAAAGCCTCTATGCTTATCTGAAGACACAAGATTTGCTGGAGCAATTGGTCGATTATGCCGCACAGAAGGGTGTAAAACGCCGCAACAACCTTATCAGTAAGTCGCGCGAGGTGATGGAGGATATCCTTTACGGCAACGTGATATACAATATGCTAGGCATGGAAGAGTATGTGAAATACCTCAATCTTACAGACCCCACTGTGCTGAAAGCCGTAGAAATTCTTGATAGGGGGGAGTCAAAACCGGATATTTAAGACCGATTGTTAGGCTGGCAAAGAATACAGTAGAAGATGTAAAAGTAATGAGGCTCAATCTTAGGATTGAGCCTCATTGTTTTTTCTTATGCTTTTTAGCAAAATTATGCCTCAGCTGCGGGGATTACAGAAACGTAACTCTTGTCGTTACGTCCCTTCTTGAACTGTACGGTGCCGTCAACGAGTGCGTAGAGTGTGTGGTCTGAACCCATACCCATGTTCTCACCGGGATGGTGTACTGTACCTCTCTGACGTACGATGATGTTACCAGCCTTGCATACTTGGCCACCGAAAATCTTTACACCGAGTCGCTTGCTTGCTGACTCGCGACCGTTCTTAGAACTACCAACTCCTTTTTTATGTGCCATGATCTAAATGTGTTTAAAAGGGTTATGCGATAACTTCTTTAATTACAATCTCAGAGAACTGCTGACGGTGACCGTTCAACTTGCGGTGACCTTTTCTTCTCTTCTTGTGGAATACGAGAACCTTCTCGCCTTTAACGAGCTCGCTCTTCACTTCGGCTACTACCTTTGCGCCCTCTACTGTGGGAGCACCTACGGTGATAGCGCCATCTTTCTCTACCAAAAGAACCTTCTCGAATTCAACCGTTGCACCATTCTCAACGTTTTGAATGTGGTGAACAAACAATTTCTGACCTGCCTCGGCCTTGAACTGCTGTCCGTTAATTTCTACAATTGCGTACATTAAAATAAAACTTTAAAAGTTTTCCGGGAGGTGTGCTGCAACCGCTGCAACCGCTTCTTCGAACCCCTTGCGGACTAATCGGGCACAAAATTACTGCTTTTATCTGAGATGGCAAAATGTTTTACCAATTTTCTTTTTTTTTATAAAGTCTCCTCGACTTCAGTGTCAACAATAGGTGCTGTCGGCTCGGTAGGGATGGTATCTTCGGTGAAGTCTACATTGAAGTAGCTCTCCAATTCCTGCTCGGCGGTATGGTCGGTATTGTCGATGTCGCGGATGATGACACCGTTCTCGAGCAGGGCGATGCGGTTGCACACGTCGGTCGTGTGGCTCAAGTTGTGGCTCGACACGAGGATGGTGGCGCCAGTCTCCTTGTTGTATTCGGCCAGCACATGCTTGATGACCGACTGTGACGAGGGGTCGAGGAAGTTGAACGGCTCGTCCAGGATGAGCAGCGAGGGGCGGTGCAGCATGGCGCCGATGATACCTACCTTCTGCTTGTTGCCGCGCGAGAAGTCGCGGATGAGCTTCTTCTGGCCGAGAACCTCGCCATTCATGAAGCGGGCGAAGGGCACGAGGCGTTCGTCGACCTCCTCTTTCTTGAGGCCGTAGACGCGGCCAAGGAAGTAGAAGTACTCCTCGGGGGTGAGGTAATCGATTAGGAAGCTGTCGTCGATGAAGGCTCCCGTATGCTGTTTCCAGTCTTCGCTCTTCGATACATCAATATCACCGATCTTTACGATGCCCTCATCGGCTCGCAGGAGGTCGAGGATAAGGCGGAAGAGGGTGGTCTTACCGGCTCCGTTGTTGCCTACGAGGCCAAGCATGGTGTCCTGACCGATGGTGTAGTCGGCTATGTTGACGGCGACTTTGGTGCCGAAGCATTTCTTGAGGTTGCTGATGGTAATCATTGTATGTTGTGTTTTTTTGTTTTCTTTTAGTTTCAAGAGCCCCTAGGATATCCTAGGAACGCCTAAGACAGCTTAATTATTCACTACCGATGAGCGGAAACCTTCCATGTTCTCGTAGCGGCGCTTCATGAATCGCTTGTAGATATTGCGCAGCCACAGCGGATGGGTGAGGGTGAAAGCGAGTCCGACACCGAGGATGATGAGCAGACCGGTGGTCTCACTCAGGAGGGTTATCAAGGGCTGTATGATGATCACGGGTCCGAAGAAGCCTGCCATGATAATCATCGACTGGAAGAAGGTGCCGCCACTGTTCTTACCCGTCATCTTGGTGTTGAGGTTGAGGGTCAGCTTGTTGTATACGGCCAGCTGCATCAGTATCCAGAAGGTGAATCCACTGGTGAGGAAGAAGCAGGCCAAGGCACTGAGCAGCGAAATCTTGCCTTCGGCGATGGGCAGTATCATGATCACGAGCGGGATGAAGAGCAGGGCACACTGCACGTAGTACTTGGCGCGCAAGAGGTTGAGGATAGACTCCTTGCGACTCATCAGTCCGTCCAGGTAGTTGCCCTCGTAGCTCATCGTCTGGCTCAGCACCAGCACGCCCAGCACGGCAAAGTTGTACACGGTGATGAAGTAGCGCATGAAGTTGCCGTCGTACACATCGGTAAAGGCCAGCGCAGCGCTGAACGCCAGCATGATGCCGAAGCCCATGTAGAACTGTGTGCGTGGCACCTTGTTGCGCGTGAGGAGCTTGATTTCGAGACGCATATATTCACCCACCTCGCCGAATCGGTCGAGGAACTTGTACTCCGACACCTTCTTCAGCTTCTTCACTACCTCCGTCTTCGACAGTTCCTTATATACCACACGCTTCTGCAAGGCGTGGCTCAGGGCAAACATCGCTGCGATGAGGGCAATGGCACCCACGTAGGCCTGCCATTCCCAAAGGAAGAATCCCTCGCCCAGCTCCATGCAGAAGTTGCCTATATAGTTGGTCTCGGGCACGAGCAGTCCCACGAGCAGCAGGGCATATACGGCAATGGGCACGAGCACGTAGAGGATATGCTGGTTCATCAGCGTGCGGCAGAAGATATACCAGTAGTTGTTGGCCAGCATCAGCAGCCAGTAGCCTACGAGGAAGCCCAGCACGCCCACGAAACCGAAATAGCGGAACAGCGTGCCGAAACCGAAGGGCACGAGCATGAACATCCATATCAGATTGTAGCCGTTCATGCCCGTCATCACGAGGTAGCTGCGCAGTACCCTATCCTTGCCTACAGGCAGCAGCACGAAGGGCTTGATTTCCTGCACGGGCAGTTTGGTCATGGTGAAGCGCATGAGGAAATCCACCATAAGCAGGTAGAGCATACCTTTATTTAATATATGGTATGGCTCCATTGAGGGGAATATCTCGCTGAACAGCCCGATGAACAGGAAGCCGAACATGATGAGATACACCACCCACAGTGCCACGGCAAAGCCCATGAAGTACTTGGCAAACTTATTCTGGTCGTACATCGGGTGCCGCTTGCCGGCTATCTTGCGCAGGCGGCACAGCTCGCGGAAGAGTCCAATGGAAGAAATCATCTTATGTGGTCGTTAGGTTATTTGAGGGGCAAAGTTAGTGTATGGCAAGAGAAAAACCAAATCTCAGCGATAAATAAAAAGAGTGGAACGATTATTGATATCGCTCCACTCTCTGAAAGGAGTGCTCTCTCTCGGGGGCGGCCAGTCTGATATTCACATACAAGGGCAGGCCTATGATTATCATGAAACGGGGAATTCACACTGAGGTGAGAGAGAGCACTGGGCCACAATCCTTTTACCTTTGTATATTCTTGTTATGTTAAGATTCGGGTGGAGTGACCTTTTTGTCATTTTTATCTCTCACGCGGAGGCATGTCCTATCCACCTTGGGGACCACGCGGACCGCCTTGCCCACGGCGCTGTTGTTGTTTCTTCTGCATCTCCTCAAACTTGGTATACTGCTCGGGAGTAAGGATTTTCTTCAGTTCGGCATTCATAGCCTCCTGCTGCTTCTTCATCTCCTCACGGCGTGCTTCGCGGTCTACCTGTTGGCCTTGTTGTCCTTTGTCGCGACGTGCTTTCATCTCTTCGCCACGCTTGAGATAGAGGTTGTATACCGACTTGTATTGCTCGTCATTGAGGCTGAGTTCCTTCTTCATTCCATCGGCCATACGTGTAGCCATCTCCTCGGGCTTGAATTCACGGCGTTCGCCACGCTGGGGACCTTGTGCAAACAAGGCTACAGAAAACATTAGCGCTACGGCTGCAAAAAGAATCTTCTTCATTGTTATTTCCTTTTTTAATGGTTAATAATGCATGTGCAGATTTAACCCGCACATTCTTATGACGCAGTGTAAAACGAAAGGTTTAAATTTACAATGATTTTTTTTGATGGCCGACAAGAAAAAACTCCTCGCAAGCTGTGAAACTTGTGAGGAGTTCCCGATGTTGTGTGCTACTGCTATTTCTTTTTCTTTGCCTGCCGCTCGCACCATTTCTTGTATCGGCGCAGAGTGGTATTGGCATCATCGCTATACCAAGAGTATCCGTTGCGTCGTTCGTGGCCTATCTCGGCCATCGTCTTGACAGGTTTGCCGTCGCGGTCGCAGAAGAAGGGTTCGTTAGTGTCGATGGTGTAGAAGCGGGCCCATAGCGGGGCGCAGTCGTCGCAGGGTACTATGCGGCGGTCTTTCTTTCCTTCCTCGTTTGTGAAGTTCTCAAGGCGTATGCCTTCCAGCTTGTTGGCCTCAAACCATGCCATGCCGTGATGGATGGCGGCCTTCACCTCTTCGGACGGATTCTCCACAGTCATCAGCAGGTTGATGATGGTGGCGCTCTCGTGTCCGCTCAGCGAGATGAGTTCGTAGGCGCGTGCTTTGGCAGGCTTCAAGGTCACGGCATCGTACTGCGCACACCATACGGTGGGCACTCCGTTTTGTATGATTTGTGTCTTCAGTATACAGTCTATTCCCTTATCGAACGCACGGCGGGCACGCTTGCGGTATCGGCGGGGAAGGAAGTCGAACTGCTCGTCCTTGACGACGGACTGCATGAGGAAGAGCACGTTGGCATTCCCGTGGTCGTTGTACTCGATCTCCGTGACGTACCCACCCTTGTTGGGATATACTTGCGGGAACCCGCCGTTGTCGTATTGTGCCTCAAAGAGGTAGTCGAGTCCGCGCATCACGCTCTTCTTGTAGCGCTTGTCGCCTGTGGCTTGGTATAGGGCTGCCAGATAGTATATCTCCGTGTAGGTGGCGCCATTGTCGATGGTGCTGCTATAAGGGGTGCTCTTGCGCTTGGTCACTTCGAGCTGCTCCTCGGCGGTGAGGCTGTCCTGCATACGGATATTCTTGGGCCATCCGCCCGTATCGAACTGATAGAGGAGTACGTTGTCACCGATGCGCCTGGCCTCGTCTGTATGGTAGAAGTCGGGAGTGAGGGCATCGACAAACTTATACCATTTCATCTTATATAGCTTCTCATTGCTCTCTTGCGCCCATGCGCTGCCGATGAAGGCAAAGGCTGCTAATAATGCTGTCAGGCGTTTCATATTCATATGGTGTGTTTACGGGGGCAAAGGTAGTGCAATCCGAATGAACCTCCAAATTTCTGCGGACGAATGTAAGGAGAACCTGCCTTCTTTTATAGAATGAGACAAACTGGCTGTTATTGCAATGAAGCACGAAATAAAAATCTATTCTTCCGTTATGAAAATGAGACAAAACAATAAAAGACTATGAAAACAACAAAATTATCCTTAACTATCGTCATAGCAATGCTATGCGTTTGCGGTAACATCAATGCGTAACCTTCGTTTCGGAAAGCAGTGACAGCGGGTATCTCGACTTCGCATCCCAAGGAGTTTGACCGCTTCATGGGAGGCGAGATAGGCGTAAAAGGAGAATGGGTGTTCCCCAAGAATCTCTATCTGGGTACCGCCTTGTCCATCGCCAATAGGGGGTGGAATATGCCTGTATACGACTTGGGTGAAAACCGACATAAGTGGGAGTGCGATGTATACTATTTGGAAGTCCCTATATTTGTAGGTTATAAATATGCGCTGTCGAGCACGTCAGACCTGTTCTGCGAGTTAGGCCCATACCTTGCATTGGGTCTTTGGGGACATGCCCGCCTGAATGTCGATGAAGACATCCCGAATAATGAAAGCAAGAATGTATTTCAAGATGGATGGTACCGCCGAGCCTGTTGCGGAGCGAGGGTAAATGTCGGATTGAATGTCAATCAGTGGCAGTGCTCGTTGGGCTACAGCTACGAATTATTGAAACCCACCAAAGACGCTTGGAGCACAATCGTCAATCCGCAAACATCTTCCCTCTATCTTAACGTGGCTTATTTCTTTTAGAGGTAATTATTGCTACTCTGTGTAAACGATTTCTATTTTTGGCCTGGCAGAGTGCTGAAGCAATTGGAACTTTCCCGATGGAATGGCGAATTTTTAATCCATCACCATTTATTACCCTCTCCCTATTGGCAAAAGTTCATAAATCGGTTGGCTTTGGCAGAGGAGCAGCGACGATGACGTTAGCGCTAACGTCGAAGCGAGAAGGAATTTAGTGAACATACTAATGGACAGCCCCGACATTTGGGGCTGTCCTTGATTCTTGTCAGTTTTACTGCATCTCAGTCGCCCTCTTCGAGCGAGAAGATTTCGTCGACAGACTTCCCGAAATACCGGGCAATCTTCAGCGCCAGCACGGTAGAGGGTACGTAGCGAGCAGCTTCGGTGGAGTTTATTGTCTGGCGGCTCACGCCTACCGCAACGGCAAGGTCCTGTTGCGTGATGTCCTTGATGGCACGCTCCACACGGATGGTATTCTTCATCGCTGCTCCTTTCTCTCGCGGTGCATGGCGAGGTTAAATTTCACGATGTACAGCATCAGGTAGAGGTACATTGTCATGAACATAAACGTGAGGAACTCCAAATCATAGACAAAGAGAATCCCCAAGGCGATAATGATTGACGTAGCCCAAGTACTCCATACGAACGATTGCATGCGGATATGTTCTGTCATCTCATCCTCGTCACATTCGCGAGAAAGGGCGATGAAAACGAGCGAAATGAGCAGTCCGAGCATCGAGATTTCTACTACAAGCCCAGCCTTTGTCATGCTAAACCAGCCATCGGAACTACTCAATGCAGGCACCGTGGCTCTGATGCTCCAATCATCGAGCACATCGAAGAAACATAGCAGACACAACGTCATGAACGGCACCACCATCCAAAGCCCAGCTTTCTTAAAGCCTACAGGCAACAAATAATTTTTCTTCATAGCATTCACTTTTACTTTTTTCGATTAAACATAAAGTTTCCTACGTAAGAATCACGCCGCAAAGGTAAGTGTATTTTCCGTAATGACAAATATATTTTACATTTTATCGTGTAAACTTTATATTTTTGCTATAAATTTAGCTAAAAAAAGCGGTGGACGAATCCACCGCTACGAAAATAGCCAATATTATTGTCAAGTTTTATTCCATTACAGGTCTGATAGCCATACCATGAGCACGAGAAGCATCTCTTCCTCTATCACCTGACACAATATCACCATAAATAAATAGAATGCTATAGGCATAAGGCTGAGAAAAGCCTATGCTTGCAGACAAATACGCACCCAATCCACCAGTCTCATTAGGAGTTTGAGTTCCCGTATATATTTCTGTGCCGGGTAAGAATATACTATTGCCATTAGGACCTGTCACCTGTTTTCCTTTCACTCCATTTACCTCTGCATCTTCCCAAGAGCATTCCAAGCAAAGTTCTTCAAGTTCCTTCTTTGTCGGCATACGCCAAGTTCCGCCCCACTTGATGTGAACCACA
Source organism: uncultured Bacteroidaceae bacterium (assembly GCA_964570685.1). Classification (GTDB taxonomy): domain Bacteria; phylum Bacteroidota; class Bacteroidia; order Bacteroidales; family Bacteroidaceae; genus UBA1189. Next base: position 24,477 of record CAZMZC010000005.1, on the reverse strand, counting down.
TCATAGGCAGTTCCGCTGATATCACGACCTATATTCTTGTACTCCTCGGAGTTCCCATAATTACCATCCTCATTCAAGTCGCCCAAGTAGTACTTATAGGTCAAAGGTGTATACTCCTTCTTCTCTTCCGTTTCGCCCCAAGCATAATATGCCCCAGCAGCTTCGGGAGCCGAAGCACCGATGTTACAATTAGCCCATTTCACCGACAAGCCAAGGTCTACAGCCTCTACGTGTGAAGGAGCATTGTCATGCTGCTTGTCTTCATCTTCTTTCTTACAAGACACAAACACCAAAGACATTGGCAGCAAAAGCACCAATATTGTCTGTACAAAAGATATAAATCTAATTTTCATAATCAATTCATTTTATTGATTTCGTGCAAATATACATAATTCTCATTTGTCCTCCAACGATTCATATAAGAACCTATATTAACGCACAAAAAAAGCGCGGACAAAACCCGATGTATCTGTCTTTGAGGTCTTCGACTACCTTGCACCAAATATACGAGTAAAGCCCACGCCGTATGGCGTGAGCGTCATTGCTTTACTCTTGGTGCCTAATGAAAGTGTCGAAGTTTCAAAGACAAGAATCAAAGCTAAACGCTTTTCCGATATGTCTAAAATGTGCGTATCAATTATACGCTAATGCTCATAGGCCAGTTCTTTTTGGGGTTGTTATATGTTCTCTATCACTATCTATTTGCAAAGGTAAAGCTCTTTTGCCTTAAATGCAACGAGTGCTGTGAAAAATCCTATCAGGCTTGTTATTTTTTTGCTCGCTTATTCGTATCTTTACGGTAAGCCGTGAAGATACTTGTGCTCGCTGTAAAAATAATCAAACAAGTTTGTTATTTCTTGCTCGCTTATCCGTATCTTTGCAAAGGACAAGCAGAAAACAAACGCAAAGATAAATCTACCATGGAGTGGCAAATCTTGATAATAATCGCTGCTGCCATCCTGATTCTTATAGGTAAGGGTGACTTCTTGATTGCAGGATACAATACAACCGGCAAGGAAGATAAGGAGAAATGCAACGTGAAGCGCCTGCGCATCATTGTTGCTTCTGTCCTCATATTAGGCGCTGTCTTGACCGCATTCCGTAGTGTCATCGGCTCCGGCCTGGTCGGTGCTACAATAATCTTGATTTGCATCGTTGGCATTGTCTTGGCCGATACTTGGGCTCAGAAATAGGGCGTGATTATTGATACAGCCAGTGTAAACATTTTTTATTTTTGGCCTGGCAGAGTGCAGCGGCGAGGCAGCAGTTTAAGTGATTATCTCGATGAAATCGGCGATTTCTATGGATTCTCTATTGGCGAAAGTTCATAAATCGGTTGGCTTTGGCAGCGCAAATGCGCTGCAACGATGACGATTACGATTACCTCTTGCTGGATATTAGGATGAAAGGAGATTGCCTGTCTTTAGATTGCTGTCGCGCCAGATTGCCGATTAGTTATTATCTACTGTACAATAACTTGCGAGGAGCAAGCCAAAAGTTGCGATTTGTTTCTCGAAAAACTTGTGTATCCGTGAATATTTCATCGCGTATCCACGGATATTTCATCACGTAATCACGAATATTTAATCAAATATCCACGGATATTTTACTTTTTGTGTGCTGAATGTTTGCTTTTCGGACAAAGATTTTGTACTTTTACGGAGTGAAAGCGAAATTTTCCTCACGCGAATCTCGCAGATGGCGCATCACTATAGCTCGCGCTTGTCGGCAATGCCGAGTGTTACAATCCGGATGGTACATACAAGCGATAGCGATGTATGAATCTGTGAGATTCGTGAGATCTGTGTGAGGCAACAAAAAAGATAAACTTTTGCGTGAAACAAAAAAGGAATTAAAAAACTAAGAAATTATGGCAAAGTACATCAAACAAGAGTTCAAGAGCATACGCGGCGAGGGCGAGGCTTCGGCGTATTACCGTATGGAGACCACACGCCGCGTGACGATGGATGAGTTCGTCAAAGAAATCTCTACCCCAGGCCATGGCATCAGCGAGGCTGCGGCAGTGCAGGTGCTCAGTCAGGCAGCCACTTCGCTGGCCCGCCTTATGGCGCATGGCTGTACTGTGACGATTGACGGTATAGGAACCTTCAAGGCCACGGTAGGTGTGTGCGAAGGTAAGGAGCAGGACGCATTTGCCGAGAATGAGCCGCAGCGCAATGCGCAGAGCATCGAAGTGAATGGCGTCCACTACCATGCGGACAAGAAGCTGGTGAAGGCCGTGCGCAGCCAATGCACATTCGAGCGTGGCAAGCAGCATCGCATCAAGCACTCGCCCTACACGTTGGAGGAGCGCATCAGCCGTGCCATCGCCTACATTGAGGAGAACGGATACATACGCACGCGCGACTATGCCGAGCTGAACGAGCTATCCCTATCGACCGCTACTGTAGAGCTGCGCAAGGTGCGCAAGGAGGAGGCTTCGGGCATCCGCGCCATCGGCAGGGGGAATGGCTTGATTTATGTAAAGAGAGTGAAAGGGTAGTTCTGCTTCCCTCTGCCAATATAAAGCTGTGCTTTAAGATGGCTTGCTTGCCCGGCAATGATTAAGCAAGCTTATCATTGCTCTCGCTACGCTGCGCCATTGACTTTAGCCCCTTCGGGCATCGACCTAAAGGTTGCCAACCGATTTATAAACTTTCGGCAATACAGCCTGTGCCAAAGACCGTAGGTGGTGGGTGTCAACCATTGTTGCTGGGCGCTTGTTGTATGTCGTCTAATGTGAGTTTCTCGAAGTCTGCCACGACCGCATGGGCCAATGGGGCAACCGCTTCGCGGGGATTCGTGGTGGTGAGTGCTACTACGTAGGCTCCCGAGTCGCGCCCGGCACGCAGGCCGTTGATGCTGTCCTCAAATACCACGCACTCCTCGGGTTGCAGCCCGAAGACTCGGGCACCCTCCAGATAGCAGTCGGGGGCTGGCTTGCCGGCAGCGTAGTCTTCGGAAGTGAGGATGCGGTCGAAGAGGTTGGCCAGCTCGGGGTGGGCGCGGTGTACTCCCCGCATCTTCTCGTCGTTGCTGGCGGTGACGATGGCCGTCTTGATGCCTTCCTCACGCAATGCTTTGATGAAGTCGCACACACCGTCAATGTAGGGATACTGCATCTGCCGCTCAAAGTCGTTGAGACGGCGGGTTATTTCCGGAAGTTCGCTCTGCAGATGAACGAACCAATTGTTGTAGATGCTCTCAAGTGTGGTGCCCTTGATGCGTTCGGCAAAGTCGGGCACGTCGGGGAGGAACTCACGTCCGATGGCTCCCCAGAATTCTGAATACTGGTTCTCGGTGTCGATGATGACTCCATCGAGGTCAAAGAGGGCAGCTTTGATTGTATACATTTTATTATAGACTATTTGTCAATACCCTTCGCGGTATTTGCCCTCTTCCTTGTCGTCGAGCATGCTGAGGTAGGAGGCGTAGCGCGATTGGCTGATGCGGCTCTCCTCTACGGCTTGGCGCACGGCGCAGTGGGGCTCGTGGGTGTGGGTGCAGTTGCCGTAGCGGCAGTGGGCCGACTCGGCGAATATCTCGCGGAAGTAGTGGCTTATCTCCTCTTCCTCCATGTCGAAGGTGCCGAAGCCCTTGACACCGGGAGTGTCGATGAGCCAACCGCCATCGCCGAAGGGGAACATCTCGGAGAAGGTGGTGGTGTGCATACCCTTGTTGTGGTACTCGGAGATTTCTGCTGTGCGCAGATGGAGGTTGGGGAGCAGAGCATTGATGAGGGTGCTCTTGCCTACACCGGAGTTGCCCGAGAGTAGGGTGGTCTTGCCTGTGAGCGAGACACGCACCTTGTCGAGTCCGTCACCGTTGAGGCCCGACACGCAGGAACACTCGTAGCCAATAGTATTATAAAGGTGTACGATGGCATCGAGGTAGCGGCGCTCGTCTTCGTTGTAGCGGTCCACCTTGTTGAACACGATATGTACGGGTATGCGGTAGGCCTCGGCGGTGGCGAGGAAGCGGTCGATGAAGACGGTAGAGGTCTCGGGATAATTGATGGTGACGATGAGCAGGCACATGTCGACATTGGCTGCCAAGATGTGTGACTGCTTGGAGAGGTTCGAGGCGCGGCGTATGATGTAGTTGCGGCGCTCCTCGATGTCGGTAATATAGGCTGTGCCGTCGGTGGGGGCGGTGAGTGCCACCCGGTCACCCACGGCAACAGGATTGGTGCTGCGGATGCCCTTGAGTCGGAAGTTGCCTTTGATGCGGCAGTCGATGAGATTGCCCTCATCGGTCTTCACAATGTATTGGCTTCCGGTGTTCTTGATTACGAGGCCAAGCATAGGATAATTGATAATTGACAATTGACAATTGACAATTGACTATTTCTTCTTTATAGGCGGTTGCCAAATTCTTTTGCGAAGCCTAATTGTCAATTGTGCATTGTCAATTGTCCATTGCGTATTATACGGTCATAATCTCCTTCTCCTTGTCGGCATAGAGCTCGTCTACCTTCTTGATGTACTTGTCGTGCAGCTTCTGGAGCTTTTCTTCGCCATCTTTCTGAACGTCCTCAGGCATACCGTCCTTAACGGCCTTCTTCAGAGCGTCAATGCAGTCGCGACGGGCATTGCGGATGCTAATCTTGGCATTCTCTGCTACCTCTTTACACTGCTTGGCCAACTGCTTGCGGCGCTCTTCGGTGAGGGGCGGTATGCCGAGGCGGATGATTTCGCCGTTGTTTTCGGGAGTGATACCTACGGGAGAGTCGATGATGGCCTTCTCGATGACGCGGAACATGTTCTTGTCCCAAGGCTTGATGGCAATGGTGCGTGCGTCGGGAGTGGTGATGGAGGCTACACCAGTCAGGGGTACCATAGTTCCGTAAGAGTCTACACGGATACCGTCGAGGATACGGGTGTTGGCTTTGCCGGCACGGATGCGGGCAAGTTCGTCTTCAACGTGGAGGATGGCCATTTCCATCATCTCCTGTGCTTCGTTCAGATATTCCTGCATAATATTTTAGTTTTTAAGTTTGTTGGTTTTCAGTTTGTGATTCAAAGGTAGTCGGTTTTTTCGTTTTTTGCAACAGTTTTTTTGCATATATATATAAATATGGCTGTTTTTCTTGTTTTTTTTGACTTTTTGTTTCAGAGTTTGGGATAAGTTACTATATTTGCACAAATTCGTATCGTACGGCTATATACTATGGAACAACAGATATTGCAACTGCTCGACAAGCTGCCCCCCATCTCGCTCTCCGAGATGAAGGATATAAAGTTGATGAACCGTATCGACAAGAAGTATCTTGCTACAATCAGTCAGCTGGAGCAACTGCTTGTGATGGCGCAGGGCAAATATATGGTGCAGCAGATAGAGGGCAAGCGTTACAACCGCTACCATACCATCTATCTGGACACTCCCGATGAAGAGATGTATGTGATGCACCACAACGGACGCCTCGTGAGACAGAAGGTGAGGGTGCGCACCTATATGGACTCGGGCGATACTTTCCTCGAAGTGAAGAATAAGAACAACCACGGACGCACCAAGAAGAAGCGCATGACCGTGGGTAGCATACATTCCCTGCGCGAAGATGGGGGCGATACCCTGCTGGCCAAGCATGCCAACTACTTGCTCGATGACCTCGTGCCTAAGGTGGAAAATCACTTTGAGCGTATCACGCTGGTCAATATGGCCAAGACCGAGCGCCTCACCATCGACTGCCACGTGAAGTTTCACCATTGGGAGACCGATATCGAAGACACGTATGACCGATTGGTCATCATCGAACTCAAGCGCGATGGCAATGTGTACTCGCCTGTGAAAGATATGCTGCGCCAGCTGCGCATCAAGCCCTCGGGCTTCAGCAAGTACTGCATAGGCTCGGCACTCACCAAGCCGACACTCAGGCAGGGCAACTTCAAACCGCGATTTGTACGAATAAAAAAACTATTAAATAATCATTAAAGTATTATGGGAAACCTTTTGAACCTAATTGCCGGAGGAACCAATGCCCTCGCAATGGCAGCCGAAGAGTTGGAAATGGATGTACAGCCACTGAACGACGTACTGATGTCATCAATGTGGGCCGACTGGGGCGCACTGACCGAACTCCTCATCCGCTTTGTTCTCAACACCGCAGTCATCGCACTCATCGTGCGTGTATTCTATTATCCTAAGAGCCGTCGCCGCGACTACTTCTTCACCTTCATCCTGATTTCTATCAGCGTGTTCCTGCTCATCTTCCTCATGGGCGGTGTGAAGTTGAAGATAGGCTTTGCTCTCGGTCTCTTTGCCATCTTCGGTATCATCCGCTACCGTACCGAGTCGGTGCCCATCCGTGAGATGACCTACCTCTTCCTCATCATTGCCGTGAGTGCCATCAATGGCTTGGCTACCAGCATCAGCTATGTAGAACTGCTGGCTACCAACCTGCTCTTTATCATATCTATATGGGCGCTTGAGAGCAACCGTTGGGTGAAGCATGTGGCCAGCAAATTGGTGCTGTACGATAACATCAGCCTTATCACTCCTGAGCATGAGGAAGAGTTGATAGAGGACCTCAAGAAGCGTACCGGGCTGAATATCCTGCGTGTAGAGGTGGGGGCTATCGACTTCTCTAAGGATACCGCCATGGTGAAGGTGTATTACGAGCCATTGTCAAACGAAATCAATAGTGTTGACAATGTGGGCCGTCTGCCCAAGATGGGATAATCTATAATAGTACATATATGTGCGAGGAAAAGTACATATGTGTACTAAACTTATTACATGTATGAACAAAAAATAATACATATATGTAGTTTTTTTCAACTTCTTTTCAGAATTGAAACCTAACTTTGCTGAAAAAACGATAGAACTATGAATAAAAGAAATCGAATCTTAGGTTTAGGATGTCTGCTACTGGCTGCGAGCACTGCTTGGGCTCAGAGTGATTTTGGAGTGTGGGAGAGCTTGGAACTGTCTACAAAGTTGAACAAACAATTTGAACTCTCAATGGAGGGTGAGTATCGTACTCATCAAAAATCATCAGAGGTAGAGCGTTTCACAGCCGGGCTCAACTTGTCGTATAAGAATAAGAAAATCCCATTCCTCAAGGCCGATATAGGCTATGTCATCATGTCGATGCACAATCCAGCTGAGACAGAGATAAAGTATCGCGATGAGGATCCCACCGTGCCTAAGCATAAGAATGTGGATGCACCTTATTGGTATACCCGTCATCGTGCCACAGCATCGCTTACGGGTTCGGTGAAGTGGGGCCGCGTTAAGTTCTCGCTCCGCGAACGCTATCAGTTTACCCATAAAATGGCCGCACAGTGTGAACGTGAACGCTATGGCTATCATCCAGCTTTTGATATGTGGGACGAAGTGTCCGAACTGTTGATTGATGACAAATTGGCCAAGAACGACCATAAGTTGCGCTCCAGATTGTCTGTAAGCTACGACATCAAGAAGTCAAAGTTTGAGCCTTATGCAGAGGTGGAGGTATACAATCAATTGGACGATGCGATGAAGTTTGACAAGATACGCTACACTGTCGGTACCGATTATAAGGTGACTAAGGATGCCAAACTGACACTGTTCTATCGTTATCAGGACTATAACGATGTGGATGACATTAGCGGTCATATCTTGGGCGTAGGTGCATCTATCGAACTCTAATCATCAGATACGGGAATTATGAAAAGAAATCTTTATTTGATTCTTGCATTGCTGCTCTTAGGGGTGGTGCAGGTGAGAGCGCAGCAGATTGCTGTAACTTTTAATGATGGGGGTATGTTTCAGTTTGATGAAAACCCTGGCGATTGTAAGATAACCTTCTCTAATGGGCAAATGCTCTTTCATGTTAATGACGCGTTAGATTGTACAATTGCCATAAAGGATATCCAGCGTATGGTTTTTTACGCATATCATGCATCTGTTGATGATATGGAGACAAAGAACAGCATAGTATATAATCCTGTTAGTGCGGAATTGGTTGCAAATGTTACTTCTGGAATTGCGATAAATATTTATCGCAATTGCGGTGAATGCGTGTTGTCGAGAATACAGACTGTTGCAGCACCTGCAATAAATCTAGCACATCTGTCTGCAGGAACGTATATTGTGGTAGCAGGAAGTGAAACCCTTAAATTTGTGAAGCGATGAAACGGCTTATTCTTATTTCTTTCGCCCTAATGGTGACGTTGGTATCGCATGCTATGATGATTGCCCCTGCCGATTTTCGTGTGGTGTGCAAGGATGGTTCGGTTGCATATTATAGTGGTCTTTATACAACCCTTACTTTCAGTGAAGATGCTTCTTTGTTATATATAACAACAGGACTTCCCACCAATGACGGATATGAAGATGGATACGACTATGAAGATGGAAGCGAAGATGTAGTGTGCTACGCTGTAGATGGCATTGAGGCTATTGAGTTCGCAGAAGGTGGTGCTTATAGAGATATGTATAGCTACGACGGTGCCCATGTCGACGTAGCCATCGACCCCACCGACGATACCTCCTACACCGAAGTTGCAGAAAATGTTATCACTGATGAGAACCACGCTGACTATGGCGATTTCATCGAGAACTATACCCCCACCAATCGTGTCACTATCACCTACGACGGCGACAAGGCCACGGTGAGCGGTACGGTGAGCGGTGTGATGTCGAGAGTTACGGGTGCTCATGTGATTATCTCTTCTACCAAGAAGAATATCGCCTATACGCTGAAGGGCACTACCACGAACGGCTCGTTCAAGCTCTATTCCGACTATAAGACACTAGTGACGATGGACGGCGTGGACATCACCAACCCCACGGGAGCGGCTATCAACATACAGTCGGGCAAGACTATCATGGTAGAGCTTGCCGATGGCACCACCAATAAACTCGCCGACGGCACTACCTACACCATGACTACCGGTGAGGATCAGAAGGGAGCCTTCTTTAGCGAAGGCCAGCTTGTGTTCAGCGGCAATGGTTCGCTCGATGTGACGAGCGTGGGTGGCCACGGCATCGTGAGCGATGACTATGTACGTATGCGTAGCGGTAATGTCACGGTCAACTCCGTGCGCGACGGCATCAATACCAACGACTGCCTCCTCATGTATGGTGGCACCGTCAATGTCACTGCCCAGCAGGACGGTCTTGATATAGGCAAGGGATACATTGAAATCGGTGGCGGCAAACTCACTGTCAATGCCGTTGACGAGGGTATCACAGCCTCTTATGAGGGCGATGATGCCGGTGTCATCGACCCGCTCATCACTCCTTATATAAAAATAAAGGGCGGACTCATCAAGGTAATTACTACTGGCGATAAGGGTCATGCCGTACGTGCCATGTCGACGCTCACAATGACAGGTGGCGTTTTGCAGGCCACAGCCAAGGGTGCTGGCGCCAAGGCAGTGATGAGTGAGGGTGATATGACGCTCACTGGCGGTAAACTCACTGCTATCACCGAAGGCAATGCCCTTTACGAGGCCGATGTGCAGGAACTCTCCTCTGCCGCAGCACTCCGCAGCAAGGGCGTACTCACTATGGAGAATATGACCGTTGGTGCCAAGAGCACTGGTACAGGTGGCAAGGGTATCAACAACGTAGGCAATGTGATGTTGAAGAACAGCACTGTCACCGTAGTGGCGTCGGGAGCTACCCATGAGCATAATGCACTTGACTCTCGTTCGCGTGGTGTAGACACTGATGGCAACCTTACGCTCGATGGTGGCTCATTGCATGTGCGCTCCTATGATGAGCCTCTGCAGGTGGCCGGTACGCAGACTCTTTCAAATAGTGCCGTGTATGCGGGTTATGAGGTAGGTGAATAAATTGTTTGCATGATACAAAAAAGAGAAGGGGCACCAACTGGTGCCCCTCCTTGCATATGTGCTATTACCTTTTAGTTGTGTACGTAGGTGCCGATGTTCTCGCCATCGATTACCTTCTTCAGATTGCCTACTACATCCATGTTGAATACGTAGATGGGCAGATTGTTTTGCTTGCACATGGTGGTGGCGGTGAGGTCCATTACCTTGAGGCCGAGGTTGTAGATTTCGTCGTAAGTGATTTCGCTGAACTTGGTAGCTGTGGGGTCCTTCTCGGGGTCGGCGGTGTAGATGCCGTCGACGCGGGTTCCCTTGAGCATCACATCGGCCTCAATCTCGATGCCGCGGAGCGATGAGCCTGTGTCTGTAGTGAAGTAGGGGTTGCCGGTGCCGCCGCTGAGGATAACCACTTCGCCAGCCTCCATGCTGTCGATAGCTTTCCACTTGGTGTAGAACTCACCGATAGGCTCCATGCGGATGGCGGTGAGCACGCGGGCCTTAACGCCGATGGCGGTGAGTGCCGAGCTTAGTGCGAGGCTGTTGATGACCGTGGCGAGCATACCCATTTGGTCGCCCTTCACGCGGTCGAAGCCCTTGCCGGCTCCTGTGAGGCCACGGAAGATGTTGCCGCCACCAATTACGATGCCAATCTGCACACCCATGTCGTGTATCTCTTTGATTTGGGCTGCATACTCGCCCAAGCGCTTTTCGTCGATGCCGTAGCGCTGCTCGCCCATCAGGCTCTCGCCGCTGAGCTTCAGGAGGATTCTGTTGAATTTTGCCATTTTTACTTATTCTTTTGTCTACAGTCTATAGTCAACGGTCAATAGCGGAACCCTTAGCTTGTCCAAGAAAGGGCAATAGCACAGCCTTTGTCCGTCGACTCTTTATGTTTTGCAAAGCTAATGATTTTTGTTCAAACCCCAAGCGTCTGCCCATATAATTCGTGAAAAAAGTTTTCCTGTAGCTTGTCCGTAGCGGGCGTTTCGGATCTTTTCCCTGTTATGGAGTGTATATGTTGGGCGTGTGTAACATGCTTGTTTTTAGTGGATTTTGAAATTGTAAGTTTTTTGTAAGTCGCTTTTTTGTGTATTTTGCGCGATAAGATGTATATTTGCATAGTCAATGACAAGTATATGATAAGTACACGCGTGAAATATGTCCTGTTGGTGCTGGCGGCAATGGTTTCGTTGGCTGCATCGGCTTGGTATGACGGTGATAGTTTCTATCCCCGCTTATCACGTGAGAAATGGCTTACCGAGATGGACAAGGAAACCCTGCTCGATGATATGTCGCGCAATGCCGATATCCTTGTCATCGACGGTGTGGAGTATCTGACTGCTTACTCGCCGCTCGAACTTATCCGTGGCAAGCGGCGTTACTATGAAATGTATGATGGAATGCTCTCTTCGTGGGAAGGGCTCAACTTTACGGCTTTCTGGGGCGATGAGGCCAATAGGCGACAGAACTCTTGGAAGTGTCGCCTTCAAGTCGTTGATGACAGCCTTTGCTTAATGGAGATAAAATATATAGAATGGCTGCGTATCTATGATTCGAAAGCGCATGAGGGTCGCTTTGCCGACACTCTTGCCGTGCCTCAAGATGCGATATGGTTGCGTATGGAGGAGTTCACCGACTGCCGTTTCGTGGGTGGGCGTATGTTCCTGCCTATTGTTTCGGGCACCGTGTTTGCCAAGCAGCGCAACCTTGCTCCGTGTCCTGAGGAGTGGAGTGCGGACAACAAGAGCCCCAAGGATATGCGCACCTATTTGCGCTGGGTAGAGGAGCCTGTATATAGAATCGTCTTCGAGGAGGGGCGCATGGTGTCTATGGAGGCTATGGACGAGCCCATTACAGCCGAGGAACATCGTGCCTTCGTCATTCGTACGGCGCTGATAGCCATAGCTATAGTGCTGTTGGTGGCCATCCTCTTTGTGCTACGTGACTATCGCCGCAAGCGCCACTATCTGCGTATGTACGAGGCATTGCAGAAGAATCAAGCACAGCTTGTTACCGCGCAAGAATTGTCGGAGGAGGAATCCGAAAAGCAGCCTTTGACGCGTGAGGAGGTGATAGCCATCTATCGCGACAACTTCGCTCTCAGCCGCGAGCAGTTCCGTCCCAGTGGCTGGCTCCAGCGGTTGGAGAAGATGAGTGTCACGCTCCATGCTGATATGCAGATGCTCGGCGCTGACGAGCGGCAACGCCTGTCGAAGGCTCTCGATGAGTGCTTCATCCAGGTGAATGTAAACTTGCGTAGCGAGGGGCGCCTCACCAATGACGATGTGCGTTGCTGCCTGCTGGCCATGCTCGGTTGCCCGTTTGCGGTGATAGGTGCCTGTCTCGGCTGCTCATCCGAGGCTGTGCAGACACGCAAGAGCCGCCTCAAGGACAAGTTGCCTCGCGATGTGTTTGATTGGGTATTTACGAAAAGTTAGAGATAGTAAGTTAATAATAAAAAATATATAACGATGAAAAAAGTATTATTCTACACCGCCGCCTTAGTGATGGCACTCGGCGTAGCCAGTTGCGGCAACAAGAAAGAGGCAGGAGAAGGGGCTGCCAACGAAGGTCCCAAGAAGGAGAAAGTGAAGAAGGTAACCACCAAGAAGGCTACTTCGAAAAAGAAGAAAGGTTTTTTGATGCCCAACGCCACAGGTCTCCCCTACGAGATGTTGGTGGTAATGGATGAAGAGCAGTGGGAGCGTCCCTTGGGCCGTGCCGTGTTCAATGTGCTCGACACCGACGTGCCGGGCCTGCCCCAGTCGGAGCGTTCGTTCCGCATCTCGCGCGTCGACCCCAGCGCTTTCAACAGCAACATGTTCCGTATCATGCGCAACGTTATCAAGGTCGACATACAGGACATTTACTCCCAGCCCAAGTTCAAGTTTGCCCGTAACGTATATTCCTATCCGCAGATGATTATGACTCTGCAGGCTCACGACGAGGCTAGCCTAACGGAGTATATCAATGCCAACCGGCAATCCATCATTGACTTCTTCACCAAGGCCGAGATGAACCGCGAGATTGAGAACCTGCGCGAGAAGCACAACCCCGAAGTGTCGCGTCTGGCTCGCGAGATACTTGACGTAGACGTATGGGTGCCTTGGGAGGTCAACAGGTTCAAGAAGGGCAAGGACTTTCTGTGGGCTTCTACGAACGTGGGCAAGAAGGACATGAGCATCGTGCTCTACTCCTATCCTTATACTGACACGAACACCTTTACCCTTGAGTACTTCCTTCAGAAGCGTGACTCGGTGATGAAGGCCAATATCCCAGGAGGTCCCGAAGGAAGCTACATGACCACCAACCACAACTATGTATACGTAGAGGATGCTACCGTGCGTGGCAAGTATGCTCAGGTAGCCCGCGGCCTTTGGCGCGTGCAGGGCGACCGCATGGGTGGTCCCTTCGTGTCGCACTCTCGAGTAGATGAGGTGAATGGGCGTATCGTTGTGGCCGAAGCCTTCATCTACGCTCCTGAATCCTTGAAACGCGACCTCCTGCGCCGTATGGAGGCAGCTCTCTACACCGTGCAGTTACCCTCAGAACAGGAGGTGAACAGCCTCTCGTATGGATTGGAAGAGGTGGTGATAGAGCCTGAGATAAAGTAAAATTATCTCTGCTGCGCCTTCTCTGTAGGTGAATAAGTTGTTATTATTACAAAAAGAACCCATACAATTCGAAGACTTTTCACCGTACCCTCTTTGTCGTGTGGCGATTTATGCCTACTTTTATGGCTTCGCCATGAAGATACTTGCACTCGTTGCAAAAAATATTGAAGTAAACTTCATATTTCTCACTCGTTTATTTGTATCTTTGTGGCATGAAGCTCCGCACTGTGATATATTGCTTGCTGCTTGCCACCCTCTGCATGGGGTGTGGCAACACGCTTTCCATGCGTGAGCTGGAGCATCTGGAGGCGCGGATGGAGGTGGTGCCGGACTCGGTGCTCACTGTGCTCACCGCTGCCGACATGCCGCGGTGGGGCGAGGCGCGTGCGCTCTATGCGCTGCTTACTGTGCAGGCACAGGACAAGAGCGGCATTGACGTGGCTGACGATTCGCTTATCCGCGTAGCTACGCGCTACTATGATCGCAAGGGCTTGCCACTACGTCGCCTGCAGGCGTTCTACTACCATGGTCGGGTATATGCCAATGCTGGTTTACGCCACGAAGCGATGGCGGCCTACACGCGTGCCAAGGAGTTTGTGGATGAGGTGGATGCACCATATTCTGTAGGGTTATTGTATGCGCAAATGGGGGTACTCTATGGTAATGACTACGATTATCCCCAGTCATTGGAGTGTATGGAGGAGGCTTTGCACTATTATGAGTTAGCAGGGAAGGAACGTTTACAATATATTGCCAAACGAGATATGGGGCAGTTCTATCTGAATATGCTTCAATTCTTCCAAGCTAATTCTCTGCTCAATGAAGTTTTTGTGTGGGGCGAAGCACACAATGATTCCTATATTATACGTAGTACACTTACTCCTCTGCTTTGCTTGTATGATGCAACAGCAAATGTTGTGCCCTTAGACTCGCTTCTTGTGCGGTATCCTATTGATGTACTTCCCCAAAATGCTGCCACTTACGGAATCATAGCCCATTATTATGCTCTGAAAGAAGACAAATCAGCAGCTGAGGATGCTTTGGCTCATGCATGGAGTATGAGTGTTACAGCTGAGGATACGGCCAGACTATTGCAGAAAAGCTACCAGATATGTAAAGTCTTAGACACTCCTTACGACGCCTTGCACAATCACGAACAACTACTTGCCCATCAAGATTCCGTGGTGCGCATCACCCTGCAACAACCTCTTATTGCCTCCCAGCGCGACCATTATGAGACCCGCCTGAAGGTAGAGGAACTACGCAACCAGCAGCAACGTTTTCTGATGAGAGGTGCAGCTGTTATTATATTGATGGTTGCTGTAGCATTGGGTATCTATGTGCGCCACTGTTTCCGTCGTAAACAGGAGGAACTGAACGAGTATATGGAGCTGGCAGAGGATTTGCGCTACACTTTATATAATAAGGAAGAATCCATCGGACGAATCAGTGAGGAATTGCAATTGTCGCATGTGCAAATGGATGAGTTGAGGGAGCGTGTAGATGCGCATGAAGGCTCTGTAGTACACATGCAAGCACAAATAGCTGAGTTGTTTGATACCTACTCCAGACTGCTCAATAATCTGAGCGAGACCTATTATGAGAATCAAGGCTCCAAGTCGGCAATAAATAAGGGCATATTGTCTCAGTTGGAAAAGGAAATAGTGCAACTCAGCAAGGGAGATAAGCTTGCCGAACTGGAAGCAATCCTAAACACCAACCTTGATAATATCATGGCTCGCTTGCGTGCTGAGTTGCCCTATCTGAAAGAAAAAGACTACACTTTTCTTACCTATCTTTATGCCCGTTTCTCAGGTAAGACGATTGCCACTTTCATGAAGCTGGAGCGTAACCATATCTACCAAATCAAGTACCGCCTGCGCGATGACATCAAGGCTTCGAATGCTCCGAGCAAGCAATTCTTCTTGGATAAAATGATGTAATTGTCACTTAATCAGCACAATTGACATCCCATCTTACTTTTATAAGCCCTCCTGTTTTCTTACAGGGGGTAAACAGTTGATTATTAATAAAATAAACAATTATATATTGACCTTATTCTTTCTGTAAGATTTTTGCTTTTCTTGCAGCTACTTATATTGTTGTAAATCAGCGTACTTACAACCGTCTCTGTAAGACGGTTTTTTTTTCATGCTTTCGCGGATTAGCTTTATCTTTGCGGCAAACAAACTTAATAAAACAACAAGATTATGAAACACACATTTCAATGGATTTTAGCAGTAGTTTGCTTTCTCGTGGTAGGCAACGCATCAGTGATGGCAGATGGTGGTGGAGAAAAGGAAATAGTTCCTATTCCAATAGGTACAGGCGGAGTCGTTACAGGAAATGATTATAGAGGAATAGTTTCAATACCTTTTACCGCCTATTACCAAGGAGGCACTATATATATAAGTAGCTCTGCAGAGTTCTCATCTATTACCGTTGATGTAGTGAATGAGACCACAGGTCAGGTATGGAACTCCACCACGGATATTTCCGATGGAATGGGCGAAATTTACATTTTTGGAGGTGGTGCTGGTAGCTATTCGGTGGAGATAGTTACGGAATATGGCGAAATATTCTATGGCACATTCACGATAGACTAAAATTATTACTTTCCCTCCCCAACAATTATAACTATGCTTCCTATTTCCGTATGTATGCCTGTATATAATCGGGCTAAATGTATAGGAGAATGCATCGAAAGTATTTTACAGCAGACGTTCACAGATTTTGAGCTACTGATTGTAGATGATGGATCTACCGATGAGACCTGTGATGTCATTCTCTCATACGATGACCCCCGTATCCGTTTGATTCAGGGAGAGCACGATTATATAGGCTCATGTAACCGCTTATTCGATGAGGCCAAGGGCAAATATATTGCCCGTATGGACTCAGATGATTTGATGTTACCTGATCGCTTGCGCATACAATACGAGTATATGGAAACTCACCCTGAGGTGGATATTGTTGGAGGTGGAATTATTACAGTTGTCAACAATCAAGATAATAGTATATTTAAACGCCCGCATGTTATAGGGTGGGAAGAATTGCTTCAAGAAACATTTTTTGTGCACCCAACTGTCATGATGCGTCGCGAAAGCATCATGCAGCATGGTTTACGTTACGATGCAGATTATATCTATGCTGAAGATTTCCATTTTTGGTTTCAGGCATTGCGGGCAGGTTTACAATTACGCAACATTGATGACATTTTATTGAAGTATAGAATTTCGGATGAGCAAGTGACGGCTGTCTATAATTACGAGCAGAAGAAAAATGCACGAAAGGTGCAAAGCGCTATCAGTCGTTGGATTGCTCGTGACGAAGAGGTTTGGGCTATAGCCCATCCTGTAGTTGTGCCCGAAAGCCCCAATAGCCTAACGGTCATCATACCTTTCTTGAACGAGGGAGAAGAGGTTGTCAATACCGTGCGTAGTATCCGTAAACATGTGGGAGACAGAGTGGATATCATGGTTATCAATGACCAATCGAACGATGGTTACAATTATCGTTCCGATTTGGCATCTTACAATGTCATCTATATCTACAACATAGAGCGTAAAGGAGTTGCCGCCAGTCGCGACTATGGAGTGGAACTGTGCCGTACTCCTTTTTTCTTGTTGCTCGATGGGCACATGCGTTTTTATAGTAGTGATTGGGTTGACAAACTGACCGATTTGCTTGAGGCTGATGACCGCCGGTTGCTATGTTGCCAGACTGACTTTCTTCAGAGGAATAAGGATGGAATTGTATCTGTCAATGAGGAGTGTCCTACTACCTATGGAGCATGTATACGTTTTGATAAGCGTGATTATTATCCCTCGGTTGATTGGCTATATTCAGAAAGGAATCCTGAGGCACCAATAGAATCTATCCCAATAGTATTGGGTGCTGGCTATGCAGCAAGCAAGCGATATTGGCAGCGAATCGGTGGCCTACGCGGATTGCGTAGCTACGGTTGCGATGAGGTTTATATGAGCCTTAAGGTATGGATGGAGGGTGGTGAATGTTTGCTGTTGAAAGATGTGGTGATAGGACATGTTTATCGCAAAGGTGCTCCTTATACTTTCCATCCAGAGGATATGGTGTTCAATTATCTCCTCATATCGAGACTCCTCCTGCCTCAATCGTTATGTAGCATGGCTTATGCAGTGGCGTTACATCACAATAGACTGCATTATGCCTATGCCGTAGCACTTCTAAATGAATCTAAGGAAGAACTTGAGGAACTTAGAGATTTCTATAGTCGTGTGTTGACAAAATCGTTCAAGGATGTACAGTACATGCATAAACGAACCCTCATATCCAACGAGCACTATTACAATCATACATTGTCGCGCTTGGCGGAGATTGCTGAAAACCTCAAGCAACTTCAAATACCCGATTGTGGACTATATGAAGGTAAGGCGTCACAGATGTTTTGGATGTGTCATTATGCACATTATACAGGCTGTGATGTTTGGGATGAACTTGCAGCAGAACTATATGATAATATAGAATCGGCTGTATTTGCCCACCGTTTGCCTTGGAATTTCGGCTATGGACTTTGTGGTATAGGTTGGGTGCTTTTTTACCTATACGAGCATCAACTGTTGGACGAACTTCCGCGTGAACTAATAGATTATATCGACCATACTATAGAGACCATTGACGCCACCCTCGTCTCAGACTTCACCTTTGCTACCGGGTTGGGAGGATTATATGCCTATGTCGTGCAACGTCTAAGGTCGCCGATGCCTCCATCGTGGAGCGATACCTTCCTGCATCGTTTGGATGATGCTGCCCAGCGGTTGCTTTCAGCCCCACAGGGTGAACTCCCTGCTATATACCAAGCTGTTTATTATCTATCAATACGCAGAGACGGTACAGGAGGCAACGATTTGCCTTTATCGCTTGATGACTGGTTGGATACCACGCTTTTTGTTCCAGCCAATGTGGAACAATGGAAATATACTTTGAATGGAGTTGTAGGTGCCTCCTTGATGACAATGATAATAGAAAACAATCGCAAGAAACATTAAAAGACATATACACGATGAAGAAGTTAAGTAAATATACACAGATATTGGTAAACGAAGAGAATAGTTTCCTCTTTCATCTGGCTACTGAGAATGTCCTTACCTTGACTCAAGAACTGGCTCATATTGTATTGGAGCATAAGGAAAATATTGAAGAACTGGAGAATATTCATCCCGAGCTCTATGCATGTATGCTACAATCAGAAATGATTGTGCCTGAAGAATTGGATGAGGCGCAAGCATTGTTCGACCTATGGAAGGCACAAAATGAAGACCCGTCATTCTTCGGTATGATTATCAATCCCACACTTGATTGCAACCTTCGTTGTTGGTATTGTTACGAAAAACATGATGTACATGCAGGTATGTCTCCTGAGACGATAGAATCAGTATGTCGGTTGATAGACCACAAAGTCGCTGATGAACGCTTGCAACGACTCAGTGTATCTTTCTTTGGTGGCGAACCGCTTATGTATTATAAGAAAGTAGTAGCTCCCATATTGCATTATGCCGTAAAGGTTTGTAAGAAAAAAAGTGTTGCATTATTTGCTCATTTTACAACAAATGCTGTTCTATTGACGAATAATATACTTAATGAACTCAATGATATTGGGTTGTCTCAACTCCCAACGTTTCAAATCACATTGGATGGTAACCGTGATTTACATAACCAAACTCGCTATGCTGCTAAAAAGAAACCGACTTATGATACAATTGTGAATAATATTAAAACAGCATTAAAAGCTGGCAACCAAGTTGCCGTACGTTTTAACTATACGGACAGCAATATCGAATCTTTTGTTGATGTGATGGGGGATTTTATTGATTTGCCTGATAGTCAGCGGAAGTTGTTGAACTTTACGTTTGAGCAAGTTTGGCAGTGTGGAAATAAAGACACGAAAAGGAGGGCCATTGAAGTTGCTAACTTATTTATAGAAAACGGATTATTTGCTAGTTATGATACATTATACACAAGACACAACTGTTATGCTGATATGGTAAATAATATTGTGATTAATTATAATGGCGATGTATTTAAATGTACAGCACGTGATTTCTTGCCAGAGAGACGTGAAGGAAGTCTTGAACAGAATGGGCAAGTCTGTTGGAATAAGCTTTATGAGAAGCGGATGAATATCCGTTTTTGTAATAAAGCATGTAAAGCTTGCAAAATCTTGCCATTATGTAATGGTAGATGTAGTCAAAGTAAGCTGGAAACTTCGGTTATTGATTCATGTTATCTTAATATGAGTGAGGATGACAAGAAGCTAATTGTATTGGGTCGATTAAAACAAGTTCTTACTAGAAGGTAAGTTTTATTTATTAATTTAATTAGTGTTTACTATGAAACTTAAAAGAAAAGCTTTGATTACTTTGGCTGTTGATATTCCAGCCTTAGATGCAGATCAAGAAGGAAAGCTTCGCGGCGGCTTTAGTGTTGTAGCATCAACGGGACGCCCTAGTGTATCTCTATTAGATGGAAATTGCGGGAACTGTAATTGTGGAAATTGCGGTTGTTCAAATCCCAATTGTGGAAACTGTGATTGCGGTAATTGTGGATGTACGGTAATTAGTACTACGCGTTCTTTCCCCGCTGGTATGAACTTCTTGATGTTCTAATTTGCAGTATCCCCATAGCGCGGTTTTGATGCTTGCACCAGCGCTATGGGGGAATTTTTTTTTGCGCTCGTTGCAACTTTTCAGGTGATGAGTTACGTCTAACGAATGCAAACCATAAATAAAAACACTTATGAAAAGAACACTCTACACGCTAATTCTGGGAGTACTGGCACTATCAAGCTATGCTGACATCCGCAATGGCTGGGCCTTCTGGGGAACTCCCATTAACTCATTTACTTTCTCACTTGTTGACGGAGCGGTGACAGAACTGATGCTCCCGGACAGCACAGTAATCGACGTGGATACCTTGGATGTCAAGCGGAGTACCGGGTTCTTCTTCATCGTTGATGGCACTCAGAAAGAATATATCCTCCGCCTGTCACATCCCGACTACGAGACCACGTACAAGAATCTGACACTGGCATTGCGCAAGCGTGAGCGTACCATTGAGATTGGCAATGTACCTATGCGCCGACTGACTATGGCCGAGAAAGGCATAACACTGGACGAGGTAGAGATAGTCACCTCCAAAGTGCAGTTCTATCACAAGGGCGATACCCTCATCTACGATGCCACGGCCTTCCAGATTGCCGAAGGCTCTATGCTGGACGCGCTGATAGAGCAGCTGCCCGGAGCCGAAATCAATGAGGACGGACAAATCTTTGTGAACGGGCGCTTCGTGGAGAGCCTCCTGCTCAATGGGGAAGAGTTCTTCAACGGAAAGCAAGAGATAATGCTACAGAACCTGCCGGCCTATACGGTGAAGAGTCTGAATGTATATGAGAAGGAGAGCGAAGAAAGCAGGCGGCTGGGCTATAAGGTGGACGAAGGAACCTACGTAATGGACGTGAAGCTCAAGCGTGAATACAATGTGGGCTGGCTGGCCAATACCGAGCTTGGTGGAGGTAGCAAGGAACGCTATGCTGGCCGTGCCTTTGCGCTGCGCTTCAGCGACCTCTCACGCGTGAGTGCCTTTGCCAACCTGAACAACCTGAACGACAACCGTAAGCCTGGGCAGAACGGCAACTGGCAGCCCTCTGACCTTTCGGGCGGACTGATGGAGAGCCAGACGGGCGGACTTGATTATATGGTAAACGGTCAGAAGAGGTCACACAAGCTACAAGGCAACGTATTCGTCACGCATACCGACAAGGACATCCGCCGCACCTCCTCCTCTACCACGTTCCTCCCCAATGGCGATGTCTACGGCTATGGACGCAACAGCCAAGACAACGAGAACTTCAGCATCAGCACGTGGCACAAGTGGCAGTTCTTTGGTAGTGACAACAGATACAACAGCTACATTGACAGCTATGTCTCTCCAAGTATCAATTACAGCCAATCCAACAGCTTGTACAATAATGCCAATGCAGCATTTCTGGACAACTACCTGCAGAGTCCAGAGCTCCTTGACAGCCTGCTGAATGGTGAGGTCCAGCCTATGCGCCCCTTTGTCAATCGCTTGAGTCAGGCGCAGAAGAACACGGGAAGCAACTTCAACGGCCAGCTTCAAGGCTTCTTTCACTTCGAGATTCCGCATACTGATGATGCTGTGAACATCTCAGCTGCCGCCTCTTACAATGACAGGAAGAATCGCCAGTTCGATAAGTACATCCTTGAATATCCTACTGCGACATCAGATGTGCGCGACCGCTACTTCGATATGCCCTACAAGGGATATAGCTTTAACGGTGAGGCCAACTACTACCATAGAATACAATTCTACGAATCGGGACAAGACGGTATGTGGTTCATCAATCCCAGGTATATGGTCAGCCATCAGACGACCACTACCACCAACCACCTTTACCGCCTCGACCAGCTGGAGGAGTGGGCCTCCATCGAAGACTACCCGTTAGGCACATTGCCCTCGATGCAGGACGCTATGATGAGTGTGCTCGATACTGACAACAGCTACATCTCCACCGAACGGAGCACGACACATGCTGTCAGGCTGCAACTGCGATGGAGCAGGACCAAGCGTATAGGCAGCCAGAGCCGAACAGACGAGGTGGCTTTCTATCCTCGTGTCAACATCCAGTCGCGCAGTCTGGACTATGGAGGCAGCCAGTCGGTGAACCTCACCCGGAATGAGGTGATGTTTAACCCCAGCATGCAGGCTCAGTTCTCACTGGACAGCATGAAGCATAAAGTACGCTTTGAATATAGTCTGAATCCCACTGCCCCCTCGCTGATGAATCTGCTTGACCACACATTCGACTCCGATCCGCTGAATATCCGCAGAGGAAATCCCAATCTGAAGAATACACATACACATCACGCCCGATTCCAGTATCAGGCCGACCAGTGGCTCAGCGGAACGGGAAAGATGCTCAACACCTCACTGGAATATACATACGTTCGCAATGCCGTGGCAATGGGCTATATCTACGACAAGAGCACAGGCGTGCGCACCACCACTCCCGACAATGTGAACGGCAACTGGAAGCTGGCTTTCTCAGGTAACTACACCCTGCCGCTCGACCGCCAGCGCAAGCTGACACTACAGAGCAATATGCAGATAGACTACTCGGACAATGCCGACCTCGTAGGCATCAACGGCGCCGAGGTAGCCACCAAGCGTATCGTGCACAACTTATGGGCACGCGAGACCTTGACGCTCAACTATCGCATGGGTGAACACCGCATAGGGGCCAAGGTAAGGGCAAGCACCACCCACGCGACCTCGGAACGGGCGGACTTCAACGAAATCAATGCTTATAATTTCAACTACGGCTTGACAGGACTGGTGAATCTCCCTTATAAGATGCAGCTGAGCACCGACATCACGATGTATACTCGCCGTGGCTATGCCGATGCTAATATGAACACGAGCGAACTGGTGTGGAATGCCCGCCTGACGAAGAGCGCCATGAAGGGCAATCTGCTCTTCACCCTCGATGGCTTCGACATCTTGGGCAACCTCAGCACCATCAATTACAGCGTGAACGGACAAGGCCGCACCGAGGTGTGGACCAACAGCATACCTCGCTACGTGATGCTGAAAGTTGCCTATAAACTGCACAAGCAGCCGAAAAAACGCAATTCATAACTCAATGAAATAGATTCTGTATGGAAAAGCAGGTAGTGCTCCTTGTTACTCATATACTTAGCCCATGGATAAAAGCTAAATATGAGCGTATAGTGAACGAACTGGATAGCAAGCGATACGATGTAGTGCTATTGGTGAGTGCCAATGATAAGCGTAACATGCGTGTGCCTGATGGTGTGAATGCCTGCGTGTACGATATTGAAGAACTGGGAGCAATGCCTTACGAAGCGATACGCGAGACCTTGGTGCCTGGGAGTACGCATTTTCTGATATTGAAATATCGACAGGAACATCCTGACTATGCGTATTATTGGTTTATCGAATATGATGTGGAGTTCACAGGGAAATGGTCGTCGCTACTCGATGCATTTGCTGAGCATACGGCTGATTTCCTGTCTACACACGTAGCAAGATATGGCAAAAAGAATGCAGATTGGTCTTGGTGGCATCACTCCAACGACGTGGGGTATCCTCTTGAGAATTGTATCAAAGGATTCAATCCGATATGCCGTTACTCGGGTGCGGCGCTTGACTATATAGATACTTATATGCAAAAAGGATTTAGTGCACATTCGGAAGTGATGATCACTACTTGTTTGTATAATGCCGGATATAAGATTGCTGACCTTGGTGGAACGGGTGAATTTGTTCCAGATGGTTTGAGGGAACGTTTCTATACAGAGGATGGTACTATGCGTTATAGACCATTATATACCAAACGTGAGATTGAGGATTTGGCCATGTTAGACACCTTGTTTCATCCTCTGAAATTCTGATATGATTATGCGCTTCCGCTTTACCCGTCAATTTGACCAAATGGATTGTGGCCCGGCATGTGTCCGCATGGTGGTGAACCACTACGGCAAGGACTATCCGCTGTCGTATCTACGCACACAAGCCTACCTCAGCCGTGAGGGGGTGAGTGTGGCGGGTATACGCCATTCGCTGGCGGATGTCGGCATGGAGTCGGCATCGTTTGAGATGACCATCGCGCAGTTGCGCGACAAGTGTCCCCTGCCGGCCATACTGCACTGGGAGCAAAACCATTTCGTGGTGCTCTACGAGGTGATGAGAAATCCCTTTACACATGAATGGAAATACCGCATTGCCAACCCGGCCTATGGTAAGCATACCTTCAGCGAGGAGGAACTGGCTAAACATTGGATTAACGGTGACAAGGGAGTGGTGATAGCCATAGAACCTACGGAAGAGTTTTACAAGCGCGAGAGCGTGCGCGAGGAACACAGCTTCATCAAGTTTGCCCGAAGGTATGTGTGGCCTTTCAAACGCGAGATAGGACAGCTGATGTTCGGTATGCTGAGCGGTATGTTGTTGTCGCTCATATCGCCGTTCCTCACACAGGCGATGGTGGACAACGGTATCGGTAT
>CAZMZC010000004.1:0-92397 GCA_964570685.1 uncultured Bacteroidaceae bacterium | reverse complement strand
CAAAGGTACAATCCAACTGTAAGGGGGACAATGGGCACTTTATCGAATGCTTACATAAGAAAAATATACAAGAAGACAAACACAGGGTTTTGCGGGTGCGCCGGTATTTCGTCGAATGCTTACACAGAATCAAGCATTTTGGACTCAAGAAAAACAACCGTATCAAGGCTTTTGTCTTCAAGTTCATTTCTGTCCCTGCCAAATGGATAAAAATGGCCAGGCAGCACATACTGAACATCTATTCTCCGAACAAAGTCTATAGAGATATTTTCAGAAGAACAGGATGAGTCCCAACTCTTACGGGAATACAGCGTATTGCCTCAAGTCGCATCGTGGGGTAAGGGGGGGGGGGTATCATCATGCACGGTTTTTTAGTAAGCAGTATCATTTATCTCCTACACATTATCGAATCTCCAAATCCCAAGGCACGAAATACTGTGCTTCGATAATTGGCTTCATATCTTCAGCACGAGCGCCATATTTGGGAGCGATAAGAGCAGAGATTATTGAAGGATCGTTCCAACGAGTTGCTACACGAATCATCGTAGCATAACTCTTTCCTTCACCGGCGAACTCAAGTTGCATCTCACGCAGCATTTCTACATCGTTGGCCTTCATACAGGCAAATTTTCCCTCTTCGGTCCTATAATCTGTTAAAATCGTACGGGGCGAGAGACCGAAACAACCGCGTATACCCATACTTGGGTATTTCACTGTTCCACCTGAATGTTCTGTGGTCCAGTCATTCGTGAAGCCCTCAAAGCCTTCAATGGGGGTTCCGTAGCCATTGGAATCTTTCATCATATTACCATCGGCTTTGACAAAATGGTCACCCTTTACACCATTGTTAAGAATAGCGTCGGCTGCTTGGAAACGAGCAAGCTGGTTGAGTGCCTCAAAGAGATAGAAGTGATACTCAGCTGAACGGAAAAGGTAGATATGCACATCATCCTGATATGCATAGGGACGACGTGAGCTACCAATCGGACGGAATTTGGCCAGATAATGCTTTCCTCCATCACGAGCGCCACAAGTAGAGCCTGTACGCCCTTCGCTGTAACTACCCGGATTGAACTCATCGTTCTCGAACATTGCTTCCAAACGTTCTAAGTTAGGACGCAGCAGATAGTCGTTGGGATACTCAGAACTGAAATGCTTGAGCAAACGATTGGTCTGATTATGCTTATAGTCATAGATAATAGCCGAAACGACTTCCTCGCTATGGGGGTCAATATTATCGTAATAGCGACCAAACTGACTCGGTACACGCGCATTGCGCTGGTTATTATGGTTATTCTTATACTCTGCGAATATTGGATTAAAATGGCCAAGCATAAGGTTAACAACCCGCTCATAGCAAGGCAAGCCATCAGCAGCACGACCATCACGCTGCAGGAAAGTTCCACGCCACAGAAGAAGTTTGGCCATAAGTCCTTCGTAAGGTGGGGTCATATAATCCCAGTAGCGATACTGACTTTCTGCCAAAGCGGTTTCGGGATCAAGCCACTCATACCAGGAGAACTCCAACGTGCCATCAACATAGTCAGTAAACTCACTACCGTTATCAAGCAAATCAATACAGGCCTCCACGACTTCTTCCAGGTCCATTAACTTAAATCGGGTAGTGTCGGCAAGACTCTGCATCTCTACCATAGGGTCATCGAACCAAAGAGCCTGACCATAGATCTCAGCCATAGTTATATAAGCCCACACCTTGACACGAAGAGTCAGGCTGACAAGTGCATCAAACTTCTCGGCATCAACTAATTCGGGTCGTTCCTTACGGAAGGTTTGCATATTGTCAATATAGTCGTTGCAGGCTATGACAAGTTCGTAGTACGGTGCCGGATCAGCATAAGAGTTGCCACTGATATCTGCATCATAATTATAGAGTGCAATGAGTTCACCTATCGAATAAGGTGTTGGCTCAATCAGAGAGCCACGCGTTTCTGTCAGGAATATTTGCTTATCGCCTACAGCCTGCAATTTGGTAATGACACCCAGATAACCTGTATACACCTCTGTCTGCGTACCTATATATTGGTCGCCTGCAAGAGCATCGTTGGTTTGCGGGTCGAAAAAGTCCGAACAAGCAGAGAATAGTGCTATAGTACCCAAGCACAATGAAAATAGCGACTTATGGAGTGATTTCATAATAAGAGCTATGTAATTGTTTTTAGAAATTCAAGTTAACACCCAGTTTTACAGTTCTCGGCATAGCTACCTTAGCATAGTCTACACCCTGCATAATAGGAGTATACGAGTATGCAAATTCAGGATCTGCCCCAAGATAGTTGGTGAAGCAGAGAAGATTTTGTCCAGTAACATATACTGTTCCACCCTGAAAGACTTTCCACAAAGGAGTCTTAAATGTATAGCTGAGGGTGACATCTCTCAGTTTCAAATATGAGGCATCTTCAATCCAACGTTCCGAGAAATCATTATTGCCAATGATATCTCCATAGTTAGCACGTGGGATATCTGTCATCTGCCCATCCATAGTCCAACGGCGAAGCAGCGCTTTGCTCTGATTACCAAAATCATCAGCCGACTCCAGATAGCGGCGAGTAGCATTATAAGCCTCATTGCCTAACGAATAGCCCCAAGTAACATCCAGCGCAAAACCACGATATTCAAAACGATTATACAGCGTACCAAAAAGATCCGGAGTCGCCGAGCCAAGAATCACACGGTCCTTATGATTAATAATACCATCCAAATTCTGGTCTACATAGTGCATATCACCTGCCTCATAAGCTATGCCATTACTATTCTTCAGGTTGGCTTCTTTTGCCTCACTAATCGTAGAGAATACCCCTTCCACTTCGTATCCATAGAAGCTATAGGGATTTTCACCGACCTTGGTGATGATAGTAGCATCATCCGACAAGGTACTAACGAGCATATCCTCATCGCCAAGTGATGACACCTTATTATTAAGAGCACTGACACTACCCCCAATAATCCATTTGAAATTCTTGTTATATACCGGGGCTACCTGCAAGCTAATATCATAGCCTCTACTGGTAATAGCAGCATCATTACTATAATGAAGGCTAGTGCCATAAGCCGAAGAGGTATTGCTGAGCATAAGCACATCAGTGGCGCGGTTAATATAAGCCGCAGCGGAAAGATTCACACGGTTTTTCCACATAGCCAAGTCAAGTCCAAGGTTAGCACGTCTATTCTCCTCCCATTTGATTTTAGTATTAGGTACATTAGCCCTAATAATACCTGCTATCATTTGATAAGGACGACTAGTGTAATAATATTTCCCATAATTTCCCGAAAAACGGCTATTTCCTGTAAGGCCATAGTCTGCCCAAAGGTTCAACTTATTAAAAAAGTTCATATCCCTGAAGAGCGAGAGCTGCTTGGCCATTAACATTACTGAGCCTGATGGATATACGCCCATACGTTGCGTATCTTTACCTGTAGAGGAAGCTCCATCGGTAGAAACGTTAAATGCCATATTAAGATAGTCATCCCAAGTAAAGGATGCACGAGCATATGCATTTAGCCAATTCCAAGCACTTGTATATCCCGAGAAGAAGACACCAATACCATTAACATCCCCTAAAGTCTGATAGAAGTCATTAGCAGTATTGCGTCCAGAACCCATATCATATTCGTTAGAAGTTGTCAAGACCTGACCTCCTAAACGTAAATCAACTAACATTCTATCAAACTTGCTCGTGTAAGCAGCATTGACATTGTAGAACATATTGAACGTAGTTGCTACTCCCTGACGGACAGTATTGGCAGCCTCACCATAAGTGTCAAAAATAGGAACAATATCAGAATTGTTGACACCAGGAATGAATACTCCCTGCTGATCATAATTGTAATACAAACCCAGCGCAGCATTTAATGACAAATGATTAGTAGGCTTGTAGGCCAACTGTATTTTCATATTGACGTCATATTGGCGAGCCTCTTCCGAAGCTGTATGGATAATAGCTAACGGATTGCTAACAATAAAGTCGGTGTTCGTGTTAGCGCCAAAATAATAACTTGAATAAGTTTCAAGCAAATCACCATACATATCACTCTTATAGGGGCTAAGCAAGGGAGCACGTTTATAGGCCGCAAGCAAAGGATTGGTTTCTACACGCATTCCTTGCTCTTGATAACGGCCATTCAAATAAGCCAAACTAAGATTGGTGCTAATCTCAAACTGCTTGCTCACGAGCACATTGGTATTGATTTGTGTATTGAAACGATCTGAGTAGGTATTCTGCAACGTACCTTCATCACGCATATAGCCTAATGATATGTCATACTTAGCAATAGCGTCACCACCTTCAACACGAACAAGATGATCAGTAGTCATTCCATTTTGATAGAGATAGTCCTGCCAATCGGTATCATACTGATAATAATAATTGAACGGATTATCAGAACCTTTAAGAAAGGGGAAGTCGGTGAAGAATGTCTCCATATTGTCATAGTAGGTAAGACCTACATCAAAAAGGTATGATTTATAATCAGCAACACCCATAAGAGGGATGCAACGATTGTTCCAATTGAAACCAAACTGGCCAGAATAGGAAATCTTGGTATTCATATCATCAGAAGTTGCTCCATCAGTCTCAATAAGAATCACACCATTGGAGCCTAACGAACCATACAAAGAGGCCTCAGCGCCACGCAACACTGTAATATTCTGTATATCCTGCACATTGATAGCTTGGAAAATTGAACGCGAATAGCCACCGATGAGCTGCGATTCGTCCTTGTCGGGCATAAAGGGAACACCATTTATCACCACTAAGGGAACATTATCTGCACTCAAAGTTTGGATACCCTGCAAAGCCATATAAGCGCCCTCTCCCGTCATACCACTCTTATTGACGACCTGCAGCCCGGCAAACTCCCCCTGCATCGCACGGTCAATAGTGGATGAACCCAGAGCAAAATCCTTCTTACTAAGGTTACGGGCACCACTGAGGTTGGCAGTATTCTCTATCCTGTAAGGTAAGACAGCACTTTCATTGTATTTATAAGCATCGTCACGAACCAGAATGATAGAAACCTTAGAATCTCCCTTAACCTTTAATTCCTGAGAGAAAAAGCCAGGAGCCCACACCTTAATATAGGCACCATCCACTAGCCCTTCAATTTGGAAGTGTCCGCTTTGATCAGTCTGCACACTCTCTACACCCGAAGAAGATACTACCGCATCCTGCAATGGGTATCCCTCAGAAGAATATACCGTACCCTGCAATGTCTGTGCTACGGTATCGCTAAATACCATTACCGCAAACAACAATAATAATAACTTTATCTTTCTCATTACAGTTCTAAATTATTAGTAGTTATTAATTGTAGGACGCAAACACCAATGACAGAACGTAAGCGTGCTGCTAACACCTGTAGCTGCCTCTATACGAATCACCAACGGCATAGCCTTGCCCTCATTCAAGTCGGGGATAACAAGTTCCTCTATCACCATGCCACCGTCTGTATCATAGTTCTTGGCTTTCTTTCCAAGATCAGTACCTGTAGCAGTCAGGCGATCTATTTCCTCCTTAGAATATCCTTCAGGATAACCATCTGACAGTTCTGCTCCACGATCGTAATGATAAGTTGTAGACGAACCCACATTGATTGTATTGGTACCGATTTCCACCTTCTTGCCGTCTGTCTTGGCATATACGGTTATAGACAAGTCAAGCCCTATACCCTGCTTGAATCCCATTGCCAAACGATAAGTGCCTGGTGGAACTAACCATTCAGAAACCGTTCCTTTATCAGAATTGTACTTAATAGGAGTGAATTCGAGATAGAAACCTTCTGTAGATACTTCACACTTTGCCTGAAGTACACGATCGCGAATCTTCGGCCATACACCCTCTTCGGGAGTCCAATAGTCAACATCAGTATTGCACTTCAAATCTTTCAGGTTATTGTATTGGAAGAAATCAGATTTCTGCACGTCTGTGCAATACTCGTAATTGTAGAACCAATCCTTCAAACGATAAATAAGTATATTGTTAGGTATACGTAGAGCATTGACATTGTAAGCCACACCATTGGATAAGGATATAGGATTGCCGACGTCTATTGATTGCTCCTTTGTACGCCATTGGCGATTATAGATAGAGGATAAATCTTGATCTATCGCGAAATCAGCAGCATCATATATCTGATTAAAGAATGCGACCTCAAGAATCCATCTCTTAATCACCTCCTCATCACGCTCCATTCCCCACGATGCCAAGGTTGTGCGTGCCTGCTCTAAAGCTTGATTAATGACATCATTAGAGAATATCAACATAGTCGCAGTCAATGACTCTGAACTAAGGCTGAAAGATTTCTTATCAAAGAACTCATTGGTATAAATAAATACAGAATCATATATGGTATTTCCTGTTGCATCCACACCAATAGGCTTACTATTAGTCTTATCAAACTCTCTTCCACCCGATTCCAATATCATCTCTTGGAACATTGAATATTCCTCAGGAAGTTCTTGGATGAAATCATAAAGTGAAGTAGGAGTCACAATCATCTCGCTTAATACATAGATGTAACCATCTTTAGTCTTTATCACCTCCTGAATGGGCGAACCATTGAAACGGATATGTTCCAGTTTACCCAATAGTGCCAAAGAATCCATAGACACTTTTACAAATTTCTCATGCCACATCAATATACGCTCACCATCATACAAATGCGAAGGTGACATCGCAATGTCTGTTACATGAGAGAATGCCATCGTCTGAGCGTCTTCCGCTTCTGGCTGTACGAATGCGTCGTTTTCTACAACCATCAGTGTATGCAACTGTCCCTTTTCCTCGATCAATGTGAAGACTTGCTGATCTTCAAGGAAATGAAACATATCTTTCAAGTCGTCGCGTGTATTCAGATAATCATACGATTTCAATTCACTAATGTTCAACTGCTCATTAGAAATCGATGTCTCGGGATTATTATAATAGTTGTCCCAACCATCATTACATGCGGTCAGCGCCACAGTCGCTACCCATATCGGAAATAATTTCATTATACTCTTCATAGGACAATTCATTCTTCGGTTATTGGAATAAATGTGATACAGTCAAACTGCAGACTAAACTTTCCGTTTGAGCTAGCAGCTGGATCCAATACCACAAACTTGAGTTCATGATCGGCCGTTGTATCAAATGTTATCTCATCATACAACGTAGCCGTATACACATCTGGGGCATTCTTGGTAATAGTAGTATAGGGACTGACATTACGCATATCAGCACCATCAATGGTTACACGCATCATACCACCATTACCGTCTGTCATCTTACGCATGAAAGCCATATCTGAAGTATATACCATAGAAATCTCTACTCTGTATTTACCACGAATCACGGTAGGTGTACGCAAAGCAACTGACCCCATATGTCCAATATTAAAGGCCACACGATCGTGAAATACACATTCATCCCAACGTCCACCATCTTTACATGTGATATAAGTAATCGTGCTTAAACTATTGTTACTGGCTCCCGAAGGTGACATCTCAGTAACATAGCATGCCGCCTTGGAAATGTTAATCTTATCTTCAGTCTCTGAAACTGCCGGTTGATACACAAAGCCCGCCTCAGCGACAATGTTCTTCACCTCAACATAATCGCAGAGATCCCATACTACGGTAGAAGGATCGGGTTCCCAAATAGGGAGATAGCCATCAATCTCATGCAGATATCCGTTCTTTCCTGCCACATCACAAGCTGAGACAACAAAGTTTGCTTTATCGGCTATTTTATTTATATGATAAAGCTCGGCCGTAGTAGAGTCTACCGTAACCGTAAGTGCTTGATTAGCAGCCATCGTACTCCATATTCGAGTCGTATCAGTACCCAAGAATGATGTCAAGTCGACATACTTATATTCTCCCCTAAGTACATGATAAGCCACATACTGATAGAGGGCATTGGTAGAATCCTGTACATTCTCATCGGCTCCCAACATCTGCTTCAATGCCGACAAATCGCTGATTCCAGCCTTCGCAAAGGCTTCATCTGACGGAGCCAAAAGCGTATAATAGTGTCTATTGACAGTGATAACACCCAACTCAGAAACAGTATCAGCTATTGTAGACAATACCTTATCCCAACCAGTAGCATCAACAGCCTCCTTCATAATGGAATAACGAGGTGCTGATACCCGATCGTAGACGGTCTCTACAAGAGGTGTCATCACATCGGATACATAATACAATATGGCGTTAAACGTATGCACCCCCATCTCATAAATACGAATACTATTATTGAGAAGCACCTCACCTGCATTGACGGTATCAATGGATATGGTAATCTTAGCATCGGACAAACTTGTAACTTCTGTCTTACGCAAAAACTCCTCTACCCTAATGGAATCTTCCACTGAATGCTGAAGCACAAGCGCCTTCGCATACTCAACACCCAACTCTGTAATACCACTTACTCCCTTCGCTTCATAAAAACGTTGGACAGCCTCATTGTTGGGTACGAAAAGAGTGAAGTCCTCACTCGCATAGTTCAGTGCATTGTACAGATCAGCATATCGCATAATAGCAACCCACTCAGAAAACTCATCCTGCTCAGCCAAGAATGAGGCTGCCGGGTTATCCTCAAATATCTGATACATGCTCCCCTCTTTTTCATCGTCACAAGCCCATGTTGTCACAGCGATAAAGAGCAGCACCGACATCTTCCATACTTTATTCATATACTTTTTCATGACAATACGTTAGTTAGTCGTTTGATAATAGGGATTCTGCTTCAGCTCCGAGTTTATCTCAATCTCACTATACGGAATAGGCAGATACCAAGCGTTCTCATCTTGAAGAACCGAACGAATCCATTGCTTATTATAGGTCTGATTGGACTCTACAATGATATTAACAAACTCAGTTGCATACTTCTCATTATAGCGTGCAAATCGCAATAGGTCGTACCAGCGTTTACCTTCTGCCATAAACTCCATTTCACGTTCATACAAGACTGCTTGCAGAAGAGTTAGCTCATCAGTCTCCTCCACATTGATATCAAGGGGGGTAAGCATAGCACGTACACGGACTACGTTGATTATATCAAGAGCAGCTTTCCAAGATTCGACGCCCCCTTTCATAATCAATGCCTCAGCTTTCATCAGCATCACTTCGGCAACACGATAAAGAATAAAGTTGGCGTCCTCTTGTAGACGTACATTACCCATATCTACAATATCAGTACCCTTATATTTCCAGATATAGAACTGATTTTGATTCTGGTAGTCATTCAAGTTGGAACCAGAATGAACATAAGAAGCCATTAACATACGCCCTACTCTACCCTCTGCGCTACCATCAAGTTGCTCAAGAGCCTCTTTGGTCTCATCCTTCATCTTGGCAATAGCCACATCGGTATACTTATACGTTGAAGATGAGCCAATGGAGAAACGACTGCCAAAGTTATTGCTTTGAGCATATGCAGCATAATCCCAATTCAGCTCAAAGATTGATTCATTGCTGTTTCCCGGGTAAAATAACTCAAACCACTGATAAGGGTTACTAATAAACACCGGACGGAAAGCATCTGTTGCATTAAGTATCTCATTACAATAAATAATACACTCATCGTAATCGTGATTCCACAGACAGACATCTGCCATCAACGCATACAAAGCCCATTTAGTCGTGCGTCCTTTAGTCTGCCAGTCTTCCTCATAGCTTCCTTTCGCAGCACCAGAGGCCAAAGCTGTCTTAATATCCCCTTTAATTTGCGCAATAATCTCAGCTTCAGTGGACTTAGGGATATTATACTCTGCCTCGTCATTAACATAGGCCTCTGTCACTAAAGGAACATCACGGAAGTTCTTCACTAACAAGAAATAGCAGTACGCACGCATAAAATAAGCCTCTGCCAAATGTGAGTTCATCACAGGTTCATAGTAGGTTTCATCCTCATTGACAACTGTAGGAGCATACTTCAATACAGAATTGGCCATACCGATGATTTTGTATATCTTAGAATACTCACAAATCTTATCGGTAGGTGTTACATTAAAGTTCTGTATCTTGGCATCATCCGAAAGTATGGAAAAAATGTTTCCTCCACGAACTTCACCCCAAGAGATAAATGTAGGAACCGCCTCTCGCATATAATAATAGCCCGAAGCAATGACGGCCTCTACATCCTCCTTTGATTTCCAATAATTATCAGTTACCTGTTCGTTATTGGGCAATATATCCAACCAATCACTGCAAGAACCTAACAGCAAGGTTGATACTAACAATAAACCATATAGCTTTATCTTTCTCATGACAGTCATAGATTAGAAGTTAATGTTAATACCCATTGATACACGCTTAGTAACAGGAGTTGTGGAACCATCCTTTACCAAACTTGTAGCACTGCTAGGCAAACTCACCTCTGGGTCTTGGCCTGAATACTTGGTCCAAGTAAAGAGGTTATATGCAGTACAGAATACACTCAATTGATTGATATTGACCTTCTGCAAGAGTTCCTTGGGTACACTATAGTTTAGTGTCAACTGCTTCAAACGAATAAACGAAGCATCTTCCACAAAACGATCAGAACCTAAATAGTTATACCCCATACCATAGAGAGCACGCGGTATGTCCGTATTGTCACCCTCAGCACGCCAACGGCTCAGAACGGCAGTACTCTGGTTACCGTTTCCATACATATTCTCCAGATCCATACGTGCCTGGTTGACTACTTTCTGTCCGAGACGTCCAAAAAAGAACGTTGTCAGGCTCCATTTCTTATATGACAGTGTGAATCCTCCACCACCCTGGAATTTCGGGTTCGAGTTTCCAAGATAGACAATGTCATACTCATTGATTACACCATCGTGATTGATGTCGTCGTACTTGGCATCCCCAGCAAATACAGGAGTATTACCATTCTTCATCGTAATAACCTTACCTTTATGGTCGTACATTACGTTACCTTCGGCATCACGGGCATAAGTCTCGTCTGTATTCTGGTAAACCCCTTTATAACGATAACCATAGAACGAACCTATTGGGTCACCCTCTACTACACGAATTGCATATGCGGCATTCTTGAATGAGTAGTTCTCTTGCACCATATTGACAGGAAGTTCCATTACCATATTTTCATTGGTACTGAGATTGAGTCGAGTGCTCAATTTCCAATCCTTGGATTTAATGACATCGTAATTGAGATTCAGCTCAAGACCTGTGTTGCGCAATTCACCTGAATTATAATATTTAATCTCAGTATATCCGGTAGTACTTGGCACCTTCACATCCTTCAGCAACAGATCATTCACGTAGCCATCATAATAGTCTACTGTAATGCCAAAACGATCGAACAAGCGTAAATCAAAACCAAAATTCCATTCCTTCTTTGTTTCCCACTTCAACTTGTCCAACTGGATACGAATAGGATAAATGGCCGACATATCCATATAGTCACCTAAGGTACTATATGCTCCCAAATATGCAGAAGCACCACTTGGAGCTTTACCACTCCATCCGAGACTAGCACGCAACTTACCATCGGTCATCCATTCGCGCTCATCAAAGAAGTGCTCCTCGCTAAAGTTCCAAGCCAAGCCAAATGCCGGGAAGGTAGCAAAGCGACGAGCCTTACCCATTGCAGAGTTACCCTCACGGTTTAATGTAACCTTGGCTACATAGCGGCGGTCAAATGTGTAGATAAACTGTCCTAAGAGAGAGATGCTACGAGTCTTAGAGTAGCCAGATCCAATTACTTGCCATGCACTACCTACTACAGGGTCACTCAATCCAGGAGAGGCATTTCCATAAGTACCGCTGGTGTAGCTGTAGCTTTCTCCTTGATTGGCACGGAATACTCCCGTTGCCAATACTGAATGTACATCGTTGAATGTCTTGTTATAAATCAATTTATGCTCCGTCTGCAGTGAAAGATTATCAGACATCTTATCAGTACTACGATTGGCATATGTACTGGTCCATAGCACTCCAGTAGCCTCCTGCGGGAGGAAACTGCGGCTTTTGGTCGTTTTCATATTCATCGACACATAACCCTCATAGAGCAGGCCAAAGGGGAAAGTATATCGTGCCTTGACTGAGATCTTGGAATCACGCTGCATCGTATTATTAAATCCTTCATTGACCATAGCCACAGGATTATAATTCTTATTCTTTCCATCGAAAGCACCTTGGAAATCTTCCTCCTGACGGCTAAAATAAGAAGACAGATACTCACCCGTGGCATCATCTATATAATAAGGACTTTTATTAGGCATTTTAGACTGTGCAGCAGCACGCACATTGTCCATAGCATTACCTTTTTTGTCAGATTGAGTGAACGAGAAATCCGTAATTACCTTCAAACGATCAGAGAAATCATAAGCAATATTCAGCTTCGAATTGATACGATTAAGGTTAGTACCGATTGTCGTACCCATCTGATTCATATAACCCAACGAGAAGCGATAAGTAGCTTTTTCTCCACCACCCGAAAGAGCAAAGTTATTGTCGCTCGTGTAGGCATCCTGACGCACCATATCAAACCAATTGGTACTCGTATTATATTCATCAAAGTACTGCCACTCGGGAACATAGTTGATTTCGGGAGTATTGAACAACAGGTCCATCTCTGTAGAAGCCGAAGTTAGGCCCTTCGCATTGGCAGCATTCCAGATGGCATCCTGTATCATAGCTACATATTGGTCACCATCAAGCAAAGGGATAGGATCTGGCTCAAAGTTATAGGTAAACTTGGTACTGAACGAGAAATTGGTTTTACCACGAGAACCCTTCTTCGTATTCACCAAGAGCACACCATTGGCACCTTTAGTACCCCAGATTGCAGTAGCCGAGGCATCCTTTAGCACCTCTATTGATTCGATATCCGATGGAGCGATATTAAGCAAAGCACCGAAATCCTCTTCATTTGCAGTCGAGAAATTGAAATCATCAGAGATATCTGTCGAATAAGGTATACCATCAATCACAATCAAAGGTTCAGAGGAACCATTCAGCGAACTTACACCACGTATACGGATAGCACTGCGCGAGCCTGGGTCACCACCCATCACAATGTCTACACCTGACAACTGCCCCTGTAGCGCCTCCTCGATAGAAGATACAGGTGATGTCTCTACTATCTCTGCCATATTGACCTTTTGGGTAGCAGAGGTCTGCTCTAAAAAGGAAACTCCCATATCGTCACGTTCAACGCGTTTGGCAGTAATCTGCACCTCCTGCAAAGCACTTGACTCAGACTTCAGCGTCACATCAATACGACTCTGCCCCTTGTAGTCAAATGTTTCTGTACGCATACCGATATAAGAGATACGTATACGCAATCCCTCTTCATCGGGTACAGAGATATTATAGTTACCGTCAAAATCGGTAATCACACCCGCAAGATAACGATTGGTCTTGTTCACCACTACCACATTGGCTCCATAAATTGGTGTCTTTTGGCCGTCAAAGATTTCTACGACAGTACCTGTGAGCACCCTCTGGGCATATACGTCAGCCATTCCAACAATAGCCAACAAGAATACTATTATATATCTATTCCATTTCATACCGTACACTTATTATTCTCCAACTCTAAGAATATCACTTATCAAATGAAAGCAACCATCGTGATACGCAAACGGGAATGAATGATACTCATCAGTTTTGGCCAATGGCACAACATTCGTTCCATTCTTCAGCTGAACAGTAATACTCCCACCATCATCATTTACATAAATCTCCTTATTGACTCCATATGTATCAAACTTGCCTTCGAAGCCAGAGCCTGGATAGGGATACACATTGAAAGCGTTCAGATCATCAGTAATGAAATAGTCCTTAAGATAGTTTGCCAAATCCGTCACTTGCGATGATGACGGTTTTCCTGATATCAGATAGTTACCATCTATCGTCAATTTATCTGCACCTGGTATATCAGCCAAAGCACGAGCTATAGCCTCATTGTCAGGAATAAAAGCCACAAATCGAGTATCTGGCATTATCAATTTAATCTCCTCTGTATTGGAATCTATGAGCTCTGCTTTCTTCAGCAATTGCACAAAGCAGTAGTAGGGATAGTTCTTGTCATTACATACAACTAGCGCATGTTCCAATCCATCACCAGACACTTGTTTGAAAAGTCCTTTATGCGAATAGGTATATGCCTTCCCATTGTCCCATTCTTCGCCATTATTCGTTATGGGCTGGAAGTCACAATACACATCGCCTTGATAGGTCGGATTGAGTTGTTCGTTGAAAAGTGCATTGGTTGTAATCTTCCCATCATACACATACCAATAGTTGAATGCCACACCCGTAGGAATTACTTGTGCCCCTTGAGAGGCAATTGAGTCTGCATTAGAACTAACGTGCATATTCACAATATCCAACATAGTCGATGACGAAGCTGCATCGTATGTACCCGTCTCATCATTCCACGCCTCCAGCACCTTTCCCTGCGAGGTTGTATTAAGGCGCATAAGATCTGCAGCAAACTGAGCCGTATCAGGAATCAATGCTACAAAGTTAGCATTCTGCGAAGCTAATGAGAGTATAAGCTCAGAACCAGACAACGAATAAAGGAAGGGGGCGTAACGCATCTCCTTAAACGCCGGGCCTATCACAGAGGAAAAGATAGCTGGAATCTCCATATTGTCCATACCATACAGCATACCATTGACACAGATAACGCGATCAGTCACCATATCCGGGTCAATATTAATAGGCGTCTCATACGGAGTGAATACCGTACCATTCTTGATTTCTTCAGGGAAAACGGGGAGTCCGCTATTACTGAATGACTGGTATATAAAATAATACAGAATCAGCGGATCAAGATCAGCCAAACAAGTATAACCACTCGCAGAGGTCCAATAGTTGGAAAAGAAGCGATCGATGGCTTCATTGGAAGGGGCAAATATATTGTATGCATTTCTAGAAAGCACATCCATTTGCTTATAATTGGATGTCGGCCACTCATAAGCAATGGGAGGCAATGCCCCATGCCCATGCAAATAGAGGTCTTCGCCATTACCATACAGACGAGTAAGTTCAGAATCTAGCACATATCCTGAATATGTATCATATAGACTCAAGAAATCGGAATATTTCTCACGTGATTTCAACTCATTATATATGGTTTCCAACGGGTCGAGTACCTGATTGACACGATAGAGATAACCATTGTCTGTAATGACTTGGTCACCTATAACAGAGGCATTGGAAACATTGAAACCACCAATTCGACCTGCTGGGTAACTGCTACCAGTCCACTCTGAATTGGGATAGAAATACTCATAATTGTACTTAGCGTCAATACCTTTGGTCTCAAAGAACTTAGTTGAGAATACGGGCAAGAAGCGTTCCGGGTGGTAAATTGATACAGTGTCAGTATTGCCATCGAGGTCTATGTCCTGCTTCAGAACTCCTTTACTGATTGGATCACTGCTCTTGGTGCGGTGCTTGTAGTATAAACCTGCCATCTGATTTAACTGTTCTTCAGTAGCACCATCACCTTCATTGGGACGGAAATTCACTAGCATATCCCACTTGAATGCGTAGTACATCAAGTGGAAGCCTATCAATTTCTTCACCTCTTGAGGATTGGCATCGTACATCGACTTGATAGATTCAAAGCCATTCTCTTTCAAATAGCTCTGAAAAGCAGCATCGTTGGGGGCCATCACCGTCAAGATACTTTTCCCCGTTACAATGGGCTTGTAGCCCACCAAATCTATACCTTCAAGGAAGATGGAGTAATTGCCATCCTTCTCAAGCACCTCATAGGCATTGCCTTTCAGCCAGTCGGGTACCTGGTAATGTTCGTCACCAGACCACTCGTCTTGACATGAGGTCAGCGCTACAGTTCCCAATAACGTCCCGAACAAATAGATTAACAGACCTTTATTTTTCATACGACTGTATTGTAAAATTCTTATTTCTTGATGAAACGGCGTGAAAGACGTACATCATTCATCTGAATATCGACAATATACATACCCGAAGAGAGATTCTCCACATTCAAAGCCACATCATTCT
Organism: uncultured Bacteroidaceae bacterium; assembly: GCA_964570685.1. Lineage (GTDB taxonomy): Bacteria > Bacteroidota > Bacteroidia > Bacteroidales > Bacteroidaceae > UBA1189. The sequence goes on along the minus strand of CAZMZC010000004.1, from coordinate 76,406 downwards.
CATCAACCTCCTTGGAAGCCAGCTTGGTGCCAGCTACAGAATAGATTGTCACCTGAGCCTTCTCGGGTATTTGTATATACAGCTCACTGTCAACGAAACCAGACACCTTGACTTGCTCATTCGTCACAGTCTGAATGCCAGTGGCATCACGAATGTAAATCTTACCATCTGTCAGCAATGACGAAGTATCCCACACAAGTCCTTCGGCTGGAACAGCAGGAACAATCTCTTTGAAGTTACCTGTAATGGAGGTAGCAGAAGAAACGTCAAAAATAGTAAATGAACTATTTACTACAAGGTCAGCTATGACATCGGTCATATCAAGCTGAAGTATAGCATCGGTAATCTTTGTGATGCCGCCAAACTCGATCTTTGAGGCACGGTTCAAGGATGCTGTGCGAGAAAGTGGCACCTGTACAATACCGCCAGCCATAATCGTAGCGCCATTGGTCATCGTAAACACATCGCTGCGATTGAATAGGGTGTCGCCTACAGCAACCGTACCACCTGCATTCACCGTCACCTTACCTGCCACCTTGCCCTTACCGCAGAGTGTAGCTCCGTTGTTCACGGTAATAGCGCCTGTCCCTGTATGCGAGCCATTGATGATAAGGCGACCGCCCGATACGGTGGTAGTACCTTTATATACATTAGCTCCCGTAAGACGCCAGTCGCCACTACCCACCTTCTTGATAGATACGGTACCCTCTCGTGTACTACTGCTCGACAAGTTGTTGATAACGCCGTTAAAAGTCTCATCCGTGTTGGCGCCACCTACAGTGTAAGAACAGGTGAAGCCCGATGTATTCTTGCTGGAACCACGGATATAGGTACCCTTATCACCAGAGATACCACCTATTTCAAAGTCACAATTGGTAGTCCAACCGGCCAGATGAGCACAACCCTTCAGTTCTACTGTTGCTTTGGGGAAGTCATTACTATTGCCGTTGAGCAAAAAGAGGCTACCCTCCGAAGTATTGGAATTCACGCCATTAGCGATAATATGTCCCGTAAAACCGCTCCAATCACCTTGAATGTATTCACGCAAGTAAGGAATATTAATCTGTATGGTGCCGCTACCCGTTACCTTGCTAGTGATATAACAATTGCGATGGGGAGCAAAATACGAGGTAGTACCCTCCTGCACCTCTATGGGGAATGCATAAGTTTCATAATTATTGTTGTCGCCTTTCGTCTTCAGCGTACCACCTGCCATCACCAATTTCGATGAAGAGCCTATTCCTGCCTTCGCGATATCAATGGTGCTCAAGTAGAGCGTACTGCCTTTCAGTATGGTCTTGCCTGTATGCTTGAAGAAGTTGGTAGTACCAACGGTGAGCTGCCCCTTACCATTGAGGATGAAGTCGCCTTCTCCCTCGAGCGAACCGTTCATGGTTACGGTATTACCCGTTTTTGCAATATTGAACTCCGTAGGTTCATATATCTTTGCCGAACGATTGGTCGAGGTGCTTCCACCCGTATAGAGCCATGTGCCACCGCTCCAAATCCAGTTCTGCGCAAACTCTTCTGAAGCACCGATACTGCTGGCTACAGCAGCATCCTTCAAGGTAGAGAACTCTATGGTACCACCATACAACACGGTGGCACCCGTATAAGTATTGGCTGTACCCAGCACCAACTTACCTTCGCCTGCTTTATTTACTGAACCCGTACCAGCGATAGCGCCACTACCGGAAATTGTCACCAAAGAGTCGCTATTGACAACAACAGCCTCGGGGCTAACGGTCTCATCTATCGTGATAGAAGTCGCTGTCGCAGGGGCTATGAGTACCTTACCACCATCGGCATAAGCGGCTGACATATCGTTCCAGTTGAGCGACTGCATATCCCAGGCACCATTTACGGCACTCCAAGTGTAATCAGGCTCATACGTTGCTATGTCAATCATCTCGGTGGGCACAGGGCGCGTCTTCATCGTCACCTCAGACGAATAGCCCGAATACAGCTCACCAGCAAAAGCCCGCACACGGAACACGTAAGCTGTACCTGGTTCCAAACCCTCAATCACAAATGATGAGCCATCGGCAGCCGTACGGCCTACCTCCACGAAAGCACCGTCGCGTTGCATCTCCACGATGACACCCTCCTCACCTTCGGTGTAGTTGAGCCATCCGAGGGTCAAAGAGTTTTGGGTTGATGCTGTAGCTTCAAGGCACAGGGGTGTACGCAAATAGGCTTGGCGGTCTGCAACTGTAATGCTATTGATATAGTTCTCTATATTGGCATAGCCATTGGCTGCAATGACCATTGCATCATTCTTGGCGGGGTCGGTACCATTGGCCGTTTCCCACGCATCGGGCATACCGTCACCATCCGTATCGGCCCTCTTCTCACCGCCCCACAGTTTCCAATCGCTGGGAGCGCCGAACGGCAGGCTCGACTCGCGGGATATCAGTCCGCCCTTCTTACCGAACGAAAGTACTTCATTGATTACATACCAGTCGGCATAGTCGCGGTACGGTAGCGATGCACCTACTACCGGAAGCGACTTTTCAATCAGCTCTGACGATTTCCACAACTCCACTTCGGGATAATCAAAACGGGCAGTATGGAAGGTAGGCCCACCGGAATACTCGCCTTGCGGTATGTCGTACGGATTGAGCACGCCATCCATATTGCGGTCCTGCCAGTTGTCATTGGCATACAGATGGTAGTCAGCATTGCCACCAGTAAAGGCATTGCCTCCCTTGGCAGGGCCGTTGATGAACAGGTTACCCTCGGCAATACAGTAGGATGTACCCTCAGAATCACCACCCATGATATAGGCGCCATTCTGCCAGTTGTATACGATATTGTTTACATATTGGTTCTTTCCCTTAATCTTGTTGTTTCGTGTGCTATTATCGGCATAGAGATTACGATACAGGGTGATATTGTCGGCCTGCATCAATCCGCCTGCCGAGTGGGTCAACAGTCCCTGGCTCATGATAGAGTTCTGGATGGTGATATTACCCAAATCGCCCTTTCCATCGGAACTTATAGAGAAAGTCTCGTCCCTACCCCATGATACGGAGAGGTGGTCAAAAATCATGTTCGTCCCATTGGCTACGCCTGCAGCATCCTTGCCCGAGTCGCCACCCACACCCATACGGAAGCGGAGATAGCGCACAATCGTATTGCTGGCTCCAGAGAAAGACACGCCGTTGCCATATACCGTGATACCCTCACCCGGGGCAGTCTGTCCGGCCACGTAGAGATTATTCTTGAACACCAAGCGGCTCTCAAGTTTAATCACACCGGCCACATCGAATACCACAATGCGGTTCGACTGACTAACCGCATCGCGCAGCGAACCTGCACCACTATCGTTCAGATTCGTCACGTGATACACCGAACCATTACGGCCACCCACTGCATACTTACCGAAACCTTCGGCACCGGGGAAAGCCAACTGTTGGGCACTCGATGGCATCACTGCCATACATGCAAAAGCACAAGCTATACGGAACAACTTCTTCATAACTTTCTTGGATTTATACTTTTTTGCAAAGATTTTCATAGGCGTGAAAAATCTTTGTCACCAGTGTGAAAAAATATTCTCAAAGGTGTGAAAAAAGGTACATCCACCACGGAATCCTCCGGATGGATGTACCTTATTATATTACTTTATCAATTGTTTCTCAATCTTCATCGTACCGTTGGCATATACCTTCTTCACGATGACAACACCCTTAGCAGGCTCCTTAGTCATCATACCTGAGAGATTGTAGTAGCTCTCCGATACGAGCCCGCCCGATGTGGTAGCAACGTTTTCGATGCCCTCAGCTACGCCCTCGGCCATCAGCTTCACGTCGAAGATCATTGCCTTGTACTTGTTGCTGGTAGCAGGAGCACCTACGTGAGCTATCTTCAGGTAAACAGCCTCCTTGTTGTCGTAGTGAGCGATGAAGCGGCGCATCTTCTTCGTACTCTCAAATTTGAAGGTGTCAATTACTGCCCACTCCATTCCATCGGCAGATACAGAAACCTCAAGAGCCTCGATGAGCGAGGTGTTGCCTGTCTGACCGCAAGCCCAAAGATTGATATCAAACGGACCTTCGTAGGTCTTGGTAGTCTGCAAGAATGCAGTACAGGGGTCATCGGCCTTCTTGGTTACCAAGAACGACATGGCATAGCTTGAAGCACCGGCATCGTCCGGAGACAGAGGACCGTAGTCGGCACCTACTTCCACAGAAGTACCCGTCTTCTGCAAGTTGATGCGCTGACCATAAGTACCAACCTTCCAACCATTGTTGAAGTCAACCTCCTTATAAGTAGGTCCTTCAGGTGTGGTGTCAGTAACGGCTACATAATCGTATGCAGCGAAGATGTCACCATTGTTTGTCGTGGTGGAGTCGGTGTTTGCCCATACCCATACATCGGGAGCATCCTGGAAGTTTGCCCATTCAATCTCCTTCTGACGAAGAGGATAGGCTGCAATTTCAATGTACTCGGCTACAACGCTTGACTCAAGCTTGCCCTCAGCAGCAGCAATGGCCGATACAGTACAAGAGCGTGATACTACAAACGGCTCGGTGTAAACCTTAGAAGCGGTAGTAGGAGTAGCGCTAATCAGGTTGTAATAGATAGCAGCACCCTCAGCGGCAGTGATAGTCACCAACTTGCCACCCTCAGCAGCAGTAACGCTAATCACAGGAGCGGCAGACTTAGGCATTACAGCTACGCTGTCTTCCAATACAGAACTGGGGTCATAACCTTGACGCATGGCGATAGCCGAGAGCTTGCAAGGAGCAGTTACCTGGAAGGGAGCGGTATAGAGTGTAGAAGCCTCTGTGGGAACAGATCCATCAAGTGTGTAATAGATTTGAGACTCGGGAGTAGCCGATGTCAGAGTTACGGTAGTTACCATATCATCGTATGCATACTCTACAGCAGGCTTCACACATGGTGTAACCTTTGACTTGGTAGCAGCAAGATAGTTGATGGCATTGTTGATCATCGGGATAGCAGTTTCCCAACCCAAGTTCTCGGTACCCTCTACCAAGATGGCATCCGATGACAAAGGTATCAGCATATAGGTATTCTTCGTGCCATGCTCGTGGATAGCATTGAAGGTTCCGGCAGAGCCTGTTACAGTAGCCAATACATTGTCGTTCTCGATAAGGCTACCGGCACTCGCCTCATAGCCCTGTACCATATTCTGCAACAAGCCTTCATATTCTTCAAACATCTGTACGGTATTGTCATCACCAATCTCTACATCTGCAAAGATAGGATGCTCCTCAGCACCGGCCACAATGGTCAAGAAAGGTACACCACCCTCGCTCTTGGCTGTTGAGGGGTTCTTACCTGTACCCCAGTTCCAACGGCCAGAGTTGTAGAAGAACGACTTGAAGCTAAGCATAGGAACGCGGTTAACATACTCGGCAATCTTGGCACCGAAAGCACTCTTGCCATCGATAGCCTCAGAGATGACAACAAGGTCATAGTTGGCTGCCAAAGCATCCAAAGTATCGGTATCCTCGGCGGTGAAGTTAGCTACGTCTACTGCCAAAGCATTATCCTCGGCCAACTTGGTGCACTGGTACAGCACATCATCCTCAAGGCTTGCGTAAGATGAATAGGTTGATTGATACAAGTAAGCTATCTTGAGCGACTCAGGCTCATTGCCATTATCATCACCTGCCTGAATGAAATAAAGGTGGCAACCGTTAGAGTTACGGATAGTGATATCGTATGTACCGTCCTCGTTGGGGGTGTCTGTTGCATCGGTAGGCACTACCCATGTCTGCTCCTCATAACTGGTGGGATAAGCGTTAGCTACACCATCGATATTGAGCAACTTGGTGCCATTGTTGCCACGGCCGATGAAAAGGTCGATACCACGGCCCTCTGCGGGCTTGTGCGATTCCAGACCGATAGTAATCTCAGTGCCAGGAGCAACGTTAGGGATTACGATATAATTCTTCTCCTTACTACCTAACCAAAGGTAAGAAGGTCCATGATATGTTCCTAAAGTAGTCTCAGGATAGTTTACTGCAATAGCCAGAGAGCGGTCATGGGTATGAATGAACAATAACCCTTCTGTCTCTTTGATTACCTCACCATTTGCCATCAAGGTGCCGCCATCAGCATTACCCTGAGCCTTAACTTCCCAGAAGCAGTTCTCCTTAGAAATGTCGGTAGGAGCAGAGTCTGCCGCCTTCTCAATGTCCGACCACTCTGTGTTCGAGGGATTCACAGCCTTCAAGTTAGCCACTGTAGCAGCACTCCAGTTTGTAAAATCCCAACGCTGTGCGCTCACGCCCATAGCACTTGCCACAAGCAGAGCAGAAAGTAAAAGTTTTTTCATACGTTGAAAAATTTAAGTTCTTATATATGTTTACTTCATCAATCGTTTCTCAATCTTCATTGTACCGTTGGCATATACTTTCTTAACGATAACAACACCCTTAGCAGGCTCCTTAGTCATCATACCTGAGAGATTGTAGTAGCTCTCCGATACGAGCCCGCCCGATGTGGTAGCAACGTTTTCGATGCCCTCAGCTACGCCCTCGGCCATCAGCTTCACGTCGAAGATCATTGCCTTGTACTTGTTGCTGGTAGCAGGAGCACCTACGTGAGCTATCTTCAGGTAAACAGCCTCCTTGTTGTCGTAGTGAGCGATGAAGCGGCGCATCTTCTTCGTACTCTCAAATTTGAAGGTGTCAATTACTGCCCACTCCATTCCATCGGCAGATACAGAAACCTCAAGAGCCTCGATGAGCGAGGTGTTGCCTGTCTGACCGCAAGCCCAAAGATTGATATCAAACGGACCTTCGTAGGTCTTGGTAGTCTGCAAGAATGCAGTACAGGGGTCATCGGCCTTCTTGGTTACCAAGAACGACATGGCATAGCTTGAAGCACCGGCATCGTCCGGAGACAGAGGACCGTAGTCGGCACCTACTTCCACAGAAGTACCCGTCTTCTGCAAGTTGATGCGCTGACCATAAGTACCAACCTTCCAACCATTGTTGAAGTCAACCTCCTTATAAGTAGGTCCTTCAGGTGTGGTGTCAGTAACGGCTACATAATCGTATGCAGCGAAGATGTCACCATTGTTTGTCGTGGTGGAGTCGGTGTTTGCCCATACCCATACATCGGGAGCATCCTGGAAGTTTGCCCATTCAATCTCCTTCTGACGAAGAGGATAGGCTGCAATTTCAATGTACTCGGCTACAACGCTTGACTCAAGCTTGCCCTCAGCAGCAGCAATGGCCGATACAGTACAAGAGCGTGATACTACAAACGGCTCGGTGTAAACCTTAGAAGCGGTAGTAGGAGTAGCGCTAATCAGGTTGTAATAGATAGCAGCACCCTCAGCGGCAGTGATAGTCACCAACTTGCCACCCTCAGCATCAGTAACGCTAATCACAGGAGCGGCAGACTTAGGCATTACAGCTATGCTGTCTTCAAACACGCCACTGGGGTCATAACCTTGGCGCATGGCAATGGCCGAAAGCTTGCACACCTCGCTAACTTGGAACGGTGCTGTATAGAGTGTAGATGCCTCGGTAGGAACAGAACCATCCAATGTATAATAGATATTAGCTTCGGGAGTAACCGATGAGAGAGTTACAGTTGTCACCATATCATCATAATCATATGATGCCGAAGGCTTCACGCAAGGTGTAACCTTTGACTTAGTAGCAGCAAGGTAATTGATGGCATTGTTGATCATCGGGATAGCAGTTTCCCAACCCAAGTTCTCGGTACCCTCTACCAAGATGGCATCCGATGACAAAGGTATCAGCATATAGGTATTCTTCGTGCCATGCTCGTGGATAGCATTGAAGGTTCCGGCAGAGCCTGTTACGGTAGCCAATACATTGTCGTTCTCGATAAGGCTACCGGCACTGGCCTCATAGCCCTGTACCATGTTGCTCAACAAACCTTCATATTCCTCAAACATCTGAATTGTATTGTCATCACCAATCTCTACATCTGCAAAGATAGGATGTTCCTCAGCACCTTCCACGATAGTCAGGAAGGGAACACCACCCTCGGTCTTGGCTGTTGAAGGGTTCTTACCGGTACCCCAGTTCCAGCGGCCAGAGTTGTAGAAGAACGACTTGAAGCTAAGCATAGGAACACGATTGACATATTCGGCAATCTTGGCACCGAAAGCACTCTTACCGTCAATAGCCTCAGAGATGACAACAAGGTCATAGTTGGCTGCCAAAGCATCCAAAGTATCGGTATCCTCGGCGGTGAAGTTAGCTACGTCTACTGCCAAAGCATTATCCTCGGCCAACTTGGTGCACTGGTACAGCACATCATCCTCAAGGCTTGCGTAAGATGAATAGGTTGATTGATACAAGTAAGCTATCTTGAGCGATTCCATATTGCCACCCTCTTCATCACCATTATCTACAATAATTGAGCGAATGTGAATACCTCCATTAACTGTTTTGAAAGTAACATCCACAGAGTCTGTGACATCTTCATTCACTACAAAGATATTGATTTGAGGTTCCAAAGAAATCTCTTCACCTCCGATACGCGTTGCATTGTTTGTCGAACATACGATACCACGCTCACTGCTTGTATTGGCAGTCATCGTCTCTATGGCAATCTGCTGGCCAGCAACAAGTCCCTTGATTGTAAAGGTCAGGTCTTTACCATTGAGCATGACACGAGCCGGAGTATAGCCAAAGTCAATATTCAGCTTTCCAGCACCTAACTTGCCGAAATAGAGTTCTGCGGTTTCAGGGATAACTTGCCCAGCAACCTGCAGCTCACCAGACATCTGCACGGCATTCTTGAAACGATTGTTGTTTTCTTCCAGGTTAGGAGTCCAGTTCTCTGTATCAGCCGCCAACAGTTCCAATGTAGCCGCACTAAATCCTTTACCTGCGAAATCCCATGTCTTGCGAGCTTCCAGAGAGAGAGAAAGCAGGCAAATCATAGACAAAAATAATGTAAACTTCTTCATACCTATTTATTAATAATGTTATTACTTCTCTATAATCCTAACTCCAAGCACCCCATGATGAAAGGCCCTGTAGCCTTGGCATCATTGTCGCGCATTTTCTCTCCTATATAATATTCAAAACTTCCGTCACGATAGGGGTTACCGCCCAATCCGCCCACTTGGCAACAGCGTGTTAGCGTCAGCGTGCCATCTTCGTTCTCTACGAGCAATTGCTTCTTCAGTCCCTTGAAAGCTTTCATGGCCACCTTGCGGTATTTCTTGTCAAGATAGCCTTTGTTGACAGCCTTGGCATAGGCATACATACATTGCGAAGTCACCGATGCCTCGGGGAAATTTCCTTCACGCTCAGGGCAATCAATCACCTGATACCACAAGCCATCGCGCTGATATTTGGGCAGCGCATCAGCCAACCCTTGGATATAGCCAATGATACGCTCACGCCCTTCATGATTCTCGGGCACAAAGTCAAGCACATCTACTAATGCCATAAACCACCAACCGATACTGCGGCCCCAGAAGTTGGGCGAGGTACCTGTCTCCTTATTGGCCCAGCGTTGGTTCTTGCTCTCATCCCAAGCATGGTGATAGAGACCAGTGGCTTTATCGTATGTATAGGTGTGGCAGAGTGTAATCTGCTTCACCGCCTCGTCAATCCATTCCGGCCTGCCAAACTCATGGCCATATTGTGCCATAAAGGGCGAACCCATATAGATGCCATCGAGCCACATCTGATGCGGATAGCAGAGTTTATGCCAGTAACCGCCCACATGAGTGCGTGGGTGATTGCGCAGTTGCTTGATGAGTACATCCATCGCCTTCTTGTACTTCGCATCGCCCGTAGTGCGGTAGATATCAAACAGCACCTTGCCTGAGTTGATGAAGTCGATGTTGTAGGTTTCGGGAGTATAGAGATGAATCTCGCCCTTATCATTGATGATAGAGTCGGCCCATTGGTATACATAATTATAATAGGTGTCATCACCCGTGGCTTTCCACATACGTAGCATGGCACAACATCCTACGCCTTGGGCATATCCGAAGAAGAGACGCTTGCCGTGGTCGAGCTGCCAAGCTTCGGGGAAACGCTGCATCTCCGAGTCGGCAAAACGTTGGGCATACGAGCCTGTAGCTATCTGTGCCGGCAGATTGCTAACACACAGCACGGTGAGCAACGTCGTTACAAACATACGAAACCTCATAGTATACTTCATGCCAATATACATTAGGCTACAAATGTAACACTTATTTTTCATTTTTCGCATTTTTTATCCTATTTTCTGCCATATCAACATTACAATGCAAAAAAGACAAAAGCAAAGCAGGCCTGCCGTATGGCAAGCCTGCTTCTCAGAAGTTATTCAGTAGGGAGTTACTTAACGTAAACCTTCTGAACCTTTACAGTACCATCCTTATAGGTGGTCTTCACAATGTTGATACCCTGTGTGGGAGCGTCAACAACAACACCGTTGAGGTTGTAGTATGCACGGTTAGCAACTTCACCCTCCACGTTAGCGATACCAGCACCAGGACCAGCAACGAGGTCAATGTAGTAGAGATTTGCACCTTTATCCAAGTTCAAGGTTACATTATCCTGATCAGCTACGTAAACGCCGTCAACCAAAGTAGCACCTTTAAGCGTGTAATCATCAGCAGCAGCGCCAACAGTGATAGTATCAGTAGCCAGAGCCGGAATTACGATAGTAATGTCAGCTGCAGGATAGATGTAGTTAGCCATGAGGTCTTCCTCAGAAGAGAAGATACGAATCTGACGAGCCTTAGCTGTGAAGAGCAAGCCCTTAGTAACTTCGAGTTCGTTCTCACCAACCATCAAAGCGCCCTCTACGGCATTCTTATATTGGAGATAAGAAGTACCGCCCCAATTGTCATTGTCGGCCTTCATAGCTTCCAATACAGCTGTATCCCAAGCACGGAAGTCCCACTTAGCAGCCTTGGCAGGAGCCACGGTTACAGTAGCAGTAGCCTTGAAGCCACCGTCAACAGTAGTAACTGTGATTGTAGCGCGACCGAATGAAACGGCTGTTACAACACCATTAGCAACAGTAGCAATAGCCTCATCGCTTGATGACCAAACTACGGACTGGTCTACAGAAGTTGCAGGAGCTACAGTAGCAGTGAATGTATAGGTCTCACCCTCCTTGATAGTAACGGCAGCAGTATCGAGAACTACACCAGTAACATCGCAGTCATCGTTAACAGCCATGTCAACACCCTCAGCAGGAACTTCAAGGCCTACCAATGTGTAAACAGCGTTACGCCACAATGTATAGTTGGCGTCGGTCAGGTAGCGACCTGCCTCACGAGTGATAGCACCATAGTTCATGTTCATGGTGATCATCTGAGCCTCAAGCGTGTGTGTACCTACAGTAGCACCAGCGGGAATTACGTTGATAGCTACCTGAGCAGCATCGGCAGCACCGGTAGGAGCAGCTACGAGGGTACCCTCAGCAGAGAGAGTTACGCCAGTAGAGTAACCGAATGTCTTGTTACGGGTGTTGCCTGCGCTATCATCAGCACCAGCATGGAACATCTTCACGTCTGTACCCTCGATACCGTTGAAGAGCGGACTCTCGGCGTTCACAACAGTAAGGTTGAGTGTACCCTCAGTCTCGGTTGTAGTACCATCAGTGATACGGTTCTTCTGGAAACCGAAGATCTTATTGATGAGGTAAGGAACCTTTACGTTGCTGGGTGAGAGAGCACCCTTAGTCAAGATACCATCTGAGCTACCGAACGATTCCTGAACGATGATTGCATCGTAACCGCTGAGGTCAACAACAGCTGTTTCAGACTTATCAGTAATCACGTTGAGTGTCACGTTCAACTTAGGATCGGCAGCCAACATAGCATAGATAGGATCGCTTGCGCCCTCGGCCAGAGCCTTATCCAAGGTGAAGTAACCGATGTTAGACTGCTTGCCGCAGTACTCCAACTTCACGTTGTCGAAGCATACCCAGTTGGCAGTTGTGTTAACAGCAGTGAAACCGAGGATAATGGTATCAGCAGAAGTCAGGTTGCAGTAAACCTCTACACGCTCGGGAGCACCATTGCCTGTAGCAACAGACACAGAGTCACTGTTCATGAACAGATAAGCACCTGTCACTTCTACAGAACCATCCTGACGACAAGCGATAACATCGGCAGTCATGCGATAGAGCCCCTTCGGCAACTCTCTTACCACCTGTGTAGCATAAGCTGTACCAAGAGCACCACTACCTGTCCACTTCTCGATGAACTGAACAATAGTCACATCACCATTAGTATAGGTAGCGCCCTGTGTCTGCATATCAGAAGTCCAACCAGTGAGACCATCTACCATCTGAGGATTAACGATGTAGCGGCTTGTCATATCGCAAGCGTAGTCTACAGTAGCCACAGCGAAACGATACTCATAAACAGCCTGCTCGAATACTACGTAAGCAGCCTCAACCTCAGCTACAGTAGCAGTAGTGCTGGTGAGCACGCCCTTAGCTGTAGCCACAGCCTCAGCAAGCAGTTCAGCATTCTCATACTCTGTAACGATAGCGTTCAATGTAGAGTATGCAGGGATAGCCACTACGAATGAGTCCATAGCAGCGTTGAGGGCTACCAAGTCATTGGCAGCAGCTACCTGAGCCTTCAGTTCTTCACCGAATACACCAGAAACGTGAGGATTCTGCTCAAGAAGAGCCTTGGCCTCATCAAGCTTGAAGGACATTACAACGGCGGGGTCGAAGGTATACAACTTAGCGTTGTCCATTACGATCCAGTTAGCGTCAGTGCTCTTCACAGAGATACCAATCTTCAGTGAGTCGCCCTCAGCGATGGTAGTCTTCACCATAATCAGCTCAGGACCAGCAGCACGGTTAGCATCATCGCGGTCAATATTGATTGTGTGTACCTCTACAGAGTCGCCATTGGCATAGAGCTTCACACCCTTCACCTCATAGGTATCAGGCTGGCTCTGCAAGCATGCGCTCACGTATGCAGCAAATGTATAAGTACCTGCGGGAAGACCCTCAACAATCTGATAGAAATCAAGGTCGGCCAATGCTGTAGGAGCAGCATTCCACTTCTCTACGAAGCCATCGTTTACGTTGGTCCACTTGTTGTGGTTACCAGTGGTCATTGAGCCTACGCCATCTACCCAGCCATTCTTCTGGTTAGGAGCGTCGAATGTACCGTTAACGATACCAGAGATTTCATTGGTTGACAGATATACAGAGTAAGCAGCAGCCAATGTGGTCAGCGTCTCTGCACCAGCAGTACCCTCGGCCAAAGCAGCCTTGGCAGCAGCAACAGCGGCACCAAACTCAACAGCACCGCCAGCACCCTCTACATACATAGCATCATAGACAGCGATATTGGCACTCAGCGCAGCATAGTCAGCTACAGAAGCAGTAGCAACAGCCACAGCAGCGTTCAAGCGGGTAGTAGCACCAGTTACAGTATCGGGAAGCTCGATTGCGATAGCAGCCTCAGCAGCAGCGATGGCAGCAGCGAGTTCTTCAGAAGCAGCCTTGCTCATATCACCTGTGATGGTCTTGGCATCGTCAATGATAGCCTGGAGAGCCGAAGTGATATCATAAGATACGGGGATGATATACCACTTACCGTTGTTGGCAATAGCCTTGTCTGAGTAAGTAGCAGAACCGTTGGTCAAGTTGTCAGTACCGATAATAGTACCTTCCTTGGGAGCATCTACCATACCGATAGTATAAACACCTGTCTCTACAGCAACAATCTCGTGCAGGGTATTGGCAGAGGTCTCAGTTACGGCAGTCATAGTCCAGTTGTTGCCATGAGCACTCTTCACATACTTGCCACCATAGGTCTTGAGGTGATACTGGTTAGCAGTCTCAGTAGCTACGAAGTAGAAGCATTGGTTAGCGTTCTCCTCATCACGAGCGTCGATAGTGATACCAGAGTTAGCGGTCAAGAAGTTCTTACCAGCCACGTTCATGATAGCGAACAGCTGATTAGCAGGATAGTCGGCAGGATTTACAGAACCTACAGCCTCAGCCGTGAAGTCAGAGCCGCAGTAGATAATCTGTACGTTGTCGAAGATTGACCAGTCGTCAGCTACTGTAACGTCCTTCTTGAAACCGATGGTGAGCTGACCGTTAAGAACAGCTACCTCGATAGTTTCCATCTGATACAGACCGGCTGTGAAAGCAGCAGATGCATCACCCATTGAGTTAGGCACCATGCCATGGCCAGGAACAGCAACGCCTGCTGTTACAGAAGCCGAGTCAACATAGATGTTGGGGAATGCTACAGACTTTTCGTTCGCATAGAGCACAGCATTGGTAGAGGTGCAGCCTGCCTCGATAGTGTCGGCAGCAGCCTGCCAGCCACCCATACGGTAGAAGCCCTGAGCAGTCACCTTATACAAACCATTAGGTACGCTGATGGTCTGGTATACGTCGAAGTTCATATTAAACTTCTCAGCACACATGTTCTCATTGGCACCGCCACGAGCGGGACTACCCTGCCACTTGGAGATGTCCGTGTTGTTACGGCCGAAGTTAGAGCAAGGAAGCAACGAAGTCACATTCAAGGGATTCTCGGCAGTAGCGTTAGCCATAGCTGCGTGGATATCCTCAGCGGTGAGGAACTGCCAATAGCAAGCATCGCTCAGTTCAGTCACTGTCGCCAAGATGGTAGAACCCTCTGCAGAAGCATAGTAGTTTGTGCCCCAACCGATAGTGTAAACACCATCAATCACCTCTGTCAAGGTAAACTGAGCAGAGCCTGAATCAATAAAACCGCCGTTGCCCAGATAGTGCTGAGTTTCACTATTAGCAACAACACCATTGAAAGCAAACACGCCGTCGGCACCCTCAGCGATGAAGGGCAGACCGTCCTGACCCAATGAAGCCTGAGTACCCCAGCTGTTGGCACCGTTCAAGAATGCCTTAGCCTTCGTGTTGTAGAGGTAATAGGTCTTGCCATTCTCCACAGCAGCACCTACCCAAGGAGACTCAACAGTGATAGGAGTCTCTACAGAAAGGATTTCCACCTTGTCGACGAACAAGTGCTGGTTGGCACCAGAACCCGAGTTAGGAGCCACATAACCCAATGAGAGCTTACCAGCGGTAGCCTCAGTAAGGGTAAAGGCAACTACCTCTTCCGTCCAAGCATCTACGGCATAAGCCTTGGCAGGAGCCAGATACTCGGTACCATTGTCAGCGATGAAGCCGATAAGGCTCTTGGCAGGAGCTGTAGTACCGCCCACAGCGTTGTACACAGCAACATGGAGTTCATAGCTACCGGCCTCAAGGGTCACAGCCTGTGTATACTGTGCAGTAGCACCCCACACAGCCACAATGCCAAGTGCATTACCTTCGGCTGCGCCGGCAGAATTGGTGGCAGGCACATTGTAACCTGTGCCACCGAGCCAGTGACCTGAGCCATAGGCAAACAAACCAGCGGCGCGAGCGTCGCCATTCTCACCTTCGATGGTCCAACCTGCCACTTCTAACATCTGGCTGTAGGTTGTAGCGTTGGTTTCCATGTCCTTTGCATAAGTACAGATACCATTGTCCACCGGAGTACCTTCGGCGAAGTCAAGGTTTGTACCTACACTAACGACAGACTGCGCCCATGCACTACTTGTGCACAGAAGCATGACGACTAACGTCATCAGAGAAGTAAATCTCTTCTTCATAAAGTAATAGATTTAGTTAATAAAATTGGTTAATTAAGTTTTTACGTTTTTAAACATTTAACGGGCGAAAGTAAAACTTTTATTCCTTATATCCAACTTTTTCAGGCGATTATTTCACGAAACGCCACCAGCAAGTCCAAATTCATGTTTTTAAACATATTCTTAATGCCATTTCAGGTGAAAAAAGTTTATTTTTGGGGTGGCAATGGCGCAGCGTAGCGAGAGCAGAGATAAGCTCGCTTAATCTATGCCGAGCAAGCAAGCCATCTTAAAGCGAAGCTTTATATGGCAGCGGTGAGTGGGGAGCGGTGAGTGGGGAGCGGTTAGCGGGGAGTGGTGAGCGGGGAGTGCTTCCATCCGGATGGCACATGCAAGCGATAGCGAGCATGAAATTTCTGTGATTTCTGTGATTTCCGTGTGAAATTCATATTCATATTCTGTATGAAACTCAATTTTTATCGTAAAAAAAGAACTGTCTATGTGTAAATTATCAAGGCTCATCTAATACTTTTTTATAATGCGCTTTCCCCCTTTGGGAATAGAAAAAAGTTCACGCCACCGCGGTGGCGTGAGCGCTCCACCGCGGTGACACCAAAACGCCACCGCGGTGAAAGATTGACGTCACCGCGGTGACGTGAGCACACATCCTTGTCCAATCCCTATTTTCCCCTAACCCGTAACCTTTTTTCATTAATCGTTACCCCACTCACCGCTCACCGCTCACCACTCACCGCTGCCATATAAAGCTTCGCTTTAAGATGGCTTGCTTGCTCGGCATAGATTAAGCGAGCTTATCTCTGCTCTCGCTACGCTGCGCCATTGCCACCCCAAAAATAAACTTTTTTCACCTGATAGCAACTAAAAATTGCCGTTTTCATCGAGATTCCTTAGTGGAAGTCTATAGTCGTAGTTCAAAAAAACAAAAGCGGGACGCACTTCACAGCGCGTCCCGCCCGGGGATGACTATAGTCTAAGTAGACTACAGTCGGGGAGGGGATATTTTACTTAACGAGAGTCTTAACTCCGTTAATAATGTAGATGCCCTTCTCGAGGCTCTTCACACCACCTACGGTAGTCTGGATAGCCTTACCATTTATAGTGTAAACAGTGATAGGAGCATCAGGATTGAGCAAGTTGTCAATTCCATCTGCAGGGATGAAGGTGATAACCACCTCGATAATCACAGCCTTACCCTCGTGAACGAACGCCCACTTAGCGGTGTAAACATCACCAACCACGTACTTGGTATCGATACAACCAATATAGTCGATAGTGCCAGAAGCGGGATCGTTAATCTTCACACATACACCGCCTTCAGCGCCCCAAGGAGTAGCATCGCCATTGGCATCACGCCAGCCGTCGGTAGTGTTGGCAACAAGGTTACCAGTAGTAACGTTGAGGATATACTGCTCAGCATCAGCTATCGAGCTTACGCCAAGAGCAGCTGCTACGGCAGCAGCATCAAACGATGCGGTATTGCCACTATAAGTAACACCTACAGTCTCGTTGTGCTCTACCTTGATGGTAGATACCACCTCGTAGTCAGCGATATTGATGATAGTAGGCTCAACGAAGGTGATGTTGGTATTGATCACTACAGTGTCAACGCCAGCAACAAGTGCCCATATGGCAGTGCTCTGAGTACCGGCAACGGGGTCATTACCATTGTCAGCATGTGTGCAAATAGAAATCAGATAAGCGGCCTCCTCGGCAAACAACTTAACACAAACAGCAGCAGTCTCAGAGCTCCAGCCTGCGAATGTGCCGTCTACAGCACGCCAGCCATCGTATGCAGCCATAGCATCGGCCACGTATGAACCGTCAGGATTAACACCCCAGATAGTAGCCTCGCCAAGAGACTCTACACCAAGAAGTGCAGCGAGCTCGCTGGTAGCGATGGTGTAGTCTTCAGCAGCATAGCCAAGACCAGCTTCACGCTCTACATTGAGGTCGTAAACAACCTTCTTGCCAGCAGATGCAACAATGGTCCATGAATATGTACCTGTGAAAGGATGACTCAATGCACCTGTCATCATGTTCATGTGGTCAATCTGGCTGCAATCAAGGGTATAAGTACCGGCAGCAGTAATAGCACCGTTCTTAGCGACAAACTTCGCCTGAGTATAGTCAGGATGGTTGATGTCCAACTCGAACTCATACTGAGTACCAGCCTCATCGGCCAGGAAGATATTGCTGTAAGGCATTACCTGATCATTGCTGAACTGAACAATAATCTCACTCAGTTCTGTCACCTCACCGGCAGCAGGGGTAACGCCTAAGATCTCTGCCTCAAATCCAGCAGCAGCGGCCTTTACAGTAAAGTAAACCTGTGTCTCGGCATTGGGGGCACCTTCAACGGTGAAGAGGCCAGCAGGAATGTTCAATACATATTCACCAGGCTCGGTGTATGTCTCTTCAAGTTCGAAGCAGATGTAGTTGAATGTATTATTGGGATCTGCATCATTTACATAGAGACTTGTCCAAACAGAAGCCTCATAAGTCGGGGTGGTGAGTGTAGCCTGTACTTCCTCGCTAACCACAACATTCTCTACAAGGTCAAAGAAGAAGAGTTCGATGTTACCGAGTGACTCAAGTGCCTCCTCGCCTGAAGGATTGGTATAGAAGTCGGTGAACGGCTCTACAGCTTCCGCATACTTCAGATTCTTGAATGAGAGCCAGCTTATGTTATTGTCCTCGAGAACGTTGAAGTTGATGGTCAAATTACCCTCAGCATCAGCATAGCCATAAGCAGTGTATACAGCATGTGAGAACTGCGAATCACCAACGATTTCACCCTCAGTTACATCAACAGCTTCACCGTCACCTGCGGACAGGGTGATACCGGTTGCGTTAGCAGCCAAAACACCATTCTTAGCACGTACACGTACCCAAGCCTCCACGCTATAATACTGACCAGGTGTGAGACCTGTTACAGTAGCGGTCTTGGTGGTAGCACCAAGTGACTCTCCATCACCAGTCCAATACTCGAAGAAGGGAACCTTGAACTCAGTGCCGTCGGTTTCACCCTCGCCAGACCATGTATTAATATAAAGATTAGTATCGAAGTCCTTCACGCCGAATGCAGAGAGCAACAGGTCGTCGTAGTCTACACTTGCGTGCCAGCCGTGGATTGCAGCAGGATTATCAACAGTAGCGGTCAATGTACCAGCCTCGTACTGTGCGAGGAAATCCTCAGCCTTAGCCTTGTATGTAGCATATGCTTCAGCAGTGTATACATTGGTGCTCTCCATCAAAGCGAACATAGCATCGATAGCCACCTTGCTATTTGCATAAGCATTAACAGAAGCAGTAGCAGCAGAAACAGCGGCTGTGAATGCAGCCAAGTTATCTTCTGAAGAGTCTGCCTCATAAGCAGCCTTTGCAGCTTCCATTGTAGCCAAAACCTCGACATTCATGGGCTTACCAATAGCAGCATTGTAGTCGGCATAAACTGAAGAAGCCTTGGCCTCGGCGATAGAAGCATCAGCGCCATAGTATGTCAAGCCAAGTTCACCCCAGATATTCCAGAATGCGGTATTCTCACCATGAACACCAACCGTAATGCTGTCACCTTCAGCAACAGTGAAATAGATAGGAACAATGGCATAGCTACCATTCAGGAACGAAGCGTATGCCGCAGCCATACTATTTTCAGAACCTGTAAGCTCGGGGAAGAGAGACTGCTGGTCATTCACATAGAAATAGGGGAAAGCACCAGTATTATCGCCATCGTTACGATAGAACGCATGTCCATCCAAACGATATACACCAGGCTTCATACCTGCAAGCACCTGTGAGAAATCAAAGCCATTGGTTGAATGGTAAGACTCGGCGCAGTTGGCAGTTGCGCCACCGCCACCCAAAGCATAATTTGAAGGAGTACCAGTACCATCGGCCGATGTTACAGTCCAACCACCTGCATTACGCTTGCACTCGGGGTTATTAATATAGATAGTAGCATCTACAGGAGCCTCTACGGTAGCAGCATCCAGTGCAGCAAATGCTTCAGCTTTGCTGATGATAGTCCACTCAGCAGCAGCTGTAACCTCGGTAACAGTAACAATCACCTTGCCTGCGCCATTGCCAGCCAAGTAGTTGCCAGCATTGTTAATAGTGTAGTTGCCATTCTCATTCTTGGCAAATGTCCAGTTTGCAGCGCCAGCGTCGCAATAGAGACCTGTACCAAGGAAGTGGCTGTCGCCACCATTGCTTTGGTGAGAATCCAGTGTATAGGCATTGTTGCCTTGGTGTGCGAAGGTGAAGAACTGGGGCTTACCAAGCAAAGAAGCATGTGTGCCCCAATCGTTACCACCACCCAAATAGCAGCCTGTCTCAGTGTTAACAATCAGATAATCGCCATCGGCAAAGTAAGGAGGCTCAACAAATGTTACCTCACTCCAATCAACAACTGTCAGTTGCTTGTTGCCCTTATATTCACCGAGTGTAGCAGTAATCGTACCGCTCAAGAAGCCCTCAACCACATATTCAGCAGGAATGTTGTAGTCATAGATAGCCAAAGTATCGGTACCATCGGTGATAGACATATTGCTGCCACTCAGATAGGTAATCTTAGCATTATTTACATTCAGTTCTACTACATTGCCTGTCTCAAAGGCCAACAACTCAGCGATAGTGTTGAACGAAGGATTAGACGGAGCTACGGGAGCTACGGTAACCTCGCCCTCCTTGAAGAGGTAAACGGGAGCCTGTACGCTTGTGTAAGCGCAGAAACGGGGGCTTGAAGCATTGTACTGGAGTACGCGCTCAGTAGTTACAGCGTGTGTAATCACTGCATTGTGAGCATACTGGTTAAACGTGATAGTCCAAGTAGAACCTGTAGCATCGCTGGTCAAAGTGTTCTTGCTTCCAGTCCAATGCAGATAAGTACCATTAAGTTCATCCTTAAACTTCCAAGCACCTGCCTCGCCTTCCAGGGTAAGTGCATAAGCAGCACCAGCGAAGATTGCAGGTGACTCAGACACAGCACTTGCAACAACAGTTTCTACAGTGAAGTTCTCGCTGATAGCCAAAGTGTCAGAAGGAACACGGATAGTACCGCTCAGGTCAGACAAAGCTACCCAACCGCCATTCACTTCAGCCATGATGAGGTACTTGCCACCTGCTACGAGGTCTGCCTCGTTCTGTACCATAGTATAAATAGAAGTCTCGGGAGTAGGCTCCTCTTTCTCGGGATCAGCCTCAGCGTCGCCCAGGCGAGTCAATGTCCATGCACCGATGTTGGCATAGTCACCAGCTTCAGGAGATTCGGTCTTTGCAATACCAATCTTAACCAGGCCTTCTTCCTGTACGTTGAAGACAAGTTCGTTGACATACTGTCCGTTGTTGAACCAAGCCTGAACAGCTGCTGAAGAATTGGGAACATACTTTCCATTTACGGTTACAGAGCCATCGCCAGCTGCATAGTCGGTATCTGAAGCACCATCATAGCGGTTCTGAACGGCAACCTCGTACTTGTATGAAGAAGTCTCGGCATAGAGCTTAGCCAAGCGAGTCTCGGTACCACCAGCTACGATAGCCTCGTACTCAGACTGCTCGGCACCGCTATAGCGGTAAGCAGCCTGTGCGGTCATCTTATACTGACCAGCAGGAAGTGTAATGGTTTGGCTGAAATCAAAAGTAGAACCTGAGCCAACCTTCACCACGCCACCAGAGATACCCTTGGTACCCTCAGTATTCCAAGCATCTGTGGTAGAGAGGTCGGCATTCACGATAGCATCGGTATAATTGTCATCTTCTGCTTCCTGCTCTACAGTCTCGATAACAATGATAAAGCAACCTTGCTTACCACCCATCGTAAAGGTGAATGAGCCCGATACTGGCTCAGGGAAGGTATAATCAATAACGCCAGGTGTACCCAACACCTTGTCAACCATTGTAGCATCATCCTTGTACACTGCAATAGTGTTGTTTTCTGTTACATCTACACCGTTGATTTCTTTCAAGGTACAGGTACCTTCGCTCTCCAAAGCATTGGTATAACCTATAAACTTAATGTTAGAAATCTTCACGCCCTCAGGCATGTAGAATGTGTTTTGTGCACCATTACTGTTCTTGAACGTAGTAAGGCTGCCATCATAATAAGGAGCTGCATTTACCTTGTTGGCACCACTAATACCCTTAGCAGTGTTACCAGTAATGGCCCACGAATACCCTGCATGCTCATTGGATGTCCATGTCTGATTGGCACCACCATCAAGGGCGTCAGACACAGTACCACCACCAAAAGCAAAATACAGAGTCTCTGCCCATGCACCATTAGTACATAGGAACATAGCGACAAGCGCCATCAGAAAACTAAGTTTCTTTTTCATAATGTAGTAATTTTGGTTAATAAAAATGATAATTTGATATTTAGTGATTTCCATTTTAACGAGCGAATGTACATATTTTTGCGGATTATCGCAACTTTTTACACAATTATTTGAATAAAAGAAGCAAGACTAATGCCGCTTTTATGTTGTAAAACATATTTTCACACATACAGAAAAAGAGAGGACAGCAACAAAAAGCAATAATTGACACCAAAAGCGTCCTAAAGGCGAAATTACATTTGTCAAGCCTTTTAAACGAAATGCTTACATTTTGTAAGAATAAAAACCCTGCCCGCCTCACGGCGAGCAGGGGGGGGGGGGGGGACAATAAAAGAGTTTTTCAAAAACCTATACCACTCGGTACAGTTTGGATGTACTAATTAATAGTTGATGCGAGCAAGCATATCAGCAATCTTCTCTATGCCCTCTTGGAGTGGTTTCTGCACCATTCCTTTAATAAAGGGGTTAAGCTCTGTACGTAGTGTAAGCTTCATCTTGCTAGCTTCATCGGAAGTGGGCAACATCTGTATCCACAAGGTAATCGGGATAGGCGATGTGGTAGCTTCCAACTTCACGCATTTGGGCTCCTCGCGTTCTATCACCCTGAAGGCTATGTCACCCACAGGAGCTACATTGATGCTCACCGTATCGCAATCGAACTTCAGGTCTTTTATCTTATCCTGCGGTATACGATCTTTTACGCTCTCAAGATGCGAGAGGTCTGACAGCATATCATACACACGCTGCTGGCTATAGGGGATAGCCACCACTTGGCTTTCAAACTGATTCATCAGACTGCAATTATCGTTTATGCATTCCAATGAGCGGGATCCTTACGCCATTCTTCAAGCATAGGAAGTTCATCTTCAGTAATATAGCCAGTCTCCAGAGCAACCTCAAGCACTGCTTCATAGTTGGTCAGCGTGATGAGCTCTACATCAGCCTCCTCGAAAGCCTTCTTGGCCACATCGAAGCCATAAGTATATGATGCTACCATACCGATAACGTCGCAACCGTTGTTGCGCACTGCCTGCACAGCCTTGAGGCTACTTCCACCCGTAGAGATGAGGTCCTCAACGACTACCACCTTCATACCAGGACGGAGGTCACCTTCGATAAGGTTTTCCAAACCATGGTCTTTAGGAGCCGAACGCACATATACAAAGGGGAGGTTGAGCAGGTCGGCTACGAGAGCACCCATAGCAATGGCACCTGTAGCTACACCGGCAATGGCATCTACCTGTCCGAAACGTTCTTGAATAACACGTGCAAACTCAATCTTGATAAAGTCGCGCAATCCAGGATAAGAGAGTGTTTTTCTGTTGTCGCAATAAAAAGGCGACTTCCAACCCGATGCCCAAGTGAAGGGGTTTGAGGGTTGCAACTTAATGGCTTTGATTCTCAGCAGTTTCTCTGCATAAATTTTTTCAAGGGTTTTCATACCGAATCTTTTTCTTATTAAAACAATCGCAAAGTTAACAAAATCTACGGGAAGTATGCACACAAATAGCAGTTTTTCTCAAAAAAAACGTGCACACCTTCATTTTACCATTTATTCAATCCCTCCTGCCCCTCACGAATGAATGTGGGGTAGTCATCGGCGTGCTGGCTATCGAGATTGTAGCGGCTAAGCAAGGCATCCAGCTCAGCTAATGCCGCGGTGTTACCGGCTGCGGTGAACTCCTCGCGCAGGATACGCGCTTTCTCACAAGCCTGCACACCCTCAACGAGTTTCTCGAAGCGTACCGAACTACGGCCATAGGGATATACCATGTAAGTATCACCTGCAGGCCATGATCGGAAGCGGGTGTCGTGAAGAGGATATTTCGTCCAACTGTTGTAGGCCCAGCGCAGATAGCCATCGTAGCCCGAATGGGCAGCATAGAAGCCATACCAAGAGCCTTCAGCGGGTACGGAGAAGGTGAAGGTGTTGGGGCGATGGGTGGAGCAACAGGTATATACAGTGGTCTTCTTACCCTCGGCCTTACGACGATCGAGAACCTCACGGGGCAACAGTTCGCCCTGTTCCAAGGCGATGCAGTAGTCGTAGAGACCCGCCTCTATCTCGGGGTGGTAGTTACCGGCCAATGACACTTTAAACTCGGGGTCGGCCTTACGGATAACAGCCATAGCACGCTGCATAGCCTGCATAGGACGTTCGTCCATAGCAATGGTGGTGATGGAGAACCAGCCTTTCTCGCGCAGATGCTGTGAGAAGGCCTTGAGCATGGCTACCCACATATCTTCATAGGCGGCATCGCCAGGAGCAGCACGCAACACCTGCATGCGGTTGGTAGCTACATCGTAGTAGGGGAAGCTGAGGGCCCAAGGTATCATGGAAAAACAGTTGATCTGCTCCGTGATGCCACAACTCATCATAAACTCTATCCAGCGGTCAAACACATCGAAGCCAAACTCCCACGTGCCGTCAAGATTCTTCGTCCATGTCACCATAGAGTCAAAGTGGTCTTCAGTCTGACCATTCCACGGCTTGTGCATGATACTGGCGGTAATGACCTTCTGTCCAGCAGCAGCCAACATCTCCATCGAAGGGCGCATGGCCTCGAGGTGAGCATCACTCCACAATGGTGTGCCGTAGTAGCGGGCTTCGGCAAAGGGATTCTGCCACAGGTCGAGGTGGAAGGCCCAGTCCTTAGGTGCGGGCAAGGTGCGGCCGATGACCTTGATACTCAAGGGCAGCTTGGCTACATTGCGCTTACCTGCCTTGATGGTGAGTGTACCGCTATACATGCCGGGTACAGCATCAGCAGGTATCTGGCAGCTTACCCATACCGAGCGGGTGCTCATGGCATCCATAGCAATAGCCTCTATATGCGGGTCAATCATATCGGCTACCATGGCCGAGTCGTAAATGGTATGGTCGGGGCGATGACCACAGCCTGCGCCACGTCCGTCAGGAGTGCTCCATGCATCGGTCTTCACATAGCGTACGAAAGAAGCCTTCACTGCTTCGGCAGGGAGGGTATGACGTCCGTTCTTGAAGGTGCTAAGCTGGAAGCTCACGGGAGCCACACTGTCGGTAGCTACTCCGCTATAGATGAAGGCCTGCGTGCTCACACGCTCGCCGCGCCAGGCAGTGAGTATCTCTGAGCATTTCAGCGCCTTGGTGTCGGGCATCGCGTGCCAGTCGTAGCGTACATCGCTGGTGCCCCAAGCGGCACGGATGTTCTTAACGCCCTTCCATTCCTCTGCTACAGGTGTCTTGTGGTCGGGGGTTTCTGTGAAAGTATCTTGGGCATGAGCCAAGCATGCGGTGCCAATAAGAGCAGCCAGCAGTAGTGTCTTTTTCATGGTACTTCTATATTTAACTATCAATTAGCCTTATCATTCACCCCGGTAGAGCGTATGAGATACAATTTATCGTTCGGGCGTATACGGTCGGGTACCTTGAACGACACATGTACGCCCTTCTTTACCGTGTCTACAGGTTTGAGGTTTACGCGTGCCTCATCCAACGTGAGGTACATGGCACCCGTAGTATGTCCCGTGATGAGCAGTTTGTCGCCCACATGCAGTTCGGTAGCTTCGATAAGAAACTCCGCCACACCGATGTTTGAGAAGTAGCGGATTCCCTTGCCAGCATACACCTTGCGTTCTGTAGCGGCCGAGCCGTAGTTGCGCGTCCACTCGCCCAGGCGCTGCCCCAAGTAGTAGCCATTCCAGAAACCGCGATTGAATACCGTGGCCAGACGGCGGTCCCACTCATCCTTTTTCTCTTCAGTGAGCGTACTATCCAGGTAGCTGTTTATGGCCTCGTTGTAGCACTCCACCACGGTCTTCACATATTCAGGACCGCGGGCACGTCCCTCTATCTTGAACACACGCACGCCAGCATCCATCATCTCATCCATGAAGCGGATGGTCTTGAGGTCCTTGGGCGACATGACATACTTGTTGTCAACCTCCAACTCAATGGGGTCAGCGGGGCTATCCACCTCGCTAAGGAGATAGGCAGGTTCCTCTCTTGCCACACCGTAGCCTCTGCGGCACACCTGCATGCAGGCACCACGATTGGCCGATGCGTTCAGCTCGTGCAGACTCAGATAGCACTTGCCCGAGACAGCCATGCAGAGCGCCCCGTGGCAGAACATCTCAATACGGATGAGTTCACCCTTCGGACCGCGTATCTGCTCGTCCTGGATGGTCTTATAGATAGCTGCCACTTGCTTGAGGTTGAGCTCGCGGGCCAGCACCACCACGTCGGCAAAGCGGGCGTAGAACTTGAGTGCCTCAGCATTACTGATGTTGAGCTGTGTGCTCAGGTGCACCTCCTGCCCTATGCGGTTACAGTAGTCCATTACCGCCACGTCGGCAGCGATGACGGCCGATATGCCCGCCTCGTGAGCGGCATCAATAATGGTACGCATCAGAGCGATGTCCTCATCATAGATAATAGTATTGACCGTAAGGTAGCTCTTCACGCCATGTTCGTCACACGTAGCCGCTATCTCACGCAGATCATCAATACTGAACGTACTGGCCGAGCGGGCACGCATATTGAGATTCTCAATACCGAAGTATATACTGTCGGCACCCGCCTGAATGGCAGCAGCCAGCGATTCGCGCGAGCCTACGGGAGCCATTATTTCAAAGTCTTTCCGATTCATGTGGGCAAAATTAGTGCAAGGCGAGAGAAAACGCAAATTTATTTGAACATTTCCGAGCCGCCGCCTAATTTCTGTCTGCGAAGCGGCCTAAAGGTACAAATAAGCGGGCGAAAAGGCAAGTCTACTTGCACTTTTCTCTGCGAGTCAAAAAACGCATCCACGCATTCCATGAAAGATTTTTTAAGAATTGTACCGAATAATTCGTGAAAACGTCGTAATTTTGCACCGTCAATTATCACTTTCACCTGAGTCCTGTATAAAGTATATATATAAGGTATTAGCATATATAGACATTTTTTCACTATGAAATTGTTTGAATTCCAACCTAAGTTGTTCGCCTGTTTGAAGGGTTACAACAAAGCCACGTTCATGTCGGATCTCATGGCCGGTATCATTGTCGGTATCGTAGCGCTGCCGCTTGCCATCGCTTTCGGCATCGCGTCGGGAGTTACCCCCGAGAAGGGTATCATCACAGCCATTATAGCAGGTCTGCTCATCTCCGTGTTTGGCGGTAGTAAGGTGCAGATCGGTGGTCCTACGGGAGCCTTCATCGTCATTGTCTTCGGTATCATCGCCGATTATGGCATGAACGGACTCATCATCGCCACCTTCATGGCAGGTATCTTCCTCATTCTGATGGGTGTGCTGCGTGTGGGTACTATCATCAAGTACATCCCCTACCCCATTATCGTGGGCTTCACGAGCGGTATCGCACTCACCATCTTCACTACACAGATCAAAGACCTTTTTGGCATGCAGATTGCCGATGTTCCTACCGATTTCGTAAGTAAGTGGATAGTATACTTCCAGCATTTCAATACGATGAACATATGGCCCCTGCTCATAGGACTGGGAAGCATCCTGATTATCGTATATACCCCTAAGATAAGCAAGAAATTGCCCGGCTCACTGCTTGCCATCATTCTGATGACCGTGGTGGCTTTGCTCCTGAAGAACTATGCCGGCGTGACAACCATCGAGACTATCGGCGACCGCTTCACCATCAATCCTGACATGCCTACTCCCGAAGTACCCAAGATTACGTGGGAAGTGTTTACCAAACTCATGTCACCCGCCCTTGTTATTGCCATGCTGGGCGCTATAGAGTCATTGCTTTCGGCTGCTGTGGCCGATGGTGTGATAGGCGACAAGCACGATAGCAACCAGGAACTTGTAGGACAGGGTATTGCCAATATGGCCTGCTCGCTCTTCGGTGGTATTCCTGCCACCGGAGCCATTGCCCGCACGATGACCAACATCAACAACGGCGGACGCACCCCCATTGCTGGTATCATCCATGCTTTGGTGCTATTGCTCATTTACTTCTTCCTCATGCCGTTGGCCAAGTACATCCCCATGTCGTGCCTGGCAGGCATCCTGGTGGTAGTTTCGTACAACATGAGCGAGTGGCGCAGCTTCAAGGCCATTCTGAAGAACCCCAAGAGCGACATCACCGTACTGCTCGTCACCTTCTTCCTTACCGTTATCTTCGACCTCACTGTGGCTATCGAAGTGGGCATCCTCATTGCTTGCTTGCTCTTCATGCGCCGTATGTCTGAAGTGACCAAAGTATCGGTGGAAACGGAAGAAATTGACCTCAATGCCGATAGCGACCTACCCTACAATAATGAGCATCTCGTCATTCCTGATCGCGTGGAGGTATATGAGATCAACGGTCCTTATTTCTTTGGTATAGCCAACCGTTTTGAGGAGGTGATGAACGACGTAGGCAAACATCCCGCTGTACGCATCATCCGTATGCGAAAAGTTCCGTTTATCGACTCTACAGGTGTACACAACCTTACGAATCTCTGTAAGAAGTGCCTGAAGAAAGATGTGCACATCGTCCTCTCAGGCGTCAATGACAAGGTACTCAGCGTTCTCACCAAAGCTGGTTTCGATGACCTCATAGGCAAAGAGAACATCTGTAGCCACATTACCATCGCTCTGGAGCGTGCCAAGGTTCTGACACAAGAACTCGACACTAAGAGTAAGTAATAACAATGCCCCAGGATTATAATCGAGGATGTATCAATTGCTGATACATCCTCGATTTTTATTCTTGCCACCCTTTGCCGTGCCTAAAATGGCAAAACTATGTTTAACACTTTTTCGTTACGAACCCTATATTACGGCACAGACCTTCATATCCAGCCCGCTCCATAGCACTATCCTTAAAGAGAACCGCATATTGTTCAGGGGTAAGTTGCTGCCATTGTACGGGAGTTAATGCAGCCACATCCGGTGACATTGTGAAGAGAGGCTCTGAAGTGGGAGCAGCCTTGCTGTTGTGTGGGCACACCTGCTGACAGGTGTCACACCCATAGATACGCTTATCTAGTTTTCCGACTACCTCACGGGGAAATGCCCCCCGATGCTCGATGGTGAGGTACGAGAGGCACCGGCGGCAGTCGATGCCATCGCGAGTCAAGGCACCCGTAGGGCAGGCCTTGAGGCAACGGTCGCAACCCATACAAGTACTCTCGGCATGGGTCGATGGCATGGTATGAACATCTACCCGTGCATCAATTGCCAGCACTCCCAAAAAGCAGTAGCTTCCTTGCCCAGGGATGATGAGGGTGCGGTTTCGTCCTATAAAGCCCAGCCCAGCCTTCACGGCCCAATAGCGTTCGAGCAGGGGAGCCGTGTCGCAGAAGGCACGCCCCTTGACGTCAGGAGCGAGAGTACGGATGTAGACAAGCAACTGGTGCAGCTTATCCTTCACCACGCGGTGATAGTCCTTGCCATAGGCATAGTAGGCTATCTGGTAGCCCTCCTTAGGCAGTAGCCGCTGAGGATAATAGTTGAGAGCCACGACGATGAGCGTACGGCATCCGAGCACCAACAGCGTAGGGTCGAGGCGAAGCTCGCGGTTGCGCTCCATATAGCCCATCCCAGCATGGTAGCCCTGCTCCACCCAATGGTCGACCTCGTGAGCCACCTCCCCGCTTACAGGCTCAGCTGCAGCGAAACCGCAGGCAGTGAACCCAAGGCGCAGCGCCTCGGCCTCAATCTTACCCCTCATACACATGCTTGCCTCAAAACCAATAGCTCTTCTTACCTAGCTTACCGCTTCGGATAGTCTATAGTATAGTGCAATCCGCGACTCTCCTTACGTTCCATAGCTTGACGAGTGATAAGATAGCCTACATTGATCATATTGCGCAGTTCGCATAGCTCGCGTGTGGCCTTGCTGCGCTTGAAGAGGGCTTCTGTCTCTTCATAGAGGATATCTAGGCGGTTCCACGCACGGGTGAGGCGGGTATTGCTACGCACAATACCCACGTAAGCCTCCATAATCTGGTTCACCTCTTTCATACTTTGGGTGATGAGCACGCGTTCT
The DNA here is from genome assembly GCA_964570685.1 of uncultured Bacteroidaceae bacterium. GTDB lineage: Bacteria > Bacteroidota > Bacteroidia > Bacteroidales > Bacteroidaceae > UBA1189. The sequence continues at coordinate 46,501 of CAZMZC010000004.1, read as the reverse complement.
TCGGTGCTGATGGTGCCCTCGTCGTCCCATTCGGGGATGTCTTCATTGTAGTCGTAACGCTCGAGCACACTCAAAGCATGCTTGGCTGCTGCATCGGCATAGACAATGGCCTCAATGAGCGAGTTGGAGGCAAGGCGGTTACCACCGTGCAAACCAGTACATGAACACTCGCCAATGGCATAGAGGCGACGTATACTGCTCTGCCCGTCGAGATCCACCTTGATGCCACCACACAGATAGTGTGCTGCTGGAGCCACGGGGATATAGTCTTTAGTGATGTCAATACCGATGGAAAGGCACTTTTTGTAGATATTAGGAAAGTGTGCCTTAGTCTCCTCGGGGTCTTTATGGGTGACGTCAAGGTATACGTGTTCGTCACCACGGGTCTTCATCTCATTGTCAATGGCACGGGCCACGATGTCGCGCGGAGCAAGCGAAAGGCGCGGGTCGTACTTGTGCATAAACTCCTTGCCATCTTTGGTACGGAGCACGCCACCGTAGCCACGCATGGCCTCGGTGATGAGGTATGAGGGACGGTCGCCAGGGTGGAACAGAGCCGTAGGATGAAATTGTATGAATTCCATATCCTTCACTACGCCCTTGGCACGGTATACCATAGCTATACCGTCGCCTGTAGCAACGAGCGGATTGGTGGTCTGCCGGTACACTGCCTCGCATCCTCCGGTAGCCATCACGGTGACCTTGGAAAGGAAGGTATCGACCACACCGTTGTCCTCATTAAGTACGTAGGCCCCATAGCAGCGGATGCCCGAAGTGTGGCGGGTGATGATAATGCCCATGTGGTGCTGGGTGATGATCTCCACGGCAAAGTGGTTGGTAAAGACGGTGATATTGGGATGCTCCTTCACAGCTTCGATAAGCGAGGTCTGTATCTCGGCACCCGTATTATCCTTGTGATGCAGGATACGGAACTCCGAGTGTCCTCCCTCCTTGTGAAGATCAAAGTCGCCGTCCGCCTTCTTGTCAAAATCAACTCCCCAACGGATGAGTTCCTCTATCTGTGCCGGAGCACCCTTGACCACCTTCTCCACAGCCGCAGGGTCACTGATGTGATCGCCGGCAATCATCGTGTCTTCGATGTGCTTGTCAAATTTGTCTACCGTGAGATCGGTAACCGCAGCGATACCACCCTGTGCGTAATAAGTGTTGGCCTCTTCAAGTCCAGCCTTGCAAATGAGCGCTACCTTGCCCTTGTGCGCTACCTTGAGCGCAAAACTCATTCCGGCTAATCCTGAGCCGATAACGAGGAAGTCATACTTGTGTACCATTGTCGAATTTATTAGGGTTCACACCGCAAAGGTAAAGAAAGAATTTTATAAATCGGATATATTGTCGTAACTTTATCGGCAAAATTGAGAATCCATGCGACGATATACCCTCCTACCTGCTATGCTGTGCGGCTCTATACTCATGATGGCACAGAGCCTCACTACTCACCTTGATGTATTGTTGGGGGATGCCCTACTACACACTGCCGACGCTTCAGTAGTTGTATACGACCTTACAGCCGACAAGATGATTTATGAACACCGTGCCGACAAACTATGCCGCCCCGCCTCGGTGGAGAAGGTGGTGACTACGGTGGCTGCGCTCGACCGTCTGGGTACCGACTACACAATGCGCACCGAGCTGCGTACTACGGGCTTCTTGGGCGCAGACAGTATCCTGCACGGCGACCTCTACGTAGTGGGTGGTTTTGATCCCGAATTCACCACCACCGACCTCAACAGCCTCATAGCTGCCATACCCCATGCTGGCATACGTAGCATCAGCGGTTCCGTATTGGCCGATGTCAGTATGACCGACACTACCTACTGGGGCAGCGGTTGGTGCTGGGACGATGCCCCAGCAGCCTTCCAACCCTACTATTCGCCATTGCTGCTCGAAAAAGGTTGTGTAGAGGTGTGCGTCACCCCCACTATCAAAGACAGCGCTGCCACCATCGTATGCCTACCCACCTCCTCCTGGTACGAGATAGACAACCGCACCTGCTGTTACAACGACTCGGTCGGACCGCTACGCATCACCCGTGAATGGCAAGATGGCAGTAACCGCATTATCATCAGTGGCAACGTAGAGCAACCGCGTACCCGCAAACTAAGCGTTCAGACGTCTGATCAACACTTTTTCGCCCTTTTCACCGAACGGATGCTACGCTGCGGCATCGGAGCCAGCCACTTCGGCTACGGCATATGCCCACCCGACGCACGCCCCATCGCCACAGTTGAACGCTCCATTGGAGAAGTCGTGTACGAAGCTCTCAAGGAGAGCGACAACCTCAATGCCGAGGCTCTCCTCTTTCATCTCGCTGCTGCCAGTGGGAAGCCCTACGCCACGGCTTCTGACGGTGTGATACGGATAGACTCTATGCTCGCATCCATAAACCATATATATGGAGAGAAGGGAGGCCGCGTGCCGCCCCACAAGATAGTAGACGGCAGCGGGCTCTCAAGCTACAATATGATAAGTGCCAACCTGTTGCTCAGCGTATTGCGCTATGCCCATAGCCAACCCGAGCTATACGAAATACTTACCAATGCCCTACCCCACAGCGGCACCGACGGAACACTCAAAGGCCGCATGGGAAGTAAGACCATGCGTGGGCGCATCATTGCCAAGACGGGCAGCATGACGGGAGTGAGCACTCTTGCCGGCTATGCCCGTGCCACCAACGGGCACACCCTCGCCTTCGTCATCATGAACCAACACGTGCTCAAGCTCTCACAAGCCCGCGCCTGGCAAGACAAGGTATGCACAGCCATTTGTGCTTACTAAGCATGCCTTCTCTTGGTTGTATTGAACATATTTCGTACCTTTGCCCAAAATAGTAAACATGAATGGTAAAAAGATACTGCACAAGACATTGACCGCTGCCATATTGATGAGCATAGGCGCATCGATACCCCTGTTCATGGGGCATCAGCAACTTACTGACAAAGAGTTACCACAATCCAAAGTGGCGGCATTGGCCGTGGTGCCCGAGGTCCCCAACGAGGTGACGTTCGCCGACGAAGTCATCCGACTCGACCGCGCCGACCTACGCGAACGCATGGATCGCGAGATTACCGCGTTCACCTACTCGCACCAGTTGACACTGCTGATGATAAAGCGAGCAAACAGATATTTCCCCATCGTAGAGCCCATACTTAAGGAATGCGGTGTGCCCGATGACCTCAAGTACCTGATGGTCATCGAAAGCAACCTCAGCCCAACAGCAAAGTCACCCGCCGGAGCGGCAGGCATGTGGCAATTTATGCAAGCCACAGGACGCGAGTACGGATTGGAGGTGAATGCCAATATCGACGAACGTTACAATCTGGAGAAGGCTACCCGTGCAGCCTGCAAGTATCTGAAAGAATCGTACAACTTATATGGTGATTGGATGACCGTAGCTGCCAGCTACAATGCCGGACAGAATGGCATATCGCGCCGAATAGAGCAACAAGGTGCTACACGAGCTATGGACCTTTGGCTTGTAGAGGAGACCTCACGCTATATGTTCCGCATACTTGCCGCCAAGCAGGTACTGGAGAACCCCAAGGCCTACGGCTTCGTGCTCAAGCGCTCGCAGCTATACCCCTACATCGCCCCGAAGGAGATTATCACCACTACGCAGCAGATTGACGACCTTGCCGCCTTTGCCCGCAAACACGGTGTCACCGTGGCCCAACTCAAGGAGGAGAATCCTTGGCTACGCGAATATACGATGAACAACAAATCGGGACGTACCTACCGCATACGCATCCCTGACGTCAAAGCCTTGTACTATGACCCACAGAAAACCAAAGCACATAATTCCGCTTGGGTAATCGACTAATCACTCCAACCCCTAAACTGATATGAAAATCCTTATCATCGAAGATGACCTGTCCTTCCAGGAAATTTTGCGTAAGGCACTGGAGCAAGAACGCTATATCGTAGAGGTAGCCCCCAATTACCGCACGGGGCTCATCAAACTGTCAGACTACACGTATGACTGTATCCTACTTGACATCAACCTCCCCGATGGCAATGGACTGAGCCTCCTGCGCGAACTCAGGGCTATGAAAAAGACGGGCAGCCTTATCATCATCTCGGCACGCGACACCATAGAAGATAAGGTAGAGGGGCTTGATCTCGGCGCCGACGACTATCTGGCCAAGCCTTTCCATTTGGCCGAACTGCTCTCGCGCATCAAGAGCGTAATGCGTAGGAGCAACCAAGGTGGCGACCGGTTTGTCAGATATGGCAACGTGAAGGTCGACCCTCACACTTTCGATGTATGGATAGCTGACACGAAGGTCGACCTCTCGCGCAAGGAGTTTGACATATTGCTCTATTTCATCCAACGTCCCACCCGACTCGTGAGCAAAACGATGCTGGCCGAAGCCATCTGGGGCGACCACTTCGACGATGTAGACAACTACGATTTCGTATATGCCCAAATCAAGAACCTGCGCAAACGCCTCGCCACATACAGCGCCAGCATCGAGATTGTGGCGGTATACGGAATGGGATATAAACTAATTGAACGATGAAACTCACCACACACGCCATACGCAACCTCATACTTCCACTCCTACTCATCTTCAATGTATGGGCTGCAGTATTCTATATTCTCCTCAGCGACGAACTCATTGATGAGGTCGACGACCAACTGGAACTATATTCCGAGCAGATTATGCGGCAATGGCTCGCAGGCGAGGCCTTGCCCGACAGTACCGATGGTTCGAACAATACCTTTTATATGCGACCCATCACGACAACCGAATTGGATGTTGCCAAAGGAGTTGAGTATGAATTCAAGGAGGTATACATCGCTTCACGCCACGAGACCGAACCGGCACGTGTGATGCACACGGTGTTTGAAGGAGCGGATGGAACCTACTGGAAACTTACCGTGATGACCCCCGTATATGAACGCAATGAAGTCATCAGCACCATCCTCATAGCCACCCTCGTGCTGCTCGCCGTGATGCTGCTCGTGATTATCGGCGTATTTGCCTGGGTGTTCGTACGCCACACCAAACCCCTCTACCGCGTGCTCGACCATCTTGACAACTACACGATAGGCAAGCGCCAGCCACTACACAATGACACCAACGTGACGGAGTTCCAACACCTCAACAAATCAGTCAACGCTTGTATCGACCGTATCGAAGAGGCCTACGAGCGCGAGCGACGCTTCATAGGAGATGCCTCGCACGAACTACAGACACCACTAGCCATCTGCCAGAACCGCATAGAGATGATGATGGAAGACGACACCCTCACCGAACAGCAACTGACGGAACTGGCCAAAATGCAGCAGACAATGTCCGAGCTCATCCGCCTCAACAAGACCCTGCTGTTCCTCTCAAAGATTGAAAACAACCAGTTCATCGAACATACCGAAGTAGACATCAATGCCAAGTTGCATCAACAGATGGAGACACTAGCTGAAGTATACACATCAAAAGGCATCAGCGTCAACCTCTACGAGAATGGGCAATGGAGCCTCAGCGCCAACGACGAACTGATGACCTCGCTCGTGAGCAACCTGTTACGCAATGCCTACCTACACAACCACGAAGGAGGTAGCATAGATGTCTACGTCACCCACGATGCGCTCAGCATAGCCAATACCGGCGACGACACCTCCATCGACACCACCCGCCTCTTCGACCGCTTCTACAAGGCACACCACGGTAAAAGGCACTCCAATGGGCTGGGCCTCTCCATTGCAAAAGCCATTTGCGAAGCTACCGGCCTCACCATACGCTACAACTACGAAGGCAATAAGCACATCTTTACCATCAGCTACAAGTGAATGCAAAAAATACCATAAAGCATACCAAATAGAAAGAATATTACTATCTTTGTAATTAAATATTATATAAGACATCCGATATGAAACCTATTGTAAGTATTATCATGGGCAGCACCAGCGACCTGCCCGTAATGGAAAAGGCAGCCGCCTTCCTCAACGATATGAAGGTGCCGTTTGAGATGAACGCTCTTTCAGCTCACCGCACTCCCGAAGCTGTAGAAGCTTTTGCCAAAGGAGCCGCCGACCGTGGCATCCGCGTCATCATCGCTGCCGCCGGCATGGCAGCCCATCTGCCCGGTGTGATTGCCGCCAGCACCACAGTGCCCGTCATCGGCGTGCCTATCAAGAGCACCCTCGAAGGCATGGATGCGCTGCTAGCCATCGTACAGATGCCTCCTGGCATTCCTGTAGCCACCGTAGGTATCAATGCTGCGCAGAATGCCGGTATCCTCGCCGTACAGATGCTCGCTCTCTCCGATGCCGACCTCGCCACCCGCTTCGCCGCCTTCAAGGAAAGTCTCAAACGTAAGATTGAGAAGGCCAACGAAGAGCTCAAGACCGTGAGCTACGAATATAAGGTCAATTGAAACAACTCATACCTCAAGACATGAACCTCTTCAACTATAAGCGCCGCACGAGTAGTGAGGTACAGATAGGCGGTACACCGCTCGGAGCAGGCAATCCCATCCGTGTACAGTCGATGACTACCACCGCCACTACCGACACCGAAGGCTCGGTGGCTCAGGCACGACGCATCATCGAAGCTGGCGGCGAGTATGTGCGCCTCACCACACAGGGTGTGCGCGAGGCCGAGAACCTGCGCGAAATCAATGTCGGACTGCGTAGTCAGGGCATCGACACACCGCTCGTGGCCGACGTACACTTCAATGCTCGCGTGGCCGATGTGGCTGCGCTCTATGCCGAGAAGGTACGTATCAACCCCGGCAACTATGTGGATACGGCCCGCACTTTCAAGCAGCTCTCCTACACCGACGAGGAGTATGCGCAGGAGATTGAGAAGATACGTGCCCGCTTGGTGCCTTTCCTTAATATATGCAAGGAGAACCACACGGCCATACGCATCGGCGTGAACCATGGTTCGCTCAGCGACCGCATCATGAGCCGCTACGGCGACACGCCTGAGGGCATGGTGGAGTCGTGCATGGAGTTTCTGCGTATCTGCGTGGCCGAGGAGTTTACCAATGTGGTCATCTCCATCAAGGCCAGCAACACGGTCATCATGGTACGCACGGTTCGTCTGCTCGTCAAGACAATGGAGCAGGAGGGCATGTCGTTTCCCCTCCACCTGGGCGTTACCGAGGCCGGTGAAGGTGAGGACGGACGCATCAAGAGCGCTGTGGGCATAGGTGCCCTGCTCTACGATGGACTGGGCGACACCATCCGCGTATCGCTGAGCGAGGCTCCCGAGGCCGAGATTCCTGTGGTCAAGGCACTCGTACAGTACGTGACGGCACATGTCATGCATCCCCATATCGAGGCCGTAAAAGCCGATGGATTCGACTATTTTGCTCCCACCCGCCGCACTACCCACGCCGTGGGCAATATCGGTGGCGACCAGGTGCCTGTAGTCATCGGCAGCTGCTTCGGTGAGGAGCGCACCTTCGACGCCAACCTGCGCCCCGACTACCTCTACTGCGGCAGCACACTGCCTGAAAACCGCCCCGACATACCGCTCATTGTAGATGCACCTGCCTGGACAGGTGAGGAGAACACCTACCCCGTATTCATGGGCTTCGGCGATAAGAACTACCTGCCGCTACTGGCGACTTGTCCGGCAAAGATAAAGTTCCTCTTTGTTACCTACAGTCAATGTTCCGAGGAGGTACTGGCCTGCCTCAAGACCCATCCCGAGGTAGTCATCATCCATCAGACCAACCATCTGCACCGTGTGGGTGAGCACCGCGCACTGGCCCATCTGTTCATGCACGAAGGTATCACCAACCCCATCGTATACTTCCAGCACTACGCAGAGGAGTCATTGGCCAACCTCCAACTGCGTGCCGCTGCCGATAGCGGCGTGCTCTGTATAGACGGCTTTGTAGATGGCCTCTACCTACACAACATAGGCAACAGCATAGCTCCGCAGGCGATAGATGCTACGGCATTCAGCATCCTACAGGCGGCTCGTATGCGCACCAGCAAGACGGAGTATATCTCCTGCCCAGGTTGTGGCCGTACGCTCTATGCACTGGAAGAGACCATTGCCCGCATCAAAGCGGCCACATCGCATTTCAAGGGACTCAAGATAGCCATCATGGGCTGCATCGTCAATGGTCCTGGCGAGATGGCCGATGCCGACTACGGTTACGTAGGTGCTGCCCGCGGTAAGGTGAGCCTCTATCGCAAGAAGGAGTGTATAGAGAAGAACATCCCCGAGGAGCAGGCGGTGGAGAAGCTGCTGGAACTAATTAATAGAAGTGAAGAGTTAAAAGTGAAGAGTTAAGAGTTATACTCTGTAATGCACATCACTTTTCCCTCTTCCCTCTTAACTAAGAAATGGAAACCTTACTCATCATTATCGCCATCGTATGTGGCATCGTGGGCCTCGCAGGCTCTATCCTCCCCGCCTTGCCGGGAGCACCTCTCAGCTTTGCAGGACTCATCGCATTGCTCTTCTGCCAAGGTGCCGACATCAGTTCCACCGCCCTGTGGATCAGCGGCATATTCCTTGCCATCGTATCTATACTCGACTACATAGCCCCTATTTGGCTGACGAATGTCAGCGGAGGCAGCAAGCAGGCCACACGTGGCTCTGTAGCGGGCCTGATAGCAGGACTCTTCTTCTTCCCCCCCTGGGGACTTGTCATAGGTCCCTTCATCGGAGCCTTTGTGGGTGAGCTGATGACACACGCCACCACCGGCAAGGCACTCAAGGTGGCCATGATGTCGTTCGTAGGCTTCGTGCTCACCACAGGTATGAAGATTATCTATAGCGGTGTGCTGCTGTTTATCATTATAAAGGAGAGTATTGAAATTGCTGTATAAGCTATATAATTTGTTACTATAATTATGGAAGAAAACTTCGACATACACAAGCAACAATTCGGTAAGGACAAAGACTACGAGAATGCGCTGCGCCCACTCCGCTTCGAGGACTTCTCGGGGCAGGATAAAGTGGTAGACAACCTACGCATCTTTGTCAAGGCTGCCCGCCTGCGTGCCGAGGCGCTTGATCATGTATTACTACATGGCCCTCCCGGGTTGGGAAAGACCACGCTAAGCAACATCATCGCCAACGAACTGGGAGTAGGATTCAAGATTACTTCAGGGCCTGTACTCGACAAACCAGGCGATCTTGCAGGCTTGCTCACCTCACTTGAACCTAACGATGTACTATTCATTGATGAGATACACCGCCTGTCGCCTGTGGTGGAAGAGTACTTGTACTCGGCCATGGAGGACTATCGCATCGACATCATGATTGACAAGGGTCCCTCGGCGCGTAGCATACAGATTGACCTTAACCCCTTCACACTCATCGGTGCCACTACGCGGAGCGGCATGCTCACAGCACCGCTCCGTGCCCGCTTCGGTATCAATATGCACCTCGAGTACTACGACAACGGAGTGCTCTCACGCATCATCGGTCGCTCGGCCTACATCCTTGGTGTACCATGCGACCAAGAAGCTGCCAGTGAGATAGCCCGCCGCAGCCGCGGCACACCCCGTATTGCCAATGCCCTGCTGCGCCGTGTGCGCGACTTCGCACAAGTCGAGGGAAATGGCGAAATCAATCTCTCCATAGCACAGTATGCGCTCGAAGCGCTCAACATCGACCGCTACGGACTCGACGAGATTGATAACAAGATACTTTGCACTATCATCGATAAGTTTGGTGGTGGCCCCGTAGGTCTCGGTACCATAGCCACCGCCATTGGTGAAGACTCTGGCACATTGGAAGAGGTATACGAGCCATTCCTCATCAAAGAAGGTTTCCTCAAGCGTACCCCCCGTGGCCGCGAAGTCACCGAATTGGCCTATAAGCACCTTGGGAAGAGCGTGTATCAGAACATACGAGGCCTATTTGATTAGAAACCTTATATAAATAAGAGTGGGGATACAAACCTGCATCCCCACTTCTATAATATCATGCAAGTTTACACCAAAGCAAACGAGAGGTTGCCACGGCAACAGAGTTTACCATTGACCTTGGCCTCGGCCTTGGCAAAGACGATAGCCTGACGGCGGTCGGTAATGGATGAGCGAATCACAATAGTATCGCCCGGTCTCACCTGATTCTTGAAACGCACATTGTCGATACCCGTATAGAGGGGGCGCTTGCTTTTGATTTCATCACCGAGCAGCAGTGCACACGACTGGGCCATCATCTCACATAGAATGACACCAGGCACCACGGGATAGTCAGGGAAGTGACCCTGAAGGAAATACTCGTCGCCACGCACATGATAGGTAGCAATGGCGTATTGTGACTCGGTGCCATCAGCGGTAGTCTCTGTCTCCAACACGATGGAATCGACAAGCAGCATCGGCTCACGGTGAGGGAGATAGGTTTTGATTTCTTCTCTTTCCATATATTAGATCTTTCTCAAAGCCACACAAGCATTATGTCCACCGAAGCCAAGCGAGTTTGACAAAGCAATAGTGACATTGGCCTCTACCGCCTTATTTGGCACGTAGTTGAGATCACATTCGGGGTCAGCCTCCTTATAGTTGATGGTAGGGGGCACGATACCGTGCTTCACAGCCAATGCAGTAGCGATGAGCTCCACACCTCCGGCAGCGCCAAGCATGTGGCCTGTCATCGACTTGGTAGAACTGATGAGTGCCTTACGAGCCTCCTCCTCGCCCAAGGCGAGCTTGATGGCGTTGGTCTCGGTCTTGTCGTTGAGCGGGGTGCTGGTACCGTGAGCATTGATGTAGAGGGTGTCCTCGGCAGTGTAGCCTGCCTCATCGAGTGCCATACGGATAGCCTTTGATGCAGGTATGCCATCGGGACGCGGAGCGGTGTAGTGGTGGGCATCACAGGTGTTGCCATAGCCCACTACCTCGGCATAGATATTTGCACCGCGCTTCACGGCATGCTCATACTCTTCGAATACAAGTACACCGGCACCTTCGGCCATAGTGAAACCGCTGCGGCGTGCATCGAATGGCGTACAAGCATCTTCCAATGTCTCGGCATTGGTGAGCGCTCTACTGTTAGCAAAACCGCCAATGGCCAAGGGGTGTACGGCTGCTTCAGCACCACCAGTGATGATGGCATCGGCCTGACCATTCTTGATGGCGCGGTAGGCCTCGCCTGCCGAGTGTGTACCTGTAGCACAGGCGGTCACGATGGGAAGGCAGGGACCTTGGGCATTGTGACGGATGGCGATGTTGCCCGAAGCGATATTGGCAATCATCGTAGGTACAAACAGCGGAGAGATACGGCGTGCACCCTCATTGAGGAGCTTCTCGGTCTCACGTACAAAGGTACTGATACCACCGATACCTGAACCGACGTATACACCGAAACGGTCGGGTTCAATGTTCTCACCGCTCACCAGTCCGCTATCCTTCACAGCCTGATTGGCTGCAGCCACGGCATACTGGCAATAGGGGTCCATCTTGCGTACATCGGCACGCTCCAATCCATTAGCCATAGAATCAAAGTCCTTCACTTGAGCCACGATACGCACAGGAAGGTCCACATCGTCATATCCTTGGATAAAGTTCAATCCACTCTTACCTTCTTTCAGACTATTCCAAAAGTCGGCCACTGTGTTTCCTACAGGGCTGATAGTGCCCAAACCAGTAATTACAACTCTTCTTTCCATTTTTAGTTCCAATTTTATTAATGTCATCCTGAGTGAAACGAAGAATCTCGCAATTGGACTTGGCAAGAAACATTGCGAGATGTTTCACTTCGTTCAACATGACAAACTTATGCAACTTATTTTTTTAGATATTATTACATAGAAGTTTTACAATATCGCTGCAAATATAGTTATTTATTCCATTCGATGATACATGCACCCGAGGTAAATCCTGCACCAAAAGCACTAAATGCGAGCAAATCGCCCTTTTTCAGCTTTCCTTCGCGGTTCAACTCGTCAAGCAACATGGGTATGCTAGCCGATGAGGTGTTGCCATACTTGTCCACATTGGTGGGAAACTTCGACGTGTCGGCACCGAAGCGGTGACGGATAAAGTCGAGGATACGATAGTTGGCCTGATGCAGCACATAGTAAGTGATGTCATCCTTGTCGATCCCCGCATCGGAAAGCACAGCCAAGAGGTCGCGCAGCGAGCAAGTTACAGCAGTCTTGAACACCTCCTGCCCAGCCATATAGAGCGGTATATGCTCTTCCTCCTTGGTGATGAAAGGCGTGGGTTCCAGCTTGCGCTTGTAGTAGAGCACATTCAGATTGCTCTTCGACGATACCTTGATGGCACGCAGCCCCTCCCCCTTGGTCACTACCATAGCTCCTGCACCGTCGCCAAAGAGCACGCAGGTGCTGCGGTCGTTCCAGTCGACCATACGGGTAGGTTCCTCGGCAGCCATTACCAGAATGTTGGTAGCACGGCCCGTCTGCAGCAACGCCTCGGCAAAGTCGATGGCATAGATGAAGCCCGTGCAGGCAGCATTGAGGTCCACACAAGGGCACGATGCTCCAATCTTTCCCTCCACAATGCTCGCTACGGTAGGCGTGGCATACTCATATGCAACGTTAGAGCAGATGATATAGTCAAGTTCTGCCGCTTTGATGCCCGCATCGTCCAGTGCCTTTTGGGCGGCCTCAGCAGCAAGGTCTTCCAACGTTTCGTCAGTGATAACTTGGCGTGTGCGAATGCCAGTGCGCTCGCGAATCCACTCATCGCTGGTGTCCATCATCTTCGACAAGTCATCATTTGTCAAGGTGCGCTTGGGATGCGCACTTCCTGTTCCAATTATTCTCATAGTTTCTTCTTTTAGGGGAATCCTTACAACATTACAATAAAAATCAACGGTGCAAAGGTACTCAATACGCTCCACCCACTCAACAAAAAGGGCTTCGATGTGGCAGGAGGAAACCCCTATAGGGACAAAATGTGCGAATTGAGGGGTAAAGGGGTGAAAAACGTATATGGGGTGAAAAACGGCGAAAGTTTGTATTTATTCACTCCTTTTTCGTATCTTTGCAGAGAATTTGTGAAGATACTCACGCTCGCAGTGAGCCACCAAAGCCGCTTTGTGTCTCGCTCGCTTATCATATCTTTGCACCATAAGAAAAGCAAAACACCTGACAAAAAGAACATACTATGGATTTAAGAAAGAAAGCACCAAGATACCTGCTTGAAAGCCGTACTCTGACGGGCTCGGTCATATTCATCGTGCTCTTTTCCATCCTTTTCATGGTAATATACGGCCCCTACTCCTCCACTTCATGGCTCACCCTGATGACCCAAGAGCAGGAGTCAGGAGAGGTAACCAGCGGATTCCGCATGGTGATGGCTTCCGTGGCCTTCTACCTCGTAGCCATCGCCTTCCTTATATTAAGTAAAGTAGTGCTGCACCAAGTACACCGCCGCCACCCAATTACCAATGGCCAACTGATGCTATGGGTAGGCGCCGAAGTGATAATGGAAGCCTTCATTTATACCGTTTTCACCGAACTTTTTGTCATCGACGACCCGAACCTCTTCCTACAGATTCTCAAGCGTGCGGTAATGGTGCTGGCCTTCATCATCATTGTGCCTTACGTCATCTGCGTGCTCTATGCTACCACGCGCTACCAGCGCCTCCTGCTCGACCGTATAGGCATGAATATGGTGAACGACAAGACCGACAAGACCGACCCCAAACTCATCCACCTCGTCGACAGCACCGGGCGTCTCAAGATGAGCATCAACATCGACAGCCTTTACTACGTAGAGTCGCAGGACAACTACGTGAAGATATATTACGAAGCCGATGGCAAGCTATGCAATTATATGCTGCGCAGCACCACCAAGGCCATCGAAAACAAATTCGGCGACTACCTCATCCGCTGCCATCGTGGATATATCGTCAACAAGAATAAGATACGTATCTTCCGCAACGACCGCGATGGTATGTACATCAGACTCACTCACGACGGCATCAAACAAATACCCGTATCCAAGTCTTATTCGTCGAATATACAACACATACTCGCACGCCCCAACGACGAGAAGGCCGAGTAGAGCACCATCCACAACCATAACGTTCACAGCGCTTTGCGCCATTCGCCCCTACATCCCTTGATGAATGGAGCATCTTTTGTGGGCAATCACAAAGAGATTGAGGGCAAAAGAAAAACAGGTTCTCAACACACACTTTATCTTTGCAACGTCAATTTTGAAAGCAAAGAACCGTATGTTGGAACAATTTCTGAAACAAACCAGTTTTGAGTCTTACGAAGACTTTATGCAAAACTATGAGGTGCGCGTACCCGAGCACTTCAATTTTGCCTACGACATCATCGATGCGTGGGCCGAGAAAGCTCCGACCAAGCGTGCTATGCTGTGGACCAATGAAGACGGAGAAGAGCGTACCTTCTCATTCCACGACCTGAAGACCTATTCCGATCGCACCGCCTCCTACTTCCAGAGCATAGGCATTGGCAAAGGAGATGTAGTGATGCTCATCCTGAAGCGTCGTTACGAGTGGTGGTTCAGTATACTTGCCTTGCACAAGTTAGGTGCCATTGTAGTGCCCGCCACACATCTGTTGCGCAAGCACGATATCGAGTATCGGTGCAATGCAGCCGACATCCACACCATCGTGGCCTGCGGCGACGAGGATATCATACGCAATGTCGAAGCAGCCTATCCGAACTGCCCAACGCTAAAAAACCTCGTTTCCATCGGCAAAATCATCCCCGAGGGATGGAGTGATTTCCACCAAGGGATAGCGACCGCTGCGCCCTTTGTGAGACCCACGAAAAACGACTACACCGATACGATGCTCATGTATTTCACCTCGGGTACTACTGGCGAGCCCAAGATGGTATGCCACGATTTCACCTACCCGCTAGGCCATATCATCACAGGCAGCTATTGGCACAACCTTAGCGAAGACTCGCTACACCTCACCTTAAGCGACACCGGATGGGGCAAAGCCGCTTGGGGAAAACTCTACGGCCAATGGATAGCAGGTGCCACAGTCTTTGTATATGACTATGAGGGCCGCTTTCCACCGGCAGACATTCTGCGCACCATCGAGAAGCACCGCATAACCTCGTTCTGTGCTCCTCCCACCGTGTTCCGTTTCCTTATTAAAGAAGATGTAGCCAGCTATGACATCAGCAGTCTGCGCTACTGTACCGTAGCAGGTGAAGCCCTCAACCCAAGCGTATTCGACGAATGGTACCGCCTTACAGGCATCCGCCTTATGGAAGGCTATGGGCAGACCGAGACTACCCTATCCGTAGGTACCTATCCTTGGTGCAATCCCAGGCCAGGATCAATGGGGGTGCGCGGCCCCCAATTCCATGTAGAGATTATGGATGGCACAGGCAACATCCTCGGCTCCGACGAGGAAGGCGAGATTGTGATACGCACCGCCCATGGCAAGCCCTTGGGTCTCTTCAAAGAATACTATCGCGACGAACAGCTCACATCCTCAGCCAACTATAATGGCTGGTATCATACGGGCGACATAGCCCGTCGCGATGCCGACGGTTACTTCTGGTTTGTAGGACGCACCGATGATGTCATCAAGTCATCAGGTTACCGCATCGGTCCCTTCGAGGTCGAGAGTGCCCTCATGAAGCACCCAGCTGTGCTTGAGTGCGCCATCACAGGTGTCCCCGACGAGATACGTGGACAGGTAGTGAAAGCCACTATCGTGCTCACTGAAGAGTATCGTGACCGCGCCAACGAGCAACTCATCAAAGACATACAAGCCTACGTGAAGGAGGCCACCGCCCCCTATAAATATCCACGTGTGGTAGAGTTCGTGACCGAGCTGCCCAAAACCATCAGCGGAAAAATCAAGCATTTCGAGATACGACAACAGAAATAAAAAGAGAAACTCTTTTCCAGAAACATACCAAATCTTAACAATACAAAAAGAAAATCGCTTGTTGATTATTATTGTTTGCAACCTAAACCTTTTTTGAAAAGTGGCAGTTCACCGTGAGGTGCGCTGCCATTTGCTTTTATAATCGTTTACGCAGCACCCATTTAATCCACTGAGAAGATGGCATTCCCTTTTTGTTGTTAAAAAATAACGAAAAACAGCGGTGTAGAGCAAAATAAACAGTATCTTTGCATTTAAATGTAATTATCATAATATGAAAAACAAGAAAACCAAGCCCACTGCCAAGCAGTGGATAAAGTTTGCCATAGTGCTTGCACTGTACCTCCTGTTCCTCGTGTGGATCAAGAGCTGGTGGGGACTCATCGTGGTGCCCTTCCTCTTCGATGCCTACATCACCAAGTTCATCCCCTGGACATGGTGGAAGACGGCCAAGAGCGCTGCCGTGCGTAGCGTGATGAGCTGGGTCGACGCCATCGTGTTTGCCCTCGTAGCGGTGTACTTCGTGCACATCTACTTCTTCCAGAACTACACCATCCCCACCTCTTCGTTGGAGAAGTCGTTGCTCGTGGGCGACTACCTCTTCGTGAGCAAGGTGTCGTACGGTCCGCGCAAGCCCAACACACCGCTCACCATGCCCCTCACGCAGCACACCATGCCTGTGACCGGTGGCAAGAGCTACATCGAGTGGCCGCAGTGGCCCTACGAGCGTGTCAAGGGACTGGGTAATGTGGAGCTGAACGACATCGTCGTGTTCAACTACCCCACGGGCGACACCATCGTGAGCAATCCTCAGTTTGCCGCCAACGACTTCTACAAGATGGTGAGCGACATCAGCGTAGAGCTCAACAAGGGGCAGTACCCTCTTGTGGACAGCCTCACGGCTGCCGATGAGCGCAAGGCATACGAGCAGTTCCTCGCCAAGGGACGCAAGTATATTGCCAGCCACCCCGAAGTGTTCGGCAAGGTAGACTGGCGCCCCGTAGACCGCCGCGAGAACTATGTGAAGCGCTGCGTAGGTATGCCCGGACAGACACTCGAAATCAAGGACAAGGTCATCTACCTCGATGGCGTGCCCAACAAGGAACCCGACAATGTGCAGTACAGCTACTACGTCACTACGAAGAAGCCCATCGGCGAGAAGCTGCGTCGCGAGCTGGGCATCAGCAAGGAGGACCTTGCCAACCACAATGCCAACGGCACCTATTACTACCTGCCTTTGACACAGAAGGCCTACGAGACACTCTCCCAGCGCACCGATATCGTGACTCAGATAACTCCCGTAGTGGAGGAGCATGGCAACGGACTCTACCCGGTGAACAAGCATACGGGCTGGAGCATCGACAACTACGGTCCGCTGTGGATACCCAAGCGTGGCGAAACCATCGCCCTCACGCTCGACAACCTCCCCTTCTACGAGCGCCCCATCGCCGTATATGAGGGCAACGACCTGCAGGTACGCGACGGCAAGATATACATCAACGGCAAGGAGGCCAAGGAGTATACCTTCACCATGGACTACTATTGGATGCAGGGCGACAACCGCCACAACAGCCTCGACTCACGCTTCTGGGGCTTCGTACCCGAAGACCACATCGTGGGCAAGCCCATCCTCATCTGGCTCTCGCTCGACAAGGACCGCGGCTGGCTCGACGGCAAGATCCGCTGGAACCGCATGTTCCGTATGGTGGAGAATTACAAATAAAATGAAATGGCGGATTTTGGTCCGCCATTTTCTATCTCCCTATTGCCAACCGATTTATGAACTTTCGCCAATAGGGAGAGGTGAATAAAAATCGTTACTCGGATATCTCCGCCGATCTTCATGAATTGCTGTCCCTATTCTTGCTCAGATTCTCAATCGTTTTAATGGAGAACAGATAGTCACGCTCCACATCACTGATGGTACGTTGCTTGTATTTGCGATACTCCGTAGTGGCGTGCTCCATAGCTTCTTCGTGAGAGACTTTACCCGAACCTTGCAACAATTGTTCACCAGTCATGGTCAGAATCCTATCCAAATAGGCAGCCCAGTCGTTCATCGTCATCACCTGCTCACGCTCGGCTTGACGCTCAGCGAAGTCCAAGTATCCCGATACGAGCTGCCCCATCGCGCGGAGTTCCTTTTCGTTCAAGTAGTTCTTTGCCGTCTTGGCTTCAAGCAGCGTAGGGTGGTTTCCCTTGAATGTCAGCAGTCCCATAAAATCCTTCTCTGCATCGGCACGCTCTACAATCAGTTCGGCTGCTGTATGGCCATGAATGGCGTAGTGTATCTTATTCTGTACTTTCTGGAAGAACTCTTGCGACACTTGTGCCCGTGGGTCATAATCTATACTTGTAGCATATATCTCGAGTATTTGACGGTAGAGCACCTTCTCGGTAGCACGGATATCTCTGATGCGCTCCAGCAGTTCCTTCCAATAACTGCCACCGCCCAGTTTCTTCAACCGCTCGTCATCAAGCGTGAATCCTTTTACGATATACTCTTTCAACCGCTCGGTGGCCCATTGGCGGAATCTTGTGGCAATAATGGAACGAACACGATAGCCAAGGGCGATGATCATATCCAGATTGTAGTGAGAAACCATGTATTCTTTGCCGTCTGCGGCAGTTGTTCGGAAATTCCGAACAACTGAATCCTTATCAAGTTCCCCCTCCTCGAAGATATGCTTGATATGCTCGCTGACATTCGACTTGCTCGTTTGGTACAGTTCGCACATCTGAGCCTGTGTGAGCCACAGCGTCTCCTCTTCAAGCTTTACGTCAATCTTGGTCGTGCCGTCATTGGCCGTGTATATGATGACTTTGTTCTCTTGCATGCTGCCAATCAATTATAGTAGATGCAAAATTAGTGATAAAATCATAACGATGTACGCAATGTTAGGAGAAAAGGCATACGTTGCAGTGAAATAGTTAAAGAAGCTTTTCAATCGTACAGGTCGAATTAATTCTTCGTCCCATTCATCGTCTTCAGTAAGCTTTCCAGGGCATTGAGGTCGCGAGGGTCGGCATTCACGCCGAGGATGTTGCCGTCGCGGTCGATGAGTTTGTAGGTGGGGAAGCTGTTCACGCCAAGGTAGTGCTCGATGGCAGTCTGCTGCTCGGCAGGGAGGTTGTAGTGTACTACGTTGTCGCCCGTCACGTTGTATTCCTTGATGACGTTCTTCCACGACTCCTCATCGGAGCGGTTGGCGAGGTAGAGGTATACGATGTCGTAGTCCTTCAGGTGGGCGTACTCCTCCTGGCTATTCTTCAAGGCTGCCTTGCAAGGAGCGCACCATGTGCCCCAGACATCGAGCAGGATGAGCTTGCCCTTGTAGGGTTCGATGAGCTTGCGCAAGATCTTCTCGCCATCGCTCATACCCTTGACATCGTCTGAGGATTTCAGACTGCTGGCATTGGCAAAGTCGCGACGCTGCACAGCAAGGTACTTGTCGTTGAGTTCCATCACTGCGGCTTTGGCAGAGGGGAGTTGTACTTCTTGCTCCATCCACGCTATTACATCGGGGTCAAGAGGCTTGCGATAGTTGTCTATTCTTGCGTACAATATGGATGCAAGATGTAGATCGCGCAAGTTGCGGTCGCAACTGGCGGAATCAATTGCTGCCAATGACTCACGGAGGCTAGTGAATACACCTTCCTTCCCTATGCGGTCACTATAGCGCTCATAAACCGCTTCTATAACCTTGACTTCGGCATTGGCATTGAAAGCATCTAACAATGCTTGTTGCTCCTCATGTGTTTCTACATTCAAGAGGTCGGCTTCCAGTTTGTTGAAATTCGTCTCGTAGGTATCCAGCGCTTTCCATTCCTCATCCGTCAGAGATATCTCACCGCTTTTGGCCAATCTCATTGCCACAGCGAGCCACGTCTCTGGTTTTCGCTCGCTTTCCAATTGATCCATGTAGTCACGTTTGAAGATGGTGAAGTCACGGTAAAGTGTATAGGGGCTCACCACATTCTTCCAAAGTTCCTCGCCTACATATTCCATATAGGCCTGGGGCAGCTTCCGGCCTTTCATGGAGAAACGTGCCTGCATCATCGACTCTCCTTGTCCTGTGAGGTAATAGCCAGTAAGATAATCGATATATCGCTGCGAAAGGTTAGGATGGTGGTTCACCACCTCCTGCAACTTCTTCATGTGTCCCTCTCGCTCATGATTGGTGAGTTCCCAAAACTCCATCGCCGCCTTTTCTTCTCCTCCACGTTTCTCCATACGTGCGTTAGCCCACTCGTGTGGATAGGACAACAGCTCATTTTGCAAGCGTGCATCAGTACCCATAAAGAGTCGCTGACCTGTGGTGTAGTCGCAGAGGTAGAAGTAGGTCTCACCGGGCTCGAGCACTGTGCTGATATTGTTTCTGCCCCAATCCAAGAAGGCTTGAGAACTATTCAGTAAGGGGATTTTCAATGTAAAGCGTCCGAGGCTATCCATTGGGGCAGAGAAGCCTTGCTGCTCGTTTGCTATAATATTCTGAACGTCTGCGCTGAACGATGCTCCGCCTCTCCTCCATTCGGATTTTCGCATATCCTTGAGCCATCCCACGATAGTCACGCTGTCGCCCATGCGATAGCCGTTGTCCTTGAAGCCTTGGCGACGGTCTTTCTTGGGATAGTCGGGCAAGGTGTTGGTGGTAATGGGCAGGCACTTTATGCGCTCGCTCTTGCCTATGGCAATACGGCGTGAACCCTCTTGCATTGGACTGACAGCGACATCCATAGTCTCGGCATCCCTGCTTATGGTAAGTGCATAGCTGCCATCACGCTCCGTCTGCGCCACGATATCCCATACGGCATTATCGTATATCACGTGCTTCTCTGTGAAGCCGAGGAGCCAGTCACCCGTCTTCGCATTGAGCCAATAGGTATTGGTGATACCTTGGGGAAGGGAGTGGGCATTACGTATATTCTGTATCTGCCAGCCGTCGGGCTCGATGAAGTTGAACTGCTCGGTGCCTTCGGGCAGAGGTTCGAAAGTCATCACAAAGTCCACCTCTCCGCTTGCCGGCATCCAAAACTCCTTATCGAACTCGGGCACGGCTTTCGTGGAGTCGGGCACTATGGCCTTTACCTTGTACTGCTTACCCTCTGCTTGCAGATAGATGTTCGAGGCCATCTTTATCCAATAACCAGCCGGATAGGTGATGTGTAGCGCTACCTCCGTGTGCTCATCGAGCAGCTTCACGCCCGTCACCTTAATTATATTGCCATTGTTGTTGTAGCCCATTGCTACCTCATTCCATACTCGGGTATCTTGTGTCTTTGGATTTCCGCACGCTCCCAGCAGCACTACCACGGCAAGGGCAAGGAATAGTTTGGTCTTCATTGTAGTTTAATGTATTCTTTATTCTATTATACCTTTTAATCTATTTGTGAGACTTCCTTGTCCATATCCTCTCCACGTGTCAAGGATATAGCCATCGGGGGATATCAGCACGAAGAGTGGGATGGCACCTTTCCCGTAATGGGCAAACAAGCCGTCCGGACCACTGCCGTCGCTCCAGTTGTGCCATGTCATGGGATGCTGCTTCGAGGCTTCGCGCCACACGTCATCCGTGTCTGTGCTTATGCTTACTATGCTCAACCTACCGCTGTACATCTCTGCCAATATACCCAATTCGGGTAGGGCTTTCATGCAAGGGACGCACCCCTTTCCCCAAAAGTCCAATAGGACAAACGTGCCGTGCAGCTCGGCAAGAGTGTGTTTGTTGCCGTCAAGGTCCCGCAACTCACCGTCAATGGCTTTCCCTTTTGCTACATGTTGCCGCGTGAACAGTGCGATATAGGCCTCCTTGGCAAACCGATGATTTCGCTGCTCTTCGGTAAGTCTCTGGTACAGAAGACGTAGCTTCTCTATATATGTATATGGAAAGTCCTTGAGCTTGCTTGACATGATGGCATTGTTGCAAAACATCTCCAGCCAGATGGCATCAACTTTACTCTTCTGCATGATGTGCAGGTCATTGGCTGCGGTGAGAATCATCAGAGAGTCCTCCTCCTCGCTGAGTCGTTGTGCCTGTAACGTAAGCTGGTCGTGTTCTACCTTGTGGGGTAGTTGGTTGCGCTCTATCAGGATTTCCTGACGACGATTCCATAAGTCGCGTGACCGTTTGATGTACTTACCCAATGTAGCATTCTCGGGTGCCGGGGCATTGACTTCCCATGTAAATAGCAGGTTATTTTCACCTTTGATACGTACACAGTCACCTGCCGCAGCCCAGAAGTGAAGCCCCAGTGGGGAGAAATCGGGATTTCTAACTCCTGCAATCATAAACCTTTCCGTGTTGTTGGTTTCGGGAGATACCTTGAAATAGAAACCACCAGCCTGTACCGTATCCATAGCAATCATGCTTCCGCCACCATCATTATATGAGAAAAGCATCAAAATGGTGCCATCCTGCACATCCTTCACGGAGCCTTTGATTTCACAGGTGGTCGCATCGGCAACATTTTCAGTCTTGTTGCCACACGCCCCCAGCAGCACCGCCACGACAAGGGCAAGGAATAGTTTTACGTTTTTCATCATGTTTTATGTTGTATGTTATTCTATCTATTAGACGGAGAGAAGGCTGGAAAGGTTACGAGCAGTCGGAAATTCTCTATCCGTGAATAGTTTTACATTATTGCTCAAACAAGTCATCCAGATTTATCTCATTCTGTATTTCGGAGCTATAAGCGTTATGCCGTATGCCTTCCGTTGTGACCAACACAAGGTGTACGGCGCTCTTGCTTCTTGTCACTTCCGAGAATATTGATTTCTTCTGCATCAGTTCCTTTTCGTAGCCTTCACTGATGACAAATTCACTTTTCGAATATTTCATCTCACACAGATTGACAATTCCATCATTGCGTTCTATCAACAAGTCAATCTGCACCCCTGGGCACTGCAAAGCCTTATCGGGGAGGCACCTCCAGGCATATTCATTGGTGAGCACGCCACTGATGCCAAGCTTTCTTTTCATCTGCTCTATATGCCATAGGCAAACCCGTTCGAAAGCCAGTCCGCACCACGTATTATACAGAGGCCTTCCCTGCATCGACTGCCAGAAGTTATGTCCGTGGCGTTGGCCATGGATAAACTCATAATAGAACAATGTATAGTGATCTACCAACTGGTATATCTCATCTTTCACCTTACGTCCCAGCATAGAATAACCACGGATGAATCCACACCACTCCAAGTCGTGCAAGATTTCCGTGAAGGCACCATTCTCCTCAAACTTGCCAGCGGCAATCAACTCCTGACGTGTCATACCCATCTTCTTGTTAGCCAATAATCCAATCACCTTGATATATGGTTCGGGCTTCTTGAAAAGCGAGGCATACAGCATTTCGAACTCGTCGTACAGGTCACCATCCTCCGAGAATATCAGTCGGTCAATCTCTTGTGAGAGACTTGCCCCTCTATTTATCAAACTCCAATAATAGGGCACACCTCCGAATATCATGTATGCTTCGAGCAACTGCTTACGGGTCAGTGCTATACCGCGCGATTTCATCATTTGCTCGCACCAATGCAAAGTAAAGGGTTTAAGTGCAATACGATGTGTCAGACGGTTGTGCAGGCCGCCCTTGTTCTTGATAATCTTCTTCACCATCCATGCCGTGGAACTTCCGCACACCACAAACACGATATCCTTGCGGGCCGATGCCCATCCGTTCCAAAACGACTCCAATTCGGCCAAGAATCCCGAGCGAGGAGCATCCATCCAAGGTAGTTCATCAAGGAAAATCACCTTCTTGCCATCTGGAAGCATACTGATAAAACGTTTCAATTCGCTGAAGGCATCCATCCAATTGGTAATGTTGGGTACATCCGTCAGGCCTTGCTCCTTCAAAGCCATACGGAACCGTGCCAGCTGCTTGCGAGCATTGGTATTTGCTGCACCTGTAAATTGGAACTGAAAAGTATAGTTGTACGCTTCGCGTATCAGGAAGGTTTTGCCTACACGACGACGACCATACACAGCAATAAATTGCGACAGTTCTTCGTTCAATGCATTTTGCAAAATGCGTTTCTCTTTTTCACGTCCTATCAACATAGTTTCTCTTTTTGCTGCGAAGATACTAAATTTTGTGCGTAAACAAGCGGAATCTATATTTTTTTTAGCGATTCCGCTGTTTTACGCGCATTTTCCTACATAATCCTCCAATAGCTGTTCCACGGCAAGGGCAAGGAATAGTTTTATAGCTTCTTTCGTTCCCATATTAGGATTTTGTTTGTGATTTAACTGCAAAGTTAGTCATTTATGGTAAAGTCACGGGGAATTTACGGGATTTTATGTTGAAAAGAAACACGAATTGCCATGAAACGAAGTTCTCGGACTAGCCGAGCGCAAGCATTCGCTGGCCGCAGGGGCTAAAGGCAATTTCTCATAAGTTCTTACACCACACTGCCGAGTCCTCCCCCTAAAGGGGGAGTTAGAGGGGGCCTCTTTTTACTCTTTATACAACGCATTCACCGGATTCTCCCGTGCCGCCTTCCATGAGCGGGCAAGCACGATGGCTGAAGTGACGGCAAGAACGATGGCAAGAGCCGCGGCGAATACCCACCAGTAGAGCGGGATGTGGTAGGCATAGCTTTCGAGCCAGCGCGACATGATGAGGTAGCTCACGGGCACGGCAAAGAGGAAGGCGATGAGCACCATCCGGGCGTATTGGGCAACGAACATACTGAGGATGCTGTTGATGGAGGCTCCGTGGACACGGCGCACGGCAATCTCGCGGCGGCGATACTGGGTCTCGAAGAACACGAGGCCGAAGACTCCCATCAGCGAGATGCAGATGGAAATGAGCGAGAAGATGGTGATGAGAAGGTTGAGCTTGCGCTCGTGCTCATACTTGTGATTCAGCTCCTGCACGAGCGTGGAAATCTTTACCTTATCGGCATTCCCTGTTGACCCAAGCTTAGCAATACAGTGGTTGATATGTGCCTTTACCTCTTCAACATCGGCAGCGGGTACCGTGCGCACAAAAAGGTGATTGTAATACGCAAATCCTCCTATTACAAAAGTAAAGGGCTGTATGCGTTCCTTCATATAGCGCAGCTTGAAGTCGTTGCAGAACCCTACCACTCTTATCGGTCGCTCGTCCACGAACTTCTCATTCAGCGAAAGGTCCAACTCCTTGCGTGCGGTCTCATTGAATATATGCTTGATATAATCCCGCTGCAACTCATCTCCCATGTGTAGTCCTCACCTTCTACGACCTCAATACCCATAAACTGCAGGAAGTTGTGGGCGACTTCGTAGATGAAGGAACTGAATTCCGATCCGTCCTCCTTGTGGAACGACTGACTTCCTGGGTCTTCTGTGATAAACTGATTCCAGGCATAGGTGACATCGGCAATCTGCGGGTTCTCTTTCAGCATGGAGGTCAACTGCTGGCGTTGCTCGTAGTTCCAAGAGGGGAAGAACATTCCCGGCTGCGAGTACCCGGCCGAAGAGATGTCGGCCATCAACACATTCTCCTTGTCGTATCCGAGGTCGTCGTTTATCATATAGAAGTACTGCATACGGATGAATAAAGAGCATATAATCAGGGCTATGGATATGGCAAATTGCAAGGTCAACAGCACATAGCGCAGCAACCGCCCTGATGCCGTATTGCCGAACGTGCCCTTCAGCGCGAAGGCTGGAGGAAAGGAGGTTATGTAATAGGCGGGGTAAATGCTACTGACAATGGCAAGCAAGAGACCTGAGGCTATGATGAACAGCGCTATCTTCGGGTTATCCTCTATCTGTGCCGATGAGGAGATTACCCCCGTGAGCTCGGGAGCAATCATAAACACGATGTACAGAGCGATCAGCAGACTAATTGCCACCAAGCCGATAGCTTCGAACACGAAGTTCATGCGCAAGCGGCGAGTGGAGCAGCCGAACACCTTTTCAGTGTTGACACGACGGATACGGCGCGGCACCATTGCCATGAAGAAGTTGACAAAGTTGATGAAGGCGATGACGAGGATGAGTACGGCAATACTTAGCAAGATGTATACGGTGCTCTTGTTGTTCTGCGGCTGTATGGTGCCATACAGATTGGTAATGAAATGACTCTCGTAGAACGGCGTGAGGCGCATAATCTTGCTTGCCACGTTCAGCCACTCCTCGCGAGCATCGTCACTGGGCCGTTCCCAAGTGTTCCCATACAGCTCATACATAAATCCCATATCGGCAAGTTTCTTGATGGCGTTCAGCAAGAAAACCTCCTCTTGCTCCTCGTCCACCAACTTATAATAGTATACGTTGTTCCAGCCACGATTCTCGGTACCGAACACTGTGAATATGTCGTGCTCACCCAAGATGCAGTTTGTAGGCAAGTCTTCATAAATACCTCTGACTGTCCAGAGCACATTGTCCTTGTCTTTGATGGCATCGTCAATCTCGAGGCCATAGCGCCGGGCAAAGCTCTCGTTAATCAGTATGCTGTTGGGCTTCTCCAGATGGCTATAGTCACCAGCGATGAGCTCCACGCCCAGCATCTGAGGCAGTTCGGCAGAGCCGACGTGCGTATGCACCACCATCAATTCATCTTCCTTACCCTCAATAGGCACGTATATCTCCTTCCCATTCAGAGACGGACGTATTAAGGAGGCGTATAACTCCATGTAGCCCATTTGCTCTACGGCACTGTTGTCCGTACCCAACGCTTCTCCTAAGGCGTGCGACATGAGCATCATCCACTCGTCCTGCTCATCGGTAACAAATGTGGAGGTAAACTCCAGCCGGTACACCCTATCGGCATCCTTGAAGCAGCGGTTATAGGTGAGGTCATGGTGTACCTGTACCATAATGATATAGGCTGCCGCGAAGGCGATACTCAGTCCGAGGATATTGAGCGTAGACGACACTTTGTAGCGGCTGAGATTCTTAAAGAATTCTTTCATACTATTTTGAGTTTTTCAGTTGTTGAGTTTGTAAGTTTTTATCTATCCAAACTGGAGTTTTACTTTGTCCAAACTACAGTTTGGAGCCTTCCAAATTCCAGTTTTCCTTTATCCAAATTCGCTTTTGTCTCCTTTTGTCAAGAATTATCACAGGCTTGATATTTTTTTGTCAACGGTGCGATAAATTTTTGTCACAGGCGTGAAAAAACTTTTTCATAGGTTTGATAATTATCTGATAACCCTCTCTTAGTTTCCACTCTTTATCACCTCGGCAGGATTCTCGCGGGCGGTGCGCCATACGCGCGAACCTACTGAGAGAGCAATGAGCAGGACGATGGCGAGGAGGATGACGGCATATATCCACCAGGCGATGGGCGCTTGCTTCACGTATTGCGCTATCCACTCCTTCATGATGATGTAGCCGATGGGGAAGGCTACGGCAGAGGCGGCAAGGACGATGAGGCCGTACTCCTTTATAAATATAGAGAGGATGTCCGCCAGCGTGGCACCGTGAATCTTGCGCAGGGCAATCTCCTTGCGTCGTTGGGCACAGGCAAGCGTCACGATGGAGTAGACGCCAAACACGGCCACGAGGATGCAGACGGCGGTGATGATGCCGAGAATTGTCATCAGGTTGGTCTCGCTTTTGATTTTGTCGTTGAAGGTGTCTTCAAAGAACACCAGTCTGTACTCCGCTTCAGGGTAATCATCCTCCATCAGCTCGTGTACACGGCTTTCAAACTCTTCACGCTCGCCCGGCATAAATGCGATGGTGAGGAAGTTGGGTATACCAGAATCTTTATTGGTATGTTGTGGAAAGAATACAAACCCGATTGGTTCATGCGTAGGCGACTGGTAGTAGATATCTTTGATGACAGCAACAATGGTAAATTGATTGACGCTGTTGTCTGTATAGGGGTACATCCTGCCCGGCTCAGTATATACGGTGTGGCCTACTGCTTGGTCGAGTCCTAAGTCTTTGCGCACTTTCTCGGTGATGACCACCTCATTGCTCTGCCATGCTTCCTTACGGGGGAGTACACCTTCAACCACAGAGAATCCATGCATAGGGTGGCCTATATCCCAAAATCCGGGATAGTAAGTAGTATATACATCCAGCGATTGGGGAGAAAGTCCCATATACTCCTTGTTTTGCACGATGGCATCAAAGTTAAAGTCATATTCACGTTTGGCTTCGGTGACCATAGGAATCTCGTGCAAACGGTGTAGCAATCCCTCCAACGTCTCGTTTGTTGCACCATAGTTATACAAGTGTGGGTTGCTGGGGTCTACCACGTAATCCACATACAGTTGTGCTCGTCCCTTGATGGCAAATCCCCAATCGGTATTTCTCATAAATACGATTTGCCGCAGCATCACCACCGTACAGAAGATGAAGACCATACTTACAGTGAGCTGCACAAACGAGCTTGCCTTACGGAATGTGTCGTTACGGCGGGTACGCCCCGTGAGCGTACGGTTCCGCACAATGGCGATGGGCAGGATGCAGAACAGGAAACAGAGGACAGCCGTTGCAAACATAATCAGGAAGGCACTGCCGAAAAGGTAGCCATAGTCCATATCAATCTGCGCAAAGCGGGTAAAGACACCATACAGCCACTCTACACCAAGCACCCCGAGCAGTATGGCTGCCAAGAGTACTATGGCAACCTCGATGAGAAACATTGTCATCAGTCCGCCCACGGTAGAGCCATTGACGATACGCAAGGCCATCTCACGCTCGCGACTACGCAGACGGATGAGGTAGAGCACCAGATAATTGATGAGGGCACACACTATCAGCAATACGCTGCAAGCAAGGAATACGCGCAGATGCTCCCAACTGAGGCTAAGGAAATTACCAGCCAACTTATGGGCATCGGTAATGGAAATGGTCTGTATGTTTTGCGGAGTACCCCATATAGAGAATTGACTTACATCTGCAGCTAATGAGTCCACATTGGCTGTTTCATAAACCTTTGCAAATATAGACAATAGTGATTGGGGGCTAAGCATGAAAAACTCAAATTGTTCCGTATGCAAGAAATCAAACTGGAAGATGCTATGCTCGCCAAATCCCTTTACCACGGCACCAATCTTCAATTTACCACCAGCAAATATCACCACTTCTTTGCCTACCACATCTGTCTCGCCAGGGAAGAGGCGTTGCGCAAACTCCTCAGTAATGGCTATCTCCTCTAATGTATTGCGGTTGGCAAGAAAACCATAATCACCCTGCACGAGCGAGAGGTCGAACATGTGGATAAAGGTGGAGTCAATGGCCATGCGACGCGCTTCCAGCCCGTTTATGATGAAAGTCTGGCTGTTTGTATAGCAATAAGCTACGTCCTCCACTTCGGGATGTTCGTCTTGTAGCTTTTTTACTAATGCCGATGTCGTCTGTAAGCGCGTAGAGTGAGAAGCCACTCCCGTTTTCTCCAGATTTTCGCCATCCACAAACGTATATATCCGCTCATAGTCCTTGTGCATCGTATCGTAGGTGTTCTCGTAGTGTATCCACAGGGCCGAGAGCGAGAGGCATACGAAGCCGGCGGCGAGGCCGAGCACGGAGATGGCAGTTTGTGCAGGGTACTTGCGTAGGTTGCGCAGGCCTACTGTGATGTAATGTCGTATCATATCATTTGAGTTTATGAGTTTATAAATGTTTCACATTTAAGACCACTTGCAGACGAGCAACAAGTTGCAACTCCTCGGGGAAGCTGAAGCTTCCTTCGTCGCAACCGACGCTCCTTTCGCGTCGGCGGCAATGATTAAGCGAGCTTATCATTGCTCTCGCTACGCTGCGTGGTTATAAGTTTCTTAGTTTGTTGCTTTTTCCTCTGCGAAGTTAAATGTTCGTGCAAGCATTCACCTAAGAAAAATCGAAAAAAATGCTTTTTTTGATGAAATTTGTAAAGTTTCTTTACACTTTGCCCCTCAAAAACTCAAAAAACGGGGATTTTTGTTGAAAAAGGAAGCGGACACAATCCGTAATTAGCTGCTTCAACTAATCTCTATCACAGTGTCACACCCTTTACCCTCATCCCGATATTCAGGTTTCGCTTCTCAAACATGTCGCCTGCATCGCCTCTTATGTAACTCTTTTTGCTGTAGAGCGGAAACTGCATACAGTCCTGTTTTGTCATCTCGTAGCGCTGCTTGTCGTCCCAGTGGTTACACGCTGCCCACTGCGCTTGCGCCTCCTTGGCGCAAGCGGCAAAGGTGACGGCAATGATATATCGCCCCTGCTCCAGTAATACCTGCCTGTCGGGGACGATGGTTATCGTCTGTTTCTTTCCTTGTGGAATATCTGCAAGAAGGGGGCTTGCGAGTACCTTGGCAAAGGTGCTGTCGCGGTATATCATTATACTCAGTACGGAGCCCTCGATGCTGTTCGACACGATGTCCAGCGTTATCTCCTTCACCTCGGTAGGGCGTTTGACGGCTATTGCCGAGCCTACCTCGTGGCCTACTTTGTCGGGAGTGAGCAGAGCGACTGCTCCTGGCATCCGTGTGCCTCGGCGCAAGAGGCTTTTCTGCTTCTGCTTGCCCAGTATGACCACCTCTTGCAGTTGCTCCTCGTGGTGGGGAGTTTGCGCACTGCTTCTCGATGGCGTGGTGCCAAGAAGCAGTGCTGTGATTGCATATAGGATTGCACGGTTCATATCATTCTTCGTCGCGATACTCAAGAATGTCGCCCGGCTGGCAGTCGAGAGCCTTGCAAATGGCATCGAGGGTAGAGAAGCGTATGGCACGCGCCTTGCCCGTCTTGAGTATAGAGAGATTGGCTGCGGTGATGCCCACACGCTCGGCCAGCTCGCCCGAAGTCATCTTGCGCTTGGCAAGCATTACATCTACATTTACTATGATTGACATATATTCTTCCTGTTTGGTGATGATACATTAGGGGGGGGCTTACACCGTCAAGCGGTTCTCTTCGCTCAGACGGACGCCGGTGGAGTAGATCATGGCGAAACCAATGAGGAGGAGAGGCACGAAGAAGGTGCCGGAATCGATTATGCACCGACGGAAGCCAAGTACTACGGGGAGGTTCGCCCGACATAGATTGTAAAGGAAACATATGGGCACTGCAAACCACAACAATTTGGCATTACGCTTGGAAAAGAATTCTCCATTCTTCATCGTCTTGATGGAAGACAGCATAAACAGCATGGGAAGTACATTTATCATAAGTCCAAAGAGGGTACTCCCGCCAAGGATAAGTACCTTCCACACATACCACTCCTCGTCCCATCGTCCATCTCTAATATAGTTTTGGGCATCTGCGAGCATAAATACCATGTTAAATACTCCGAAAAAGATCACAAGACCGGTAATTACCGACATTCGTTTTGAAAGATTTGTTTTCATAATACAATAAGTTTTTATCGTTTAACGATGCAAAGATAGGTACGTTTTATCGAAAAACAATAAATCCTTGAAGGAAAACGATAAAATTAGTATTGTTTAACAGAAAGGTTTGCCTTAGCACAAGAAATACACTACCTTTGCAATAAGAATATTGCGAAGATAGGATGCGCTCGTTGAAAATAAAGCAAGCTTTATTCACTCGCTTTCACTATCCTTGCAATAAGAATATTGCATAATGGCAAAGATACACACATCGCTCAAGCACGCAGTGCTCCTATGTATACTGATGCTCTGCTCACTACCCGCCTCGGCGCAGTTCCTCTCGTGGGACGACTTTGTGGAGCAACTCTTTGTGGAGGCCGAAAGCGAAGGTGAGGAGGCGGCAGCGATGGCCGAGAACCTCTACGACGACTACACCTACCTGCACGCCCATCCCATCAATATCAACCGCGCCGACAGCACAGAGTTGCAGCGGTTGGGCTTCCTCACCGACCATCAGATAGAGGGCATACACTATTATATATATAGGTATGGGGCACTGCGCAGTGTGGGCGAACTGATGCTCATCCCCGAGCTCGACTACCATACGCGGCAATTGCTGTCGTACTTCGTCACCTTCGGGCCACCGGAAGAGAAGAGAGAGGATGCTCGCGACACGTGGCACCGTATGCTCACCCGAGGACGCAGCGAACTCTCCTCGCGGCTCGACGTGCCGCTCTACCGCCGTGCCGGATACGCTCCACGCACACAGAGCCAGCTCGATGCATCGCCTTCGCGCTACTATACGGGCAACGCGCTCTACCACAACCTACGCTACACCTACCGCTACGGCACACGCCTCTCGTGGGGCCTCAGCGCCGAGAAAGATGCGGGCGAGCCTGCCTTCACCACCTCCTCTGCCCTACCCGATTACCTATCGGGCTACATACAGCTGGGCGATATGGGTATACTCCAGAACCTTGTCGTGGGCAACTACCGCCTGCGCTTCGGGCAGGGACTGGTGCTCAACTCCGACTTTGCCCTCGGCAAGACGATGCTGCTGCAGGGACTGGGACGGCAGAGTGCCTCCATCAAGCCTCATCGGGGCACGGGCGAAGGCGACTACTATACAGGAGCAGCAGCTACCTTGGCGTGGCGCTCGTGGCAGTTCACGGCCTTCGCCTCGTACCGACGGCTCGATGCCACACTGGACGGAGCAGCCATCAGCACGCTGAAGACCGACGGCTATCACCGTACACCTACCGAACTGGCACGCCGTGGGAACACACGCGGCAACCTCTTCGGGGCTCACCTCGGCTACAGCGCCCACGGCCTGCATGTGGGACTGACAGCGCTGTACCAATCCTTCAACCGCCGCTTTGCCCCACCTACCCAAGCCTACAAGCGCTATGCACCGCAGGGGCACGCATTCTTCAATGCCTCGGCCGACTATGCCTGGCACCACCATCGCTTGAGCATCACAGGAGAGACAGCCGTGGATGGCAAGGGCTCCGTGGCCACTCTCAACATGATTCGTCTGAAAGCAATGGATGGGCTACACCTCACGCTGCTGCAGCGCTACTATGCCCACGACTTCTGGGCATTGGAGGGCAAGAGCTTCTCCGCCTCATCGGACATCCGGGGTGAGCAGGGCATCTACCTCGGTGCCGAGTGGCAGCCTCATCGCCGCTTCGTGCTCACGGCATACGCCGACGGCTACCATTTCCCCTATCTGCGCTACCGTGTGTCGGCTCCATCGTACGGAACCGATGGTGTGGTCACTGCCCGCTATATACCCAATGACGCACACAGCCTACTGCTTCGCTACCGCTTCCGCTTGAAGCAGCGCGACGTGGCCGAAGGGTACCGCCTGCCTAATGGAGGGCTGCTCAATGAATGGACCCACCGCCTGCGGCTGCAATGGAGCGGCACGCTGACTCAGCTGCTGAGTTGCCAGGCACTGATGGAAGGTTGTCTCGTACAAGCCGAGACGCTCTCCACAGGTGCAATGGCCAGCGCACAAGCTACCTACTCACCCACCCTCGGCCAGCACGCCCTGCGCCTCTCGTGCGGACTCACCGCCTTCCGCGCCGACTATGCCGCCCGGCTCTACGGCTACGAGCGCGGACTCCTCTACGCCTACAACTACCAGATGTACTACGGTACGGGGCTGCGCGGCTACCTGCTCCTACAGTACAGCCACAAGGAAGCACCGCGCCTCACCGCCACAGCTAAGCTTGGCGCTACATACTACCTCGACCGCACCACCATCGGCAGTGGAGCCACCATGATCGGTGCCTGCCACCGCGAAGATGTGCAGCTACAGGCGCGCTACACGTTCTAAGGAATCAACCGAGCTGCTTCACATAGGCGCGGCGACGCTTATGGTTCTCACGCTCGAAGTAGTCCCACTGAGCCTGCATCTTGGTATTGCTCTCCAATTCGGGATTGCTCTCCGACCACTTGTAGCCCAGTTGGTTGTGTACGGGGATGATGTCATCGAAGATGAGCGCCACGGCACCCTTGCCCTGATACTCGGGCTTGACGGCCACGAGCAGCATCTCGGTGGTCTGCGTACGGTTCCATTTGAGTGCCTTGATGAGGTGCCACCAGCCGAAGGGGAGCATGAATCCGCGTGCCTTCTGAAAGGCTTGGGCCAACGAGGGCAGCAGGATACCAAAACCAATGAGGTGGTCGTCCTTATCCACGATAATCGGCACCAAGCGGAGGTCGAGCAGGGGAAGATAGATGTTGATATACTGCTG
This sequence comes from uncultured Bacteroidaceae bacterium, assembly GCA_964570685.1. Classification (GTDB taxonomy): domain Bacteria; phylum Bacteroidota; class Bacteroidia; order Bacteroidales; family Bacteroidaceae; genus UBA1189. The sequence goes on along the minus strand of CAZMZC010000004.1, from coordinate 12,689 downwards.
TATCTGCTTGGGAGACAGGGCCGAGTAGCCATACAGGTGGGCGTAGGCCTCGTTGAGCAGTTCGAAGATGGCCGTACCACGCTCACGGGCCAGTTTGCTGTGCGAGGTGTACTTGACTACGCGAAGGCCATACTTCTCTTTCACTATACGCGTGATGCGTGCATGCTTCTCGGGCAGCGCCTCGGGAGCGGTGAGCAGGTACTCTACCCAGTCTACATCCTTCGCATAGCCCATGCGCTCCATGTGTACGGGGTAGTATGGATAGTTGTAGATGGTGGCCATGGTGCCTATGCGGTCGAAGCCCTCGACGAGCATTCCCTCGGGGTCAAAGTCGGTGAAGCCCAACGGGCCGTGTACCTCAGTCATGCCACGCTCGCGCCCCCACTGCTCCACGGTAGCAAAGAGGGCATCGGCCACCTCGGCATCGTCGATGAAGTCGACCCAGCCGAAGCGCACAGCCTTCTTGCTCCAAGCCTCATTGGCCTTATGGTTGATGATGGCCACGATGCGCCCCACCACCTCGCCTCCGCGCAGGGCGATGAAAGGCTGCGCCTCACAGAATTCGAAGGCAGCGTTCTTCTCCGGGTCGAGGGTGTCGCGCACATCGCTGTATAGTTCGGGTACGGCATAGGGCGAGTCTTTATACAGTTCGTAGTTGAAGCAGATAAACCGCTTCATCTCTTTTTTTGTGGTGACAGGTCTGATTGTTACGGGCATATAGTAATTGTAAATGGTGTTATCGGGGAATATAAAATCAGTCGCTCTCTAAATCAGTGAGCGGGTAAAGATAACACATTTTTACGATTAAATGCACAGAATGGGAATAAAATGTGCGAGAAACACCTATTATGGGGCGAATTTCACCTTCTCGCACCGTACAATCACACGTTTCCCGTCGGCCAGCGTAGTGGCAAAGAGGTAAGCATCACCTCCATCGGCCATCTTCAGCCGTTTGCGCAGTGCTTCGGGGCGCTCGGGGAAGTTGCGCACGGCAATGTTGGCCTTTTTCAGCTCCGAGGAGAGGCGTTTGAGCTCATTTTTGCCGAATCCATCGATGTTTTTCACCTCAAACACGCGACCCGGGAAGTCGGACACCAGCGAGTCGGAGGTATAGAGATGTGTATTGCGGTGCAGCTTATGGAGTCCGTAGCGCACAGCAGGCAGGCGGAAGCACCCCGCCTTCATCATTGCACTGTTGGGCTCGTACAAGAAGCGGCCTATGGTGGAGGTGTAGGAGCAATGGGCATGCTGCTCCTCTTCGAGTGTGTAGCCGAATGCCTGCACACTCTCCCCATGGAAGTTTACGGTGCGGATGCCTATGCTATGGCCAGCCCCGTTGCCCAAGATGAAGAGCAGCTCCTTGCACTCACCACCGACAGACACCACATGCACCTCACTCACCGAACGCAGCTGGCTGACAGCCAGCGAGATATCGAGCATGGGCGAGCACTTGACCATCACCTGTGCCGCCTTCTGCAGGAGCAACGTCTCCAGCTGGCACACGTCGGGCTCGCAGTCACTCAAGGCCACCACCTTGTTGCCAGCTCCGTCGCGTCGGGCGGGGTCCAGGAATATCCAGTCTTGCCGAGGCAGCGAGTGAAGCACTTCTGCACTATCTCCGTTGACCACCTGAATAGGGAGTCCTAACAGCGCAAAGTTGTGGCGGGCTATCCGGCACAGCTCCTCACTGCGTTCTATATAGGTGGCCTCCTCAAAATGCCCCGACATATAGCTGCAGTCAATGCCGAAGCCCCCCGTGAGGTCGGCCATCCGATGCCCCTGCACGAGCGAGGCCTTATACCGGGCAGTCGCCTCCGATGAGCACTGCTCCATAGACAGTCTGACGGGGTACACCACCCCGTCAACAGCCGCCCACGCGGGCAGCTTCGTGGCCGCCAGCCGCCGCCCCTCTATCTGTGTGGCCACCACCCGCATGTCTACCTCGGGGTAGCGTGCTGCCTGCAGGGCCAGCTGGCGCACATCGTCGCCAGCGTGCTCGCGGATAAAGGCCTGAGTATGCTCGTCAATCATTCCCTATGGTATTCCGTTTACGACGGCGAAGATACATCAACGGCGGGAAACGACAAAATTTCTCCAACACGTTTTTTCTACCCTCCCCGACTATTGTCCTCGAAAATAAAGGAGAAGGGAGTGAAAAAAAGAGAGCGTGCCGAAATAGGGGCACACTCTCTAATGCGGTTTTTAGATTATTCTCTCCATAAGTCACCCCATTGACGAGGATCTCTTTCGCGCACTCCTGCCACTACATCATCTTTCGCTTCATCATCCATAGCAAATGATGCAGCCAGTACCGTGGGCTCTACTTCAATACACTCAGATTGAGGTTTTATATATACTTCCTTCATTCTATCACAATCTTTTGATGATTAACAATATAGACACCACTCTCTAATCCGTGCTTGGCCTGCGGTAATGTAACACCTTCACGCACTAGTCTTCCGTCAACCGTATATACATTTATCGCTTTCTCCATCCTCTCATCCATGGTTTCAAGATTAGTCTCGCTACCGTGCCTAACACGGATTGCTGCAGGAGCAGCAGCGTTCGTTGTAATCTGTATGTAAGCACGGAAAGGCAGCACTTTACCATTTACCCCAACCTTTACGAATTCGCCGGTAGCAGCATTGAATACATAGTACGCGGTGTTCTCATCAGAGTTGAGCAATGTGGTCGTATAGCACCCTTTCATACTGATGTCGTCAATAACCACTTCGTTCAACGTGCCAGTTGCGGCTATTCCCGTTATATCCAACTCGGCAAAAGGAGACATCTCGCTACTGCATTTTACAATATATGGAGTATTTGCCAGCATCTCGTCCACAGCCGTGAACGTGATGGAGGAGCCGTCAAAAGCACTCATCGCCTCTATTTGCACTCCACTTTCCTTCAGTTGGCTCACTTGCTCGCTTGTTACAGCAAAGGGCAGGCATACCGTAGACCAATACTCCTCTATAAATATGCGGTCAAAGTATGCCTTAGCGCCAGTCATTGCTTGCGCTACGCTAAAGTCATATTCACCGTCATACAGATACAAGCCGTCGCAGTGATAGCTTTCGCCATCAACCTCCACGACACTCTTTCCCGGCAATTGTTCTGCACATTTCGCCCCAGCCTTCACATAATACAGTGCATTCTTGTTGGCCGTCTCTATGGCAGCGCCAATGCTGTCGGTCTGTTCCATACGTACATTCGTAGCTGTATTGGCTGCCAAATCAGCATTGAGGCTTCCCACTACCCACGAAGGGATGTATCCCGTAAAGTCACTCAGGTCAACTTCCTCGGCAGTCTTCAGCGGAGAGTCACCAATCACGCAGTACGAGGTCGATTCACCCGGCTGTATGTCCGTACTTCCTGTAATGGTCAGTACCGTACCTTTTACATATATAGGATGTAGTCCCGGCTGCATCGTCTCATCCGTCAGGTAATACACCTTGAACAGTTCACCACTGCCACCGATGATACGCTCGGCTTCCGAGGTAAATACAATGATACGATACCAACCGCTTTCCAGCAGCTCATAGTGTACCGAGTGCTTCCACGTAATGGCACCGCCACGTCCCGTAGTATGCGGGAAGCGGTCGGTGCTCAGTTCAAACGGGTCATACCCGCTCACATCATCTATTGTCATACCTTCAGGCAGCAACAGTTCGAACTGCAATGCCCAAATCTCAGCCGAAGCGTTGTTCATCGCCACACTGAAGCTGAGCGCATCATCGACCGTCGCCCCTGCCTTTGTCTCGAAAGGTACGACTTGCAGCACATCCTCGGCACGCATAGTGCCGATAGATGTGATACATATAAGTGCTATAATTAACTTTTTCATTTCTGTAGTTTTGTTTATTTATCAGTTATTCCTCCAACACGATATTCACCACGCCCATAGCATCGGTCACGTTGATGGCATTATCTTCGTTTACATCTGACACCTCCTCGATGAACACCTCCGTGTCTTGTTCCAGCAGATTGGTAATGAGGTTCATCGCATCGGTGATGTTCACTACGTTGTCGCCGTTCGTGTCGCCACGTTTGTATATCGCAATGCGTCCGTTACGAGTCGATGCAGTCAGGTGCGTGCCATCGGCCTCAGTCACCGATACCTGATTTATCTTCACACGCTCCGATGTTCCCGTGGTGTAGTCTTCCGGCACTTTCACGCGGAAGCGTAGCAGCTCCGAACTGCCGGCAGGCGTCGTACCACCAATCATTGAGAACACATACATCGTATCGTCCACTGCAGCGAACGAAACCTCATAGCCCGTAGCCTTGTCCGACAGATACACATTCTCCAAATCAGGAGTAAGACCTAACGGGAAGGTCACCTGAAAGGTCATATCGTACAGGTCATCGAGGTTCGACAACGTGAGCGGTACGTCCAGCACATCGCCGGGCTTGCCTATCACCGTCATCAGGTAGAATGAGTACATCTTGTCTTCGGGCATCGACGGTTCGGACGGACTGGCAGGCGAGAACTCAAATACGGCCTCGAATGCCACGTTCTCCTTGCCCATTGTATAGGAAAACGACTTGAGCGTAGTGTACAACTCACCGTTCAGATACCAGCCCACAAATACATACCCATCGTTAGGTGTAGCGCTGAGCGTAGTACTTGTGCCCTCCAGCAACCGTTTGCTGCCCACGCTCACCGTACCGCCATCTTCGGTCGACACCGTGATGTTGTGGCGCAGTATCGGGTCGGACGGTTCCGATGGGCTGGAAGGGTCGAAGACAAAGTGTGCCGTCAGTGTTTCATTCTCAGCGGTCGTAGTATAGGTGAACGAACGACTTGTTGACACGACCTCATCCTTCGAGTTGGTCCAATTGACAAACTTGAACCCTTCGTCCACCGAGGCACTTACACTAATCTTCTTTTCCGAAAGGTATTTGCCACCACCGCTCACCGAGCCACCCACCTCGGCAGCCAGCGTGAGGCGGAAGTATTGTGTCAGTGCAGGCTCTGCCGGCTCCGAGGGAGCACTCGGAGAGAATACAAAGTGAGCCGTCAGCACCTCGTCGCCCTCGCCCTTCACATAGCTGAGCGAGCCGGTAGTAGATACCACATTGCCCTCTTTGTCGGTCCATTTTTCAAACACATACCCCGTAGCACTCGACACACGCAGCCCCACGGTAGTGCCTGGCACATACCGTCCGCTGCCGTATGCCGTGCCACCGTCCGAGGGCACAGCCACCACGGTCAGTTTCCGTGGGGCCACGCCCGGCTCGGCAGGACTTGCGGGGTCAAAGTCATCCTGTCCCCAAGCGACAAGGCTGCATAGCAGCATCGCCAACAAGGACAAATATCTGATTCTTCTCATATACGTCCCCGTTTTACTTTACAGTCACCTTACTTGTTCCATTCACCGTGCGCACGAGGTACGAGCCTACCGTGAGGTTGTCGAATGCAACGCTACCCTTGCTCTCAGCCTCAGCCACCTTGCGGCCATCCACTGAGAATACAGCAACATTGCCCTCTACACCGTCAACATAGATGGTGTTTCCACTGCACTTCACGGCAGCCACCTCGGCAGCTGCTTCGTCTATAGCTGTGGTAGGAGCCTTCGATATGCTCAGTGTGAAGCGTCCGTTATAGGTGCCTGCATCGGCTGTGAATGTATACTCGCCCAGCGAGAGGTCGTGTGTCACGCCGGCCACGTGGTCGATGAGCACCACCGTCTTGGCATCGTTGCGCGGCATGCTGATGGTGTGCTTTCCGCTTGTGGCAAGCATTACACCTAACTGTACATTGCCATCGGCCACAGGGCGCTCGTTGATGGCATACTCCGTAGCCTCGCTGTCGAGCGTGTAGATTTGCGGCACGCCGGCATCCATCGTGAAGAACTTGCTGGCATCGCACGCTGTTTCATACTCCATCAAGGCTGCATCGTTGAGCACCACGCGGGTCTTGTCCGTCAGGTCACCGGCGCTGATGGCCACATCCACCAACTGGCGGCTATTCATCGCGGCTGTTCTCTTGGCCGGTGCGCTCGACTGGTTGGTAATCTCGCTTGTCAACTGACGGCCCGTCTCGGGGAACGAGATATACTCCGTACCCTCAGGGCACTGCACGAAGAATGCCTCGTTGGGGCGGATGGCATAGTCATCATCAATGATAGAGTAAGCTGTGTAGGTCTTTGCACTGACATTATATACTGTAATCGGAGCCGTAAAATTGAGCGTATGGATATTGAAGTATGTTTGCCACGGATTACCCACTAAGTTCCAACCACTGTTCGAGATAGTCTCCGAAGGGTTAGCTGCCAGCGCCTTCACGAACTCGTCGTTAGATACCACATTTTGCTTGCTCTCGTTGTCCATTGCACGGAATGTCAATGTCGTTTCAGCACTTGCCTGCACGATAAAACCTGTACCGGCCTTTATCACATCCTCTGCCGTGTAGTTCTTCCAGTTGCCCACAGCACCATTCGTTGCTCTTGCAGCACCATCATAGTAACGTATAGCCAACTTCGCATTAGCGTCATTGGTAATTTCACCTACCGTAAAGTCGAAGGGAAGGCTAATGAAGTACCATTTCTTGGCCTCTACCTTATGATGATGCATATATGCACCACCGATAGTCGAAGCATCATTCCTTACCCAAAGCTGACCATAGTAGTAGTTATACTCATAGGCTCCAGTTGTGCTGTTGTAATGAGAGTTAAAATTGGTGTGATCCACATACACGTTCAGTGTATCTATCTTCTGTGCATTGTCGCCATTTACTTTGATAGAACCCGTATTATCGATATTAATATTAGGATTACCCTCAATACGCTCACGATGATTGAGCACGAGACTTCCTCTTACATTCCAGTTCTTGATGTCGGCGGTATTGAATCCTTCTATCTTGTAGTTATACCAATACTCGTCCAATTTGTAAGAGTTTACTAAGAACGAAGGTACCTTGATGGTGATGTTTTCGGCTGTAATGCCATTGAGGAAACTACTCTTGTATTCTCCTGAAACAACTGTAGGCGACTTGAAAACTAAAGTTTGGAGATTTTCACAACTGGATATAACGTTTTCCACCTTGTAGAAAGAGGTCGGGAACTCTGCATAAACCAAGCTGAAGTTGTTCATAAAAGAAGAATTGCCACCATATACTTCCCACGTTGTCAACGATTCCGGAACGAATAAAGAGTCTGTTCCACAACCTGAAAAAGCATTTTGCCCTATGGTAGTCATAGTTTCTGGCAATCTCGGATTAAAACTATATACATGGTAGAAAGCCCTTTCATAGATCCTTTTTAAGCCATAGGGTAAGGTAAACGTATTCAGATTATAACATTCATTAAAACAACCACTTGGTATATATGTTAAATTCTTAGGATAGTTCACTTTTACAAGATTACGGCAATCTTCAAATGCATTTACGCCAATAGAAGTCATGCTCTCAGGGAGGATAGCTTCTGTTATTTGTGATCCTTGGAATGCACTCTTTCCTATACTTTCCAAAGAAGAAGGGAATATAAACGTCTTGATGAATGAATTATAGAATGCATTGTCACCAATACCCTCTACAGCTTTCGGCAATACAATTTCGTGAAGGAATGCGCATTTTTCACTTGAACGTTGAAATTGCTTCTCAGGGATTACTGCAACATCTGCTTCGCTAAGGTCGAGTGCACATAAATTGGTCATCATACTAATCTTCGCCCAATCATCATCATTCATCTTACCTTTCACTTTCAATCGACGCACATCCTTTAGGTGATCTACATTGTATAGCACTTCGGTACCTAAGCTTCCAGGTTCCAAGAGACTGACCTCAATAGATGGTGTCGCCTCTACCCCAAGTTCTGTAATACATACTCTAGGACTATTACTACCAGAATATTCACATCTCCACTCTATATGGTGTGCACCCGCCTCTAGAACCTCAAAATATCGCTGTGACGAACCAGAAAGTTGATATCCATTAAGAGTTCGAGCCAATTCTCCATTGATATAAACTGATAAAGTTAAGTTAGCTGAAGACGTTGATGCATAGGGTACATACACCAACGCTGATTTCTGATTAGTTTTCACTGTAGCCGTAATACTTTCAACACCTTCTACATCTACGAATAAGTTATAACTAGAGTTCCAATAACCTTTTCCCAATAATAAGGGAAAATCACTCCAATCCGAAAATGTAAAAGACTGTGTAAGCTCCAGTCCATTAACTAAAGTTGCTGCTGCGTCTTCCAACTCTTCTGTTGTACTTTTGGTATCAGCATATATCCCTTCATAAATACCTATCTCATAATCATAGGAATTCATTGCCTCAAGCGCAGTGAATAGCTTGTGCTCCGCAAAATAATGCTCTGCGACATCTGCTTCCAACAGTTTCCATATAATATTACCTTCAGTCAGATTAGGTACAATGCGGTCATCCGTTGCTCCATCCGCGTAACCAATATATTCCTCGGCCACATAGTAAGAAGTATTGAATTCTGAACGTTGGATAAGGTAGCTATCCTGATTATCTATGATAGAGAAATAATTATGAATATTGTTTCCCGAGTTGTGTGTTGAGACCTCAGTCTTTCTTGCATAGAGATAATAGTTGTTATCCGCAAACTGCAATGTATACGATCCATTATCGCACAATGTTATAGTAATCGCAGTTCCATAAGTACCAACACCTGGATAAGTACTGCTCACTGTGCTTCGCGTCAGGAACTTCCCCGTCCCTACGTTGTAAAGGTAATAACTCTTCCCACTCTCCAGTGTAGTAAAGTCTGGGAACGTGGGAGCCACTCTCTCTGCCCATACGGATGTACAGAGGCAGATGCTTGCCACGAGAAGGACAAGGCGTGTTTTTGTTCTGTTCATTTTGTTTCTTGTTTTTTCGGTGAATTAAAAAATTACTTGGCGTTTGGGTTGGTCTAAAAACAAGAAGGACGTAAACCGTCATCGTTCGCTTACAACCAACCAGGCACCGCCAAGTAACCTTCACCACGTAAGCATACAGACAGTCTACGTCCATAACGGACGCAAACCTTTGTCTTGCTTATTCCGTGGTTGAAATTGGCGGTTTCGGTCGGTAGGAACAAGTAACAAAAGTTTCGTTGTGGGATACCGCCCCTTCGGCGGAGCGCATTCCCTATTTACGTTCTTCTGTTTCGAACATCAAGGTCGTCTCACGTCCTTAAGATGTTCTAATGCAGCAATTACACTTTCTGTTTCGTACTTTCAGTTTTTTAATGGTTATACAAAAATATATACTATCATTTCTATCAAATCAATGCACCTATCGCCGCATCCACTACGGCAATGATACTGCAAATGTACGATTTAATTCTGAATTCCAAAACGAAGTTGACTAAAAATGCAATTATCACCATCCATAATCACAATGATTATAAGTGCATGGTACGGAAACAGACGTTTCCGAGTGACAAAAGTTTATTTTTGGGGTGGCAGTGGCAGAGCGGAGCGGTGAGCGGGGTAACGATTAATGAAAAAGGGTTACGGGTTAGGGGGAAATAGCAGGGCAGACGCACCAGAATACCCTCGCACAAATGATTGAGTCTCACACAGATCTCACAAATCTCACAAAAGGCGCGTCGCTTCGCCCGCGCTTGTCGGCATTGCCGAGTGTTTTCTGCCGGATGGCAAACGCGAGTGTAACGATGCGTTCTCTGTGAGATTTGTGAGATCTGTGTGAGGATAACAAATAGATATTCTGAGAATAAGATGCAAAATTTATATAGATTTTTCTGATGCGTCTGCCCTGGGAAAATAGGGATTGGACAAGGATATGTACTCACGCCACCGCGGTGGCACTTTAACGTCACCGCGATGGCGCGTACACGTCACCGCGGTGACACATTCACGCCACCGCGGTGGCGTGAACTTTTTCCTATTCCCAAAGGGGGAAAACGCATTATAAAAAAGTATTAGATGAGCCTTGATAATTTACACAAAGACAGTTCTTTTTTACGATAAACAATTGAGTTTCATACAGAATATGAATATAAATTTCACACGGGAAGCACAGAAAGCACAGAAATTTCATGCTCGCTATCGCTTGCATGTGCCATCCGAATGGAAGTACTCACCGCTCACCACTCACCGCTCACCACTCACCGCTCACCGCGCAGCTCTGCCATATAAAGCTCCGCTTTAAGATGGCTTGCTTGCTCGGCATAGATTAAGCGAGCTTATCTCTGCTCTCGCTACGCTGCGCCATTGCCACCCAAAAAATAAACTTTTGTCACCTTGGTTACCTTAAAAAAGCCCCATTCCATCGAGTGAAAGGAGCTGATATGCATCTCCAGCCCATGCAATGGGAAAGGGGGTTGCGGGCGACATGCATCAATTTTAGCCCTTGCTTTGCAAGATCAGAACCTTTAGGTCGCCGCCCGAACCTTTAGGTTGCTGGCCGTAGGGAAAAGCAAGGGGCTAAAGGCAAATTAGGCTGCGGCTCGGAAAATTACAAGCAGGCTTGTATTTTCGCTCGCCTTGCACTAATTTTGCATTGGAAAGAAGGAAAACTGCCTCATGGAAAGACGTCAGCCACTGCACCTCTACCCGATGCCCCATGACAGGGTCACGGCATTCAGCACCACCCGCCATGGCGGATGTGGAGGCGGCGCGTATGCCACCCTCAACTGCACGCCCTACGTGGGCGACGAGCCTGCTGTGGTGCGTGCCCATCGGGAGCAGCTGTGCCGATGGCTGGGGATATCGCCGGAGCGGCTCATCGTGCCCTATCAGACGCACGGCTGCAACGTACTCGCTGTTGACGAGGCCTTCGTGCATCTGACGGCCGATGCACGCCATGCCATGCTGCAGGAGACGGATGCCGTGATGACCGACAGGGAGGGGGTGTGCCTGTGTGTGTCGACGGCCGACTGCATCCCCGTGCTGCTCTACGATGCCGCACACCATGCCATAGCAGCCGTACACGCGGGATGGCGGGGCACGAGGGAGCGCATCGTGGAACAGACATTGCAGGCTATGCATACGGCCTATGGCACCGAGGGTACCGACATCCGTGCCATCATAGGCCCCGGTATATCGCTCGAGGCCTTTGAAGTAGGAACCGAAGTTTATGAGGCTTTTGCAAAAGCCAGTTTCAATATGGAGCAAATTGCCCGCTGGTATCCTGAGGCGGGGAAGTATCACCTGGACCTGCCTGCGGCCAACCGCCTGCAGCTGCTTGCTGCGGGTGTACCCCTCGGGCAGATTCACGATAGCGGCATATGCAGCTATATGCAGCACCGCGACTTCTTCTCGGCCCGCCGTTTGGGGACTAAGTCGGGCAGGACACTCAGCGGAATCATGATAGCCCATAACCCACCGCTAACCACTAACCTCTCACCACTCACCGCTAACCACTAACCCATAACCCATGTACACTATCACCGTTTCGGAAGAGATTAGGGTCTGCTGGCCGCAATATCGCGGAGCAGCCGTGCTGGCCACCGTAAGGAACACGCTATACTGTGAGCCGCTGTGGGAAGAAATCGCCCATTTCACCGCACATCTCCGCGCTACGGAGACCACCGAAAGCATCAAGCATCAGGCAGCTATCGTGGCTACCCGCGAGGCCTACCGCGCTTGCGGCAAGGACCCCAGCCGGTATCGTCCCTCGGCAGAGGCGTTGCGCAGGCGCTTGTTGCGGGGGCTCGAGCTGTACCGGATAGACACGCTCGTAGACCTCATCAACCTGGTATCGCTGCGCACGGGATATAGTATAGGTGGGTTTGACGCGAATAAGATAGTAGGCACCAGCCTCTGCCTCGGGATAGGCAAGCAGGACGAACCCTTCGAAGGTATAGGGCGCGGGATGCTCAACATAGCGTGTATGCCCGTCATACGCGATGCCGCGGGTGGCATAGGCACCCCTACCAGCGACCATGAGCGCACGAAGATGGGCGTAGGCACTCGGCGCATCCTCGCCATCATCAACGGGTATAGCGGCAGCGAAGGGCTGCAAGATGCGGCCGATATGACCATCGGTCTGCTGGAGCGCTATGCCTCGGCCACCGAGTGTGTGTCGTGGATGTTTTAGAGTAAGTAGCTGTTTGGATTTTTTTGCAGCCATCATTTGCAGTATTGATTAATATTTTATACCTTTGCAGCCGAATTTGCGGAATTCTCGTGCAAGTGAGAGCAGAACAAGCTTGCTTGATTATGCCGAGCGCAGCCGAGAATGCCGGGATTTATGAAAATAAATCGCGGAAATAGCTCAGTTGGTAGAGCACAACCTTGCCCCAAAAGATGGGAAGCCAAAACCAACCTTGGCAAGGGAAAATGCGGAAATAGCTCAGTTGGTAGAGCACAACCTTGCCAAGGTTGGGGTCGCGAGTTCGAGTCTCGTTTTCCGCTCTAAGGCTGCTCGAATGGTGGAATCGGTAGACACGAAGGACTTAAAATCCTTTGGCCAGTGATGGCTGTGCGGGTTCAAGTCCCGCTTCGAGTACTGAGAGAATCCTCTATGAATCATCGATTTATGGAGGATTTTTCTTTTCATCAAGCTCTTATATTGTTAGCCGTTTTCTCGTTGATTTCCTCTTGTTTTCGTAGGTTTTACCACGTTTGTGTAAACCAATGTGTAAACCAGAATTTACGATGAAAGCTACCGTTAATGTGCTGTGTTACAAGTCAAAAACTCTAAGCAATGGCGAATGGAAAAGTCGCGTGCGTTTGACCCCCGATGGCGAAGTTGCGTTGACCCCCGA
>CAZMZC010000003.1:0-97231 GCA_964570685.1 uncultured Bacteroidaceae bacterium | reverse complement strand
GCAAAGGTACAATCCAACTGTAAGGGGAACAATGGGCACTTTATCGAATGCTTACGTTTCAAGTAATAATAGCGGATGTAACTTACCCAATATCAGCGATTGCCACAAGCGCCCCATACGCCCAGCCCTGCCTGCATATACCAATAAAGTTCACGGGAGCCACCCACAAGGTGCGCTCCCCGTGCAGCATTTCTCCCCACAGGATGGCAGAGGATTCTCGCGGAGGATGCTCATAAGATGCTCAGAGGATGCTTAGAGGACACCTAATCCCACCAGCATCCTCTTGCATCCTCTCCCAGTCCTCTCTATCCTCTTCTCATCCTCTCCAGCTCTTCCTCGAGCTGCCTTATCCTCTCCTCCTGCCACTTGATGGTATCCTCCATCTCGCGCATCTTGCGGTCCTGCTCGGCACGGTAGCCGGTGCGCACACGGTGCATACGCTCCTTCATGCCGCCCTCCTTGCGGAAGCGCTCCTCCAGAGTAGCCAGGTAACCGTTCATCATCACATCTATCTGGCAGCACAGGGTGTAGCCTATGTTGGCCATCTCCTCGGCGCTCCAGCGCGCGAAGTAGGGCTCATAGTCGGCCAGGCCGTTGTGCACCTTGGTGAAGTCGCGCATCTTGGCGTAGCGAGGGTGCTCCCTGTCCCATACCGGCAGACGGCGCGAGAGCAGGTAGTCCTTGAAGTCCTCCCTCAGCTCATGGATGCTCGAGCGTGCCACGTTGAGCAGCTTCAGCTCCATCTCCGTCGATGTCTTGCCATCCTCCGAGCCCTCGATGATGTTCTGCTTGCCCGACCGTGCCGCCTGCACCATCTGATCCACCGTGCGGTCGCCATGCTTGGGCAAGAAACGCTCGCAGAAGGCGAAGGTCATCTGATACAGCGCCTCCGACTTCTGATAGAAGCGCAGCTTCTTCCAGTTGGCACCCTCGAGCAGTACCCGCTCGCTATCTCCGGTATGGCTCTCTTTGTGCATAGTGCGTTGCTTGGTTTTTGTTATTAGCTGAGGATGATAGAGGATAACTGAGGATGATAGAGGATAGCCATCCTCTCAAGTCTTATACCTATCCTATTCCTGTCCTCTTCAATCCTCTTTAGCCCCAGCAAAGTTAAGCAATCCCCTCCAAGAAGCCAAGAAATCATCACATATATTTTTTCATCTCTCCTCGATTGCCTCGCAGGGTATTCAGGTATTCAGTATTCAGTTAAATTGAATTGACACTAAAAAAGGTGCGAATAGAGGTTATAATATATATAAATATATATTATAAAATTTTCTATACATATTTTCGCACTCGAAAAAAGTTTCTGAATACTGAATACCTGAATACCTTAATTAGGGTTAGAGGTTGGGGGTTAGTTTTGGGGGTGGTGGCAGGGCTGACACTCACCGTTAATAACGTCTCAGCATGATAAACCAAGAACGAGCAGGAGGGCTCGTTTTCTCGCAGTATCGTGACGGAAATAACGTACCTGCGCCGCGCATCGCACGCACCTGCACAAAAATTTTTTCTTACTAAGAACCAAGCGCTTGCGCGAAGAACTTATCAGTACTTATGAGTAGTTATCAGTAAGCGGATTCTTGCCAAAAGAAAGCATTACCTTTGTATCGTCAACGTTGAACAAAGAGACTCTAAACCCTAAACTCTAAACCCTAAACTCTAACCCACTATGATCAACTACAAAGTATCAAAATGCAAGAACCCCAAGGGTGTGGAAGGCACCACTTACTACTCGTGCAAGGCATCGAAGACCAGCGACTACACCTTCAAGGAGCTGGCGCAGGACATCGCCTACTCAACCACCTGTACCAAGGCCGACGCGCTGGCCGTGCTATCGAGCATCAAGCCCTTCGTGCAGAACGCGCTGCTCAGCGGCCGCCGCGTAGTGCTCGAGGACCTCGGCTCGTTCGTCATCGGCATCCGCTCGAAGTGCTTCACCCAGGAGACCATGGATGCGGAGGGATTCATCCCCGCGACCATGATCAAGGGACACACCGTGCGCTTCCGCCCCGAGGTGGACCTGAAGAAGGACATCGCCAAGGCTATCCAGTATAAGCGTATCTCGAGCGAGGTGATGGCGTAAAGGAGCCTCCCTCGGTGCTCGATGCACCGAGGGGGCTTTTATCAGAGGACTCGGAGGACTCAGAGGAATCAGAGCCCCCCTAACCACTAACCACTAACCTATAACCCATAACCCATAACCCTATAACCCTTAACCCATAACCCTTAACTACTATGAAACTCGACTGGAAACAGATTCTCAAACTCCTTATCGCCGTGCTCACCGCCATCGCTGGCACCCTCGGGGTGGCGAGCTGCATGTCCTAAAAGCGGCCATGAACGAGCTGTTCACCCGCATATTGCGCGGCCTAGGGCTGGCACTGGTGTCACTCATACTGATGTGACACACTCCTCGGGGAGGGCTAAAAGCCCTCCTTCGTCGCAAGCAACGCTTTCACACCGCGTTGCCGCTCATCCTTATGTGATGGGTGAGATTTGCTTTATAAAAGCGAAGAGTATGCTACAGCATCTCTTTCAACTCGGTATAGAGGCGCTGTACGGGCAGGCCCATGACGTTGAAGTAGGAACCTTCGATGCGCTCTACGCCGATGTAGCCTATCCACTCCTGTATGCCGTAGGCACCTGCCTTGTCCATGGGGCGGTAGTGGGCGACGTAGTGGCGTATCTCGTCGTCGGTGAGGGTGGCGAAGGTGACATCGCTACGGCTCACGAACGAGCGTTGCTGGTCTATGGTGGTGAGGGTGACCCCAGTGTATACCTGGTGGGTGCGCCCGCTGAGGCTACGGAGCATGCCGATGGCTTCGGCCTCATCGGCTGGCTTGCCCAGCACCTGCTCGTCGAGGCAGACGATGGTGTCGGCCGTGATGATGAGTTCGTCGGGTGCCATAGATTGCGCGTAGGCATTGGCCTTGGCACGGGAGATATGCGATGCTATCGCACTGCCACGCAGGGTGGCGGGGTATGACTCGTCGATGCCATTGAGCACACGTACTTCGTAGGGGTAGCCGAGGCCGGCAAGCAGTTCGCGGCGGCGGGGCGAGTTGGAGGCGAGGATGAGTTTCATTGAGGGAAGAAGGAAGAGGGAATAGTTCTAATTTTAACTTCTAATTTTTAATCTTTAATTCGCCCGGGCTATCATTCGGCTCACCTGCTCATACAATTGCTGAAGCTCGGGCATAGTGGAGAGGCGATGGAGATGGCTTTGCACGACTGCCTCGTCGCCTCGCACGGCAGGGCCTGTCTGTGCCTCACGGGGTGTGAGGGTGTGTACCTTGGCGGCGGTTTCGTCGATGAGGGGCAGCAACACATCGAAGGGTATATCGTCGGTAGCCAGCAACTGGTGAGCGGCATCGTACATGGCGTTGGTGAAGTTGCAGGCGAAGACGGCGGCGATGTGTAGCAGGGCACGGCGGCGCGAGTCGGCACGGAAGACCTTGCCCGAGAGGCCATGCGCCAGAGCCTCTACGGCCATGAGCGATGACTCGTCCGATGCTTCCACAAAGAGCGACACGGCACGCATATCCACCGCACGCTCCTTGCTGAAGGTCTGCAGGGGATACAGGATGCCATACCTTTGAGCCCCTGCCTCGCGCCACACATCCATAGGCACGCTACCGGCGGTGTGGAGGAAGAGGGGGGTGCGGGATGGGCGCTGCACCCGGGGCACGACCAGCCTGGCCACCTCGGGCAAAGCCCCATCGGCCACACAGGCGATGTAGATATCGGCATCGGGGGCTATAGCGTCGAGGCCATCGGTACAGGGCACCCCCAACGGGTCGGCCAAGGCACGGGCCGAGGCCATGGTGCGCGACCACACCTGCCCCACCCTATAGCCTGCACCGAGGAGTGCCGGTGCCAGATGGGTAGCCACGCGGCCTGCACCGAGGAGCACTACCACTGGTTCACGTGCAGCTTCTCCCATTGCAGATGCTCTTCATTGAAGGGTTTGCGCTCTATGGCTTTGTAGCCTACTGCCACGATGGAGAGCACCTCCATGGTATCGGGTATGCCCAGTATCTCGCGCACCACCTCGTCGGAGGGGCGTCCGTCGATGGTCTTGCGGCGGCGCACCTGTACCCAGCAGGAGCCTAAGCCTAGCTCCTCGGCCTGTAGCTGTATCATGAGCGTAGCGATGGAGGCGTCCTCAATCCACACGTCGCTGGCGGTGGGGTCGGCACACACGACAATGGCCAGAGGGGCACCGTCGATAAGGGCCGAGCCGCTCTCCTTACAGGCTGAGAGGGCGTGTAATTTTTCACGTTCATCGACAAGCACGAACTGCCATCCGTTGGTACGGTGCGACGATGGGCTCATCAGGGCGGCACGCATGAGTGCCACGGTTTGCTCTTCGGTGAGCAGCTGCTCGGTGAAGGTACGACACGAGCGGCGGGTCTTTATAAGGTCTTTGAAATCCATGATTTGAGTTATGAGTTATGAGTTGATTCTTATCTTCATCGTACGGCCTGCCACCTTTACTATATACACCCCGTCGGGGAGCATAGCCACAGAGAGTGTCTCTACGGTGCTTGTCAACGCATGGCGCAGCACTACCCTACCCTGCAGGTCGTAGACGAGGAGCCATTGTGGCAACTCGCTACCAGCGGGCAGGGTCACGGTCAATGTATGTGGTGCATAGCCAATCTGCGGTAGCTCGGGGAGGCTCTCCAGCGTCTCCACCGCCACGTCATCGGCCGTGAAGCGCTTGGGCAGGTTGTAGGGGCTATAGAAATTGGCATCGGCAAAGGTCATGCGGTTCATCACATAGAGGTCGTCGGCACCGTCGGGATAGCGGCCATACGATGCGTTCTCGCCGATATAGCCCACATGCATCGAGTCGGTCCACACCTGAGTGTCGCCATCGTAGCGGCTGAGCATGAGGAACTCGCCATTGGCCGATAGCTTGAAGGGCAGGTGCAGCTCGGTGAACGACATGAGCTTGTCGGCCCACAGGATGCGGTATCCGTAGGGAGGTATCACAGAGAGCTCGCCCTCGTCGGGTATCTGGTAGTAACGCGGGTTGCTGATATCGTCGGTGATATATAGCCCGGCGATAGATTGCGGCTCACCGGTAGTGTTGTACAGTTCTATCCAGTCGTTGCGCTGGAAGTACTCGTTCACGTAGGTGGCGTTGCTCAGGCACACCTCGTTGATACGCACGGGTGGCACAGGACGGGCCTCAGCATCGGGTTCAAACTTTGCCACCAACTCTATTGCCGACTGAGCCTCAAATGTATAGGGATTGTCCTGCACCAATGTCCCCTCCTGAGGCTGCACGGTGCTTACGGCCACGTCCATATAGAGGTCGCTGCTGGTGCCCGAGTTCTGGTGCACCTCCACGGCTATCGTATTCTCTCCCTCCTGCAAGAGCCAGGCGGGAATCTCCAGCACCGCACGGTCGGGGTTACCGCTGGCGTGTGAGGAGGCATAATCGGAATAAGAGATGCTACCCGCGGGCATCAGATAGCGGCAAGCCTCTATACCATTAATATATACGATGGCACCGTCATCAACGTGAAGTGTGACGGTATAGCTCTCCTCGGGGTCGTAGTTGGCCAGGTCGAAGGTGGTGCGGAAATAGGTGGTGGGTTGCTTGGCATTGGCATCGCCTCCATACGACACGGTAGTGGCAATACCCTCCTTGGAGTATCCCAGCGGAGCCGCTCCCCTCGCCCAGCGTCTGTCATTATAGTCGGTAGCCATCCAGTCGGTGCCATCGAGCGAGCCTTGGTCATAGTAGCGCCATTCGGTGCCCAAAGGCATCACTGCCTGTTCAGTACCGGTCATAGTGCTCCATCCCGCAAAGCGATAGCCAGCGGGAGGGGTAGCCGAGAGGGTCACCTGACGTCCCTGATAGGTGTGCCCGTCCATATATCCGAGAGGTAGTGGGAGCGAGTTGTAGGTGAGCGTAGCCGCGGGATGACTGCTGCGCACGGCCAGAGGCACGTCGCTACCGAGAGAAAACTGGCGGCGGAAGTTCTCGCGCACATAGCTACCACGCTGACGGTTGAACTGCTTGAACTCCTCTACATACCCGGCGGCATTCCAAGTGGTGCCCCAGCGTTCGCGATTGTAAGGAAGCTCATCAGAGATGAGAGCATAGATGCTATCAGCCAGATGGTCGAACCGCTCGGGCAAGAACACCGAACCGAGGCAGATGCTCATCTCATCCACCAGCAGTGCCTGGAACTCGGGCTGCCTGAGCAATCCCTGCATCAGCTTCGTAGTGTGCCCGTCATAGGTTTTCGAACCGTTGAAGCCATACTCAGCATCTGTGAAATGGTTGAACGAAAGATTACCAAAGCCGTTCTCCAAGTCGTAGAGCACCCAGCGGAACTTGCCCCCTTCGCGGTGACGGAAGAATTTGATGTTGTTTTGCGGCCAATCCCAGTTGCCCGTCCACAACTCGGGCATGAGATACTCAACCAACGCATTGATATCCACCAATCCACACAGTTCCTCATACACCGCCGCATCGGGCAACTTCGCCGCCAGCTCCACCACGTAGTCAATCGCCTCCGTGTCGCCCGCCTTAATCTGGAAGGTCGACCCCGTACCTATATAGTCGCCATAGGGCACCTTCTCTATCATGTCAATCTCCTCCTCGTCCCAACCGAAGTTGGAGTACACGTAATGCGTGTTGTTACGCTCACGCAAGTTGATGATGCCGTAGTACTGCCCGTTCATATACTGCACCGCAGGCTGATAGCTCTGATACTCTATGTCCATCACCTCGGCCACGGTCATCTGCAGCAACGCGTCTTTCATCATCGAATTGCTCCAGTCGTTGCCACCGTTACGCAATAGCAGACTCTTGCACTTCAAGCCGGGCTTGGCGGCAAAGAACGGATACTCGAAAGCATTCATCAGGTCATACTTCTTCTTTGCCGTCACCTTGAGCGACTTCAGTGACGACATACGGCTCCACCCACCACTGATAGAGATATCGCAAGGTTGCGAGAGCACCGTAGCACCATCGACAAGATACTCCACATTGGCCGGACGGCTCCAGTCACGGTTCCAGTTGCGCGGCGTGTCACTGCCGTTGCCCGTGAGCCCGTTCGTACCCGACGTGTAGATGCCATACATCGGATCCCACAGATTACCCCTATCCGTTACCACCGACACCACGGGCAACGACGGCACATGGTCCTCGAAGATATAGCTATGCGTCACGATGCGCGAAGGCAAGTACCCATCGGCCACGGTCATGGCACGCACCACCTGCGTGGTGGAAAACTCACGCACGCCGTCCCACACGTCCGACTCGAGCGTAGGCTGCGCACAATCCAGCGTATAGAGCACGCGCATCCCCTCGGGGCAACTCAGTTCCAGTTCCACACTCCCCGTACCCTCAAGAAACAAACCGCCAGGATGCGAGAACTCAGGCTCGGGACAACGCTCTGTAGCAAACGCCGCCCCATTGTTCGTAGCGGCATTGGTCGGGAAGGCGCAGTAACCCCACTCATCAGCCCCGTCAGTAGTGCGTGCATACGAGATATTGGGCATTGCCACCGGGTAATCCACATGCGATAGCTCGCGTCCTATGCGGTCGGCAAAGTAGATGCGCCCGCCATCACAGTCGAGGTCAAACTTCATCTGCAACGTATCCGTCACCGTACCGCCACCATAGAAGGTCACATAGCCCCGTGAAGGTATGGTGACATGCTTCGTGATGCGGAACTTGCGCAGGTTCGTCGCATCGTCCGACAAGTAATAGCCATACAAATCCTGCGGATAAGACTCCGTATTGTACAACTCCACCCATCCGCCATAGTTCCACCCGCGGTCAATGTCGCGCGTGTTCGACGGACATATCTCATTGATCAAGATATCAGCCTTGGCCACCCCTGCCGTCAATGCTGCCAGCAAGCACACTATCAGTATTCTCTTCATATTATGTCTACCTGTTAGAAACGACAAAGATACAACATCTTTTCGGATAATAAGCAATGACAGCCCAGTTTTAGGAGAATACGGGCTGTTCATACAACTCTATACAGATATAAAATAGGAAGCATCAGCATTGATGCTCCCTATCCCTATACGTAAGAGTAAGAGATCAGACTCTGTTTCCCGGCTTGGGGAAGATGACCGTGGGACGGAACTCGCGGGCCTCGTCGGGTGTCATCTGTGCGTAGGCCATGATGATGACCACATCGTCGGGCTGTACGAGACGGGCGGCGGCTCCATTGAGACAGATGCTACCCGACCCGCGCTCGCCTTTAATAATATAGGTGACGAAGCGCTCGCCGTTGTTGTTGTTCACAATATGCACCTGCTCGCCTTCGAGCATGCCGGCTGCATCCATCAAATCCTCGTCGATGGTGATGCTGCCCATATAGTTGAGGTTGGCCTCGGTGACACGGGCACAATGTATCTTCGATTTCAGTACGGTAACCAACATAGTTTATTTATATCTGATGTTGTCAATCAGGCGCACCTTGCCGCAATATACGGTGATGCATCCCACGATATAGTCGGCATCGCCCCACATGGCCACAGGCTGCAGAGTATGGCCGTCAACGACTTCGTAGTACTCGAGCTCCAGGCCTTCGGTATCGGCAATGGCCTGCTCTACCATATGCTTGGTATCTCTGAGTGAGTGGGTCTTGGCATATTCGACACTGGCAAAGAGGGCTCTTGATATGGCCAATGCTGTATGGCGCTGTTCGGGGGTGAGCAGGGCATTACGACTGCTGAGTGCCAGTCCGTCGGCTTCGCGCACGA
Organism: uncultured Bacteroidaceae bacterium; assembly: GCA_964570685.1. GTDB lineage: Bacteria > Bacteroidota > Bacteroidia > Bacteroidales > Bacteroidaceae > UBA1189. Next base: position 88,480 of record CAZMZC010000003.1, on the reverse strand, counting down.
TGGAGCATCCTACAATCTCGAGGCCAAGCCCGAGCTGGCGCACCATCTCACGTATGATAGCCAATTGCTGGAAATCCTTCTCACCGAAGTAGGCACGGTCGGGCTCGACATAGGCAAAGAGCTTGCTCACGATCTGTGCCACACCATTGAAATGTCCGGGGCGGTATATACCCTCCATCACTTTGTCCAGAGGGGTAAAGTCGAACACGCGAGTATCGGGCTCGGGATATACCTCCTCAACGGAGGGGGCAAACACGCAACTGGTGCCCAATGCCTCGAGCAGGCGGCAATCGGCATCCAAGGTACGAGGGTAACGCTCAAGGTCGCCCTTATCGTTAAACTGTGTGGGGTTGACGAAGACGCTCACTACGGTCACATCATTCTCCTCTATGCTACGCTTCACGAGCGAAGCATGTCCTTCGTGCAATGCACCCATCGTAGGCACCAAGCCTACGCTCTTGCCTTCGGCACGGGATGCGGCAAGGAAGGCGTGCAATTTCCCTATAGTATCTACTACTATCATTTTTTGCTTTTTTTAGAAAAACAGTGCAAAGGTAATGATTAATTAGGAATTTGGGGGTAGGAATAGGAAATAATTTTACTATAAACCGAGTATTCAACTACATGTCAGCCGTTTAACAAAGATTGTGAGTAAAAACGACGGATAAATTTGCCAAAATGCCACTTTTTTTTAGTATCTTTGCAAGAAATTTCGTGACAAACAGCAATTTTGCCGTTATATAACGAGAGAAAAAGACTAACAACTACAATGAAAGCAAACAAAATTCTATTTATTGCCCAGGAGATTGTTCCGTTTACGGATAGTAGTGCTATGGCCGACAACTGCCGTTATCTGTTGCAGGCCACTCAAGAGAGAGGACACGAAATCAGGACCTTCATGCCCAAGTGGGGTAGCATCAACGAGCGCCGCAACCAATTGCACGAGGTAATACGCCTCACTGGTATGAACATCATCGTTGACGATACCGACCACCCACTCATCATCAAGGTTGCCTCTATCCAGGCACTGCGCACACAGGTATTCTTTATCCTCAATGACGACTATTTCCGCAACCATCTCAACACCCGCGATGAAAATGGCAATGAATATCCCGACAATGATGAACGCACCATATTCTTTGCACGTAGCGTACTGGAGACCGTAAAGAAACAGTCATGGTACCCCGATGTCATCCATTGTCACGGATGGATAGGTGCCCTCACTGGCCTTTATATCAAGACCTATTATAAGGATGAGCCTGCTTTCAAGAACACGAAGTTCGTATACTCACTCTACGACGACGCTTTCGATGCTACCTTCCCCGAGAACTACCTCAAGAAGATTCTCTTGAAGAATATGGACGAGGCAGACTTCAGTGGTATTGCTACCCCCGTAAACTACCACGAGCTGAGCAAGATTGCTATACGCTGGGCCGACGGTGTGATACAAAACAGCGAGAACGCAGCCCCCACACTGATTGATTATGCCCGCTCGCTTGGCAAGCCCGTGCTCGAGTACAAGACTGGAACCGAATATGCCGACGCTTGTAGCGAGTTCTACAACCAATTTTATCAGGAATAACATTACCTATCAATAGCTATACCGAGGAATGAAAAAATCGATTGTTTACCTACTGATTGCCCTCGTATGCTGCATCGCTTGCGATGATAATACAGGAACATTGGGCAACAGCATCACCCCTGGAGCTGACTCCATCAAGATAAAGACAAGCAGCTATTACGCCACTACCCGCTCTATCGCGGTAGACTCTGTATTGGGCAAGACGGGCAAAGTATATCTCGGGCGATTCACCGACCCGCAGACCGACGCCATGTTTGAAGCAGACTTCATCGCCCAATTCAACTGCGTGGAGGGCGGCAATGTATTTCCCCCAGCCGACAGTATCAAGGGCGACAGTGCCGTGCGCACCGAGCTACGCCTCTTCTTCACTACCTTCTTCGGCGACTCCACCAACACGATGGGAGCCGAAGTGTATGAACTCACTGAAACCCTCCAAGAGGACGAGAAGTACTACACCAACATCGACCCTACCCGCTTCTACAACCCTAACAGCGCTCCCTTGGCCAACAAGGTATACACCGCTATCGACTATAGTCTGGAAGACAGCGAACTGGAAGACTCAGAACACTATGCCAATGTAAGCATACCATTGCCTACAGATATAGGTAGCGAGATGATTGCACTTTACCGCAGCAATCCAGAGTTCTTTGCAAACGCATCCAGCTTCATCGAAAACATCTGCCCTGGCTACTACGTGAAGTCTACCTATGGCGACGGAACCGTACTCTACATTGACCAAGTGGCATTGAACGTCTACTTCCAAGATATGCGCACAGACTCCGTCTACGTCACCCAATTCATAGGTTCGGAGGAGGTATTGCAGGCCAACCGCTTCAACACCCAACAAGTGCAACACCTCGTAGACGACACTACCTGCACCTATCTCAAGACACCCGCAGGCATCTTCACTGAAGTGACCCTTCCCGTAGCTGAGATGATGGCAGATGGCGACAGCATCAACTCCGCCAAGATCATCTTCACCCGCTACAACAACCTCTCAGCCAACCAATACAAGTTTGGCACCCCGCAGACGTTGCTCATGGTGCGTAAGAGCGAGTTGGGCACCTTTTTTGAAAAGAACCGTCTGACCGACGACGTCAGCTCCTACTACACCACCTACAATAGTACGTTCAACCGCTACGAGTTCAACAACATAGCCCGCCTCATCATCCACTGTGAGAATGAGCGTCAGGAATGGCTTACCGCCAACCCTGGCAAAAGCGAGGCCGACTATGCCATCGCCTACCCCGACTGGAACAAGGTAATACTCGTACCCGTCACCACCATCAAGGACTCGAACAACAACATTGTGAACTTCCGCCACGACCTCAGCCTCAACTCCACGCGCCTTGTCGGCGGTAAAGACAAGATAGAGATTAAGGTTATCTGCAGCGCGTTCAACCAATAAATACAAAAACAAGAATATAACAATAGCCGACACTCACGAGACCATTGGCTTTTCAATAAAAAGGCGGCCCTTATCGGAGCCGCCTCTTTAATTATACACACCTAATACTACACAGTTCTCAGTTCGTCCCTCACCACAGCCATCACACCATCCATCTGTGCAAGACCCATCATGCGGCCGTGGAAGGAGTAGCCGGCATTGTACCCCTTGTCCTCATCGCCCAGCATCGTGCGACCATGGTCCACACGCATAGGAACGGCGGGATTCTCGCGCTCAAAAATACGCACCACCTCGATAAGGTTAGCACGTCCCTTGAGATGGTCGGCCTCAATGAAGTCACCGTTGGGTAGCACATCGGTACTACGCAAATGTACGAAATGGGTACGGCGAGCATACTTGCGTGCCAAAGCAGGGACATCGTTCTGTATCCCCGCCGAGAGAGAACCACAACAGAAGGTCAACCCGTTGTGAGGGTTGTCCACGGCATTCAGGAACCATTCGATATCCTCGTCACATGTCACGATGCGCGGTAACCCCAGCAGCTGACAGGGAGGGTCATCAGGGTGCACACACATATTCACACCATACTCCTCACACACGGGCATCACGGCCGAGAGGAAGTAGCGCATGTTCTCACGCAGTGTGTCGCGGTCGATACCATCATACAGCGCCAATAGCTCGCGGAATCGGCTCACGGGGTCGGCATCGCGCTCACTAATGTTGCCATTCACGAATCCCTGTGTTTTCACAATAATGGTGTCTACCAAGGCACGACGTTCCTCATCAGTGATAGTCTTATGCATCTCGGCTGCAGCAGCCAATTCCTCAGCCGTATAATCAGCTTCAGCACCGGAACGACACAGAATGTAGCAGTCGAAATATACAAACTTGACACGATTGAAGTAGAGCGATGTGGAACCATCGCTCCACGGGTGGTCAAGTTCAGTGCGTGCCCAGTCGAGCACAGGCATAAAGTTGTAGCAAACAGTCTTCACACCCGCCTTGCCCAAATTGGCCAGGCTCACCTTGTAGTTCTCGATAAGGGCGTCACGTTCAATACCGCCATACTTGATGGCTTCGCATACGGGCAGGCTTTCCACCACCGACCATCGCAAGCCGTAGCTCTCGATATACTGCTTGAGGTCATTGATAGCCTCAAGGGGCCAAATTTCACCATTAGGAACATCGTGCAAAGCCGTTACGATGCCCTCCACGCCTATCTGCCGTAGCATCGCCAGCGTAATCTTATCGTTCTTGCCGAACCATCTCCAAGTCTTCTCCATATTATAATCTTTATTAGTTATATATTAAGCACGACAAATGTACAATATTTCTTCGACGCTCTAAGTTAAATGACACTAAAAATAAAAAAGAGGAAGACCTTGCTTCCTCTTTTCTTACGATGTTAGAATATCATTGCAGATTCATAAGTTTCTCAATCTCCTCGAATTCCTTACCCATATTGAGCATATAGTAACAAGTGTAAAGACCATTTGTCCAGGCATTCTTCACGTCGGGGTCACTACCATCGTCAATCTTGCGCAAGTGCTCATAGATAGGAAGAGCCAACTTGTAATAAGCATTAATCTCCTCCTTCTTGGCCTTATATGCCTTGCTCTTGATATCCAACGTAGAGGCAGCATCACTCAAGTCTTGTGCCATCTGACAGTAGCAGATGCCAAGGTTACGATAAGCACCGGTGTAGCTAGGGTCTTGTTCGATACAAACCTTGTACTCCTCAACAGCCTTGTCATACTCCTTCTGATTCTGATATACATACCCTTTCACGAAGCGGAAGATAGGAAGAGGATTCTTGGCAAGCATTTCATCGGCAAAGGCAACCAAGTCTTTGGTATCACCGTTAGTATTATAGTATGAGATGAGGTTTGAATAGAAATATTCTACTGCAGGATACTTCTCTACACCTTCCTTCAACGCGTTAATCCAATTGACGGTATCACCCAAGTTGATGTACGACATGGCCTTGTACTCAATAGCTTTCTGAGCTACGTCTTCTTTCTTCATTGCCAAATCAACATACTTGAGAGCCTTGTGGTAGTCTTCCATCTTGAGAGCAGCCAGAGTAGCATAATAGGCAATCTCATGCATCAAAGTATCGGTCTCTGCATAATTGAGTGCTGCAAACATAGGAGCATCAGCAACATCGATGTACTTAGAGAAGAGTTCAAATGCCTTCTCATTGTTGTTCTCATTGAAATAGGTCACACCACCACTCACCAAGTTGATGCGAATGCGTGAAAGCAGGTCGCTAGTTTCAGGACGATACTTTGCCACAACCTTACCCTTAGCATCGGGAATCTGCTCCAAAGAGTCGCAAGTGAGGAAGTAATCAAACATCTTTGACAAACTGCCGAAGAACTTCGCTTGGTCGTACGCTTGCTGAAGATACATTTTCTCATTTTCCTTATTGTAAATCTTCTCCTGAATCTTACCAGCAGTATACCAAGTGTCAGGATTTGAAGCAGTGTGCATATTGGCTATAGCTGACTCAATGAGCGCATTTGCCTGATCCATATTACCATCTACTGCATTGAGAACACCTTGAGCCTCTTTCAAAATTTTGTCAGCTGCCTTTCTCTCTGCTTTGAGTGCCTTTTCAGCTTCCTTGGCAGCCTTCTTGGCGGCCTTGTCATCGGCTTGTGCAAAGGTGATGGATACTGACATCACAGCTGCAGCCATTAATAATAATACCTTTTTCATACCTTTAATGATTTAGTGATTATTGATTATGTTTGTTAAGTTTATTGTTCATTGGTTTGTTCAACGTTTTCAGAAGACTCTGTCGTTTCTACCGCAGGAGTATCACCCTCTACAATCTCTGCGTCCTGTACCTCAGGTTCCTCTGTTTCTGTAGTAACCTTACATACCGAACTAATCTGGTCGTTACGCTTGCCGAGATTGATGAGTCGTACACCCTGTGTAGCGCGGCCCTGGATGCGCACGTCAGCCACCTTGAGACGGATAACTACGCCCGACTTGTTGATAATCATCAAGTCATTATCATCAGTCACAGTCTTGATGGCCACGAGCTTACCAGTCTTCTCTGTAACATCCAGTGTCTTCACACCCTTACCACCACGATTGGTGATGCGGTACTCTTCCACATCGCTACGCTTACCATAGCCCTGCTCAGAAACCACCATGATGTTTTCGTACTCGGCATCGTTGATTACAATCATTCCGATTACCTCGTCCTGACCGTCCTCGTCGAGTGTCATACCGCGAACACCGGTTGCCGTACGGCCCATCTCACGCACTACGCCTTCGTGGAAGCGGATGGCGCGACCGTTCTTGTTGGCCAATACGATTTCGTTGTCGCCGTTGGTCATTACCACTTCAATCACGCGGTCATCTTCACGGATGGTGATGGCATTCACACCATTGGTACGAGGACGTGAGTATGCCTCCAAGCAGGTCTTCTTCACTACACCGTTCTTGGTACAGAACATCAGGTAGTGTGAGTTCACGAAATCCTTGTCGGCAAGGTTCTTCACATGTACGAATGCGTTCACCTTATCGTCGGCATCGATGTTGAGCATGTTCTGGATGGCGCGTCCCTTCGAGTTCTTGGTGCCCTCGGGGATTTCATATACCTTGAGCCAATAGCAACGTCCCTTCTGGGTGAAGAAGATCATCGTATTGTGCATCGTTGCCATGTAGATGTACTCTACGAAGTCGGCCTCACGAGTGTCGCTACCCTTTGAGCCTACGCCGCCACGGTTCTGTGTGCGGAACTCGCTCAGCGGAGTACGCTTGATATAGCCGAGGTGAGAGATGGTGATGACCATTTCGTCATCGGCATAGAAGTCTTCGGGGTTAAACTCCTCAGAAGAGTATACAATCTCTGTCTTACGGTTGTCGCCGTACTTGTCGGAAACCTCGATGAGCTCGTCCTTCATCACCTGCTTGCAGAGGTCGTCGTTGACGAGAATCTCCTTCAAGTGAGCAATGAGCTTCATGATCTCGTCATACTCGGCATGCAACTGCTCTTGCTGCAGACCTGTGAGCTGGCGCAGACGCATCTCTACGATAGCACGTGCCTGCACATCGGAGAGCGAGAAGCGCTCCATCAATCCGACAATAGCGTCGGCTGGTGTATGAGCAGCCTTGATGATATAGATTACCTCATCAATATTGTCCGAAGCAATGATAAGACCTTCCAAGATATGGGCACGCTCCTCAGCCTTGCGCAAGTCGTACTTTGTGCGGCGGATGACCACCTCGTGACGATGCTCTACGAAGTACTTGATGCAATCGCGCAGCGAGAGTACCTTAGGTCTCAGCTTGTTGCCTTCACCGCAAGGGATAAGGGCCACGCTGTTGACACTGAAGGCAGTCTGCAGCTGGGTCATCTTGAACAGCTTGTTGAGCACCACGCTGGCATTGGCATCGCGCTTCACATCAATCACGATACGCATACCGTCCTTGTCAGACTCGTCGTTGACATTGCTGATGCCGTCAATCTTCTTGTCGCTCACAAGACCGGCAATATATTTGATGAGTTCGGCCTTATTCACGCCGTAAGGTATCTCAGTCACGATAATCTTGTCGTGGTTGGTGTCGGTCTCGATCTCGGTCTTGGCACGCATCACTACGCGTCCACGACCCGTCTCGTAGGCATCCTTCACGCCAGCCATACCATATATATATCCTCCTGTGGGGAAGTCAGGAGCCTTCACATACTCCATCAATTCCTCGGTGGTAAGCTCGGGGTTGTCGATGTAGGCCACACAAGCGTTGATTACCTCACGCAAGTTGTGTGTAGGCATATTGGTAGCCATACCTACGGCAATACCCGTGGCACCATTCACCAGTAAGTTGGGGATACGGGTCGAGAGCACACAAGGCTCCACGTCCTTCTCATCATAATTGGGCTGGAAGTTTACAGTCTCCTTGTTGATATCCTGCATCATATCCTCACCAATCTTGTTGAGTCGGGCCTCGGTATAACGCATGGCGGCAGGACTGTCACCATCGACCGAGCCGAAGTTACCCTGACCATCAATCAGCGTGTAGCGCATAGCCCACTCCTGTGCCATACGCACCAATGAGCCATAGATGGACGAGTCGCCATGAGGGTGATACTTACCCATCACGTCACCCACCGTACGTGCCGACTTGCGGTATCCCTTGTCCGAGGTATTACCCTCCTTCATCATACTGTAAAGGATTCTTCGGTGAACGGGCTTGAGGCCGTCGCGCACATCGGGCAACGCACGCTCCACAATCACCGACATAGAGTAGTCGATATACGATTTGCGCATCTCCTGCTCAATATCGACCTTAATGATTCTGTCTTGATCTAAATTCATATTTTAATAGTAATTCTGTCGGAATATAAAAACGTGTAAAATTACACAAATTTCGCGACATGACAAATTATTTGGAAGAAAAAAACCGAGCTCACAGACAATACGCCATTTCACACACAATTTGCGGTGGCCCCTTTCTCACGAGAGAGACCACCGCTTGGCAAATAGTATATTATTCTCTATATTTATATTATTCGTAGTTGACGAAAGCCGCCTGATTGGGGTTGGCACCGCCTACATCGAAGCGATGGATGAGGCGGCCATCCTTGTCACAGCGGTGTATCATGCCCGACGACACGAACTTGTTGCCTGCAAGGCCGATGTAAAGGTCACCATTCTTCGGGTTCACCTCCATCATGTATACGCTGTTGGAGGTCAGCTCTTCGGTGTCGCCCTGCAGGAACGACTCGTTGCTTACGGTAGCCGTGGCCACATCATAGGTGAAATAGTGGTTCACAGTCTCGTAGGTAGCCCAGTCAGTGGTAGAGCTACATAGGTAGAGAGTGCCGTCATAGGCCACGGCACGGGTAGCATGGGTGATGGTGCGCACCTCGCCTGTAGCCACATCAATATGCTGCACGGGGTAGTCGCAATTCCAGTTCTCATCGTACTGTCCGTTGGCGAGGAGGTATACGCTATCGCCTGCCACGACAAACTGCTGGGGGTTCCACTCTACGGTAATGGAGGCTATGGAGTCGAAAGTGGCCACATCGATGACTGTCACCCGATTGTCGTACCCCCAGCCCGAGTTGGCCACGAGCAGTTGGCCCTTGTGCAGGATAATATCCTCGGGGTTCATGCCTACGGGAGCATAATCTACTACACTGAGGTCATCGGCCTTCATCTTGGCCACCTTGCCGCTGTAGAGGGTAACATAGATGTAATCGCCATCGGCAGTAAGATAGCGGGGCTGGCCTTCCTCGGTCGAGAATGGATGGCGTGCAAGCTCCTTCCCCTCGATGTCGAGCTTAGCCACATACGAAGAGCCATAGACCGAGACGTAGAGATAGCCCTTGTGATAGAGGATATCCTGTCCCGTGTCGCCTAAGTACTGGTCATTCTGTGTCAGATAGTACTCGGGGGTACACGAAAGGCTGTCGGGCAGGTACATCGACAAATCGGCGTTGTTAGCTTGGTACAGACCTTCGCATAAAATAAACACCTTAGACAAAGAGTCTTTGGTTTGAACAATTGTGGAATCCGGCGACCCATCCGGCTTGACCACAATGGAATCTGAACCTCCACTCTCCCCTTCATTTCCAGTGTATGGGTCTACGGGTTCGCAACTTGCAAGCACGAAGCCTGCCAAACAAGCGCACAATGCGCTACGGTACACTTTCTTCATTTGTTTTTTTTAGATAAGAAAGTAAAACAAAATGTGTCCCTACGCATACTTTCCTCGAATACACGCGGTTTAACTGGTTTTGCAGGTCTTCTGACTTACCCCTGCACATCGGCCTTCCCAATGTTTTGTTTAGAGTTTAGTGTTTAGTGGCCTAACCCTTAACCTCTAACCTCCCAAAGAGCATCAGTGGCAATAGATTCGATGTGCAACACAAGGGTACACAGCAGCGGGACTGTCCAGGACTCTCACCTGATTCCCTTTTCATCCATAGCCCGCAGCCGGGGCATCTGGAACAAAACTGAGGCAAAGGTAACATATTTCTTTATAGAACAAAAGTTTTTCTTCTTTATTTTTTTATCTTTGCAGTAGTTATGATACATTTCCACACCATACACAACACGGAAGACCCGTCATGGGCACTATTCCTAGACACCTACACCACATCATTTCCCATCGACGAGCAAAGGCCTACGAATGACATAATCCGCCTGCTGACCGATGAGCCACGTTTCAGCGCCATGGCGCTCCTCGACGAAAAGGAGCGTTTCGTGGGCATCCTCACCAGATGGCAATTTGACACCTTTATATATATAGAGCATTTCGCCTTGACTGTCACCTTGCGTTCGCAAGGATATGGCAGCATGGCACTACAAACATTCATAACGGAAGTACTACCCCTCCCTATCATACTGGAAGTGGAGCCTCCCACAGACACCCTCACACGACGCAGGGTAAGTTTCTACGAGCGGCGTGGACTCACACTATACGATTATGAATACACCCAGCCACCTTATGCACCCGACCGCATGGAAATTCCATTACGTCTGATGGGGACCCTCCCAACCAGCACAGACTTCCGTGAAATAGCCGAAAAGCTGTATCGCGAGGTGTACAAAATTAAATAAATCAAGGGGAACAGGCATTTTATTTAACAAATTGTTCATAATTCGATGTTTTTTGTATACATTTGCAACCCCAAACAAGGATAACAACTATAATTTTACACTCACAATGAAAAGAGACGATTTAGTATTCCACTTGATAGAAGAGGAACATCAGAGACAACTTAAAGGTATCGAGCTCATTGCATCGGAAAACTTCGTTAGCGACCAGGTGATGCAGGCCATGGGCTCTTGTATGACCAACAAATATGCCGAGGGCTACCCCGGTCGCCGCTACTATGGAGGCTGCGAGGTGGTAGACAAGAGCGAGCAACTAGCTATCGACCGCCTGAAAGAGCTCTTCGGAGCTGAATGGGCCAATGTACAGCCCCACTCTGGCGCCCAGGCCAACGCTGCGGTATTCCTTGCCTGCCTCAATCCAGGCGACAAGTTCATGGGACTCAACCTCGCTCATGGCGGACACCTCTCACACGGCTCACTCGTCAACACATCGGGTATCCTCTATACTCCGTGCGAGTATAACCTGAACAAGGAGACTGGCCGTGTAGACTATGACCAGATGGAAGAGGTAGCCCTGCGCGAACAACCCAAACTGATTGTGGGCGGTGGTTCGGCTTACTCACGCGAATGGGACTACAAACGCATGCGCGAGATTGCCGACAAGGTAGGTGCCATCCTCATGATCGACATGGCACACCCTGCCGGACTCATCGCAGCAGGTCTGCTCGACAATCCCGTCAAGTATGCCCATATCGTAACCTCTACTACCCACAAGACCCTCCGCGGCCCTCGCGGTGGTGTCATCATGATGGGTAAGGACTTCCCCAACCCTTGGGGAAAGACCACACCGAAGGGCGAAGTGAAGATGATGTCTGCCCTGCTCGACTCTGCCGTATTCCCCGGCATCCAAGGTGGTCCGCTTGAGCACGTCATCGCAGCCAAGGCAGTAGCCTTTGGCGAAGCCTTGCAGCCCGAATACAAGGAGTATCAGACACAAGTGCAGAAGAATGCCAAAGCACTGGCCGAGGCTCTCATTGCCCGCGGCTTCACCATTGTATCAGGTGGCACTGACAACCACAGCATGCTTGTAGACCTGCGTGAGAAGTACCCCGATCTTACCGGTAAGGTAGCCGAGAAGGCACTCGTATCGGCCGACATCACGGTCAATAAAAACATGGTACCCTTCGACAGCCGATCAGCATTCCAGACATCAGGTATCCGTCTCGGCACACCTGCCATCACCACCCGTGGTGCCAAGGAAGACCTCATGGTAGAGATTGCCGAGATGATTGAGACCGTACTCTCCAACGTAGACAACGAAGAGGTTATCGCCAACGTTCGTGCTCGTGTGAACGAAAAGATGAAGAATTATCCCTTATTTGCATACTGATTCATACACACCCCATAGGCATAAATTAGGTAAAAGCACGACTCCAACTCGTTTTACAAGCAGAAGACAGGCGGCACCTCAGAAAATTGCAAATAAATTTGCATTTTCGTTCGGTTTGCACTATCTTTGCAGCGCTTTTCATAGAGAAAGCATTCGGGATGTAGTACAGTTGGTAGTATACTTGGTTTGGGACCAAGGGGTCGCACGTTCGAGTCGTGTCATCCCGACAACTTATGGGACAATTTACTGATAATCGGTAAGTTGTCCCATTTTTTATTTTCCTACCGGGACAAGAAAGGGACAAGTTATGATAAAGCAAAGATTGAACTACGATGGAATTGTACAATATAAAACACCTATATACTCAAAAAAAGGGAAAGAGGCGTATGTATATTGGTATGTACTTGACCCTCAGTCAGTATTGGACGGAAATCCGAAATTGAAGAGACTGAAAAAAAAGTTCAACCACATCAAGTCGAAGCGTGAACGTGATGAAGCAGCGCTACGTTTCCGTGATGAGGTGGCAAGAAAACTTGCACAAGGCTGGAACCCACTTGTACAGGAAAGAGGAAGAAGAGGTTTTGCCGTGATAGAGGAAAGCATTCTCAAGTATCGGAGGTTCCTGGCCAAGAAGCTGAAGGAGGATGTCATAAAAAAGGCTACCATCGACAACTATCTATGCAGGCTCAACAAGCTGGAGAAATATATCGAGCAGCAACCTACTCCTTATATATATATGTACCAGCTTGACCTCCCATTTTTTGAAGGTTTCTTGGAACACATATATATAGATAGGGACACATCGACACGTACACGCAACAATTACCTCAACTGGCTGTCATCGTTCTGCGCTTATATGAAGAGTAACGGATTCATGGAAACGAATTTTGCGGAGCAACTTACCCGGCTTCGCGTGAACGAGAAGCAGCGCAAGCCTATTGAGGAAAAAGACATCAAGCAGCTGGCCGAGTATTTGGAGAAGGAGAACCGTCATTTCCTGTTGGCCTGCCTCATGATGTACTACACACTTGTACGTCCCAATGAACTGACCTACATTCAGCTGAAGGACTTCAATCTGAAGGAGCAGACTCTGTATCTTTCACACGAGTTTACAAAAAACAGGAAGGATGCCGTTGTAACTATTCCAGCCAAGATTATCCGTCTGATGGTAGAATTGGAAACTTTCAACCACCCGGACACTTTCTACCTATTCGGCAAAGGGTTCATTCCGTCAGAGAAAAAAGAAGAGGGACGAATTTTCCGTGAATATTTCGTAAAAGTACGCCAGGCATTGAATTGGCCAGACTACTACCAGTTCTACTCCCTCAAGGATAGCGGCATTACAGATGCCATCGATGCGGTAGGTCTCACTGTAGCGAAAGACCAGGCACGGCACTCATCAGTAGCCGTAACTAACAAATATGTACGAAAGGAACAGATGAAAGCCCACCCCGAATTAATGAATTTCGAGGGGAATCTATAAAAAACAATAAAAACATAACAAAATTATTATGCATTTACTTGCACATAACAAATTTACTATGTATCTTTGCAGTGTCAATTAAGAAAAACAAGAGATTATGAACAGAGAACAAGAAAAGAAAGAGTTGCTTGCCAAGTTGGCACAACTCAAGTTAGAACAAAAGATGTGCGAATGGACGTTTATGAACAGTCCCGAAATTCCCGAAAGGAAAATGGATGCAATACTCGACCGAAAGGGACAAGTTGAAAGAGGCATCAAGTTCTGCAAAGAGAGACTGAAAGAATTAGGTATTAACATCGACCCCTCCTTGTGAGGGGTCACAAAACCAATCAAGATATGAAAACCCTACAGGAAGAATTGAAAGAGTTGGGCGCAATAATGAATGCCACGACCGATGAGAACGACACCCAATATCAGGAAAAGTTTCTGTATATCAAGGAGCACTACACCACCCCTGAGGATGCTGAAGCTATAGCTGACTTCATGCTAAACCGATTTGACTCACTCAACAATAAAGTCGAGGAGTTCAAGAAGCAACTGAGCATTCAGGAACAGTTCGAGCAGGTGAAGGACATCGTATCCGTGTCATACATCGCCAAGAACTATTTTGGGAAGTCGGCAGCTTGGCTACAGCAGCGCATCTATGGCTACAAGGTCAGAGGTAAGGTATATTCGCTAAGCAGCGATGATGTTGACACATTCAATTACGCCCTACAGGATATAAGCAAAAGAATAGGCTCGCTTCAAATATCTCTTTGAAGTTTCTTAATTGACACCCGCCCCCACCTTCGAGCCGGTGGGGGCTTTTTCAAACTACCCCTACATATATGGCACTGAAAGAAGATTTAGATTTACTGAAGCGTCTGTTCATATTAGGTGATGATGACACCTTCAGACAACATGTTTTTACAATTGTAAGAACCTACCGGGACGAAGAGAGCAAGCGAGCCATCAACCAATGCATTGACGAGCTCGCAGAACACACCCGAGAGAAATTAGAAAGCACCCTCAAAGACGCACAAAGATTATTGCAGAAATAGGCTCGCTGCACATCGCATGATGTTGTTGATGTTTGACACCCGAATCCCCACCTTCGAGCCGGTGGGGATTCTTTTTTTCTATATTGTCGCCACAGACAGCAGCAGGCACGCAGCCAAAACGCCAAAGACATCCGCAAGGATATCGCTCCAACTGAATCCTGTAGGATGATGCTTGAAGCAATCATAAACTTCCTTGAGCAAGCAAATGCACAGAGTCACCACCAGCGCGAAACACATACGGACGATAACACCAGAAACAAGCATAAGCACAAAGGAACATATCCAATGCAGCAATTTGTCTGTGGCCACCCCAAGCCATGAAGCGCAAGACACACATACGCGCAACAAGCGTACTTTAACCAAACGCCAGTTCATACCCCCGGATGACCTGCTGCATATCAGCTTTAATCCCATTCTCGAACCGCGACATGGCGGCGACAATAGCACAGAAACGTCCCCTGTCAATATTGGAGAGGTCTTCATCCTCCCCTACCCCCGAACGGCCGGAAACAAAACGCAGGTAATTATCCGTGGGATTCTCCACTGACGGTGCCCAGCGGTTTATCCATCCGCGCAACGTGGTCAGTCCGTGAAGCTTGCGGTAGTTACTGAGCGTGATGAACGCAGCCCTATAGCCATATTCCATGGACACGAACTGGAAGAAACGTCTGTCCGTCTGCAACGGACGCAACCCTTGCCAGCGTGTCGAGTTCTTCTCAATATTGAGCGGATTGCAGTTGTCGATACCTCTTGCCATTGTTTTTTATGGCAAAGATAATCCACCGCCAATCAGCTGGAAAGGACAAAAAAGAGGGAACAGATGAACTCTATTCCCTTACCGTTTATGACAACCATCCGTCGACAATACGAATGGCATTTTCCCGTTCAGCGCAAAACGCCGCCCATTCGGAAGCGTACTCTGAGGCTTTGTCACACTCGGGGTCTTTCAAGAGCATTATCTGATGCGTCTTGATGGCATCCTCCTCTGTCTGCGAGTAGCGCGAACGTATGATGCCGTTGATAAGGCTGTCGCGCGACTCATTGGCAGCATCAATCATGGTACCGCCATCGTCCTCGGGACCGCTGTAGGCATAGCCTGTCACTGGTTCAAAACCTTCCGGTGCATCGTCCGGCACATAGTTCTCAACTACTTCCTCGTTCAAGTAGGCGAGGCAATGCGTATCGTCATAGCGACTGTACGACATACGCGAGGTGTAAATTCGTCTGTTCATACTTCTCTTTCTTATGCCTCACCTGGTCTGCAGGGTCGGCTAGGTAAATTTATAAAACCGTTTTCGGTTCTTATTCGTAAACTCTCTGATGACAGTGACCAGCGGCAAGTCCTCACGGGAGAAATCATTCTGTGCCTGGTCTATCATCACTTTTGAACCGCTGAAGGAATACCAATCGCCTTCCTTCCACTTGTACGTTGGACTGTCTGTGTCGGCACCTGTGACGCTATCAATCATCTGATAGCGGATGGCGATGCGCTGCTGAGGAGTGCCGTCGTCATTCCTCTCTATCACCGAATCTTCTATTCGGTAATCCTTCAGAAGTATCAGACACTTGTTCTCGTCTTCTTCTTTGAAGCATACGATGTCATCGACGGACTTCTTCTGCTCCACGTTCATGTCCTCAAACGGGGACTTCTTCTTGCGGTTCTTTACAACCGTTCCTAATCTCTTTTCCATATTCAAACTTGTTAATAAATGATGTGTATCTGCATGAGAGGCAAAGCCGGCACGGCTGGCACACTTGAGCCGTACATCCCGTTCGGAATATCCCTTCTTGCGAAGTTTTGCCACCTGACGGCAAAGAGCTTTCTTGTTGCGCTTGCGCAGCATCATGTGGTCATGGTAAAGGACATAGCCACAAATGTCGTTGCCCATCCACGTAGGTCGCACATTCCACGATTTGTTCACCTGAAGGAAATAGTCACGGGCCAGTGTCATGACGGCCAGTTCCACCATCAAATGAAGGAAGACCTTATCGCCATGCTTGATAACGATATTGTCAGCGAAGCGGCTGTAATGCTTCAGGCCTTCGCGAACATAACGCTCAAACTTGGCATTAAGATACCCGACACCCTTGGCCAGTTCTGCAGCCTGTTCCTGTGTGCGGCAGGTCATGAATGAGTCTGTGACGTAGCGGTTCTGCCAATAGCGTAAACGCTCCACGTCATCACCTATACCGAAGCAACACAAGGCAAGCCTGTCGAATGGGGCGAGGTAAAGACCTGAGAGCAGCTGGGAAAGCTTGACTCCCATGACAAGGCCACAAGGGAAGCTGTCGATGAACTCATCCAGGAAATGGAGGAGTACAGGGTCTTTAATCTTGTTACGCAAACGTTCCTTCATCAATCCATGATGGATGTTCGGAAAATAATGGTGCACGTCAAGCTGTACGTGATAGTACAGTTCCTGCTGACTGCAATTCCGCAGCTCCGACATTTCCTGCTTTACAAAGAAATGCGTCCCCTTGCCTGGTATACAGGCAGGAGAACGGAAATACAAAGTGTCCATAAGCCAGCTTTCGACTGGCAGCACGGATGCCCACTGGATGACATGGTCACCAACAGGCAGCTTGTGGACTGTACGGTGTTTAGGGATAAAGACTTCCTTGGGGATATAAGGCGAAGTACGGAAAGAACATGTTGCAAACGCACGAAGAAGTTCCTCAAGATTGGTCTCAAGGTCCGACTCGAAAGTCCTAACCTCGTGGCGGTCGCGCTTCTCACGGGAATACCCCCAATAAGCGGCCTGAAGATTCTCCTGCGTCGCAACAGTCTCAGATATGTGTCCCTTCCGTTTCACGGTGTCATGGCGGTGTTATGGCGGTGTCATTCGGTTCGTCTGCGTCTTCTGGTCCCTGCCGTCGGCCGTACAAGTACGTCTACCGGCACTTCTTGCATCGTGTATCTTTCACCATGGGGTGCGGTCTTGCCTCATTTTCAAGACACGGGGCAGACGAAAGCCCATGCCGGGAAGTTAGAGGGGCGAGCCATTGTGCCCATTGGCATTCGAGACACCATTGTTCGCATTGAAGTACTCAAGGCCAGCATTGGCTCCATTGTTACCATTGCCACCGCGATAAGGCACGCGGAGACCCGAAACAGCTCACATGTAGAGACAACAACCGATATCATCAAGGATGATACGCTGCAAATTTACACAAAATCTGAATATGGAAAGTATGTCAAGGAGCAAATTGTTTTTTTCTTTTTAAAAAGCCCCTAACGGGGCTCTTGGGGTGCGGTGCTACGCACCTTGGGTTCTTTGTGTCCTACGGACACTCTGTACTCCAAAGTTGCTATGGCTCCTCCGTTATCATGAGGCCACCAATGTAGGCGTAGTATCCCAGTCTTCTTCTGCTTCGCAGAGGGGCGAGCCATAGCGCCCATCGGCAAACGAGACACCAATGTACGCATGGAAGTACTCAAGGCCAGCATAGGCTCCATTGTTACCAGCGCCACCGCGAGAAGGCACGCGGAGACCCGAAACAGCATTGTCGTTGTACATACCGTCGCCATAGTAAGTAGTAGATGTAGCAGGCGTTCCCGTAACAGTAGGACAGTGACAAAGACGGTTCATTGACAGCTGCTGGATGTATTCCCATGTGGAAGCCGTAGCAGCTGCCGGCAGTGTAGCTGCCTTGACCAACCCGGAAAGGCTGCTCATGCTGTAGGTACTGTGCATCTTGGGAACCACGTACAGGTCTCCGCTACCGTCGGCATTCTTGCTGAGAAGTTCTCCACGACCCAAACGGCCGAGATATCCGAAGAAATTCTTCAATCCGAAGAATACGGGAACGGATACAGTACCGAGAGTGTTGCCGTCATCATCCTTCACAGTATAGGAAACGGTACCGCAACTATCGCCGAGCTCGACACCGACAGAGGTAGGGAGGAATGGATAATAGGAGAATTTCTCACTCCAAGTTGTATCGTTGAAGGTGGTGACACCAGAGCCAAGGCCGCCTTGATACAATCCGTTCGCATCCTTGTTGGCATTATAAGCGGACTGCACATTACGAGTGCCGAATATGATACGAAACAAGGCACCGATAATACCGGAATGAGCATACCACCAACCTTCCCAACCGTTACCTTTCTTACGGGCATAGCTACCGAAAGTGTCAGCATTGAGATTGGTTGCTGCACGACCTAATAGGGTGTTGTAGGCACCATCCTTGGTGGCATCATTGTTGCCACCACGATACTTGGCGGCATCACTGATGACACTGACCAGCTCAAGGTTCTCACGGTCTACGACAGACACACCCAATGCGCTCGTTGAAGCTACGGGAATGGTATAGTTCAAACGCCCGGGAATAGGCTTAAGAGAAGCTGCTTCGTAAAAATAGTTGCCTTCCATCCACCAGGCATAATACCATTTCGTGCCCCAGCCCCACATGTAGTCACCCATACTGCCATCAAGGGCAGCGGCTTCACCAGTGGCGAACTTATAATGATTGGTGGGGTCAAGCTTACGGCGGCCATGGTTCTTGTCCACGAGGTAACAGCCCAAGCCCAAGAGGGAGGGCAGATTACGGAGGTAGTCAAGATTACCGACGGCCTCACCGATTGGAGTACTCTTCGTCATATCCCAACGGCGGCAGGCATAGCCTTCTTGAGTGACAAAACTAACCGGTATCATACCAAACTTCTTGCCCGAAACGCTGTAGCCGAGCATTCGGTCATTGGAGCTAACACTTGCCAAATCGGCAAGGGTGGACAAATCAATCTTTTCCATAACAGTTCTTAAATTAAAAGTTATATATCTTGTGGGGTTATAGTATCCTCAAGGATGAAGGTTATATCCAATTCACTGCTCCCCTTCTTGCTGACAAGGAACTTACTGCCATAAGCTGTGTGCGCACCATAGAAAGCTTCGCTCGGGCTGGTACAATCGAACAGGACTTCCTCATCACAACCAAGCAATTCCGATTCGGATGCATCGTCATAGTATTTCAAGACGTTCATGGTGAGGTATAGGGGGATATTGTCGAAGTTTTCGCTGTTTTCAACGAACCAGGCCAGGACGTCGATGGTACCGCGGCCGTCATTAGTCGCATACGGAATGTAGCAGGATTTCAGCCGCACCATATCACCTGGAGCCAACAGGAGGAACTTCGTGAACATACCACCAACATAGAAGTATCCGGCAGGAACATCTGAGTAACGCTGCACGACACCTTGAGTCGTATAGCCCTTATCGGGATAATAGCCGATACTTCCGTTTGAGTCCTCACGATAGCTGTAAGGGTCACTGATACGGCCATCGGCACACAAGACGGTAATGAAACGCCGTATATCGTAGTCGCCCCCGTCACCCCATGTCATATACGATTTGAGGTTCTGTACACCGTTATTGCTCTGCAGGAGTATACAGGAATTAGTGCCGTCAACCAGGAAAGGAGTATCAACCAGCACTCTGCCGTTATAGGTTACAATATCCGCAGGATTGGGCATAAAGAGAATCTTGGGAAGATTACTCCTTATGGAACTTGACGTAAGCCCTATGGGAGCCTCGACACAAACGTTATGGCTTTCCTGAAGTTTGATTTTCTTGAAATTACCAGTCATACGGACAAATGGCTCGCTGATACGGTTGCACTTTATTTCACCATACTTGAAATCAAGGAAGAGATTAGGGGTGAAAAGGCCTGTAAGACGGAGGAGCGTTTCGTCAAATATCGGAGTGTCACTGTCGGCATATGCAGAATAGTCGACAGCCTCACCGCCTCCTTTAGGCACACCTAATGCAGAAAACAGATAGTGAGCCCAGAACACACCGCCCTCAACATTGCCGAAACGGGCCCAGTTGGCCATAAGAAATTCGACGTTTATTGCAGCATATTTCTCAAACAGAATCCAGGCACCGGCTCCGCCATAGGTAGCATAGTCCGTAGCTGGGTCGAGAGGATAGCCGCCGGAATCGAGCTTCAGAGCATTCTCCGTACGTACATAGTAGAGAGGCTCTGCACACTTGGGATAACCGACCATAGGGGCATAATTGTTCTTCACCACATAATTCTCGTCAATGTTCCACCAACCGCAAGGGTACGGCTGAGGGACACTCTTCCCCGAAGGGCCGACAAGACCGCGCTGCACATACTCAAGCTGGACCTTACCGTATACGGTACCGGCATAGATATGCTTCAAGGTGAAGGATATCTCGGTGATGCGCTTGGACGATGCTTGCCCCGAGGGTACATACACAGATACAGCAAACAGACTGCTCACGCTATCCGACGCAAGTATGTGAGATATAGACGTTGTACTAGAGGAGTTGCCTGTAGTATACGTCAGCGTGGAGACACTGCTGTCCCCCAAGGCATCAAAGTAGTTGCCATGCTGCAGACGGATGACAAGGCTGAAAGACTTGGTAACAAGTACGGAACCTGTATCGGCATCGACTGGAACAAAAAGGACAGGTTTGTCGATATACATCGTAAGAGGTGTGTCACCAGGGTCGCCTTTGTCGCCAGGATCACCCTTGTCTCCTTTTTCTCCAGGGTCCCCTTCAACCTTCTGCCACTTATAGTCAGCAGGATTGTCACTCTCCTCAGGAGTAGGCTTGTTGTAGGCATAGCCCACATAAGCCTTGCCTTCGGGACTGTCAGACATTCCGTTCCCCTGCGCATCATCGGCAAACTTCATCCACGTGTACAGGGAAGCACCATCCTTGGGCATCGGAAGGAGAGTGTCAAAAGCTGCTACATTCCTGCTCATGACTTCGATGCTGATATATGGATGTTGAGACCACCGTATTCATGCACCTCGGCACCCTCGACACTGAATGTAGTGCCGGAAGAAGAACGGATGACACTACCGTCATTGTCGCGTAACACGAAAGAGAATGACCAGCCACTCTGCACGGCACGGGTGGAGCGTGCCAGCACTTGAGGGGTATAGGTGACGGTATCCGACTGCTTAACCAGATTACCGGCCTGACTACGGCCGACATTGATATAATAGGGGTCGTGGGTGTCACATACCTGGATGCCTTTCTTGTATGCGGTACCGTTATGGGTGACACAAGCGAAGTACTCCTCCGTACCCTCGATGGCGCCGTCGAACAGCTTGAGTGTCTTGCCATCAGCACTCAGTTCGGAAACACCGCCAACATGAGATACAGCGACAAGCCCGCTTGACGTAGCACGCATCCACGACCAGGCACCGGTGGCCGCCACATCTACACCGCAGTTCTGAAGGGAAGCGGACAACACCAGGTACTCACTGCTGTTGTCTATGACCGTATCTGCAACGCCCGACTCGTTCATGCAGTTGATGAGGATATCAAACATGTCACCGACACTCTCCTTCACGGAAATATCACCATGACAGGTCACCTCCATATCATTGAACGTGGACTTGAAATAGATGACGACATCATTCAGGTTGTCGGCCGAGGCCAGATTACCTTTTATCTTCAAGGCGGGGAAGGTCTGGTTGTTCACCGTGTAAGTGGTCAGCTCAAAACGGTCCTTGAACTTATCAGCGACACTGCCACCCTTGGCTGTCAGTATCTGGGAAGACGAGGAATCCGGGTCGTTGAGGTACCACATCATATCCTTACTGCTCGGGACTAGGAACTTTCCCGTGCTGCTCGAATAGCAATAGGGGTATAGGACTATGGGAGTGTCCGGATAATGCGGCGTACACTTGCCTGTAGAGGGGTTATAATACTGGGTAGTGCCCACACCTGAGGGCAACACAAAATTCATGCCTGGTACGATGGTGTCACCATCGACAATCGCTTCAAGAGCGTCTATCGCACTGATATTCATAAATCTTCTCTTTATTCGGTTGATAATCTTTTAACGTCTTCCAGGGAGAGCTCTACGGCTCCTTCGGACAAGGCCCGGTCAATTCCGTATGCGTACAGGTCAGAAGAACTCAACAGCACTTTAACCATACCATCCTCTGACCAATGGCGGCGGAGTTCACGCCTTACAAGCGTGTCGGCCACATCGGCCGGAACGCTGAAAAATCTTGGTCTGCTCATAAATTACTCGGTTTCTTGTGAGACACTCATTGTCATGATTACACCATCCAGTGTGACCACCTTGCCGTCGATGCAGCAGGCACGCAAGGCCGTGCGTTCATACACCTCACAACCGAATACGGGAAGCACATTGGGGTCTTTGCCCACGATGGAGGCAGGAACCACAGCCCGCTCACCGTAACCGATGACCTGCTGCAGGGCACCTTTCTCATTAGTGGTGAAGATATGGGTAATGTCATAGTATTTTTCAGGAGACACCACCTCGCCCTTCGGCGTGTCGATGATACAGCAAGCCTCTATCTCCCTGGTCGTGGTGCGGATGAACTTACCACGGGTAAGCACCTCACGTTCGTCCCATTGTCCGTACCAGCGATAGATTTTTGTATGCGCCTCCACCGTCTTGTCGGGATAGGCCACGGGAAATGCCACCACACGGATAAACTCCTTGTCTATGTAGGCACGGTCGATTGTAAGAGACCTGCTCCCCTGTCCCCCGACATAGAAGAGGTCTTCGTCCGTAATCTCGCGCCAGGAGCCTCCATCGAGCACATCCCAACGATATACCGCAAGGTCATCGGGGACAACCGTGTCACCGTTGCGTAGGATAGCCGTAATCGTACGCCGCATATTCGTGAGGAAAGGACTCACGGCCATCTTCTTGGCGGCATCAATCTCGATTGACAGGGCAACCTCCGTGCCCAGCACCGAGGTGAGCGTTACAAGTTGGGTCTTGCGGTAAGGCTTGTTCGTACGAGGGTCAAGGAAGGCGCAGCTGAAGAAGAGGGTCATGGGTAAGGACGGCTCCACATTACGGGTTACGGTCAAGGCTCCGTTTTCACCAATGGAGAAACCGGAGGTGGATTTGGTGATACGCTCTCCGCTGCTGTCATGACCGATGTACCAGCGACAATCGATGAGGTCGGAAGTATGGTCGCCAGGAGCAACGATATTGTCCGCATCCTGAACCTCCAGACGAGGACGCAGCATCACGGGAAACAACGAGCGGTCGGGGTCGAACAGACCGGTAAGACCGTCCTTGCGCTGCCCGAGACTGCCACCTACGACATCCATATACAGGGATATGGTGAGTGGCGTATACAAGAGATAGGCACTTGCTGTCTTCATATTCTTATGTTTTTGTTATTAGTTGATGGATATCGTCTCTGTCATGGTCTGCTCCACCTCTCCGTCCTTGAGGTATACGGTACAGCGGAAAACGACCTTCCGTGTCTCGTGCCAGTTTGACGGCATGTCAGCTGGCGTTATCTCCACAGTGTCACCACAAGCGGCATGCTCCGTGTCCCATATCCGGTCCTCTTCCGCCAATCCGCTTTCACGGGTCCACTCCACCTGCCAGGCATCTACGGATATATCCGTATCACCATGCTTGAGTACGAAACCAAGGGTCGTATATTCACGGCCGAAGTAGAAGAAACGGCCTTTGGAACTGGTTATGGCCAACGAGAAGTTGCTGTCACCGACCACACAGACCCATTGTGTGTTGTTCCATCGGGGAGCGACACCGACCGTCGCAGCATCAACCACGCAACGCCAGCAGCATGAGCCATGCCACACCTGGTGCTGCACATACTTTTTCAGTTCCTCACTGTAATCACGGATATACTCGCCTGTAGGGAGCCAAGGGCCGACATCGACAAGTTCATACTCGGGATTGCCAGCCCAATCGATACGCAGCAGGTCGCGGATGATGGCACCACGGGCAAACAGGTAGGGATGTTTGTAGTTGATGGGGAGGCCATTGAACAGTTCAAGATGCTTGGGACGACCGATGGACAGATAGTAATTGCTCTCTTCAAGTATGGGCTTGGTGACACCCTCAAGGTACATGATGACACCCTCGTACACGGATATGTACCAACAGCTCTGACGCTCCTCGTCCACGGCATTGCCCCGACGCTTGATGTTCATGCCTGCTACAGGCGGATAGTTCCTCGCATCAGGAACATCGACATCATCATACAGAGCGACAGTAAGCGCATTGGCCGATGTGTCTACGGAGAGGACACGGAACCAGGATGTGAGGATACTGCCATCGGCAAGCAGGGAATTGAGTGAACCATGGACAACATCGTCGGCCTTGAAAGCCGTGAAATCATAAGTCCAACGCTTGCGGATGGCCAGGATATATACATTGTCCTGCACATGGGTCACCTTATCAATCGTGCCACTCTCCGTAAACTCGTAGTCGCCCTCGATGGCAGACAGACGGTTGATGATAACTTCACGGAACTGAGCGGCACCACGAACCTCGATACTCTGAAGCTGGGCATTACCTTTAGCATCAATCGACGCGCCACTGCCAGCATTCATGGAATCAATATAGTCACCCACTTCTATGCCACCGAGCAGCTTCAAAAGGAAATCTGTCGAGTCGGCCTTGTCACGATGAAGATACTTCTCATCGAGCACTTCCGTCGAAACGGCTTTAAGGCCTTCATTCAGGAACGCCAAGACCGTAGCCACATGCCGATTGGACACGGAATGCTTCGCTACAGCAGTATCAATGTAGGATATGAGGTTGTCTATTGTCTCCTGTACTGTTGCCATGGTCAATTGAATTGTTGGGTGAACTGTTCGGTATGGATGCGTGAGTCGCCGAGCTTGTCCAGAGACAGATCGGCAGACAGACGCTGCTCGTCATCCGCAAAACGAAGTATAATGGGTATGCCGTCCGGTGACGTCGGATGTATAGCCTGATGCCAATCCTCACACACCGGGTGCACCTTGACATCATTCCCCTCATAACCCAAGAGGGTGACATCATCGCTGGACAGCATGTCAAGCAGGAACGACAGTTCATCACGGCTTTTATAGCCACTCTCCAGCTCTATCTGCTTACGGCTACGTTGGCGCTGACGGCGCTGCACATAGTCATCCACGACATCGTCATATTCATTGTAGGTGCTCTCGTCGGCAAAGGTGGCCTTGACTTGTGCCGAAGCGGTAAGCTCCACGATTTCGTAACAGCCGAGCGAGTTCAGGAAACGCACGTAATAGCGCTCCCTCACCATCGAGCAGGGAAGTAGGCAGATGGTACAGGCCAACAGCTCGCCATAGTAGATTTCAAGACGGTTGACCAACTGGCCGCTATCCATAAAGAGCTGCTTGCGGATGGCATAGATGTTCAGCCCATACATATTGCCAGCAGTACCTGGCAAAGAAACAGCAAGGTCGCCGCATCGGGCAGAAAGTGACACACCTGTAGGATAGATGAACAGCATCGGGGACACTTCACTCTCACGCATACAGATATGAGAGGAACCGCCTCGCGTGGTAAAGAAGAAATTCCCTTCGTAGTTGCAGAACTTACCAGTGAAGATATTGCTCTGCCCAAGACTGCGCAACGTGGTCTTGGAAACCCCACCCATATAGGCGGTGAAGTTCCTGGAAGCTGTCTCACCATCAGCATTCACCAAAGAGATTGTGACATCCACGCCATTGCCGGTCGCAGGGATAAGCAGCCGCTCATCGTTGTTGTACATCATCTGTGCGCTCATGGCACTCTCCACAATGTCATGGATAAAGACATCGAAACTTCCGATGCCGCTACCGGTATACAACACCTCTCCTGCCACTGCAATAGTGTAGGTGACTTTAGAGTCTGAGGCAACGGACATCTTGATAGGATTGCCGGCCAAGACACGAGAACCAGGCGATATCATCACAGAAAGGCTCATACACTCAAATAGGCAAAATCGTTAATGACCGTACGCTCCACCGACTGAACGGAAAGGAACAGATCTCTTTCCGGAGTCGGCGAACACAGGAATTCATAAAAGTCCGTCATCGCCATTGACGGATGATCTTGTTGCCATACGGCAAACAAGGCATTGGCATCGGATATATAGGTGGTCAACGGAATCATACCCAAAAGTACTGCTTATGCTACATTCATGAAAGGACAAAATCAACTGCGCTTGACAGCCCGGACACCAGCCTGGAAGCTAACAGAATATAGGCCAAAATCAGCAGACGAATAAACAAACGTTTTCCATCCGTCGCCCTCCGTATTGGCATGCATATAGAACGAATACGTCAGTTCATATGAGATTTTACATATAAACTCATCTTGAAGTACTTTATTGGATTCTACATCACTGCTTGTAGGAGCACCCAAATATTCCCAAGCAGAGGTGTCGATTGTCGGTGACTCTACTTTGAAAACTGATGATGTCAGACTGATATCCCGATTGGCAGATGAAGAAGCAATATGGTTTCTACCTAGTGTCTCCAAATCTTGTTTTGCGACCTCACATGCTTCCTCTTGCGTAGAGAAGAACTCCCAAGCGTTTGCTTGAGGTACTATCTGTCGAGGATTCTGCTCTACAGACAAATCGTAAGGCTCCAGAAGTTTCATCGTACGAAACGTGGTCATGGCCGCACTGATACCGAACATGGGAAGGACGCGCGATGTCTTGTCGAGCATCAATGGTTGCCCCATCAGCATGATAGGTGTGGACATATCCATGGCATTGACGAGCGAACGGGTATAGTTGACGGCCAACTCTACCGTATGGTTGGCATGGCGAAGAAATGCATCAAACTCCCGAAAGAAACGGTTGTAGGCACCATCTTCACCGACAAAAATCAGGGAATAAGTATATTCATTGCCGTTGGCATCAATGAAACGGTGACCATCAAATCTACGGCATAGCGGAGAGCCATAGTACCGCCCCGTTGCATCGCCAAGCTCCGTAACCAGTTCACCATGGGCGAAGCAGAAGGCAAGGTCTGTACTGGCACTCAGCGTATCATCAGTATCGATGGACAACATGCCCTTCACTACCGTATGGGCATTACGCACGCCACATAAAAACATGGGACAAAACATCTTTCCCGGAACAGTAGGATACGCCATATCCTCGAAGGGAACCTCAGCCATCGGCAGACATTCATCCTTGCCGCTTAGCTCATACGCATCCATCCCCTCATATTCACGGTACCATGGGAAGAACATCGAGGAGAACAGCGAAGTCTCACGTGTTTCGGTATCACCCTCGTATTTGCGGATGTTCTTGTATATGTTACCCGAGAACTGGTCAAGCACGAGCAACGGACGTGTCCATACACCAGGATAATCCGTGACTGTATCGATCACACGCTCGTACTTATCCATAAAGACATCATAATTCTCTTCAGCTGGGGCTGCACCCTCATAACTGGTAAGTGACGAGAGTTTCAGGCTCTGGGGAGCTGCCATCGTAATTTTAGGACGGCAGGCCTTGATACTGTCCCAATCCATGGAAGGGGAAGCAGAAAAGCTGTCACGGAGCAGGACGATACGTGCCGTCATCGTAGCTCCATGGACATAGACAACAGCACCAAAACGTGCCAACAGAGAATCGAGCAGGTCATTGACCGTGCAATCGGGCAGCATGTCCCGATAATCAAGATAACCGGCACAGATGGTGTCGAGCGTATTGTTAAGCACTACCAACCGGGAAAGTTGTGGGTCGGACTCGAAAGGATTCTCCTCAAGAGCAATACCATACAGGTCGAACAGTAAGGACAGCAGACGGCCGACACGAAGGAATGGTACAAGGCCATAGCCACGCGGTACCGTGACCTTTGCCGTATCGGTTCCTGATGTGACCGTTATCTGCCGCTGCTCAAAGATGAGGGAGGATTCGGGACGAATGGACGATACCCTTATCTCATTGGCAACGGTATAGGTAACCTCACCATCGGATTCACGTTTCTCGACAGCCACAGGGAACACATGGTAATCGGTATCCAACTGGCGACGGTATACCATATCGAGCATACCGATGAGCACATCCACACGCTCCACATCGGTAGCAGCCTCGGGAGTATACACCGGCCAGCCCTCGATATCGCGCAGCTTGACATCGGACCAGGCTGCATATATCAAACTCTCGTCGGTACCGACACTCATCTCTATGCCATCAGGACCTGCCGTGAGGATATTCAACTTACACTGCCGACGGAACGGACCATCGGAGATAACCCCATCGATAGGGCGCAACTCGGAGTCGCGATCTATACGGTTGGGATATCCCAACAGGCGGAGATTGCCTGGAGTACCGGGTAGAGTGAATGTTGGGGACTGGCTGCCCCGAGTATTGAAGATGGGCGAAGTAAGCTCCAACTCCAGCCTAAAGTCATTGGGCATATCAAGGATGCCTCCGTTAGCTTCAATGCGCAGTGCCATGGTTCTTGTCTCCTCTCGTAAATGGTGATTCTGATTTCTTCTTCAATTCTTCGGCCTCATTCAAATCCGACTGCAGCACATAGGCGCGAAGCCGTGTCGGCAACATCCTCAACAGTACAAGCACTTCACGGAGTAGCGCCACGGTTTCGTCCGAAGAGCTGCTGCCCGGGGTGAGCGGTCGATTGCCGTCAATGCGCTTATAGCTGCCCTCGCTATGCTGGGGAACATAGCCCATACGGGCATCATTGATCGCACTGACCACAATCGGATAGTTGACATGCCGCTGCAGGCGGCGGAGGTCATCGGCATTGACGATAAGCTCGGCACCATTCTCCGAGATGAGTGCCGGACTGTCAACAATACCCGTGACGCTGCCGATATAGGGCACATGGTAGGGACGGCCGTCATCAAGCCCGATGACATCGTACTTGCCGTCGGCATATTGCACCACACGCTCCGAGGTAGAGACACTGCCCGAGGACGAAGAACCGCCATCGAGGGTCATGCTCTTCACCTTATCACGCTCGGCCTTGGCACTCACGAGCTGGGCAGCACCGGTGACTCCGAGAAGGGCTGCTGCCACGCTACCACCGACAGGCCCAAGGTCGGCATAGGCACGCATGATGGCCACTGCCGTATCGGCTATAATCTGCGACACCTTGATACCGAAGTTCACATCGGCATACTTCTTCTCGATGTCGAGCTTCGCTTGTGCCTTCTCGTTTTCGAGACGTTCCTGCTCGGCATCATTACCTTCGGCTGCTGCTATGAGGGCGTCATACTTGGCCTCCACACGGTCAATCTCGGCCTGCTGCACTGCCTCCACGGCACTTGCCGCCATGTCCTGATAGGTCTGGTACTGAGCAGACCAATAGTCGAGCTGCATACTGCGCTTGGCCTTCTCATACTCCTCTTCGGTGACGAGCTTCTGGGCCAGTGCTTCCTCCAGTTCCTTCAGCTCGCGGCGGTACCGCTCGGCTGCAGACTCCACGGCATACTGCCCAAGCATCTTCTGACGCTGGCGCTCTCCCTGGTCTTCAATCTTCTTCTTGCGCTCATCGTACTTGGCATTGACATTCTCCTTGGCAGTGTTGTAGGCTTCGGTCAGCTCTACGGTATCCATACCATGCTGCTCGGCATACTGGAGCGATGCCTTGTAATAGGCTTCCAGCACCTTCAGCTCGGCCTGCTTCTCGGCTTCCAGGCGTGAGGCTTCATCGGTGTCGGCCTTGGCTCCGGCCTTCTTTATCTTCTCCAGATTGGCATAATACTGCGCATACATGGCCAACCGGGCTTCTTCGCTGGCCTGCTCATCGGCCTCGATATTCTTCTGTGCATCGAAGAGTGCCTTGCGACGATCCTCCTCGCTGTCGAAGGTGTAGCCCAGCAGACGGCCGTAGTAGTCTTGATGTATCTGCATCCGGGCTTCGGCATGCTCCATCTCCTGTCGCTGCAGCAACATGTTGTACTCATCTTGAGAGATACGGCCATCGGCAAGCTGCTTCTGCAGTAGCTGCTTCTCCTCGGTGTAATGGACAGCCTTGGCATTGAGCAGCTCCTGCAGTTCTTGTTTCATTTGTTCGAGGGAGGTGCTATCACCACCCGTAACAACCGTGGTAACGACATCGTCCTCCAATAAAGTCTGACCATTGCTTTCTATTTCTGCGCACAAGTCAGATATTGCTTTATTGATTACAGCAAGCTCCTCTTGTGTCTTCTCACGAACCTTCTTGGCTTGAGTCAATTTGCCGATAGCATCATTCAAACGATAATCGTTAGTCCTTGACAAAGTCTGCATACCAGGAGTAGACAATTTGCCTTGATACAAGGAGTAATTGGAAGCAGATGCGGCACTATATACAGACTGGGCTCTATTGACAGCTTCGTCATCTTTCTGCAACCTCTTTTCCACTTCACGTTTTTTCTTCAATTGCTCTGTCAGTTCATCCTCAGCTGCTTTCAAACGTATTTCCTTTTCTTTGGCAATAAGATACTCATCAATAGCCCTCTTGTTATGGTTGATTAACTTGCCTTCCTCGGTAAGTGAACCTAAATAATCAGGAACAATTCGCTTCAGCTCGGTCAGTTTTTCGTTCCTAACACCTAAAGCGATGTTCTCGTTCTCAATGATGGCGACCAACCCTTCAATTTTTGAAGCTTCATCTGCATAATCATCACCTGCCTTCTTGCGAACTTTGTCCAATGTATCCAAGCTCTTGGCTGCATCATCCGTCTTGCGCTTGAGATCTACCAAATAGCCTACAAGAGCAGCTACTGCAGTAAGGGCAAGCCCCCACCAGTTCGTCTTAAGGAACTTGCCTATATTCTTGAATGACACCAACACTTTTTCATTCCAGAACAACAGCAATTTATTCTTGTTGGTAACGATGGTCTGCCGTATAGCGTAAGCAGTCAGCATCGCAATGGCCGATGATATAGCAGTACGATATTTTATCGTGAACGTCACCAACGTACTCAGCATACGTACAAGCAGGCTCGTGCCGCTATATACCTTGGAGAGCAACGGAGTGAGTTTCTCACCCAAATCCACCATCAAGTCCTGCAGTACCTTGCGTGCCTTCTCGGCCTGTGCCTCGGGAGTGGCATTCTTCTTCTGTGCCTCCTCGATGGCCGATGTACCTTCGCGATACGCTTCGTTGGCGATGCGCTGCGCTTCACGGATATCGCCAATCTTTCCGGCCATGGTAGAGAGGACTCCGATGGCACGCTGGCCGTCCATACCCAAGTTCTTGAAGATGGGCATCAGCTCTTGGAATCCGCCACGGGCATTCATGTTCTCAAGGAACATCAGCACGGCCTCGTTGGCATCGTTCTTGAGCAGGTCGGTAAACTCGGACACCTGCACATTGAGCATACGGGCGAACTTCTGAGGGGTATAGAACATCTGGGAAATCAGCGTCTGGAAGGCGGTAGCGGCCATCTCCTCCTTCTGCATGTTCTGGTCGAGCACCGAGGCATAACCCATGATATCGGCCTGAGCTATCTTTGCCTGGTTGGCTACACCACCGACACGCGCGGTGAAGTTGACAATATAGGGCTCGGCAGCTGTAGAACTTTGCGCTACCTCGTTGACGGCACTGGCCGTAGATATCATGGCACCACGCAGGCCGAGACGGTCATCCTCACCGAACATCATGGCCAGCTTGCCGATATTCTTCACGGCTCCCTCGCCCAGGTCTTCGCCCAGCGACAGGTTGATGACATCGCCAGCCTCGGCAAAGTCGAGCAGATCCTGCGTGCCCTTCAATCCGAGCTTTCCGGCGTCGGCAGCCAATGCGTTGAGGGCGAGGCGCGAGGTGCGCGTGTCCATCTTGCCCAACTCCTGGTTGAGCTCGCGCACCTCTTCACGGGTCAGTCCCGTATACTTCATCACATCGGCTTCGGCCTCGGCCTGCTCATTGAAAGCTGTACGGCACTTCTTGGCCGTCATGGTGATACCCGTGAGGGCGGCTATACCCGAGGATATGAGGCCAAGGTATTTGTTGAGCCAGCTGGCTGCCTTGCCGAACATATTGCCCTGGCAACCTATCTCAACAGTGCTCTCCTTCTGTGCCTCCTTCAGCTCCTTCTCTGTTCTGAGGAGAGCGGCCAACAAATCGCGGTACTCCTCGGTGTCGCGCTTGGTATCGCGCAACTGATTGCGCAGCTTGTTGCGCACGGCAAACAGCTCGTTGTAGGTGGCTCCGCTGAGGTTGTTAAGGATACGCTCGGTCTCCTCCAGCTTCGCATTATACTCATCTTCGGCCTTCTGCAGGTTGATGAGCTGTTTGCGCAGCGTTCTGGCTTTGACCGTGTCGCCCTTGCCTGCCTTCTCCAGCTCGGTCAGTTTCTTGCGGTACTCCTCTGATTTCTTCACCATCTCATCGATGCCTTTGCCGTAGCCTTGGCTGTCGAGATAGACCTTGATGCCGCGTGTAAAATCACTCATAGTAGTAAGGTTTTGGTTTAAGTGGTAAGGTTTAGTAGTAAGGTTCAGTAGGAAAGGAACAGGTAGTCGGTGTTGACCACCATATCGACACAGTAATCAGCAGCGATATCGGCCAGCTGCTGCAGATGCTGTTCGAGCACGGGGTTGAACCAGTCGTTGGCCTCGCGTGCTCCGGTGCCCATCTTACCCAATGATTCGGGGTTGGTGCGACGGGCATAGTTCAGCCTGTCGAGCCACACACTACCCTTCGAGCCACCATAGCCACGGCCTGCACCATAGTGGAGGTGCACACCGTGACGGGAAAAGCGGAAACCCACCCTGCGTGCCTCGGCATGGTAGTGCTTATCCATGGCCACGTAGCTCTCGATGCTGGAGTGCAAGGCTCCCTCACCGAAATTGTCGCCTACACTCTTGCGGAGAGCTGCTTCCACCTCTTTGCCCCAAGCCGCGACATCGGCATTGAACTTCTTCAGACGCTCGCTGTCCTGGATGCGCTGGAACTGCTCGGTCTCGCCACCATCAAACTCGAAGGTGATGCGCGGACGCACATTGCGGCCACGCACGGCTGCAGGAATCTCGATGCCTGCCGTGCGGGCCAGCCTCTTCAGCTGCTTGAAACGGCCGTCGCTCATGGAGCGCTGCGCCTCGATCCAGTCGGCTATGGTGAAGCTGTCGAGGGAAGGACGCTGCCGGTTCATAGGAAGTACGAACTGTCGGGTTTGTAACTGGGCCACTCATTCACGGTAAACTCCACGAGCTTGCCGTAATAGTTGTCACCGATGGGGCCTGCAGGGTAGAACTTCACATCGCGGTTCACCGTCGGGTACCGGGCAAACAGCGCATGTACCACGGCAAGACACTGCTCCTGAGCCTCGGCCATGGCACGCTCCAGCGTCTCGTGGCGGTTGTCATCAGTGCTGGTGGCTATGATGAAATGATACTTCGAGCGGAACGGCAGGTTGTTGCCGCCCTTCGGCTCATAGCCTCCCTCGCCCGAGTCGATGGCAATGAGGATGGGACCCACCACAGAGGAGAGCACATCATCGAGCGCAGAGAAACGCTCAAGGCCGAAAGCCTTGAAGAAGCGAGGGCGCTCATCGGTGTGATGCACATAGACCAGCCTACGGGCCATCTCCTCACAGAAGGCAAAATGATCGTATTTGTCCATAATTGTATCAGGTTTGATTTGATGATACAAAAATAGTCCGCACGGGGCGGACTATAAAGGACAAATATGCATGTGGCATCAAGAGAGCAGCCAGAAAACGAAGCCACCAACTATCAGAGATATGATGGTTGCTATCAGCTTCAGTCTTGGAGTAGGCTCTTCCTGCTCAAGGGCAGGATTGCGCCAAGGTTTCGCCTTGTAGGAGTTCTCCTCCCACTTGACACCGATGACACTGAACACCAGCGTCACCACCAGACTGATTATGATGATTGTCGACCACATACAATGAACAAACTATTCTATTCGGGCACTAAGATACGAATATATTCCGAAAGTTGTGCTGCTGCACGTGAATATTTCGTCTCATCCATGCAATCGACACACAACTGGTCTATCACCTCTTGCGTATCGGGGTCGGTGATGGTACCGATAAAGTCTATAATCGTCTCGTAGGCGATATGCTTCTCCACAGGGGAGGAAGTATCCTCGGTGAGGGTAACTACGGCACTCAGCAAGTCTTCGCGGTTCATGGGGTACCTCCTTTCTTCTCCTCGATGAGACCATGCTGCTTGAGATAGTCGATGCGTTCACCAATGTATTGATGGAACTGCTCAAGCAATCGGAGAGGAATCTTGATGCCTTCTTCCGGCTCATGAAATTCAGGGTCATCAATCATGATGTACAGGAAATCCTCTTCACCATCGATGTCGCGGACAAACGCAGTAGATTCAAAAACTTTTTTCTTGCTCATACCCTACCCCCTTCCTTCTTATAGGTAAATGGTACCAGGCAATTGTGGAACCTCACGATGTCGCTGTCGAGCCGGCAGGCTATATGCACCGTTATATACTGATAGTTGTTGCAATGGGTAACGGCCAACCGTGCACCCTGCTTGTAACGGTCATTCAGCTTATCCACGAAAGCGCGTAGACGTTGCATCCAGTCGGAAAAGTCTTCCGAGGTGGGAAACTCATACCCCTCCCACAGCTTGGCCCAGTTATGAGCCTCTTTGTTCTTTGAGGTGCCACCCTTCAGTGTGGTCACGGAATACATTACACGCTTCATACCTCACCTCCTTTCTCTATCAAGGCCTTGACTTCAGCAGGTTCTCCCAAACCGTACAATACAGACACACGTCTAATGATAAATTCACTCACAATCTTTTCGGGATGGTCTTCGGGGTATACCTGAAAACAATCCACCCTTGAGGAATTGCGAAAACGAGGGACACAAAGCTTGGCCGAACGAGGATACTTCTCGTTTAATTTATGGATTACCCGTTCCATCTCAGCGAAGAAAGCATCCATAGATACTTCATTGAGGAATAGAGTATGGTCGAATTGCTGGAACCATATCTGAAATTCTTTACCTTTCTTATTGGTGATAGAATAAAACCTGCGAATATAGAGAAAAGCGGTCATGCCTCACCCCCTTTCCTGATAGAGCGCAGCTGCAGTGCCGTAGCCACCAGTGCGGTGACGATGAGCAGCGGCGATGTGGTGCAGCAGGCGATGAACAATCCACACAGCGTGAGGACGAATCCCCACTGCTTGGCGGTGAACTCCTCACCTACGATGCGGTTGATTACTTGCAGGGCCTCGCGGGCGCTCTGCTTCAGACGGAGGGAGCGTCTCTGCTCCTCCAGTGCCGGCAATCGGTAGCCGGTCACGATTTTTAGACTTCTGTCCATACTATGAGTCTTGTTTGGCGTTATAGGCAGAAAAACGGCTGCCATTTCCGTTGTCGCCAAACAAAACTCATAGTAAGTACCGCAGTACGCTTGAAGTTTCCGGAAAAGCAGCCGTCTATTTCGTGCAACCAGAATCACCCATCACGGGCTATCTGCTAAGTATGGACATAAAAAAATCCACCTTCATTCGTAGTGGACGCATCTGCGTCGGCGGCTACTACTTACTATTTTATAAGTTTTATTTGGCACTACAAAGGTGGGGATAATTTTTGAATTGGCAAAGCCTTTGCGAAAAAAAATTGTCGCAGGTGTGAAAAAAAATTGTCGCGCCTATGATAATTTTTTGTCGAGCCTGTGATAAAAAAATGTCGTAGGTGTGGGAAAGCCGAAGATACTTGCGTATCTTTGTAGCAAAATCAAACTTGTATGGATAATCTTCTTTACCGTATCTTTCAAGTGCTCCTGTGGATAGTAGGCATTGCCATCGTAGCAGCCGTGGCGATAGTGTGCTTCCGTCTGGGGCAGATGCTAAAGTAGGAGTCCAAGGATGAAACCTACAATGCCAATAGCCGAGCTCACTATGCCTATCAGGTTGCCTGCCACCTTGAACTGTTCCTTATATGAGAGCCGGCGCTGATAGTTCTTCATACCGAGTTTAGCCATGCGGCTTCCTTCGTGAGTCAATGAGATGAACGCATCGCCCAATGGAGATATCAAGTGATAGTCGTCACGCATCCTCTGCTTCACATACTCTATATCCATGCCCGACTCGTAACCGAAGGTGTCGATGAGGTGCTGGTCTACAAGGAAGGTGTTGGTGCAGTTGTCATGCCCAGCCAGATATCTCAGCATGGAATCTGCTATGAGGATTTGTTTCTCTGTCATTATATATATGGCGACTCCCTTTGAAAGGCGCGCCCAATGGTTGACAAAACCACAACCCGATTGACTACGGATTACGCCTTACAAAGGGAGTCATATTTATGTCGTGTTATTGGGCACTACAAAGATACGAAGATTATCGATACAGGCAAAGAGATGGGAAAAGAAAAAGCCTCCCGAGGTGGGAGGCTGTGGGGTTATTCGTTACGGTAGTCCGTCTTGTGGGTCGAGGGTATCTGGAAACTCATCATCGTCTTTCCACCGGCATTGGTGATGGTGAAGTCGCCTTTGTTTATCACATCCATTCCGATAAGGAATCCTGTTCTCCCATCAGCTGTGAGTGCGTGGCACTCGGTAGCCAATACGTCGATATGCTCATTGTCGATAGTAACCACGATGTGGTATACGGGCGACTGCATCAGGCCACCAACTCCTTGAACCGTGGCCATTGACACCACAGGCAATCCCAATTGCTTGGCTGCCTCTTGAGTGATGACACTGTGTGTAGCTCCTGTATCCCAAATGGCTTCGGTGGCAAGCACATATCCGTTTTGCGGATTGCGTATGGTGACGGCACTGGTAATGACGTTTGAGATGTGGTCGTATTCCTTTGTGATGATGTGTTTGGGCATTGTATCAAGCGAAGGCTACTCGTGAGTAAAATTTCTGAATTTCTTCCTTCTCGGTACACTTCTGCACAAGGAAGTTTCCTACACCGAAATTCTGGTTGCCATATTCCAGTGCTTCATCAAATGTAGTGCCATCATACCGGATGGCCTGTTTGCTGATAACCAAATACCTGTCAGGGTAGGTTTTGTACAGCTCCTCGCGATGAGTCAGGAAGTAGTTGTAATCATCTGTAAGCATAATCTTGTACATTTTAATGGTTAATACAACAAATAATTTAGCCCGATGTTTCAATAATTCAGAACATCTGTTCTGCAAAATTAAACACTTTTGCAAAATGTTCAAAACATTGTGTTGTAAAATTAAAAATAATTTTATAACAAACCATAAAAAGAGCCGGGCGCATCGCTGCGGCCGACTCCGTAACTAACACAAAATATGTAAAACACACGATGAGTCTTATTTCCTTTCGCGCTCGTCAAGGGTATCGAAGAGTCCCACGAAGTGGTCGCCTGCGATGGAGGCGAGCTTCTCCTTCATCACCTGCACGGATATGTACCAAGGGGTGTTGAACCATGGACGGCGCTTGCGCATATTGGTGAGTCCGTGTTCCAGTCGGTAGGCGGGATTGAGGATCTGCAAGTCGCCAGGGTTGCCGCGTGTATATCCGTTGCCCGTACCGAGGTCTACATAGATGCCATAGAGGAGAAACTTGAAGGTGGCGTCTATCTGGTCGTCGCCAAAGGAGACGCTACCTTCGGAGAGCGAAGCTGCAAGGGAGCCGGTGTCGTATATCTTCATCTGCTCCAGCTTGTCGCTCCATATCTCCACCATCTTGTCGGTCCACGCCTCGATGAAGGGGCGTACGGCCTCGGAGTAGTTGGTCCATCCACCGCTATGTCTCTCGGGTGTGGCTAATCGCTTGTTGTATCCCATTCGTCTGCGTTGTATCTGAGGTCAGTCGGTTCGTCCATCGAGATGGTGAAGTAGAGTCCGGTGGCGCTGTCGAGGAACTGGCCGCCCAGCTCGCGGCTCTTGACGTTGCCCACGTTGAGGAAGACGAGTTCGTTCTGCAGGTCGGCTTCATCGACGATGAACTTGGAGTGCAGCTGCCGCATCAGTTCGCGGCACGTGTCGAGCGCTTCTTCGTATGAATCCATGTCGCCCACCCTGAAGCGTCGCACGAGAAAGACGGTGAATACGCGGCGCTTGAAGTAGCCACCGCCACGGTTGACGGTGCTCTCCTCGGCCACGTCGGAGGAGCAGACGAAAGCTTTCTTTGTACGCATATTGGCCAGTATGCCTTCGAGGTGTGCTATGCCCGAGCATTTGCACGGATGGAATCCCTCGGCCTTGGCCAGGCGGTTCTGCCTCGTGAGGCGTGCCATATAGGCGTTGAAATTGAACAGTTTCTTGGCGTTCATTCGGTAAATTCTATTTCTTGCGGTTTGTATATCTGTCCATCGTCGGCCACATACCAGGTGTGTGTCTCGTCGGTGATCATCACGCGCTGCCCTGTGGCGATGACGATGGCGTGTTTCATTACTCTCATTTCTTCATCTTCTCATTAAATTCCCGTGCCTCGCGTGCCTTCTCGTTGAGCTCGGTGAGGGCATCCCACGTGTCGGTAGCGAGCACGGTGCTGTTCTTGGTGACGTCGCCCCCTGTAAGGGCGCGAATCTCGGCCACCATCACGGCACGCATATCGGGCGGTGTACCATCGCTGGATGTTGCAGGGCGGAAAAAGTCGGGCCACAGCCGGGCGAATAGTTTCTTGACCGACACCATCCACTGGATGATGTTGTAGGCCACGTATGGCTCTATCTTCTCGCCCTCGACACCCGGATAGAGTATCTCGGCCATGGCCGCCACGGCCTTGTCGTTCTTGCTCAGGAGATAGCCCTGGTAGAAGTTTTCCAGTCGGATGTAGTCACCGAAGGGCAGTCCGTGTAACTGTGCATTGATAGCCCCGTGCCCCTCCACGGTGCTGATGCGCACAGGTGTATCGGGTGTTTCGCCCAGCCACGCCATCGCCTCTACGCTTTCCGCAAGGTTGTTGAGGTCCATCTGCAGCAGCTTGCCCTCGTGCCTTACAATCCAGTAGCGTGCCGTGCGATGGGCCACGACCTCGAACCCAGCCCACCGCATGAGGCAGTAGGTCTGCAGCGTGTCGCCCATCCAGCCCATGGCCAGTAGGGTGAACACATAGCGCAGCTGCTCGTCGGTGAGTTCGCTCCATCCTCGCGGCAGGCTGATGGCGTGGCGCTCGCGCTGAACGCCCTCCATCTTGGCATTGTACAGCGCCTCGATGTCAGCCAAAGAAATAGGCTCCGTCTTCTTTTCTGTTCTCATAGGGCTGGGTATTGTGGGCTTGGTACGTTGACGAGGTGTTGTACTCGGTGAGCACATCGGCATATCGCTTGATGGTATCGAGCAGCCGATGGCACAGTGCCTTGGGTGCCGACGGATAGCGTCGCGCCGAGATGTGTGCTGCCACGGCCTTGCGTGCCTGCTCGAGCACGATGTTGTACTCGTGCGGATGCTCGGTGGCGGGGATGCGCTGCACCTCTATGAGTTTGTCGAAGAGTTCGGGTGATATCAGCATCCTCACCTTCTCCTCGGCCACGGCCAGCTCGTTCTGCAGCTGCTGCCACTCCTGGTAGTACACCTCGCGCCCCTCCTCGTCCTTGATGCCGTAGCGACGCATCAGTGAGGGCATATAGAGGAGCGATGTGATATACGACTCTGCCGTGGCGCTCTTGGCCCAGTCGGTCTTCAGCAGCTCGGTGAGCAGCATGTCGAAAGCCTCGCTCTCGTCGATGCGCAGTCGCTCGATCAGCGCATTCACCCGGTCGCGGCTTGCAGGGGCTACGTTCTGATTGCTCACCACGCCGAATCCGTTGGCCGTGAGCACGAGGTCGAGCTGTGGCGCTGCCTTGCGGGCAGCAGCCACACAGATGAAGCGGTCCACGATGGACAGCAGCGGTTCGGCAAGTCCGTCCGTCTTCACCTCGCGCTCCTCGACGGCTCGTGTCATTGTCTCTATATAGGGCAGCATACGCTCAAAGGTGCTGCTGTCGGCCGATGCGAATGCCGGCACGTACTTCTCGAAGGTCTGTTGGTCAATTGTTGTCATCGTTCTGTGATTTTGTGGTTACTTTCTGTGCATCCTTGTGTTGGTCGAGGGTAGTGAGCTGAATCATATTGATTACGGGGCGCACCTTGAACTTGTTGAAGCGGCAGCACACGCGCATGGGTAGCAACAGCAAGTCCTTGAAAGCTGTTTCCAGCGCCTGCTTCATGGTGAACAGCTCGCGCTTGTCGCTGCCCGAGTTGTTGGTCTGCGCCTTGCCCGGCACCGCACCCACGAGGTTGGGATGCACGTTGTCGGCATAGCAGATGGTGTTCGATGCCGATTGGATGTCCTCGGTCCAGTCGCCACCCTCCTTCTTGCCTTGGTCGATGACATTGATACGGATATCCCTCACCTCGTCGCCATTGGGGTTGACGTAGAATCCCGATATCCACACCTTGCCCGAGTTCTCGATGCCCGTGACGAAGTCGCGGATGTTCTCCTTCTCCTTCTTCACACGCTCGACCATCTTCTTCGGGTCGGTGATGCGCTCCTCTTTGCAGATGCGCACCCAATAGTCCTTCTCCACCTCCACGTGATACTTGATGGAAGTCGAGTTGCGCAGCTTGGCCCGCTTGCCCACGCTGATGAGCCGCTTCTCGTCGTACGAGCCGCCACGCCAGATGGCGCTGTAGTACGGTATGGGATAGAACTGGTTGCCTGCCGTGGGAAACCGTGATAGGATGGCAAACTTCCTGTCCTTCGTACATACGCCCATCGATCCCGAGTCGAGGGGTATCAGCCCGAGCCGCTGCTTGAGGTCGGCCAGCGGGTCGTGAGGGTCGAGCAGTGGAATCATCTCCACCTCTTTGGGTCGCCCACCGCGCCAGTCACCGAAGAACACATGCTCGATGCGTCCTCGCTTGTTGGGCTTCTCGAATCGGCAGTAGCACGCCTCCTTGTGACGTATCTTGTTGATGCGCTTGCCGTCGTTGGAGAGGATGATCACTGCCACCGATAAGTAGAAG
Source organism: uncultured Bacteroidaceae bacterium (assembly GCA_964570685.1). Classification (GTDB taxonomy): domain Bacteria; phylum Bacteroidota; class Bacteroidia; order Bacteroidales; family Bacteroidaceae; genus UBA1189. The sequence goes on along the minus strand of CAZMZC010000003.1, from coordinate 47,378 downwards.
TACTTCATGTCCGTTATCTGCTCCAGCATGAAGGTGGGCAATGCCTGGCGCTCCATCCACTCCTCTATATCCTCGTCCGTGGTGGGCTGTCCTGTAGCACGGTCTATGAGTTCAATGCCTGCACCGTAGCAGGTCTCGATGTTGAACAGCTTGTTCTGTGCTGTCACTTCGTCGTCTCCTACGAGACGTATCATCTTGTAGGGCAATTGGTCGTCATGTCCCCATGGCACGTATGACTTGCCTTCATGCCCCGGCACGGTAGCATAGTGTATATCGCAGTCAAACATCGAGTCAAACACCGTCGTGGTATCCTCCACGCTCACCATCTCTGCTTGGATAGCACTCCCGGGGATATCGAAAATCTCTCCTCCAGGATGTAAAAAATCATTTTCCATCATAGGTATATCTTTAGGTTGTCAATCTCGAATAGGCATATACGGCGCATGGTGCGTATCTCGCGGCTGCGTAGCAGGTGCACCGTGATGGTGCCGCCACGCTCGTTGCTGCCCATATACACGGCATCCTTGTAGGTGAGGATGTCGCCTGTGGCGAGCTTCCACACTCTCAGCCTGTGCGGCTGGCCATCCTTGAGCATCGCTACCGCATCCTTAATATGTATCGCTTCGCGTTTCATTGGAATGTATCGTCAAAGGTTTCGTCGAATGTCTTCACCGGGCGCACTGGGCGGTGGCGGTATGTACGTCCTGCTTCGCGTAGGGTGATGCTGCCACGGTTGATGGCTGCAGGGGACGAGGATGTGATATCCTCTGACTCCACGATAGCGAGAATACATGAATCCTCCTTTCGCCACAGTTCTTTGGCAGCGACGAGGTCGTCAAAGAGTCCAGTCATGCCGTCGGGAATCAATGGCCTGATGGTCCAATGCGGGAACGCCTCCACATGGAAATTGCGAAGCTGTCCGCCAAAATAAGCATGCAGGCGCTCCATCTTCATTTCACGCTCGGCATCGCCCATCAGCGTAATGTATTCCTCCTGCAGGAAGGAGTTGATGAAGCCATACTCGTGCAACGTATCGGCCATACCATCGGGTATCATCTTGTACTTCATCGTGCGCTCGCCGATAGTCACTGTATATTCCACGAGCTCGTAATCATCCAAGGAGAAAAGGACAGCGGGCGACACATCGAGAGTGGTGATGTCATCGGTCAACGTAAGCGAAAGGTATTGTTGGCTGCTGACAACCTCACCATCCTTGATGGCTACAGCCGTGACGGATCCCTCCGTTTCGCCATTATTGACGAAATGCAGCAGTTCCTTGGCTGCCGGATGCGTGTATTTGACCGTCGTGCGAGTGAGGAACGTGTACAAGTGGCATTCCTGTGCTGTGGCTGCCACCTCCATATTGTTGGGGATGATGCGAGTGGTAGCCACTACCCCACCGTCCAAAGATATAGTGAACGTGCCTATCTCATTCTTCAGATAGTCGACTATATGCGTTGCCAGGTTGTCCAGTTCTATTGTCCCATCGATAGGGAACAGCACGGTCTTGATGACCGTTTTGTCCCCGTACTTCAGTTCAATCGATACTTCGCTATCCGAAGATATCGACAGCTGGTTCAGTTCGTATGGGAACACGATTGAGGGAATCGTAGTGATAAGTGAAGCCATATCTGCTGTTATTTTTCAGCAAATATGGCCGTAATCCTTTATATATAAAAAGACAGTCAGAAGCGCTTGAAGGTGTACGTCACCCCTACGAATATCGAGGGGCGCATCCCCTCGGGAGTCCACGCCACGCCTGTTCCTGCCGACAAGCCCCATCGGCTCGTCTTGTCGGGCGGTCGCGGCTCCAGCAGGTAGTGCTGCCTGTAGATGTTGAAGCTGTCGAGCGAAGCCTGGTATCCGCTCACGTATGCGGTAAAGTCCGGTGTGCTGTATACCTTCTGCGTGATGGGTACCACTACCCTCGCGCTATCACTGGCCGCCTTTTCGCATACGGCATCCTCGGGGACATCGTCTGCCGTAATAGAGTCGTGGGCAGCCGAGAATGTTGCCGTGACGTAACGGATCACCACGCTGTCCCTCGGCACAGGTAGATAGTACGGGATGGTATCGAACCACGGAATGGTGTCGTACACGGTCTCGTGCTTGCCCCCCGTCCTAATCACCGCATTGTAGAAACATATAGAGGCTATGGTGAAGCACAGCACAGCAAAAGCCCCACAAAAGTAGTTGACAAACCGCTTCATAATATTGTCTTTCAATTTTCAATTCGCTTAGTATTCTCCCTTGATAAATAGGTTACATTCCCACTCTCTGCGTTTCACTAGTCCGGGCAACACCTTCTTCTTCACGTGCACCCACCGCATCCACTGCTTGCGGATTTCCTCCGCGGATCCACCACGCTCTATGACCTTGCGCAGCGTAGAGTCATAGAAGCTGGCGATGCCAAGGTTGAAGATGAACGACACCAGCGCATCGAACTGGTGCTGCTCCTCGGTGATGTTCTTCGATGACAGCCACCGCTCGATGCTTTTCACGTCCTGGCGAAGGAGATGTTCAGCGCGTGCCTCGTCGATGATCATCCCCTCGCGTGCGGTGAGCGTATGGCCGTAGCCGATGGTCCATCGGCCAGCTGCGCACTGGTAAGCTTCCGTGCGTAGCCCCTCAAACTGTTTGAGGGCTTCAATAAGTCGGTCGCTCGCAGTCATGGTCTTGTGTTTGCGATGCCTTGATGGCATCCTTGATGACATCCACCAGCTCGTCTCTCGCCACCACCTGACCGATGAGGCGTGCCGTCTCTGCCCACTCCTTCTTGGTCTTCGTATCGGCCGTCTCGTGCACACTCTTGAACTCCACCACGCAAATGAACACCCCGACGAGACACGTCACGAAGGGCACGCCACGTATGGCATCCAGGTGCAGCAGGTCGTAGAGGTGCGAGGCATGTAGCAGTACATCCACTCCTGCCGCGATGAGCAGGCTTCCCTCATACATGATAAATTTGCTTACGGTACGCTTCAGCCCCCACGATGTGCGCATCTTTCCGTTCTGCCGTGCCTTGTTGATGCCGCTGAGCAGGTCTATCACCATCGCCAGCAAGACGATGACCATCACCACGGCCACGACGGAGAGCATAGAGGTGATGCTTGGTAATAACATATTCATAACCATTATTTTTTAGGGCAAAGGTAAAATGCGGAAAGCATACGGAAAAAGACGAAGAATATATAATCAGTTAATGCTATTTTATTTATATTTGCAAAAAAGATGTGTAAGATTGTATTATATCGTTAGACGAATAAACATAAATAAACTTTCATTCATTATGACCACCCTCCTCATCATCGGCGCAGTCCTCATCGTATTGATAGTTTGCCTACGCAAATCGGGAAAGGCCGATGACGCGCCTGTCCGCAAGACAGAGCAGCAGCATCACTCACAGCAGCAATCACGCCCCGCACCAGTACATCACGTATCGGAGCCAGTAGTACAGCGTGTGTCAACGCCTGCCGTGCAACCATCGAAAAGCATCGAAGAAGAGAAAACAGCTATAAAAAAACTCATTGAGCAGAAGAGACGCGAGGGTATGGTACCAACCGAGCGGTATCTCACAACCTTCAGCTTCAGACTCGAATATCCCGATGACATCACCGAGGCTGAAAGAGACAGAGGCAAACAACTGCAAGAGGGCGAAAGATTATTGGTAGCTGAAAAGCGAGCAGAAATAGAGATACGCACTACGGACGATGTGCGTCTGGGACAGGCTCCCCACAAATACTATCTCGACATCTTCCGCTATACCGATGGAATAAAGTCTGCAAAGGTGGATAAGATCATCGAAGACCGGGACGAACAAATCGTATTGGTCGAAATCGTGATGCCCGATGACTACCTGCCTACCGTGATGACATTCACCTCGGAAGACAAATACACATTACAGAGAGACTACCCAGAGTTCGACTTGGCCAGCAGTCTCAAGTACGAGCAACGCAACCCCGAACTGGCACTGCAACTGTTCCGGGAATTTGAGGCAAATCACCACCATACCGAGAACCTACGAGGACAGCTCTACTGCCTACGGGTGCTGAAACGGCGCGACGAGGAAATTGCCCTGTTGGAAGATATGCTGCAAGGCCAATACCGCAATTGGGACGAGTTCAAGCTCAGGCTCGATACGGTAAAGAAACTCAATGCGTCGGATATGCGTAAGGCCGAGTTTGAGAGAGGACAAACTTTGGAACGGAGCGGCAACCTCGAAGAGGCACTTGGGGTATACCGACAAATCTACGACGACAGCGAAGAGCCTACCGCTGTACTGATGACCCGCATACAATCGTGCCTGCACAAGTTAAAACGAATCGACGAAGAGCGTCAGTTCATCCACCACATTATCGAATCCGGGCACCTTACCGCAAAGGCCAAAGAGGAGTTTGAGAAACGGCTGGCAAAACTGGGGTAAGACGGCACACAATATAGTCCTTACTACATTCCCTCATCAAGCATATCCGAAACCACCCCCTAAAAAAAGTAACGTTATATCCCATCCGATATAACGTTACTTTGCATTTGGTCTAACGTTACTTCACAGTCCAAAGTAACGTTACATTGAAAAGAAACTAACGTTACACCGCACGCAGTGTAACGTTAGAAATGAAGCCCCACCTAAATCCTCCCCAAAGGGAGGACTTGAAGTCAGCGATGGCCGAACCTCCCCCCCCTTTGGGGGGATAAGAGGGGGGCACCCCTCATTTACTCCATCACCTCCGAAGACACGCGACGCAACGTCTTGTTGGTGCGCAACTCGTTGAGGATATGGACATCGGGACGGAAGTTGATGTGCACACCCTTTATCATCGCCGAAGGGATGAATCCCTCGGCCTGCATCGTCTCGGCAGTGAAGCACTTCGCCTTCAATCCCACCGACAAGCGACCCACATCTTCGAGCACGATGGTACGCCCGTTGAGCAAGCCCTTGCGAATCTGTTTGTTCAATGCACCTAGCACGGCACGCACATCAACGTCACTCATGCCCGTAGCATCGTTGATGTCATTGATAAGTTCCTTCATTGTGTAGTCGTCCACCTTGATTACGCGCGGAGCAAAATAATCAGTCCCCTCAATCCCGTTTGGGTTGGGGCAACGCTTGATTGCATAATTGATTGCCATAGTTGTTCTTGTTTTTTTGATTAATAATTAAGGTTCAGGTTCGTCATCGCGATTGACAGGGGCAAAGATAATACCAGAGAGTTGTCTATTAAAAGACACTGCAATGCAGTGACATCCAGCAGTTCTATATATAATACAAGGATGACATATTGCTACAAAGGACGATGTAATGTTGCACGAACGTCCATTTTTTGCCTTTGTCGTTACTTTTTTATGGCGTTAAAGACAGATAAAACACCCGATTTATGGCGCTGAAAATAGATAAAATATCCGACTTATGGCGTTAGAATTAAAATTCTTATTATCTTTGCAGCGTCATAAAGTATTAAGGCTATGATTGATAAACGAATTATCGAACAGGTACTGTCAGAGCAACACGAAGAAGTGATGTCACTACAGGATATTACACTCTGTGCCCGAGGTGAGGAAGTGCAGGTAGACTTGGATAGTAACTTGGCACAAGTGATTATAGGTGTGAGACGAAGTGGAAAATCCACATTGTGCTACAATGTGCTGAAATCAAGTGATGAGAAGTTTGCCTATGTCAATTTTGATGATGAACGATTCGAGGCACTACAGACAAGCGACTTGAATACAGTACTCGAAGTACTATATAAGATTTATGGCGACTTCAAATATCTCTTCCTTGATGAAATCCAAAACATCGAGGGGTGGCACTTGTTTGTCAATCGCCTGCTACGTCAGCATATGCACATTATCGTTACAGGATCCAATGCCAAACTTTTGAGTGGAGAGCTGGCTACGCACCTCACTGGCCGTAACGACCAGATAGAGTTATATCCCTTCTCGTTTGCCGAGTGGTGTACGTGCAAAGGAGTGGATACAAGCTCAATGACAACCAAGGCGGAAGCACTGAGAAGGGCAGCATTTGATGAATACCTCAAGCAAGGTGGATTCCCGGAACTATTACATAAGAAAAACAAGACTCGTTATATAGGCAATTTGGTCAGTAACATTCTCAAACGAGATATCGAACAACGCCATAAAATAAAGTATGTCGAAGCCTTTGAACGGTTGGCTCACCACCTGATGAACATAGCCCCTACAACGATTATCGAAAGCGAATTGGCTTCGGTCATCGGATTGAAGTCTAACCATACCATAAACAATTATATCGGTTTCCTAAAAGAGGCTTATCTGCTACTGGGCGTGAAACGATACTCCACCAAAAGCCGACAGCGGGTAAGAGCCGAAAAGGTCTATCCCGTCGATGTGGCATTAATGGATGGGCGTCCCGATGCCTTTGCCGGAGAAAACATAGGTTGGCGATTGGAGACTATCGTCTATATTGAACTGCTGCGTCGCAACCGTCCATTAAACCGAGATGTTTACTATTACAAAAGTGAAGGCGGTTATGAGGCCGACTTTGTGGTGTGCAGAAACAATGCAGTGGAAGAGATATATCAAGTTTCCTACGACATCAGCAAAGAAAAGACGCGTAAGCGTGAACTGCGAGGACTACTGACAGCATCAGGAGAGACCCGATGCGCCAATCTCTTCCTCATCACAGACTTTCATCGTGAGCAAGTCACCATCGATGGAAAACTTATAAAAATCATCCCAGCCTATGAATGGTTGATAGAGCAATAAACGTTCCACAACCAAAAGCCTCCCCTATGTGGGGAGGAGCGCACCTGTAGGCATCAGGCGACTTGTGTTAATAATGAGCAGTGTCATTGCCTATGGGGATATTGTCAGCTGCGCGACGTATGCGGTCGGCAAGGTCACATAGCGCACCGCGCATCTGCTGAGCCTCTTCCTTGGTGAAGCCGCCTTGGCCACCATTGCCGTCGATACCATCCATCTTGTGATAGAGCCACGAGGAGGAGCGACCGAAATAGTGGTTGGCAAACTCGCGCCACGAGATAATCATCAAGATATCACTTAGACGCTTCCTCATATCACACACTCTGCCCTGTTGCTCTCTGTACTCGAAGTAAAGATCATAATCTCCACTGACGAGCCATGCCGGCAACTCGCCACCATCGGCAATGGCCGACTCTACGTGAAAGCGCAGCGCCTCTGCGATGGCCTTAAGCACTCCCTTGCGAGTTTTATGAGTTGCGACCACAGCACCACCGATACGGTCATCCTCTACCGATGCACCATAGTTGCGGTCGCACCAATCAATGATAACTCTAATCTTTTCCATAATAGTTTATGCACCTACAAACTCGAATTCCACCTCAGTAAAGGGCTTGCCCTCCTCGGTGTAGACTCGCTTGATATCCTCATACCCAGCCTTGAACGTATCAATGGCTGCTGCTGCCGTACTCCCTGTTCCTGTGATGAGATAATCCATATCGGCATCCATATAGACGCTATATGTACCATCTGAAGCACGTTCGACGATTGCTTTAACTCTTTTCATATAATCACGATTCACCTTACAAAGGTAATACGATTTTTCGTACCTACCATTAAAACTATTCTTTTTGTCATATAATCATTAAAAAAAGCCCCAACTCGTGGGGCTTCTCGCCTCGGTTAGAGGCTGCGAGGTAAACACTTTGAATCCGATGGACTCAGAATGTAACTTGCTGTAATGCGGCACCAATCTCGTGGATAGTGCGCAGTATCTCCTGCTTTCGCTCGTCAGAGGGAACCTTGGTACCTTTGATATAACTGGCCAACAAACTTTGGCGGATGCCAAGCCGCCGAGCTACAGCCGACACATTAAGTTCTGGGTTAAACAGAAAAGCTGCTTGTATACCTGGCGTGGGAGCTTTCGTCTCGGGATAGTAGAAACTCTCGAAACTCATATCCTCGTCAATCTCATCCCAGTGTATACCCTCTTCCCATAATTCGTAGTTCTCACGCTGTTCATCGGTGGCGTTGAGTAATAAGGGATAAAAATATAGCGCTTGATACAAGTGTTCCCCCTTGTCATTCTCCACATAGATGCGGTTGTCTGCAAACCACAGACGGGTGATTGTCATTTCCATCAGGCCTCGGCACCAATTTTTATAATTACACTGCAAATATAGGATATAAAATTATATCAGACAAGCCTTTCAGGATATAATTTTATATCCTTATATTTTTTCTATTGTACGGCTCCGACAAGCATGACCTCTCGCTGCATCCGGTTGAAATAGACCTTGTTTTTCGTCTGTTCATTTTTTGCCGCCATCGTCACTGATTTTCTTTAGATTTTTTTTGTATTTCTTTCCGAGAATGATATGGTACCGTGCATAATTGTTGCGCAGTCGGTAGAAACGCTGACGCACGGCCTCGGTGTTGTCCATCGAGATGCCGCGCTCGGTACACCATTCGTCGATGCGACCGTTGATGCTGCCCGATGCAAGGTAGGGCGACAGGTTGTTCCACATGTCGATGCAGAAAAGCATGTCGATGGCATCGGACAACTCCACACGTCCGCGACGTCCCAGGTGATTGTATTCCGTCACGGGTTTATAGCGGATGGTGGGTACCGCGATGGCGATATCGCCCTCTTCGTAGAGGTCGGGCTGCATGCCGCGAGGCAAGCGCCCGATGTGACGGGCGATGATGGCGTTCTCCGCCGAGTGGGGAGGAAACACCACTGGCGTTCCTAACGTCGCGGCAAGCCACTCGCGCAGATAGCCGGGAAGGCGGAGATAGATGCACAGTTTCATAAGATACTATTTATAGTACAAAAGTACTAATAAAATAACTTTCCCGCGCATGCGAGGTCTTTTTTTTGTGATTTTCCCGCTACAAACAGCTACATTTCTATATATCATATAGTTACCCCATATTATACCCCTGCTACAAAACCTATTTTGTAGCTAAAATGTAGCAGAGATTAAAAAAAAGAGAAAAAATGTAGCGGAATGTAGCAGGATGTAGCGGAATGTAACGTTACTTTTTCGGTCTTATATACTTGATTTCTCGCGATGTAGCTACTTGTAGCGGTTGTAGTGGCGTTTTTGACTTCGCGAGGCAAAAAAAAGTACAGGAAAACGCGCCTTACGCACGTGTGCGTGCGCGATTCATAAAAAAAGGCCGGACGCATCACTGCGGCCGACCTCACGAGTTTAACAAAGATGTTGACAAACGAGCGAGAAATACGAAACTTGTTTCAGTATTTTTTACAGCGAGTGCGGTTATCTTCGCGGTTTACCGCAAAGATTTGTAAAATGATTATGTTGAAGAGTATGGTGTTATCGGTTCTCCGGGTTCGTCCTCAAGACTGATGTCATACATATCCTGCAGCATTTCGTAATCGAAGCACATGGCGGTCATTACGCTCTCCTTGTCGCGATACTTGCCGCATCCGTCGGGGACGGTCTGCTTCACGCCCTTGATGATGCTCTTGAAGCGCACGGCGTGCTTCTTGCCGAGGTAGTAGTTGGCATTCTCCAAGTACACCTGGAGTGAATCTTGGGGCAGCGGTGTCTCGTCGCTGTGCAGGCACGCCTGCTTGTACAGCGTGAAGATACGGGTGCGGTTAAGCATGAGCACCTTGTGCGATGCCGGATATGTCTTCTTGGTGAGGTCTGTTTCAAGTGTCAGCACATTCTTGATGTGGAAATCGCTCTTGGCGAAGATGTCACCATTGGCCAGCAGGAAGGCAATGGACTTCCAGAACTGTGCCAGCTCATTACCTGTGCTGCTCAGTTTGTTCTGCTCAATGATACCGTCGCAGCAGATGGCCAGCAGTTCCGAATAGGTGAATGGGAGTTGTATCTTGTCTTCCACGCAGCGCATGGCGGCCAATGCCTTGGCCCAGTTCTCTACGATACGGGTCTCTATCTTCATGTCGCCTGTCATGCGGTTGATGTCGTCGAGCACGGCGTTATAGGTATCGAGGAAGTTGGCTTCCACACGTTTACGGCATCGTAGTACTTCGAGGGTGAGCGACGTGAGTCCCAACTTTTGGATCTCTCGCAATGCTGCGAAGCGTTGTCGCTCCTCGATCGTAAACTCCGACCTCGGGAAGGAGAGGTAGATGCAGCGGTGGAACAGGGCGATGTCGGCCGTCGGCATCTCCTGACCCGACATGATGATACCGCTCTTCACGCTGGTCATGATGCGGCTGTCGTACGAGCTGCCCGACATCTTCACGCGGCCTACTCCATCGTACAGACCTTTGAGGAACTCAATCTTGTCCGGGCGCACATCGTTCTTGTACTCGTCGAGGTGCACCAGGGCGTTTGACACGAACGCCACATCGTCGTTCAAGGCTGTAGAGGTAGAGTTCTTGAGGTTGGGCGCCTTGTTGTCCGGCACGAAGAAGGCCATGAGCGCTGCACCCATCTCGGTCTTACCCGAGCCTTTGGGGCCGAACAGGTCAAGGATAGGGAAGCTGCGTGTGTAGGAGGTGATGATATCGCGGAACAGCGAAGCTATCCAGTAGGCCAAGCCCACCTTGCCGTTGTTACCATGGACGCGGCAGAACTGCTCGGTATACTCGCCCATCTTCACGCTCTGCAGCGAGGTGTGGATAAACTTGCGTTCGCGCTCAAACTTCTTGGCATCGTCGCGGTAGAGCTTCGAGGCAGCTGGGATATACCAGTTGCCCTCACTGAGGCGGCATACTCCGAAGTCGTCGGCCTTATGGAAATCTCCGTCCTGCCATATTCCGTTACCGAAGGCGTAGAAGCCGGCCGGCTGCCATCCCATCTGACGGATGATGCGGGCGGTCTCGGTCTGATCATAAAGGTAGCTCTTCAACTTCATCAAGTCGCGGTCGCTGCCCATCCAAGTGTAGTTGCCGATACCCTCCACCTTCTGACGGAACTTGGAGAGGCTCACGAGCTCTTCCATGTTCATTTCCACGATTTCCTCGCGCCCCTTCATATTCTTTATATAGAACAGTCGTTTGGGCGACTCATTATCTTGGATGTGGAACAGCGGCTGCATGGTGAAGTTTGACCATTGGGCATCACCTTTATCGCCAAGACCGTAGTAGCAGTTGTGCTGCTCGTAGAATCCGTAGGTGCGCAGGTTGACGGCTTCCTTGGTTTCCTTGACCTCTTGCCGTGCCCAACGAGCCTTGTTGATGGCACCTTTCCATAGTTCCTTGCCTTTGTATATCTTGCAGAGTTCGGGCAGCAGCATCTCGATGCGCATGTCATCGGCGATGAAGCTCACCAGTTCGGCCACCTCCTTGATGCTCTCCGTCTTCTTGCCTGCTGCGTCATCCTTATGGATGATTTTGTCGGCCATCCACACCACGAAGTCCTGTTCTTCGAGTTCCTTCATCTTGTGCTTGTCGGTGAAGAAGTCGCCAGGATCCTGCTTCAGGTTTCCCTCCTTGCATGGTATCTCACGGACATACACGTTGAAGCCCATCCGTATGGCCTCGGCTCCGTTCTTGATGACGAAGCCAATCCCGGTACCATAGTGCTTGCCTTGTGGAACGGGGTCGGCATCATTGATGAAGCAGATACTGGCCGATGCCTTCTTCAGCATCAGCAGCTGCTCCTTGGTCCAGGAACCACCAAGTGGTGCCACTACATTGTCAATGCCTACGGAGTGCATCTTCATGGCATCGGGAGCACCCTCCACGAGGTAGAACAATTCCTGCTTGCAGCCCTCTTTCCATGCCACGTCAATGCCGAATACGCTCTCGCTCTTATGATATAGTACCGACTCGCACGAGTTCTTATACTTGGCCACATCATCGTTGCTGTCGCTCAGCTTGCGTGCAGTGAAGCCTATGATGTTACGGCGACGGTCACGGATGGGAATCATCAGCCTGTCGCGGAAGGCATCATAGATAGTACCCTTCTCGGTGTTCTTGATGAGCAAGCCCAGCTCTATCAACATATCGATATTCTCGCCTCTGCTGACTGCCCAGTCATATAGCGTGCCCCACTTGTCGGGTGCCCAACCGATTCCGGCCGATTTCATATAATCGGTGGTAAAGCGGCTCACGCCATAGTTCCAAGCATCCGCGCCCTCTTTGGTATTTATCAACTGTACATAGTAGTCGGCCACTCGCTGATTAAGAAGGGTCAACGCCTCGCGCTTCATCCTCGCCTCACGTGCCTCGCTGCTCTCTTGCTCCTCCTCAATCTCTATATTATATCTCTTGGCCAATAGCCTCACCGCATCGTTGAACGACATAGCTTCGTGCTTCATTAGAAAGGATATCACGTTACCGCCTTCCGCACACGAGCCGAAGCAATGCCATATCTGCCGTGAAGGCGACACACGGAAGCTCGGTGTTTTCTCCTTATGGAAAGGGCAGCAGGCTACATAGTCGCGCCCCTTTTTGGTCAGCTTCACATAATCGTCAATGACATCAACGATGTCAGCACGGTCAAGGATTTTATCTATCGTTTCTTGTGGAATCATGGCAGCTGCTCTTGATAGATGTTAATGGCCTCGGCCAATAGTCCGTCCACCGTTGCATGGTCACTATCCTCATATTCGAGCAACATATCTATCTCACCATCGTGTACCCGCCCATAGTCTATCGTTGCCGGACAACCCTTCTCCAACCAAAGCTCGCTGAATATCTCAGCAACCTTCTTGTTAATCTCTATCTTTGTTCTCATTGTACCACGATATTACCTGTTTGATGTTCTTTGCATTCAGTTTGGCAAGGATACGCCTTACATGCGCATCAACGGTAAATACCGAGATGCACAATGTGTCCGCTATCTCCCGTGCGGTACATCCTTGCGCTGACAAACTTATAACTTCCGTCTCTCGTTGCGAAAGACCACACGCCCATCGAGCACCACACACTACACCTTCCAGTTTGCACTCCCCTCGTAGAGGGCACGGGACTTTCTCCAGCTTCCAAACTCCATTCGCGTTGACATCCCACTCCTTTGTGTCGTAGTCACCGAAGTTACAGCGTAGAAACCTGCGAACAATCAGATAGTGGTAATGCCTCATGTTCAGTTCCGATGATGCATATGCCACCGATAGAGCCTCGAACGCCCATGGGTAACTACGCGCTATAGTATCGTACAGTTCCTCTGTAAGTTCGTCTCCCTCGACCAGTTCACACATCGAGGTTGGAGTGAACATCGTCACTCGTCCGTCATCACGGCTCATAAATTCAATGGCATCCATATGTTTGTGTGTTTAAGTATTGATTTTATTTGTTATTTCTCGTTTTCCATCTTATCGATGCGTGCACAGTACTTATCCCGTTCTTTCTGTAGCGCTTTCCTGTTTACGCGATAATGGCCATCGATGGCAAGTACCATAAGCATATTCCATTTTCTATGTGGTTTAGGCATCTTTTTACCATCTTTTCTCTGGAATGTGATAGATATGTCCTCAGCGTTGATGGACCTTTTAATCCTTGTATATGCTTTCCCGAGAATCATAATGAATCCAAATTTAGTCGTGCTTCACCATTCGCATACTCCTTATCGTTCAATATGCGCTCAAGTTCTCTCTCTTCCAGTTTGCTCCATGAATCCGTACGCATACGACGATAAAACTGATGCGCCTCGATGTTGCAGCGTCGGCATACCTCCAGCCTGAAGTTCTTCTTCTCTTCACGACCTAACATTTCGTAGTAGTCAAAAATAGGTAATTTCATAAAAAACCTCCTTTGTTTGATGATTAATTATAATTTTATTTGTAATTTTGAAACAAAGGTAATATAAAAATTATTATAAAAGTAATCTTTTAAGTACTTTTTATGTACAAAATTACAACTAATATCACAATATTATGTACAACGGACAGATTATTAAAGAGTTACTAAGGAAAAGAAAAATACAAAATAAAGTACTCAACGAAGCACTTGGATGGAGCAACTCTCAACTAAAGCAAGTTGTTGAAGGGAATCCCCGTGTTTCCACATTGGAACTCGTGGCCGACTTCTTCAAAGTCTCGATGGATGTATTTTTCGACCGCAACGTTCCTGTAACATCCAGCTACAACCACGTACTGGGCGATGGCAACAACGTCAACAGCGTAGTCTTTGGAAGCGACCAACTGACTGACCGCATCCATACACTGGAGCTTCTGCTTACCGAAAAGGATAAACGTATCGAAGTGTTGGAAGAAATGAACAGGATGTTAAGACGTGATTTAGACAACAAAAGTAATATAAACTAAACTTTAATATCGTCGCTCATCATTTAGGATGTACACATTCCTAACACCCAATTTAGGTACGGTCGTGTCATCCCGACGAAAAGAAGCGACAGAGAGAATTCTCCGTCGCTTCTTTTTTCATCAACATACATGAACGATTATGGCCGACAATTATCTGGAGAAGAAAATGGAAGAGTACCGCACGCGCAACCAAGCGGTATCACATAGCAAGACACCTACACTCAACCAATTGCTCATGCGCAACCGCAGCCACCGAGGCTACGACACACGCTGCATCGTAACAGCCGAGGAACTACGCCGCATTGTGAATGTCAACACCCGCATACCCTCGGCACGCAACCAGCAGTGTATCCGCTTCCGATTAGTTACCGCCGAAGAGAGCGATAAGGTACTCCCACACATCCGGCTTGGCGGTGCGCTCCCCGAGTTGCATCTTCCCATCGAAGGAACTGAGCCCAAAGCCTTCATCGTCGTATGTGCCACTATTCCCGAGGACCGCTGGGTTGACATCGACCTTGGCATATCAGCCCAAAGCATGCTGCTAAAAGCCACAGAGATGGGATTCAACGGAATCTGCATAGGGGCATTTAACACCGACGCCATCACTACCGCTCTTGCCCTCCCCCACAAGCCGCTACTAATCATTGCAATAGGCAAGGGAAGCGAGCATATCCGATTAACTGAAATTTCCGAGCACGAGAGCCACGCTTACTACCGCACCGAAGATACACACTATGTACCCAAAGTGCGACTGAACGATCTGATCATCTGACTATCACTCTATCATACCGAGGAAGGTCTCCTCATCCACGATAGGTACACCGAGCTTTTGAGCTTTTTCCAGTTTGGCAGGCCCCATGTCACGGCCAGCAAGGATGAAACTGGTCTTGCTCGATATGGACGACACGTTGGTGCCGCCATGCTGCTCTATCATTGCTTTGTACTCATTCCTTGAGTGCTGCGCAAAGACTCCGCTGATGACGATGCTCTTGCCTGCCAGTTTATCGGTGCGCTCAATGCTTTCATCCTCTACAACCTCCATCTGCAAGCCTGCCTCCTTCAGTCGGGCCACAAGGGTGCGACACTGCTCGTTGGCAAAGAAGCGGAGTATACTCTGCGCTATCTTCTCACCTATCTCATCCACTGCTATAAGTTCGTCAAACGTGGCACTCTCGATACGCTCTATAGAGCCAAAGGCACGAGCCAGTTTCTTGGCCACCGTTTCGCCCACAAAGCGGATACCGATGGCAAAGAGCACACGCTCGAAGGGCACCTCGCGTGAGCGTTCGATGCTGCGTACGATATTCTCGGCCGACTTATAGCCCATGCGTTCGAGACGACTGATATTGGGGATACGCAACTTGTAGAGGTCGGCTGCATCGCGTATGAGCCCCACCGAGTAGAGCAGGTCTACCGTCTCGGCACCGAGGCCGTCGATATTCATAGCCTTGCGAGAGATAAAGTGCTCGATACGTCCTTTGATTTGTGGCGGACAGCTCACGTCGTTGGGGCAGAAGATAGCCGCCTCTCCCTCCACACGCATCAGCGGTGTGCCACACTCGGGGCAACGGGTGATGAATTTGATTTTCTCGCCCATCATAAAGGAGCGTGCGGTGAGGTCTACAGCCGTAATCTTGGGGATTATTTCACCACCTTTCTCCACGAATACCATGTCACCGATATGCAGATCGAGGTTGTCCATGAAGTCGGCATTGTGCAGTGTGGCACGCTTCACCATCGTACCCGAGAGCTGCACAGCATCGAAATTGGCCACGGGAGTCACCGTGCCCGTGCGCCCCACCTGATAGGTTATTTCATTGAGCCTTGTCACCGCCTTCTCGGCCTGGAACTTATAGGCAATGGCCCAGCGGGGTACTTTGGCCGTATAGCCCAGCGAGCGCTGCTGTGCCAGAGAGTTCACCTTGATGACGATGCCGTCGGTCGCCACGGGCAGGTTCTTGCGCTCGGTGTCCCAGTGGTTGATATAGTCAAACACCTCATCGAGCGTGCTGCACTTGCGCATGGCTGGCGACACCTTGAATCCCCAGCGGGAAGCCTGCTGCAGGCACTCATAGTGCCCCTTGTCGGGCAATGTGTCACCCAACATATAATATAGGTATGCATCGAGCTTGCGCGAAGCCACCACGGTTGAGTTTTGCAGCTTGAGCGTGCCCGACGCCGCATTGCGCGGATTGGCAAAGAGCGCCTCCTCCTGCGCCTCACGTTCGCGGTTCAGGCGGTCAAACTGCTCCCAAGGCATCAGTATCTCGCCGCGAATCTCAAACTCACTGGGATAGCCATCACCGTGCAGCACGAGAGGGATGCTGTTGATGGTCTTCACGTTGGCCGTTACATCATCGCCATGCACACCATCACCACGGGTAACCGCACGCACCAAACGGCCCTCCTCATAGGTGAGCGATATAGACACACCATCATACTTAATCTCACAGCACAGTTCGAAAGATTCACCGCCCAACGACTTTTGCACACGACTATAGAAATCCCTCACCTCATCAAACGAGTAGGTATTTCCCAACGACAGCATCGGATACTTATGGGCCACCTGCACGAATTCATTGGACAGGTCGCTGCCCACACGCATCGTAGGCGACATGGGGTCATAGCACTCGGGATGCTGCGCTTCGAGCTCCTGCAGCTCGCGCATCAGGCGGTCAAACTCAAAGTCCGATATTTCGGGGGCGTTGAGCACATAGTAGTTATGGTTATGGCGGTGCAGCTCGCTGCGCAATTGCTCTATATGTTCCTTTGCTGTCATAGTCTCAGTCATCTATCATCTTCATACACTCGCGCAACGAATCCATCCAATGGGGCACTTCCACGCCATAGATCTGCTTTATCTTGGTCTTGTCAAGCACCGAGTAGTGCGGACGAGCCGCCGGTGTGGGATACTCGTCGGTATGCAGAGGATTCAGGCGACAAGTAGCGATACCTCCCAAATCAAAGATAGCCTTGGTAAAGTCGTACCACGAGCACACGCCCTCGTTGCTGTAGTGATAGATGCCAGGCACTATGCCGCTGCCTACGATATGGTGTATGGCACGTGCAAGGTCACGGGCATAGGTAGGCGTGCCTATCTGATCGAACACCACGCCCAGCTCTTCACGTTCCTTACCGAGGCGCAGCATCGTCTTCACAAAATTATTGCCGAATGAGCTGTAAAGCCAAGCCGTACGTATAATGACCGCCTCAGGATGGATTGCCTGTATGGCCTCTTCGCCAGCCAGTTTGGTGGTGCCATATACCGAGTTGGGACAAGTAGCATCGTCCTCACGATAAGGCACGTGGTGTTCACCGTTGAACACATAGTCGGTAGACACGTGCACGAGCCCTATGCGATACTTCGCAGCTACACGTGCAAGGTTGGCTGGAGCCAGATGATTGAGTCTGTCACACAGCACAGTATCCTCCTCAGCCTTGTTCACATTGGTATAGGCCGCACAGTTTACGATGCAGCCAATGGCACCCTCCGCCACGAATCGCTCCACAGCCTGTTCGTCGCAGATGTCCAGCTCAGCCACATCGGTAAAGTGATAGACCAATTGCTTCTGCTCTGCAGCTACCACACGCATCTCATTGCCAAGCTGTCCGTTGGCACCGGTAACAAGTATATTCATAAGCTACAAAAAATACGATCAATCCTCTAAATCCAGTTCGCCCACCCTATCCTTATTATAATAGTCTGACAGTAGTCCTACGAACTTCACTATATCGGCCACTGCAGCAGAAGTCTCCTTGCTCACCTCCTTACGGCCGAGGCGCAGCATCCACACGCCATAGAGCGCATCGAAGCAATTCTCCAGCTCCGGTTTGTCCTGTCCACCCTTGGCACGCAGCTCCACGATGAAGGGCAACGCCTTGTAGTATGCTGCTTGGTAGAAAGGAAACTTCTGCGAATGCATCAGGCGGAAGTGCAGGTCGGTGAGCTGTATGATGACGTTCTTGTTTATCTGCAGGTGTCCGCTCTGCTCCACCCCTTCAAGGTGCATCATCTCCACCAGATTGGCATACCATTCGGTGAGTTCGGCACGCTGTTCCTCGGGCAGGTCATACGCAGCCACCACCGTCGCGGCCAACTTATCCACATCGCATCCATTGGCACGAATCATATCCTCCACCTGCCACATATAAAGCAAGTATTCCGATATGCTCTGTTCCTTCAGTTTCCTTGATATATACATCTCTATTCTTTTTCAGTTCACAAAATTAGTGTAAGGCGAGCGAAAATGCAAGTTTATTTTGGCATTTCGCTCGCCTTACACTAATTTTGCACGAAAGAAAAACATACACGATGACCTACCAAGAAACCATCACATACCTATACAACAGTGCCCCACTGTTTCAGAACATCGGACAGGGAGCATACAAAGAGGGATTGTACAACACCTTTGCACTGGACGAGCACTGCGGGCACCCCCACCGCTCATACAAGACCATACACGTGGGCGGCACCAACGGCAAAGGCTCATGTTCACACACGCTGGCCGCCATATTGCAGGGGGCAGGCTACAAGGTAGGCCTCTACACCTCACCCCATCTGGTGGACTTCAAGGAGCGCATCCGAGTGAACGGCACCCCCATCGACGAGCAGTTCGTGGTAGACTTCGTGGCACAGCACCGCACATTCTTCGAGCCGCTACACCCCTCGTTCTTCGAGCTCACCACAGCCATGGCTCTCCTCTACTTTGCCCACCAGCAGGTAGACGTAGCCGTCATCGAGGTAGGTCTGGGCGGACGGCTCGACTGCACCAACATCATCGCCCCCGACCTCTCCATCATCACCAACATCAGCTTCGACCACGTAGGCCTGCTGGGCGACACGCTGGCCAAGATTGCCTCGGAGAAGGCAGGTATCATCAAGCCCCACACACCCGTCATCATAGGCGAGCACAATGAGGAGACACGCCCCGTATTCCAAACCGAAGCCGACGGCAAGCAAGCCCCCATAACCTTTGCACAGGAGCAACCCCTATATATAAATAAGGAGAGCGACACCGACCACGACATATACCACACCCTCCACTACGGCGAACTGCGTGTAGAGCTGCGTGGATACTGTCAGGAGAAGAATGTCAACACTATCCTACACGCCATCGAAGCACTGCAACACATCGGCTACAACCTCAGCGAGGAGGCCATAAAAGAGGGATTCGCCCACGTATGCCGACTGACCGGACTCATGGGACGCTGGCAACAGCTGCGCACAGCCCCTCGCCTCGTGTGCGACACCGGACACAACATCGGCGGCTTCCAATACATCGTGCCCCAACTGCTGGCCCAGCCCTGCAAGCAACTACGCATCGTATTCGGCATGGTGGGCGACAAGGACATCAGCGGCGTACTCTCCCTGATGCCCCACGAGGCCATCTACTACTTCACCCAATCCAGTGTAGCCCGCGCCCTCGACAGCCATTCATTGCAGGCATTGGCCAGAGAGCATGGACTACACGGAACGGCTTACCCCACCGTACAAGCAGCCACCGAAGCCGCACTG
Source organism: uncultured Bacteroidaceae bacterium (assembly GCA_964570685.1). GTDB lineage: Bacteria > Bacteroidota > Bacteroidia > Bacteroidales > Bacteroidaceae > UBA1189. The sequence goes on along the minus strand of CAZMZC010000003.1, from coordinate 27,694 downwards.
GCCGAAGCTGACGAAGACGACTTCATCTACGTCGGAGGCAGCAGTTTCGTCGTGGCCGACCTGCTGGCCTCATCATGCATATGAAATTCTATCACTCAGTTCTGCCATAACCATCCCAGATATCGCTGGTGATGGATAATAGTAGAGTTTCCCCAAACAGGCTGCCCGGCTGTCCTTGTTGTCTTTAACACGCTGTATTTCTTACGATAAACAGGAACACCCTGGGGTATCCTCGGGATGTCCTTGTTTTAATCTGCTTTTTTTCTCCTTTTCAATTGAAAGATGCTTGCACGAGTGCCTGTATTTCCTTAAATTTGCAACTGCATTCGCGTGTTATTGATGGCGACCATTCGCGCACATGCTCGCCACCATTCACGCGCGTGGTCGCGACCACTCGCGCGAATGGTCGCCGTCAATAAATAAAATGCTTTTATAAAAACTATGAGAAAGACAAAAGCGACGAAGAAGAGTGGTACCATAGCGTACCAATTGAACCCGAGGTTCGACCTGCAAGGTGAAGCCACCGAGAAAAATCCCCTGATGGGCGTAAGCGTGGTAGCATCCACCCCAGTGACCACCAAAGAGATGGCCGAGCGCATAGGCTATGCCACCAGCGTGAACAAGACCGATGTAGTAGCCGTGCTCAGCGCCCTCGGCCATGAGCTGAGCCGCGCCCTGCTCGATGGGCGCACAGTGCAAGTGAATGAAATAGGCTCGTTCAGCCTCAAGTTAGGGCTGAAGGAACCCAAGTACCTCGAAGACCGCATCACCCAACACGACATCGAAGTCAAAGGCATCAGCTTCCGCCCTTGCAAGGAGCTGAAGGAGGCCATGCGCGGTGCCGAGATAGTGAGCGGAGGCCATGCCGTGCGCACCCTGCTCACCCGCGAGATTGCCGAGAATCGCCTCCGCGCCTTCTTTGAAGACCACCCCTACATCTACCGCTCACAGATGGAGCAACTATGCGAGTGCTCCACCTACCTCGCCACGAAGTACCTCAACTTATTCGTCGAGGAGGGCCGCCTCCATGCCCTCGGCCGCAAGAACAGCCGTTTCTATGCTCCAGCACCGGAAGGATTCTAAGGCATCGCAACAGGCATCATGACCAAACAGCAAGGACAACCTCGGGACACCCCAGGTTGTCCCTGTTTATGCACGAATTATCAATCAATTATACCCAGCAAGGACAGCCGGACAACCTATTTGTGTAGACTACTTTTATTAGCAATTCTTGTCTCCTTCGATGTGTCATCCGAGGATGCCCTTTGTCTTCTCGGGTCACAGACCCTAATATTCAAGAACGGCGGATAGGAGATATCCACCGTGATATAGGAAATACCAAGAGAGGCTATGACTGCTCATCACACGCCAATAGATAGTTGGTGCTTCGGCCACCTTCATTGGCCGCTACAAGTACACCTTTCTCCAGCAAGTCAGTTATGTCACGTAAGGCTGTTGCCTGTGAGGTCTTGGCTATCTTCGCCCACTTTGAGGTAGTGAGCTTACCTTCAAATCCATCCCATAACATATTGACCACCTTCACCTGTCGCTCATTCATCGCCACCTCGCGGTTTTGCTGCCAGAATGCAGACTTTGCAACTACCCGCCTCACCGTAACTTCTGAGCGCACTATCGCTTTGCGCAGAGTTTGTAAGAACCACTCAATCCACAACGTTATATCCATTGTTCCCGTCGTTGTCATCTCCAGTGCTGCATAGTACCCCTTCCGCTCCCGCAATATCTCGGCAGACATACTATAGAAACGGTGTGGCATACCATCGGACTTTGCCAAGAGCATATCCGTTATGGTACGGGTCAGACGCCCATTGCCGTCGTCGAAGGGGTGTATGGCTACAAACCAAAGATGCGCCACAGCAGCCTTCAGTATAGGGTCGATGGGTTGCTCACTATTCATCCACGACAGAAAATCGTCCATCATAGCCGGAACATCCTCCGATGCAGGAGCCTCATAGTGTACCCTCTCACGTCCCATCGCACCTGAAACCACCTGCATAGGCTCTTCCCCGATACGATATGCAGCAACGGTTATCGGGTACATCCCACTACGCCCCGTCGGGAACAGGGCCGCGTGCCAGTTGAAAAGCCGCTCATGGGTGAGAGCCGCATCATGATTGCGCACAGCATCAAGCATTACCTGCACCACACCTTCTGTATAATGGTCGGGCTCAGGCAAGCCTTCGGAGGCTATTCCAAGATGGCGGGCGATGGAGGAGCGCACCCGATCAGCATTGAGCAACTTACCTTCAATCTCTGACGAGCGCAACACATCCTCTACCATAACATCCAATGAGGTAGCGTTTTGGACACCAAAGCCCACACTACTCATCAACCCAAGCACGCGACCTTGAAGATTACGCACATCGGAGAGGAGCGATATCAGCCGCCCATCATCCCAAGTAAACTGTGCCCAAGTGGGCTGTTGCCATATATACAATGGTCTCATAACACTTCTGCTTTTGGGTGCAAAGATAGAGCAAGCGAGTGAATAAAACTGGTTTTATTTCCAACGAGTGGAGCCTATCTTCGCTTCCATGATGCAAAGATAGCACAATGATGCGAATAGACAAACCATTCGCATCAAAATATGACGAGAATAGCCCTCCATTCGCATCAATTTACCTAAAACTTTCCGTAATGAAGTCTTTTACTTCCCTTGCTTTCCGGGTCACAGACCCTTACACTCGTCAACGGCGGATAGGAGACATCCGCCGTGACAGGAAGCAAGGACAGCCGGACAACCTGTTCGTACAGACTGCTATTATTACTAATTCATTTCTCTTTCGGATGTATCATCCGAGGATGCTCTTCGGTCTTCTCGGGTCAAAGACCCTAATATTCAAGGACGACGGATAGTGCATATCCGCCGTAACAGAGAAGATATTTATTCTTTGACAGGACGGACGGTGAGGCCTAGATGAAAACTATAGAAACTACGACAAGTTTCAGAATGAGGCGTAAAGAAGAAGCCTACGGGAAGATAGCTGTCTTCATATACCCAACTCAATGTCCCCGACCAATAGCTACCCCAACCATCACGATTATCATACCCATCACCTTCACGAAATCTTGCAGCAGGAAGAAATACGCTAGCCCCATTAGGGCCAATGATTTTCTTTCCCCTCACTCCATTGACCTCAACATCTTCCCACGAACACTTGTTACAGAGCTCTAAGATTTCATCTTCTGTAGGCATACGCCAACCGTTCCCCAATTTCACATGAGCTACATCATAAGAAGTTCCACTGATATTAGGAGCCATATCAACTTCACTTACAGCCAATTCACCATTGCCGTCTAGATCTTTCCCATATTTATAATTATCAACAGTGTACTCACTTTTCTCTTCAGTCTCGCCCCAAGCATAGTAACCACCATAATCCTCAGGAGACTTGGCACCCACATTATGACTTGCCCATTTCACAGACAAGCCAAGATCTACAGCCTCCACCAAAAAGGTGTCGGTATTTTCTGTTCCAAGTTCCTCTTTATTGTCAATTTCAGTCTCTTTCTCACAAGAAACCACGAACATCATTAACGCGCCAAGCACAAATACGGGAAGCTTTTTCTTCATAATTTTTCTTTTTATTAGTTATACATCAATTAAGCCAAAGCAAAAAAAGAAGCGTGGTCTGCTATGCCACGCCTTAGTTTGAAGGTCCTGAGAAAACCCGAGATACAGAAATGGAGATAACAGCCCACGCGAAACGCGCAGAGCCATCATGCAATCCTTGTATCTCAAATTTGAAAGTTTCTCAGGTTTTCAAACTACAAGAGAGCATAACGCTTCTATTTTACCAAAATGTCTTGACGACACGACCTTGTAGCCATATCATCAGTGCAAAGGTATGAAAACTTTCCGAATTACCGCACAACAACGTCAATTATTTTTCGGGAGCCGTCTGTCGAGCCTTAACTCCATTGAATCTCAGCCCTCTCAGTTTTCTGCGATAGGTGGCCACAGCCAGCAGGAAATAAGTGATGGTCTGCACACAGAGGGTGATGAGCTCGGGAGCGATGTCGCGTAGCGAAGCCTCCATGGCACTCAGCTTGACGAAGGCCAAGGTGGCAGGAGCGGCAGGGATGACGTAGTGCATGGCACGCCAGTACCAGGGCATCAGCTCCAGCGGGAACGACACACCGGAGAGGAAGATGAGGCCGATGGAGAAGAAGGCGATGAGGAGGATGGGGGCCTCGGCATCGGAGTACCACCGCGACAACGCAAGCCCCAGAAACGAGGTGCTGAGAATGTAGGGCACCAGCAGCACCGTAAGGCTCAACCCCGAAGCAGCATGGGGGATATCGAAGAGAAGGGGAAGCGCACCCAGCAGGAAGAGGGAGAACACGGCGTAGAGCAGTGCGTAGGTGATACTCTTGCCACACACAAGGGAGAGAGCCGTTGACAGTTTCCCTTGACCTTCGTCGAGCTGAGTGCCAAGAAGAGCCTCGCTCGTGCGGTTTGATGTCATGGCAATCAGCATCATGAGGGTCTGAAAGATGATAATCATCAGCACGGAGGGGATGAGGTAGATGCCATACCCCTCGGTGGGATTGTAGAGTGCTGTGCCCACCACCGTGACGGGGCGCTGCGTGGCTACGGCAGCCAAGCCCTGCACGGAGAGGAGGGGAAGCAATGCGGTGCGGTAGTCGCCGTCGATGGCCTCCATCACCAGAAGGTTGGCCCGCTCCATAGCCTCGTAGTAGAGGAAGGCGTCGGTGGAGGCATAGAAGGGGTATACCGATGGGCGACCCTCGTAGAGGAGGGTGGCAAAATCGCGGGGCAGATAGAGCGTGCCGAAAACCTTGCCCTCGGTCATCAGGGACTTGGCGGCAGACATATCGGGCAGCTCATAGGCGACAGCCACATCGGGGGTGGCATCGAGCCAGCGCACATACTGGCGGCTGAGGGCGGTGTGGGAGTGGTCGACCACCGCCACAGGAACCTCGCGCACCACATTGGGGGCGTACATGTAGTTGTAGAGCAGTCCGTAGAAGAACACGCCACCCACGAGCACCAACAGCACGGAGTAGCTGGTGGCGATGGCGCGCAGCTCGTGCCATACCACACGAAACGGAAGAGGGAGTCTATTCCAACGTATCATGGGGATGCACAAGGAGGATTCGTCTTAATTGAGGAAGTAGCAGCAGTGTCGCCAAAGGAAACAGGCAGAGCACGGCCAACGAGGAGGAGCAGGCAGCAAAGCCTGCATCGGAATAGACAAGCTGCTGCATGGCTACCGTGAAGTGGCGCACGGGGAAGAGCAGCGCGGCATACTGCACAATAGGATGCATGGCGGGAAGCGGAAAGGTGAGGCCCGAGAGCGTGGCGCCCAGCGAACCTACCATGGAAACGATGCTGATGACATACGACAGCGCAGGCAACAGCGTATAGAGCAGCACGGCCACACTCTGCGTAGCCAGCACGAAAAGGATAGTGAGCAGGGAGAACAGCCACATGTCGCCTGCAAAGGGGATGCCCACCCAATGGAAGAAAACAACATTAGCCAGCAGAGCTTCGCAGACGAACAGCAGCGTGTAGGGCAACAGCTTGCCAGTGAGTGCCACGAGGATATTGCCGCGAGCCGAGGCGAGCCATGGGAGTTGCATCCGAGATCCTTCCCTACGCCCAGGATGCCAATATCCTTCCTTGCGCTCGGAGCCTATGGCATAGAGCGTCACCAGAAGTACCAGTATCTGGAACATGATATAGAAGATGGGCAGTGTGAGGTAGGTGGAGTAGTTGAGCGAAGGGTTGTAGAGTGCGTGGTCGTCGCTCGTCATGGGCAGCAGGAAGGTCTCGATGTTCTCTTCCGTAGCACCTAAGGTAACGGTCTCGACCACGATGGGAGCCAAGCGCACCGGTATCAAGGCCTGCTCGAAAGCGCTCATCACCTCGCCACCCACAGCCAGCAGCGCATAGTGGTAGTAGTAGCAGAGTGTGGCACCCTCGCCACGCAGCATGTCGGCCTCGAAGCGGGGCGGGATGGAGAGGTAGCCATAGATCTCCTTGCGCTGCACAGCCGCCCTTGCCGCCGCATCGTCGGCATAGTGGCGGGTCACGTCAAAGGTGGGCACTGCCGTGATGCTGCGCACCACACTACGCGACGATGCCGTATTATCGGCATCGACCACCCCGACGGGGATATGCTCCATCTGCCCCGTGCCGAAGATGGTGGCCATAAAGGCTATCAGAAACAGGGGAAGCACCACGGCTGCCACGAGGTAGATGCGGCGCGAGGTCATGCGATGTAGTTCGCGGAGGAAGGGGCCTCCCCCCTGCCAAAGGCTCGCAAGCGAGACTCCTCGAGAGAGGTAAACCTCTCTTCGTCGCAACCGACGCTCTCTCGCGTCGGCCCAAGGAGGGGTGACTCGGGCATCATTGCAAATATTGTCCATCTATTTAGAGAATATTTTTCAAGAATGGCGACTAAAGACAAAAAAAGAGAATCCTAAAACTCAGCGATGACTGAAAGCCCCCTCTATGGGAGGGGGTTGGGGGAGGCCTCCAACTCGAGTATCGCCGTCATCCCCGGCCGCAAGCCCTCGACAGCGACTGTGGGGCGCAGGCGCACCTCGAAGGTGCGCATATCGTAGCTGCCCGCCTGCTTCGTGGACTTCCACGTGGCGAAGCTGCCGAGCGGACTGATGTAGTAGACCTCAAGGGGGATATCGTCGCGAGCAAGGGCAGGCACCCGGGCTGTAAAGTACTTGCCGAGGCGAAAGTGGGGCATCAGGTCTTCGCGCACGTTGAATACCACATAGCTGTCGGCCAGCACCACGAGGTTCATGATGGGTGCACCGGGCGCCACCAGCTCGCCCCGCTTGGGGTATATGCCTGCAATCTGTCCATCGGCAGGAGCCGTCAGCTTGGCATCGACGAGTAGCGCCGCCACCTCATCGACACTGCTGGCTGCGGCAGCCACCATATTGCGGCTCGCCTCACGGTCTTCACGTTGTACCCCTTCGAGGGCCAAGCGGTACTGCTCGTAGGCCGAGCGCTCGGCAGCACGGGCCGACAGCATGGCAGCCTCGGCTTCATCGTAGCGCTGGCGGGGCACCACGCTATCGGTATATAATATATGTATACGCGCGTGAGTCTTTTCGGCCAACTCGGCCTGGCTTTTTGCAGCTTGCCACAATTGGTAGGCCGAAGCGATGACCTGACTGCGTGTACCACGGTCGACCTTGCGGTTCTCCTCCATGGTGGCTTGGTGCAGTGCCTCGGTCTTGCGGTACTGAGCCTGCACGATGGGGCTGTTGATGACCACTAATGTATCGCCAGCCCGCACGTCATCACCCTCTTTCACCCGGAAGGAGTCGATACGGCCCAGCAGCTTACCACTGATGCGTATCTCCGTAGCCTCCACTTGCCCTTGCAACGTGAGGGGCGGCTTACGGGCCAACAGCAGTCCCGCCACCGTAATAATCACCACCGCGGCCAGCAACGAGGCGAAAGCGATGGCAAGATATTTACGATTCCTTTCCATATATCATTGAATATAATCTCCAAACTCATTGGTAATGCCGCATAATGCCAACAGATTCACCAACGCCACATTATAGGCATAACAGGCGGCGAGACGCGCCAACTTGGTCTCGGAGAGGGTATTCTCAGCATCTATAACCTCGGCCGAAGTAGCCATACCCTCGGCAAAAGCTATGCGACGCATACGCAGCAACTCCTCGCCCAGCGCAATGCTGCTGCCCAGCACCCCAACCTCATCACGCGACTGCAGCAATGTGGCGTATAGTTCCGATACCGCCACCTCGAGTTCACCTTCGGCCTCATCACGGCTCCATGCCAGCGACTGCTGTGTAAGGCGTGTCTGCGCCACCTGCCGCTCGCGCTCCAGCCCATCGAAAAGGTTCCACGTAAAGCCTACACCCACAACAGTGCGTGGCAGCAGATTGCTGGGAAGACCGTGAGCGTAGAGTGTCTGTTTGCCAAACAGAGCAATGTCGGGCAAGTAGGCACTCTGGTCTATACGGAGTTTTTCACGAGCAATGCACTCCTCAAGATGCAATATGCCCAATGTAGGGTTAGCACTGCGCATGGCCGCCATGAAGGTGGACTCAGCAGGCAGATGGCCATTAATATGCAAAGGCGACGAGGGGAGTATCTGCAGTGTGTCTTCCTCCATTTCCAAGAGCTGTTTCAAGGCCGTCTGTGCCGTTCGCTCCACATTCCTGGCACGTTGCCACGCACGAGCAGCCCCCTCCATATTTACTTGAGCAAACAGGCGGGCAGCTTTATCGATCATCCCCACCTCTTCTAACCGCATAGCATCCTTATAATGTCGTTGCATCCCCTCGTAGCGCTCGCGGTATACAACCTCAGCCTGCCGAGATAGCACCAGTCCATAATAACGTTCTACAAGCTGTATCTGCTCTGCAGCTGTCACCTTCTGCCTGTTCATCTCCGCCACATCTACCAGCCTGCGAGCTACCCTATCGGCATATAGCCGTTTGCCTCCGCTAAAAGCCACCCATTCAGCAGTAAGCCCTATCGAGGTAATGTCTTGAGGGAGCAATGGAAAGGTCAGGGTATACTCCCCCACTCTATCTAACAACCCCGTGATGAGTGTTTCAGAGGGCAATATACTCTGCACATACGCTTTAGCTGGGTCGGTAAACCGTGACAACGGCTGGCGCACTTCGACCTGCTCTGACAAGTGGGCATACATACCATGGGCCTGTAGCTGTGGCCACCACCAAGCACGAGCCTTGCCCTGCTCATACTTGGCTATAGAGACTCCCGCCTCAGCCACCTTCAGTGCTTCGTTTGATGCAAGCATATGAGCTTCAGCTTCAGAGAAGCTAAGCATCAAATGTTGAGACCAAAGAGAACAGGTCACCATAGCAACTATCGAGCATACAAAAAATCTCATCTTCATACACTCAAAACAATGATTCCCTGTAAATGTTTTGCCTGCACCTCAACAGTTAAATCATAAGAGATAACACAGCGTAACACAAAAGAGACTGCCTGTCATCACGACAAGCAGCCTCCTGAAAAAAACCTTAAACTATTCTTGTTCCTAATCTTTAGTCTTCAGCTTGTTGCTTAGCCTCAAACTCCTTAACCAGTTTCTCCTGTACGTCCATGGGCACGAGTTCGTAGCTTGCGAACTTCATGTTGAACGATGCACGGCCACCAGTGAGTGAGCTGAGTGCGGTAGAGTATGATGACATCTCCTTCAAGGGCACCTTAGCTTCGAGCTTCTCGTAACCCTTCTCGCTGCTCATACCCATAATCATACCGCGACGACCCTGAAGGTCACCCATCACGTCGCCCATCTTGTCGGACGGCACGAGTACCTCTACGTCGTAGATAGGCTCGAGGAGCTTCGGACCAGCATTGCGGAAGGCCTCGCTGAAGGCGTTGCGGCCTGCAAGCATGAAGGAGATTTCGTTAGAGTCTACCGGGTGCATCTTACCATCGTATACGATGACGCGCACGTCGCGAGCATAAGAACCGGTGAGCGGACCCTGCTCCAGACGGCTCATAATACCCTTAAGGATAGCAGGCATGAAGCGTGCGTCGATGCTACCACCCACAATAGAGTTGATGAAGACGAGCTTGCCGCCCCACTCCAAGGTGTGCTCTTCCTGACCCTTCACGCTAATCTTGAATTCCTGATTGCCGAACTTATAGACATCGGGAGTAGGCATACCCTCGTAGTAAGGCTCTACGATGAGGTGTACCTCGCCGAACTGGCCTGCACCACCCGACTGCTTCTTGTGACGATAATCGGCACGGGCTGCCTTGGTGATAGTCTCACGATAAGGTATACGGGTCTCCTCAAAGCGGATGGGGAGCTTCTCATTGTTCTCAAAACGCCATTTCAATGTACGCAAGTGGAACTCGCCCTGACCGTGCACGATGGTCTGACGCAACTCCTTGCTCTGCTCTACAACCCATGTGGGGTCTTCCTCACGCATACGGTTGAGGATGGTCATCATCTTCTCCATATCGGCCTCGTTCTCGGGACGGATGGCACGAGAGTACTTGGCATTAGGATACTTGATGAAGTCGAACTGCCAATCGCAATCCTTGCCATTGAGGGTGTTACCAGTCTTCACATCCTTGAGCTTCACGGTACAGCCTATATCACCGGCAACGAGCTCCTCTACGGGGAAGCGGTTGGCACCGGCGCAGCAGAAGAGCTGAGCCATGCGCTCCTTGGAGCCACGGTCGGCATTGGTGAGGTCGTCGCCCTCGCGCACCTTACCGCTGAGCACCTTGAAGTATTGTACGCCACCGATATGGGGCTCTACAGCTGTCTTGAAGAAATAGAGTGATGTGGGGCCATTGGGATCGGGCTTCACCTCTTCACCCTTGGTATTTACTACGGCAGGCATCTCGTCTACGAAGGGAACCACGTTGCCGAGGAACTCCATCAAACGGCGAACACCCATGTCCTTACCGGCACATACACAGAATACGGGGAATATACCGCGGCTTACCATACCCTTGCGGATACCTTCACGCATCTCATCCTCGGTGAGCGACTCGGTCTCGAAGAACTTCTCCATCAAGCCCTCATCGTGCTCGGCAGCAGCCTCCACGAGTACCTTGTGCCACTCCTTGGCCTTCTCCATCTCTGAAGCGGGAATCTCCTCGATGATGGGAGCACCACCCTCGGGCTTCCAAGAGTACTTCTTCATCAAAAGAACGTCGATGAGTTCGTGGAAGTCGGGACCTGTCTGTACTGGATATTGTACGGGCACCACCTTCGGGCCATAGATGCTCTTGAGTTGCTCTACGATGTTGTCGTAGTCGCACTTCTCGTTATCGAGTTGGTTCACAAGGAAAATGACGGGCTTGCCCAATTGCTCGGTGTAACGGAAGTGTGTCTGTGTGCCCACCTCAGAGCCATACTGACCATTGAGCAGCAAGATAGTGGTGTCGGTCACCGTAATGGCCGATGTAGCAGCACCTACAAAATCGTCACTACCCGGGCAATCGATGATATTGAGTTTCTTGTTGTTCCACTCACAGCTGAATACGGTAGAGAATACCGAGTAGCCATACTCGTGCTCTACGGGGAAGTAGTCGCTGACAGTGTTTTTTTGCGTAATTCTACCACGGCGTTTTATAACTCCACTCTCATAGAGCAGCGCTTCTGTGAGGGTGGTTTTACCTGAGCCGTCATTGCCAAGAAGGGCAATGTTCTTGATTTCGTTAGTTTTATAAACCTTCATAGTATTGTTTTTATTAGTTAAAACTACATAGTTCCTTGTACTCTATTACGAGAAACGGTGCGAAAGTAATAAATATTCATCGGACAGACAAAGAAAACGACAATTCGTTTTTATGTTTTACAACATAGTTTCGGCAATGCCACATAAAAAGACGTACTATATGCCTCAATTATGGGACGAGGAAAACCAAACGGCTTCACCACAATGCACTAAAACATTGCAATGAAGCCGTATGAGAAATCCTTAGAGGATTGCCTACTTGATGTTGGGCTGTTCCAATCCGTAGCCTTTGCGCTTGTCTTCCTTTTTCAAGGCGAAAGCGAGCAGCAGGGCGATGATGCCGAAGCAAGCGAATACGCACATCGGCAAAGTGTAGTCGTACTGGATGAAGGCCTGTCCGTCTACGATGCGCTCGCCTGTGATGCAGTATTCATTGAGCAGCCAGCCGATGAGCAGGGGTACGAAGCCAAGACCGATGTTCTGCACCCAGAAGATGAGGGCATAGGCTGAGCCAAGCAACTTCTCGGGGATAATCTTGGGCACCGAGGGCCACATGGCTGAGGGCACGAGCGAGAAGGCTACGCCCAGCACGATAGCGATGAAGGCCGCAAACCACCAGTAGTTGAGCACGGGGAGAGCAAAGAGGACATGTACGAGGATGAGCATGGCCGAACCGATAATCATGATGGTAGCACCCTTGCCCTTGCGGTCGTAGATGTCGCCGAAAAGCGGAGTCATGATGAGATTACCCATAGGGATAAGGGCGGGAATCCAACCGGCCCACTCATTGGCCATACCATACTTGTTTTCCATCAGTGAGGTAGCATACTTCATGAAGGGGAACACAGCAGAATAGAACATCAGGCAAAGCAGAGCGATGAGCCAGAAGCCCTTGTTGGTGACAATCTCCTTGAGGTCAGAGATATGGAAGGTGTCGTCTTCGCCCTGCTCGGCAGTGATCTGCTTGTCAAGCTTGGCATCCATCACGCAGAACACACAGTAGGCGAGCAGTCCGATACCGATGAGCACCAGCGCAAAAAGCAACGGAGCCGACATGCTGAAATGCTTCACGATGAGCGGACTCACGATCATGGCCAGCGCAGTACCCAGTCGGGCCACAGCCACCTGAGTACCCATAGCAAGCGCCATCTCCTTACCCTTGAACCACTTGGCGATAACCTTCGTCACCGTGATACCGCAGTTCTCTGTACCCACAGCAAAGATGGCATAGCCGAGACTGGCTACTAGCACCTGAGTGCGGATACCGAAGATATAGCCTGCATCGGGACCCGGCGAGATGAATTCTACGGAGTAGTACTTGATGAAAGCACCAATCACCATCAGGGCACATGAGGCAAGACCAGTGATGCGTACGCCCAGTTTGTCGAGAATCATGCCACCGAAGATGAGCATGAAGAGGAATACGTTGAACCAGCAGTAGGCCCAGTTGAAAATACCGAAATCAGAACTTGACCAATGCATCTCCACTTCGAGCATGGTCATCAGGGGCGACATGGCGTCGGTGAGGAAGTATCCCCACATCATCGTGAACGATACAATCACGAGTGCCGCCCAACGGGCAGCTTTAGAGTCGCGCAGTGTTTGTTGAATTTGTTGTGTCATGTTGTCAATAAATTTATATTATACTTTGTTCTCCTGAAAATCAGAGCGCGAAGTTACGGATAATTATTGAAAAACACATAAGGATATGCGGATAAACTCCTTAAAAGTAGAAGTTGACATCAAAAAAAAGAAGATTAAGTCCATCCTCGGACACCTTTTGTCCTATCAGCAAGTTTTCTTTGCATCGTGAATGGTAAAGATATGTATTGACAAACTGATGCAATGACGTTATGGAGACAAAGACAAGAAAAGTGATGGTGCGGTACTTGCGCACCGAACGGTTCAGCAACAAGAATGTGAATATCAAGGTGGAGTTGTATGAGATGGATATGGCACGAGTCGATATTGATGTGAAGCCGGCCTACCGATATTATAAGCGCAAGGCAGAAAGGATGCGCGGTACCTCGTGCCACTCCACGGCGCTCTTCGACTACTGCAAGCCGGAAGCGATGTTTGAGTATGCCTGTTGCTGCTCGCTCCTGCGCTACGACAAGGTAGCTCTGCGCTGGCTGCGCCGTGTGATGCGCCCCATAGTGGCGCCTATGCTTAAGCCCAACGGGCGTGTCGATGAGCGCAAGGCGACAGACGAGATGGAACGGCTGCTGTGTATCACAGGTGAGGAGTTTGTGCTGACGGCCGATATGCTGCGCACGGTGAAGCGTTACCTTCCCGAGATGTTTGCCAATGGTGGCTATCGTGGCACCGAGCGCTTCGGCACGGAGATTATCACATACCAGCGGAGCGTGCCCAAGTTTACCCATCCCAGGGGAGTCAAGATGTGGCTGCGCCGTCAGTATCGTTCCCGTATATCGACCGTAGTGTCTACTAACGAGCAGTTGCTGGCTCTCACCCGAGGGCTGGTGCCCGACTTCTACGCCTTGCTGGAGCGCGAGCGCAAGCTCGACGACTGCACGGTGAAGATGCGCTTCACCTGGGAGCAGGGACTGCATCGCCCGCTGCTTGACATTATCGTCACCGATAACAATGCACCTCAGTACGAGATGGAGGATCCGCGCGATAGGCTATGCACTACGTATCACGAGGTGTCGCTGGGGGCGATAATGAATTATGGGTCGTTGTATTTGTAGAAGACCAACGAAGTATGTGCATTGTCCTCTCCCACGAGACTCTTTGTTTCTGCCCACGAATTTCACGGATAGACACGAATTCTCATACATAGCTTTGTTCGTATGAATAGCCATCCGGATAGTAAGCACAAGCGTAGCGCGTGAAAGATTCGTGAAGATTTGTGTATATTCGTGGGAAATAATAAAGAAATATTAAGAATTGAAAAATAAAAAACTATCTTTGCGAGAAATATAAATAATACAATATGCGGGAATATGAATTGACATACCAAGTACGCGGAGCTATTTTTGATACATACAACGCCCTCGGGCCAGGACTCCTTGAAGCTGTTTATGAAGAAACGCTTGTTTATTTCCTCACTAAACGGGGACTGCGTGTTGATCGGCAAGTGACAGTCCCAGTAGAGGTAGATGGGCACCGTCTGGAAACTCAATTGCGCATCGATCTGCTTGTAGAGCGTCGCGTCATTGTAGAACTCAAGTCTGTACTTGATATGCGTGAGGTATTCCACCTGCAACTGATCACCTATCTTAAGTTGACTAAATTGTATCGAGGTGTATTAGTGAATTTCAACACGGATGATATTGAGAATGCTATTTGGTTGAAGGCCAATGGTTATTGTCGCGACGCGGTATTGCCTGAGTATCCCACGAAATAGATTTCTCTTATCCGTGTAGGCCTTGCTGCTGATAATGCTTTATATTTTCCTACGAATTTCACGAATTATCACGAATATTTTTAGCAACGTCCGTGTAAAGATTTGTGTAGATTTGTGTCCATTCGTGGGGGTAAAAATTGGTGTATGGTTTATTTCCCCACTAATCTCACGGATGGCCACGAATTTTCATACATAGCTTTGCTCGTATGAATTTCCATCCGGATGGTAAGCACAAGCGTAGCGCGTGAAGGATTCGTGAAGATTTGTGTATATTCGTGGGAAATAATAAAGAAATATTAAGAATTGAAAAATAAAAAACTATCTTTGTGGAAAATATAAGTGAATACTATGGGAAAGATAGAGAAATGTCTGTATATAGTGGAGCTGCTGTCGCGAGGCAAGGCCATGTCGCTGCGTGAGATCAATGAGCATTGGGAATACTCGTCGCTCTACGATGGAGAGATTATCCCCAAGACCTTCGGGCGGTACAAGGAGTATATATCCTCCGTGTTTGCTATAGATATAGAATATAACGCGCGTACGCGAAACTACTATATTGCCAATATCGACGATGTGCAGAGCAATGCCATATACCGCTACCTGCTCTCGGCCTTCCACATACAGGAGCTGTCGGAGCTAGCCCTCAAGCACAAGGACAAGGTGCTGCTCGAAGAGGCACCCAGCGGCGTGGAGCATCTACACACCATCCTCGAAGCCATTGACAAGGGGCAGATGGTGGAGTTTGACTACTGCTCATACAACAGGCAGACGCTGACGCACCATCAGCTCATCCCCTGCTTCGTGAAGACGTGGGAGCAGCGCTGGTACTTCGTGGCCGAGCCCTTGAGCCGTAAGACTCCTACCGTATATGCCCTGGAGCGCATCAGCAACCTACGTCTTATGTCCGAGGAGGAGCAGCCATCGGCCGGTATCACCCCACAAAGCTATTTCGATGCTTGCTTTGGTGTGAACCACGAGGATGTTCCCGCCCAGCTCATCCGCCTCAAGGTGTATGGCAGTCAAGTCGACTATATACGGTCGCGCCCCATACACACCTCGCAGCAAGAGGTAGAGACGCACGACGGCTATAGCATCTTCACCTACTGGCTACGCCCCAGCTACAACCTATATCAAACCCTGCTTTGGCACCGCGAGAAGATTGAGGTGCTCAGTCCCGAATGTGTACGCGAGGAGATGAAAAGCATCGTGGAAAGGATGATGGGGAGGTATGAGTAGAGAATCTAATTTTGAAATATGTCTTCAATAAGCAAAATATTTTGGCTTGATTCTGGTTACGTAGGCCTTAAAGTAGTTCTGACTACTCGCTAATAGTGGATTGAATTTATAGGACCTCCCATAAATATAAAAACATGTATAATCCCTTTGAGAAAGTTAGCTCAAACTCTCTAGAAGCAGCATTGCAAGCTTGTTGCGATGCTAATAAGCAGGGGTATGCTAAAGCAAAAGTCTATTTGAAGGATCTCAAAAAGTCTATAGATGAAGCTTCTGAAATAATAAATGAATGCATAGAAGGAATGAAGATGCATCATATCAACGATGAATCTTTGATCCAAAGTATTCGCACCCAACTCCAAACTGTGCAAACCGAATTTGAGCAATCGTACTATGACACTCAAAAAAGCCTTAGTAATAAGAGTAAGATGTCGTCGAAGTTTAACATTACATTGTTCGGCAAAACAAAAGCAGGTAAAAGTACTTTAATGGAAATACTTACCCACGGAGATGGTTCTCATATGGGTAAAGGTGGACAAAGAACTACACGTGACGTTAGAAATTATGAATGGAAGGGAATGACTGTTACTGACGTTCCTGGAATTGATGCGTATGGAGGACAAGAAGATGATGAAAAAGCCGAGAAGGCAGCCACATATGCAGATTTAATTCTATTTATGATTACAGCTGGTCAGCCCGAAGGTTCCGAGGCGGATTGGATGGTAAAGCTTAAGAAAATGGATAAACCAATGCTGTGTGTTTGCAATTACAAACAAAGTATTGGCGAAGGAATTGATGACTTCAGGTTAAAAAGACTTCTTTCTAATCCCCAAAAAATGGAGGAAAGAATGAATATAGAAGAATTAGTCAACCAATTCAACACTTTCCTAAACGAGCAATTACCTAATGAACGTGTAGATTTCATAGTAACACATCTTTTAGCTAAATTTTGCTCTCAACAACCTGAATATGAATCCAAAAAGGTGGATTTGGAAAAGGTTAGTCGTTTCTCTCACGTTGAGCGTTCTTTAATTAATGAAGTTTACACGAATGGAGTACTTCACAGGAAAAAGAGTTACTTATCCATAATTGACGCTCCTTTGTATCAGCAGATGAATCAATTATTTGCTTTCAGCGCCGATGCATATACACGATTCCGAGTGATTCAAGATAAGACATCTTTATACAAAGACTGGTGTGACACATTCAACAAAACCCAGAAGAGTCAAATAACAGATGTTATTACGAAAGAATATAACAAGCTTAGAAATTCTATTCCTGGTTTTGTTGAAAGCTATCTTGAAGATAAGGATATAGATAAAGCATGGAAGAAACATTGTGAGGGATTCAAAACACAAGAAAACATAGAAAAATGTATTGAATCCATTAAAGCAAAATTAGAACAGAAAACGATAGATCTATTCTCAGAATTGAAAACGGAAATGAATTTTTCGTTTAAGTTCAAGGAAGAAACAGGTTTGGGTAACTATCAGTTTATTAATTGGAAAAGAGGAATGAAATGGGCTGGAACTCTTGTTTCCGCAGGTTTAGGAATAGCAGCCATTGCACTTTCATCGGGTACATTAGGTTGGGCGGCACTTGGCGTGAATGCTATCTTTGGCTTTTTCTCATGCCTTTGTGATTCCCGCGAAGATAAATTGCGAGAACGAAGGGGTAAATTATCAAAAAAATTAAATGATGGCATAAATAAGGCAGAAGAATCATCTTTACGTAAGACATTAAAATGGTATGATGAAAATATTACCCCTCAAGAACAACAAATTTCTCGACGTCTTTCAGCAGTAGGTCGTGGTATGCTTTCTCTTTCAAATAGCGAAAGGCAATTAGCATTAGGATATAGCAAAAATCATAAGAATATAACAAAAATGATTATAGAAAATATCTTTTATGCTATGAAAGTCCCTATGCAAGAGATTGACCGGATCGTATGTGCTGCTAGAGTTCCAGGCAGAAGAATCGCCCTTATTGTCAAAGGAAAGGAAAACCTCCCAATAAAACTTAATGATTTGACATCTCGTTTGGGAAACAATGAACTCATACATATCATAAAATTGAATACATCAAAACCCATAGAGGTTCAGATTGTATTTTTGCTAAAGTATTTCGGATTCAAAATAAGACCTTTGATCAAACACGTTAATAACGGCACCCAAACAGTAGTTTATCTATATAAAAATGATTACAACCGGAAAGACTTGGATTCTTTAGATTTAATACAACAAATAATGGGAATACATATAATTCTTAAATAATATGGAAACAATAAAAATTGAACAACTCAGTCAAAGTGCTCAGACGCTTTTTTTTGATGCAAAAAAAGTTTTTTCCACATCATCGTCTGTGAAATTAAAGGAGCGTTCAAAATTCGTTCCGCAAACATTTGTAGACGAAGACAAAAAAATACGCATTGTATTTGCAGGACAATATAGTGCCGGCAAATCGTCCATCCTTTCTATACTTACGGGCCAGCAACTTGAAGTCGGTCAAGGTGTAACTACTAGTGAATGTAATTTTCTCGATTGGAATGGAATAGAGGTCGTTGATACTCCGGGTATCCACACCCAGAAAAGACCTGATCACGATGAAATTACATATAATGCAATGTCTGAAGCGGATTTAATAGTGTTTGTATGTACTGCAGAGGGATTCAGCGATGGTCTTGGAACACATTTTAGAAAATTACTTATTGAAAAGGGTAAAGGTAATGAAATGATGCTCGTTTTCAATAAGATGGAAGATTCAAAATATGGAAACACAAAAGAAGGGCAGGAAGAGTTCTTCAAATGTGATGTGAAACCTGTTATATCTCCAAAATTTACCGCGGAAGATTTATATGTGACATACATAGATACTTATTCATATCAAGATTCTTTAGAAGCAGATGATGAAGACAAAGCTCAATTGCTTGAAATGAGCGGATACTCTAATTTATTCAATAATATAAATAAATTCATAGAGAAGAAAAAGGTTCTTGGTAAGTGCACGACATCATTGTTTAAATTGGAACAGATGCTATATGAAGCGTTAGCAGAATTCAAAACAGGAGACATTTGTGTCGACGGTTCTCTGAACTTGCTTAATCAGCAGAGGAAGGCACTTGTTGCAGCGAAAGAGCATATTAAAACCGAATCATATAATATAGTTAGACGAAATACACAAGAGGTACGAAATTGGGGCTACGAAATAGCCAACCAATTGTCTTCATCTGAAAATGAAAAGGAAGTCAATGAGCGGCTTCAAGAGAAGTACAAGGAAACTGATTCTGTTTTTGGTAAAGCGGCAAAGGAGCTTGAAGAGGTTATTCAATTTGAAAATGATTCTCTGCAAAAGTTTGCTGTAAGATTGGAAAATTCAGAGTTCGCAGAGACCTTAAAATCAGCTATTGAAAGGAAAATTGAAGATATTAAAATGTCAAAGAATACTGCGTCCAAGTTAAGTTCTGTAGCACAACAAGCTGGAAAAGCAGGAAAATGGTTGTCTAAATTCGCTACCGGGAAAAATGCAAGTACAGGGTGGAATGCAATTTTTAAGTTAGGTACATATTCTGGTTCCGATGCTCATCAAGCTGTACTTAAGGTAGGGCATTTCTTTGGACATAAGTTTAAACCATGGGAAGCTGTTAAAACTGCGTCTAAAATAGGTAAGTTCGGGAAAATTCTTGGCGTAGGTGGCACATTACTTGGAGTGGGACTTCAATTTTGGGATGATCACCAAGAGAAAAAAGTAGAGCAACAACTAATTGCATATCGTAGCGATATCAGAAACACATTTACCGAAGCTGCCAACTTTATAGATATGAGATTCGATGAAGAGACTCAAACATGGGTAGAAGACTATCTCCAACCTAAAATAAATGAGATAGATTCTCAAATCAAGGAAATTGAAGAGATGCAAAATAAGAAGGATAAGGAATTCGCTCTTTATAGCCAATTACTACAAAGAACCAGAATGTTGATAAATGAAATTCAAAATTCTGTTGCATGTTAATTAATGTTTGTTTTATATGAGAAAATCGCCCCGTTGGTACCATCATAGCGGTTAGTTGATACCGCACGGCAGAGGCTGGATACCGCTGCCCAACGCACATCTTGTCGTTGCCCATCAGCAAGGTGGATGTTGGGCAACGTACACCTTGCTGCTGGGCAGCGGTAAATAATAAAGTCGATAAAATTTCTCAATCTCAGACACCTTTTGTCCCATCCCAACGCTTTCTTTGCACCATAAAGAATTGGTAACGATTAAAGTTAAAAACAGCAGTGGGCAAAATTACATGCATGTACCGTCAGCGGTACAAGTCGTAAACAGATTGGGTGACGACTTGTAATTTTGTTCCTCTATGCAATTACATATTTGCCCCTTGGCAGGAATTCGAGCCAAGAGATGAAAGATAAAAGTTAAAAACTGACTTTCAGAAGATTAAAGCTGCGATATTGTACAATAATCCACCCGCGAGAACCTGCCAGGTACCCTTGGCAAAGCAGGCATACCCCTTGGCAGAAGAACTTGATGAACGGTTACGACAATCTTTTTCTGCCAAGGAGTTGCCAGGGGGTGTTGGCAGGTTTTTTGCGTGGATTTTCGTACACAAATCACGATATAACTCACTGATAATAACCACTCATCTCTCAACTCTCAACATTCAACCAAATTTCCTGCCAACCCCCAAACAATGTAATTGTATAGTGCCGTGCCAGGCCAAAAATCAAAGTCGTTTACTCTGCTTTTTTGTAGCCACAGCCAGTACCAAATAATTTCAGTGAAGTGAGACTCGAGTCTCAGTGTGTAGAGACTGCAATCTCACCACACTGATATTCCAGTCTCACAGTACTGAAACTGGAATTTCACTATATAGATACTGGGTGGACGAAGGCTACGCAAGACAAATTGCAAGGCTCTGATCAAAATGCCAGAGCCTTGCAATTCAAAAAAACTCTTCGTCCGTCAGAAAAAATCTCTTTGTCCGTTTCGGAAATTGCAGGCCTGCAATTCAGAAACTCTCGTTTCGTGGGAGGATAAAGAGTTATCGTCATCGTTGATATTGCCCCATCCGTGAGAGATTTCCTTACACACGGACAGGTTTTGTCTTACCACTACCGTTTCTTTGCACCGTAAATATAAAACAATATGAACGTAAAAGAATTGATGAAGCGCTTTCTCGAGGAGGAGGGCTTCAAGTATGAGTGGAATGAAGAAGGTGGTGACTTCAAATTTCAGGGACTGAAAGTGGTGTTTTCTTACTTGGATGAAAACCCAACCCTCTTACAACTTGCCGTGGCATACGATGCCGAAGACCTACCACGCTATGTGTCGCTTGACCTATGCAATGAACTCAACCAGTCGAGCGTGCTCAAGCACTATCTGATCGACGACGACACGCTTGTAGTGCTCTACGAGGAGTTCATGGAAGAGCCCGAGGTGACCAATGAGTCTGTGATGGAGATTCTCGAAATCCTCATCCATGGGGCATACCGCCTGCGCGACCGTATGAACGAGCTCAGCACCTACCTCTCGCAACCTGACAAGACGGTAAATTGATTTATCGCCCACGAAAGATATGATTTTATTCCCCACGAATTACACGAATGAACACGAATATTTATAGTCAACGCGATGAAACGGATGGAACAGATAATCAGTGTCAATCAGTGCCCACCGGTGGGAGATAATAATTAAAGCCCACGAATTACACGAATGAACACGAATGATAGAACTTGAAAATTAACTTTGTTGATACTTGGCTGCACTCGTTAAGAAATCGCAAACAAACTTGCATTTCACTCGTTGGCACAAGCATTGAAAGCTGAAATCAGTGTAATCTGTTGACTAAATAATTCAACGTGATGATACAGATGATACAGAAATTCGTGCTAATTCGTGCCAATTCGTGGGAGATAAAAAGTTATCGTCAACGTTGATATCCTCCCATCCGTGAGAGATTTCCTTACACACGGACAGGTTTTGTCTTACCACTGACGTTTCTTTGCACCGTAAACATAAAACAATGTACTATTATGGGATTCTTAGACGGATTGAAGACATTATGGAGCAACCCTGAGGTGAGAGACAAGGCCATAGCCTGCACCATGGGAGCTACCGCAGTGGCATGTACTGCGACGTATGCAGTCGTCAGGGCGGTCAGTCGCAAAGACCGGGAGTATCTGAACGAGGACAGAGTGGTCACTATCGATGGCGAGCTGTATCGCGAGTTTCCTAATGGGGAACTTCGTCCCTACTTCGCAGACAGGGCATTGCAGACAGATGCTTACGAAGAGTGCAACTATGAATGCTGCGAAGAATTCACTGATGCCGACGACATCATCTACATCAAAGGACGCCCCTACGTGATGGACGACCGTGGCAACTATGTGCCAGTGCGAATGCCGAACGTGCCCAAGCGCAGAGGCAGGAGAAGATAATAACAACATATAAAGATAATCTATTATGAAAAGCAGAAACGACGATTATGAGCGCTGCAATATGCAGCGATATGGTGGATACGACTCCGAGTCCACGCTATGGGACTGGCTGCAGGAAGTGGCCAAGGCCGTATGTACCAAGGTGGTGTATTGGGTACTGGTGGTATACTATGCCTTGCAGTCACCCTCATTGCCAATGAAAGACAAGGCAAAGATCGTAGCTGCGCTGGCCTACCTGTTCCTACCAGTGGACTTGATTCCCGATATTGTGCCCGTGGTAGGTATAGTAGACGATGCCGCCCTACTGTTTGCCGTGTTCCGCTTGCTTGTGACAATTGATGATGCCATCATTGAGCGAGCGAAGGAGAAGGTACGCCAGTGGTTTGGGGAGTAGAATGCTTGAGGATTAGTCGTTCATAGGATGGCTAATCCTTATTTTCTATGGAATTTATCTGTTATTGGTGAAATTTGTGTAAATTTGTCGTTCCATATAACAATCTATAATAGTAACAATGAAAATAAGAATCAAATATTATTGTTTGTTGGTGTTATTTATGATACTTGTTTACCCCTTGCATGCACAAGAAGAAATGGGTAATCCAATTCTGCATCAACATAATCAAATCGTAAAAGAATATACAAGATATGCTGTCTCTTATAATCCTCAATACCATATCCCCAATTGGGTTGCATGGAAATTAACAAAAACACAAACGGCACAAAAGCTTTTTGAAAGAGATGGCAACTTTAGCGTAGACAGAAATTTGCAGACTTCTAATAATGGAGTATTCTTTGCTGAAGACAAGGATTATACGGATAAAGGATACGATCGTGGACACATGTGTCCTGCAGAAGACAACAGATTTGGCTATAAAGAAATGGAGGAAAGTTTCTATACCATAAATATCTGCCCCCAAACTCATAATCTAAACAGAGGCAAATGGAAAACGTTGGAAAACAGATGCAGAAAGTGGGCAGAGATATATGATAGCATTTATATAGTTTGCGGCCCAATACTATCAGATGGAGAAGAACTTGATTATTTCCTTGCTTCTGACAGCATCTCTAAAATTTATGTACCAAAAAGATTTTTTAAGGTTGTGTTAAAGTATAGAAACCCTAATGACAAACAAAAGAGAGCACCTTCTAATCGAGACTTTCAAGACAGTAAGATGACTTTGGCAACACTCCCAGATCAAGCAATAGGATATATCTTTACAATGGATGGGGAGTCTACTGAATTTATGGTTAGAAGTGTTGCTCATATAGAAGGAGAAACTAGGATAAATTTCTTTCCAAACTTAACGAATTCAAACAACATAGAAGGGAAAATTTTAAGAGAAGCCTGGCCTGGATATTTATTGGAAGGTGCAGCTCAATGATTTTGTAATTATAAAGAAGCTTATAAAGATATGAAAGTACTATTAACAACTTTGTTATGTGCAAACCTATTTGCCTCAAGTGACACCACTATTGTGAATGATAGTATTATAGAAAATGATACTACAGTAAACTCTGAGAATTCTATAAGTTCTTCGGAAAATCAATATGTTTCAAAAGAGGCTTTTGACAGTGTTGTAAAATCCTTAGAAAATCGTCCTATATTGGTTGTAAGTCCTATTTCCAACAATACGTCAAGCACAGAAGATATAGATGAAGAAAATATAAAAGAACTCACTGAGTATGCCGCAGCACAATTACACTACTGTATGAGTTTAGTGTATGGGCTTGAGAGGGAGGAGGACCAATATGGTAATTATACTACTCCAGATATAAGTATAGATTATTTGAAGAATAAATTAAATGAAATCGATGAAAATCTTAGAATGGCGGAAGTAGAACAAAAATTACCTGCTATAGGGGATTTTAGACAAAAAATTAGGCCAATATTCAATGAGTTAATACAACAGAAGAAAGATGAAGAAGTTTATTATAGTTTATTGGCGCTAAAGAAAAAGAACGAAAAGCTTAATTCGCTCAACAAAGCATTGGCCTCTCCCATGGGTGTATTTTCTGGGGGTGCAGCAGGAGCAGGTCAAGTTATTTTTAATGTGGTTTTAACAGCAGCCAGAACAGGAGTGGATATGGCGGTTTCTAAAAACACTCAAAAAATGGAGGATTTAAGTGCACAACATGAATTTGAAAAAAGAAGAAATACACAAATCAACAAGGCTGGTGAGGAGTTGTATGATTTAAGGAGGAAATTATATCAAAATATAAAAATAGGATTAAAGGACGAACATTCTTTGACTAGAGATGATCTGAAACTTTTTAGTAGAATCATAGGGAAAACAGGTCGAAAAAAAATTACAGGATTGCGTGATAATAAAGAAAAATTCAGTATTCTTCCTGACTATTATTACCATTTGGGTATGGCCTATATGGAGTTGGAAATGCCATCATTTGATGATGCAAAGATTTATTTTGATGAATATCTGAGAAGATTTGATAATGAGAAATCTATTTTTAGAATAGATGAAAGGATTGGTCTTATTGCACTTACCAAAATTACATACGAAGACTTATCGGGAAGCGAACTTGATGACATGGTTACTAAGATGTTAAAGCACCTCCCTAATAACGAAATGGCTTATTGGGTCGCTGCGATGAAATATTGTGGATTGAAAGAATATCACACAGGTTTTACTAAATTGAGAGAGGGTATTAGCAATCTTGAAACATGTGGTTGTGAGGTTCTGGTTCATACAGCATTGGAGTGTGCAGACAAGATTATAGAATGTGCAGACGATATGTTAATACAAGAAATGTATGATGCTATTATTGATAGCAAGAATTTGAGCGTGCAAGATTATATCCGTTGCGAATTATGCTTCGGAGACAAAAACAGATTACCTCTGAATTTATTAAAAATAGATATAGCACAAAAGAAATTGTACAAAGAAGACCTACCTCATGAATACACTATTGTAAATGATTTGACTATTACCCTGAACAATTCATACAATTATACACTACCATATGATTCGATTAGAATTTATTCAGAATCAGTAAAGGGAAGCGATCTGGTAATATGGGGGTATGACATCAAAGACGAACATCTCAAAAAAAGTGAAATAGAAGAGAGGTTCCCAAAGTTAAAAGGCAACGAAAAGGATTTTATAATGTTCTTTGAGTATGTAGACAAAAGAAAGGACATATGCCGCGTAAGGCGCGACTTCAAAAAAGAAGACTACAAGTATGGCAGAGACAAATATAATGCTATAGTGAAAGGGGCAGATCCAGAGATGCAATCGGAAGATGTTAATGAAGTTGTTGAATTTTGTGAGACACAATCTCAAACCATAAATAAAGTTATTGCTAGCATCTCGAATAACTATGAAATGTACGCATATTATATGGAAGTGAAAAAGAAAAAGGAGGCTGATTATTATGGCCTAACAAAAGATATAGGTGATGGTTTTTATCGGAAAGACCCTCTTTCCGAAATAGATTCACGCCAAACTTTAGAATTGGCAAGAAGAGAATATACCGAAGGCATAACTCGTCGTTGGCGAAAGACTGAAGGAAAGTGGCATTGGTCGCAAGAAGATGAAGGGGCGTACAGATATTATGGAACAAATATTAACTACATACCCTATTCTAATGAATTCGATGGGGAATACTTGAGAGTCGTAATTGGAGAGTCTAAAAGCACACAAGTACAATTAACTTATCAGATAGAAGGTAACCCTGTATTGAAGTCTATCGTCACTCCCGAGGGATACTACAATATGCGATGATGTTATTGTGAAATATTTTTAAGTCACAGATATGGCTAAAGTAAATCATAGGAGGAAAGGCTCTTTAAAATCAGCAATTACAGCAGCTATAGCGAGTTCCATGTCAAGTCTATATTCTATTTCAGGCGTTCCTCATGAACCCGACTACATAGCTGCTTTAACACGTTATTTTCCCAGTCTTCTAAAAGGAATATTGTCAAGTCATATTCCGAAATTGAATTTTAGTGTTTGTGGATGTTATATTCACCAAAAGCCCAAAGTGGAGTTTTACGATCCAGGGTATCGTAAGGCAGAAATGGAATTGGGAGATTTGCTAATTGTGTATAAAGAGAACAATGGGACAGAAGTTCTTTATAATTCATTACTTCTGCAAGCTAAGATGGTTAAGAATAAGTATCCACAAACAATTGCTAGCAAAGAGAGACATCAGTTGACTTTATATAAAAAATGGCCCCAGTTTAGATATGTTCACCTTCCTCTAAAAGGAGAAATTCGCAACATATATCCTAAGACAATTCATACGGGTGCTCAATATTTATTAATCGATTCCAAATCTTCTATAGTCGATTTTTGGTGTGCAACAGCAAATAAGCAACTCTATCCTGCAGAATCCTTGGCATGCCAACTTATAAGATTGATAGAGTTTCAGGTTGGTGACACTTTTGTTTCAAAGACTAAACCCATAATTGATGACTGGTCTAAGATGATTTGGGATTTATTGGAAATTTCAAAAGATTTCACCAGTGTCTCTTAAAATTAGTTAAATTCAAAAATATTTCTCTTATGCACAAAGGTTTACATACTCTAAACCATGTCCGGGTTTTGAAACGCCTACCTTTGCATCTGATTCTAAACCGAAGCAGATATGCATATAGGGAAGTTCGTTTTTGCTCAGATAACCCAGTTTCTTCCGCAGAGACAGTTCAGGCGCATTCTCGCCAAGTACGACGACAGGACCAAAGGTTGGCCGATGTCTCATTGGAACCACTTGCAGGTTCTTATGTTTGGTCAACTTACGGGCTGCACTACACTTCGGGAACTGACAGATATTACAATAGCACATGGTAAGAAGTCTAAACATCTCGGTTTCGGTCATAGGCCAATCAACAGACAGTTGCTGTCTAAGGCCAACCTTCTCAGAGACCATCGCATCTTCGAGGAGTTTGCTTTCTATATGGTGGCAATTGCTCAGTCGAAACGCATTACGAAAGAGTTCGAGTTGCATGGTAGGTTTTATGCTGTGGATTCCACGACCATTGACCTTTGCATGTCGGTATTCAAATGGGCTGAATTCAGAACCACAAAGTCTGGAATCAGAATTCATACTCAAATTGATATCGTCACCGAGATACCAGTGTTCTATAGAATCACCAATGCAAAAGTCCATGATGTCAACTCTATGGATTGGCTTACGTATGAGCCGCTTGCCTGCTATGTGTTTGATAGAGGCTACTTTGACCTTGCCAGACTCTTTACCATTGAACAGTCGGGAGCTTTCTTCATCATACGAGAGAAATTTAGGCCTGACTATACAGTTGAAGCTGGGGAGGATTTGCTTGAAGGGGAAGACAATGTGTTGCGAGATCAAACCATCCGTTTTACCGGCAAGAGAAACAAAGAGAACTATCCTGTCGTCATTAGAAGGATCGTTTACTATGCACCCGACCTTCAAAGAACGTTCACATACTACA
>CAZMZC010000002.1:0-128234 GCA_964570685.1 uncultured Bacteroidaceae bacterium | reverse complement strand
ACATGACTTGTCTGTATGGTATTCGTGCCGTAGCCAAACGATGCGGAATCACCAAGCACCTTACATGGCACATGAGCCGCCACACAATGGCAACAGAAATCTGTCTGACCAATGGCGTTCCCATTGAAACGGTTAGTTCCATTCTCGGGCACAAGAACATTACCACCAAGGCCTGCGAAGTACGCCTTCGTCTATTCTTCGCAGACCTTATGGACTTTTTCGACTACTCCTTCTCATACACGGCAAACCCTATAGAAACGTCATACCTTCAAGAACACCTGCTGCCTATACATCACACGCAGTATCTGATAGATGATGACTGCATTGGCAATGGGGATGAGGGCGGGGTAGAAGTCGCCTACGTAGGCTTTCAGACCAAATAGCAGGGAGCCAGACACGCTGCTGAAGTTGACGCACGTGGCCAGCATATAGGCTGCAATGGAGTTGGTGCCGTAGATCTTGAGCCAACCGGTATGCTTGCTCCAGCCCTTGCAATCGATAATCCAGTAGAACAGGGCCATCAGCAGGAAGCAGTAGCCACTGCTCACGAGCACCATAGAGCTGGTCCACAGCTTCTTGATGACAGGCATCTGTAGTCCCCATAGCCAACCGCCAGCCACAAGCACGGCACCGATGATAGCCAAGGCACAGCATTTGTGCAGAGGAGTAGGCTTGTCGTTCTTTAATATATGACCAGCAAACATGCCCGTCATCGTAGTGACCGCGAACGTGAGACTGCTGAGCACCCATGTATAGTGGTACCACGAAGCAAACACCACCTGTCCGTCCACTACGATAGCTCCATCGCGAAAGCGCCCCAGCACCGTGCGGTCTACCCACTCGGCAAGATTGCCCGTAGGAGTGTAGTTGCCGCCACCAAACTCGCCCACCTGATCCATTCCATGCAACCCCAGAACGCAAGCAATAGCCCTGCAGCAACACCTATCTGCACCCGCACCGAACAGTTAAGGTAGAGTAGGGAAGCGATGAGGTAGCCCACAGCAATGGATTGCAACGTATTGGAATAAAGGTACACGCGTTCGGGGTCGAGACCTAAAAGATTGCCTTGGCATATCATGCCGAACAACCACAGGAGCAGCACACGCTTGATGATGCGCCGGTAGGCCACACCCTTGTTCCCTCCACGCTTGTAGCGGGCCAGAGCAAAGGGTATCGTCACTCCCGACATAAACATGAAGAGCGGCATCACCAGGTCCCACGAAGAGAAGCCCTCCCAGTCGACATGTGTGAAGCACCACATCACGCGGTCGAACCACGGAGCATCTACGGCACCATCCAAAGCGTGCATCACCGCCTCCAGTCTCACGAGACAAAAGAGGTCGAAGCCGCGCAACACATCCAGCGACTCCAAGCGCTGTCGCTGAATCGTATCCATTCGTTTTGGGATATTCATGGTCATCTTTCCCTATTGTGCTACAAAAGTACAAATAAACGTGATGAGTAGACAAAATTCAGTAAAATCTTAAGTTCCCAATTGTTAGTCCCACCGTGAAACTGCCCTCAAATATGGGTTCCTCAGTGTAAATGATAAATAACGTGAGTTTGGTAAGGTTGGAAAACGGTGAAGTGTGTGGTCCGCTTTCTATTCATTGAGACAATTGAGTCAATCAATCTATTTCTTACGCTTTAGCCTTACCAAAGGCGGGAATAGTATTTTGGTGCCTTTTATACGCTTGGCATATTCGGGGTGCTCATCGATGAATGACATTATATGGCGCTTGCGCTTGTCCTCGTGGAGTTCGTTTACATTGATGAGGATACCAGTTTCCTCTACTTCGCCGAATTCGTGATTGATGGCAGTGCCGAAGACGAGCATCGTGGGCGAGAGGTTCATATAAGCATTTACCAGCGGAGGAATATTACAGCCACGTTTACGCACCTCTGCATTAAGGATACGATAGTCGAGCTTGAAATCGTCTTCTACAAGAAGTTCGCGGAACTGCTTGGGGTTGTGCTCCATGAAAAGCGGATGGTAGGCGCTTACCAAGTGACGGCGGTCGCCAAAATGTTTGTCCAAGAAGTAGAGTATCATGTCTCGTGCCAAGCGGTCGTACGAAGGATACATGGTCATCTTGCCGAAAAAGTACTCGGCATCGTCGAGCACGACGGTTAGTGAAGCCAAACCATCGAAAAGATTGTCGAGAGCGAAAAGTCCCTTGGTGTCGGTGCGTGAAGCTTGGTATTCGACAGACACAAATGAGCGCCCTAGCTCCAAAGTACGGGGTAGGTAATCGCGGAGAAACTTTTCGGAGAAATGAAACATATGCGAGGTGGCCAAAATTGGCTGCCCCTTTTCGTCGAACCTGACATCCGAACCATGTATATAGCGATATCCGCCGATAATATCCTCTGCATCGGGATTCCACACTACGAGTTGCTTATAGGGCACTTCCATCGTGTCAAATTCGTCGATGTCGACACTCATTCCCGTACCGCCACCTCCCGCACGGAATGCTATCTCGCGTAGTCGACCAATCTCCTGCATTACGTTGGGAGAGTCGTGGGCATCGATGATGTATAGTTCGTTCCCTCCACGGTTGGTATGGCGCAACATCTTATCGGCAGTAAGTTCGGCCTTGAGTAGGTCTCTGCTTATAGGGGCAATAATCTTTTCCATCTTATGTAGTACTATCGGCAGAATTTATGCAAAGATAATGCTATTTTTCCAAAAACAATATATGGCTCTACGAAAAATGAGTCTTTGTCATTTTGGGTATAGGCATCTCTTAGTGCGTGGAACAGGCTGATTCTGCTCCATGTACAAAAGAGTAATCACTCCATATGGAAGAGTTCGGGCAGCGGGATTGACACGGGCGAATTGTCGGGGTTAGTCTCCATAATATCGGCCATATAATTCCACCATTTCTGTACGATGGGATTGTCGCCCATATCTTGTGAACCACCTTCTCCCTTTACCTTTTGGCAGGCAAAGAGGATATTGGTGTCTTTGTCCCAATAGATGGAGTAGTCATACACTCCATTGTCAGACAGCAATTTCTTCAATTCGGGCCAGATGGCGGCGTGGCGGCGTTCGTATTCCTTTTCGCATCCAGGCTTGAGAAACATCTTAAAGGCTTCTCTTCTCATTTTGTTTAAGATTTTTATGGTTAATAAAGTTGTTGAGTGAATAATTAATCGATTATGGGATAATGGTTCCACGGAACTCCCCGTGCACATCACTACCGATATAGAATCCCGGTTGGGTGGGTTGGTTATATGCTACGTTTTGAGTAGCTATGCTGATGCGGTAAATGGGGTCGTGCAGGAAGGTATGCAGGCGATAGTCCGTGGGGATAGTAGAGATGTAGAGACGCAGGGCATTGTTGTCTTGAGTGCGCACAAGTATCTCTTCGCGCCAATCTCCCAAGATGTCAGCATGAACGCAAGGGTTAGATTTAGTACCATTGACCCATGCACAGCCGTCAAACTGGGTAAGCACACGGCATGAATCGGCTTCCCACTCATATTTGCTCACACGAGTACCATCAAGCAGTTCGCGCAGTAGATCTCCATCCCACCATACGGCCATGTTCGTAGATAGCCCCTTTACACGTGCGGTAGTGATCTCCCCTGCCAAGTTGCGTATACCTCCCGAGGCAAGGCTCCACATTTCCACGCCAGGATGTCGGGGGTCAATATCTGCAGCCATGCAGCGGCCTACGTCTTCTCCACTCGGATATTGGTGGATGATACGGCCTGTGCGTGCATCGCGTAGCGTAGAACCATCGCGTTTGTTCTCATGGCATGCCCATACTTGAAGCGATGCACTATCGGGGTAGAAAGCGGTCATATGGAGAGCATCTCCGTGCCCAAGGCCTGTGGAGTAGAGCCCGTTGCCATCGTGGTCGATGGTACACGATCCGTATACAATCTCGTCGCATCCGTCGCCATCCACATCGCCTACACGGAGATTATGGTTCCCTTGCCCCGAATAAGCCTTCCACTCGGGTTGGTAAGAGTCGAACACCCAACGCTGGCGCAGACTATCACCGTCCCAATCAAAGGCAGCCAACACGGCACGGGTGTAGTAACCTCGGCACATCACTACGGAAGGATGCACTCCATCAAGGTAAGCCACACAAGCTAAGAAGCGGTCGCTGCGGTTGGCCTTATCATCTCCCCAGTCTCTCACATTGCCGCGTGAGGGTACATAGTCGATGGAATGGAGTGCCTCGCCTGTAAGTCCAGAGAATACGGTGAGGTATTCATTGCCACTGACGATACGTCCTTGCATGGCAGGAGTAGGCATCCGTCTGCTACGGCGGACATTCAAGGGAGGTTGTCTGTGCAATACCGTGTCAGGTAACGAACGACGCTCAAATCGGTCGCGATTGTCAATCCGCCACATATTTGTCTGATTCTGACGATGACGAGCGGCTGCAGTATCACCTACAAGACGATAATCAGCAAAAGCGTCACCAATGACTTTTCCTATGCCGTCGACCGTACCGTCAGAGGTGCGCATCACCACTTCTGCCTTATTGTCGCCATCGAGGTCAAATACCATAAACTGGGTATAGTGTGCTCCGGCGCGGATATTGGGCCCTAAATCTATGCGCCACAGGCGTTCGCCCGTGAGGCGGTAACAGTCGAAAAGTACATTGCCTGTGTAACCATCGTGTGCATTGTCGTGAGCGTTCGAGGGATCCCACTTCAGTACGATTTCATATTCTCCGTCACCATCCATATCACCTATACTGGCATCGCCTGCCGAGTAGGTGTAGTTGCGCCCATCAGGAGTTTGGCCTCCTTGTGGGTGGTAGAGTGGAATCTCAATGTACCCGATTGGAGCTTGAGCTGCCAATACAAAGTTTCCCGAAGGAGCGTTCTCACCGCCTTGCACTGGTCGAACCTCATACTGCACATTGCCTTCGGGGAGTGAGGTGTCTACATACCATGTCCTGTCGATAATGGGTCGAGGAGTAATCTTCTTGCCATCGCGATATACATCGAAAGCAATTTCCTTGGGGTCTGTGTCAAGATAACGCCATGTTACAAACGCTTCGTTCGTAGCTTGCTTAACTACAGCCATACCTCTGCCGAGGCGCTCTCTGATAAGCGAGTCGGTATATTGGGGCTGTGCCGCCAGAAGCGTGACCCACACCGCTCCCCATATCATCAGACCTGTTCTTTTCATTGTTTTCTATCTTTACATATTAAAATGCTACCCATTGTTCTGGGTTCAAACTTAGTTTGTCTTTTCTCAGTTGGAACTGCATAGTGCTATTTCCTGCAGCATCGGCAATGACGAGTCCGAGTGGCTCGTTTATCTTCACCTTATCGCCCTTCTTTACCTTCAGTGCCGTGAGATTGAAATAGGCCGATATGTATTGTCCGTGACGTACCATCACGATGAACGATCCGGGTACTTGCGGATGTTCGAACACGAATGATACAGTCCCGTCGAATACGGCACGGGCCGAGCATCCTTCCTGTCCGCGCACGTCCACACCGTGGTTGTTGAACTTCACATTCTTGAGTCCCTCCACATAGTTCACGCCATAGCGTGAAGTGAGCAGGTAGGGCCCAGTGACGGGCACGGGAAGTTTGCCCTTGTTACTTTCGAAGGAACCCGATAACTTTCTATCGGCCGCGCTTTCCTTATATGCTGGCATCGCCTTGCTTTCCTTGGTGGTGGCAGGTTCTTCACCTTTGCTTCCCTGTTTCCGTTGCTCGGCCTCCTGCGCCCGTAGTTCTTCTTCTATGATGCGCTCTATCTCGCGATTCAGCTTGTCGCGTTCGCGCTGTTGTGCAGCCATACGGTTACGTATCTCCTTCTGTTTTTTCTTCAGTTCGGTCACAAGTTTATTTTGTTCGGTCTGCTGCTTGTCGAGTAGTTTCTGTTCCTCTACACGCTTGGCAAGCAACGCTTTCTTCGCTTCGCGTGTCTGCTCTAGCTCAACACGTTTGTTCTCTAATTCCTGTTGCTGTGCCATAAGCTGTTCGCCTTGCTCTTGCTGGAAATTCGAGTATTCGCGCAAGTAACGCATGCGGCGCGCCATCTGGTTGAACGACTCGGCCGAAAGGAGAAACATCAGTTTGTTTTCAAACGTGTTCTTGCTTGCCATCATTTGTAGGGCCTCGGCGTAATGTCCGCGTCGGCGTTCAAGTTCTGCTTGCAGGGTCTGCATCTGCTCCTCTATGCTTTTCAATTCGCGGTCTATAGCCTTCACGTCTGCATCGAGGCGAGCCACAAACTGCTTCTGCTTCTTTATCTGTGCGGTCAGTGCCGACAGTTGTGCCAATTGCCCGTCGACATCCTTCTGTGCCGACGACAACAACTTGCGCGATTCGGCGAGTTGCTGCTCCAGTTTGTTGCGCTGGCTTTCCATTTCTTTCACCTTCGGGTTGGTTTGTGCGTAGGTGAAGTTCAAGGCTGCAAAGGCTATGATATAACAGGGCAGACGCTTCATTTCAGGATATTTAAGATTGACATCAACTCTTCTAGTTTCACCTCCTTGTAGCGTGATAGGTCGATACCGCTCTTCCATGTTGTGTCTGTATAGGAGATGCTGCTTAGGGCTATATTGGCTCCTGCGGTGCGCGATGAACCCGAGAGCGACACATCGAACGTGGTTGGGAAGCTGTGGCTGCCGAGAGACTCGAACATGCCGTATTGCCAAGTGCCTTCATAGTGGCTCAGTTCGAGACGTGTCTGTTGCAGTTGCTTATACTCCTCGTCAGTGTAAAAGTAGCATTTGAGCATACGTTGGCGCGCAGGCACCACGCATTGCCGTGTGCTTGTTGGTTTTATCTCAAAGTCCTCGGGGTGCTTCCACGCATCATCTTTACTGGGGATGAATAGGCGATTCCAGAACAGTGCCTGCACTGTGGCAAAGTTGGCTCCCACGCTCTTAAGCATCCCTTCCGAGTAGTCTATCCGGGTATAGCGCTTGCCTATGCGGTCTACTATATAGGCTGCCTTGGGGGTAAACTCCACACAGGCGACTTCCATCAGTCCCAATGCCGTGAAAGTCATCTGAATAGCCTCGTCGCGTCGCATCTTGAGTTTCCCTTTCACTCTTATTGAATGCCCATTGTAGCTCACGTTTACGTTGGTGCGTGCAGTGATGTCGGTCAACCCCTGTTGCGGCTTGGCCAGTTCGGCTAGGTGCTCGTATTGCTGCTGTTTCTTTATGCGTGCCGCCTTGTCTTCGGCATTGCGTCCTGTGCGGCATCCTGCCAGCATGGTAAGCAATGTCAATACCACAATAGTCAGCAACTGTCTGTTGTTTGTTCGTTTCATTCTGTCAGTTTCTTTAGTCTCACTTTCTTTTCCAACCTCTCCTCCACGGCTTCGGCCTTACGCTGCAGTTCCAGAGCCTGTTTCCAGTAGTCGAGTGCTTGTTGCACGTCGCCCAATCGGTAATGTATGTCGCCTGCGTGTTCATAGAGTACATCGCTCGGTACCGAGTCAGCAGCCAATGCTTGCTTCATGTAGCCGAGCGCCTCCTCGTAGCGCTGTTGCTTGTATAGTATCCACGCGTAGGTGTCGAGATAGGTGGCATTTTGCGGCTCGGCTTTGATGGCTCGTCGACTCATCTGTTCGGCCTTGTCGAGTTGCTTCCCCTCTTCGGAGAGAAAGTAGGCGTAGTTGTTGAGCACCAATATGTTCGAAGGGTTATATACGAGTGCCGAGTCGTAGCATAGGTAGGCCTCCTCAAGTCGGCCAGTCTGCTGGTACAGGTCGCCCATCGCTGTGAATATGTCCGACACCAGTTCTGTGCTGCTCTCCTTAGTAATCTGTGCTGTAGCTTTGCGGTAGGTGTCAAGCGCTTCTTCATGGCGGTCGGTCTGATAGAGCCCTATCGCCTTATAGTAGTAAAAGTCCAGCACCTCGGGGGTGTAGTCGATAGCTTTGGAGCAGATGTCAATAATCTCCTCCAGGTCGTTGCGCTTGGCCGCATAAGACAACAGTTGCAGGCGTGCCTGTACATGGTCAGGCTCGGTTTCGAGCATGCGCAGCAACACGGGGCGTACCCGTTCTTCTGGCTGATGAAGTATGAGCATGTACTGCACGCAGATATGGCCGAGCTTGGCCGAGCGCTGTGGCTGTTGCAAGGCCCGTTCGAAAAGCTGTAACACGTAGGTGCTGTCGGTCTTCTCACTGATGAGCTGCAACATCATTTTCACCTTCGTCTCGTCGTCTACAGTGGATGCCATCATTACAGAGTCCACCATTGCATGATATCCTACCGTGTCGGCCACCTGCTTGTGGTACTGTACCATAGCAATCTTGGCAGCGCCGTTATCAGGCTCTTCGTACAATACTCTCTGTAATACAGGCAGTGCGTCGGTTTCTCGCCCATTCTCCATATACATACTCGCCAATACCACACGGTAGTAGCTGTTGTCGGGGTACTCGACCGCTAGCGCTTCCACTTCTCCGAAAGCACCCTCTTGGTTACCCATGAGGAGGTAGTTGCGCGACTTTTCCATGCTGATGGCTTCGGTCTTGCCAATCAATGTTTCCAGACGCGATAGTGCATCTATCACCTTGTCGTACTGCTGTGTCTGGTTATATAATCCCACAAGTGCCGACAGCAGTTCGCCATTGTGCTTGGGAAATCGCTGTTGCATCTCTTCCAGCACGGCTATGGCCTTGTCATACTCGCGGTTTGTCTGATAGTACGACGCCAATGTCTGGCGGTACCAATAATTATCCGGTTCTCCCTTTACGGCACGAAGCAGCGCGTCGAGTGCCTTGTCCTTCTGGTTGAGGTAGAAGTAGTAGGTGGCCATTTTGTATAATGCCGACGGCGCTTCGGGGCAGATGTCGAGGCAATGCACAAGCATACCGAACGCCTCATCGTAGCGCTCCTGTTGCTCCAGCCTCACCGCTTCCAAGTAGTAGTACTCATACCTGCGTTGCTCCTCCATGGAGAGCGTCACACCTTCTTCAGGCGTTTCAACAGCCTTGCGTGTTGTACCGCATGCCGCCATTAGCAGCACAGTCAATATCAGCCATATGTATCGGAAATGATTCACGAACCTTCGATTTTCTTATTTTTATTATCCAGACTACACTCCTGTATGTCCGAACCCTCCTGCACCGCGCTCCGTCTCCGAGAGCACCTCTACAGCTTCCCATTGCACCTGCTCGTGGCGGGCAATCACCATCTGCGCTATGCGTTCGCCATCCTCGATGACAAAGTCTTCGGCCGAGAGGTTCACCAGTATCACGCCCACCTCGCCACGATAGTCGGCATCGATAGTGCCCGGCGAATTGAGCACCGTGATGCCTTTCTTCAAGGCCAACCCGCTGCGCGGACGCACCTGCGCCTCATATCCTTCGGGCAGCGCCATATATAGACCTGTGGGCACTAGGCAGCGTTGCAGGGGTTTCAACACGATAGGTTCTGTCAAATTGGCACGCAGGTCCATTCCTGCCGATAGTTCTGTGGCGTATGTGGGCAAGGGATGATGCCCGCGGTTAATTATCTGTACTTTCATACTTGTTGCTTCCGTTGTTTGTTATGATGGCAAATTTACAAAGATTGCCGTGCATACGCAAGTGTTCCAAAGTTTTTTTTGGACATTGGCATGTTCAAGGTGTGCATAAAGATTGTATTGTGGCGGAAGAACCATCATCGATACAATAAATGCAGCATCCGCACGTTTATATTGATAATGTATAGAAAGTACACATACCGATTGGCAATATCGTTGGCACTGCTACTGCTCACGGCATGCGGTTCCACGAAGGTGAACACGGCGCAGTCGCGGTTCTACCAGTCGTTTGTGACCCGCTTCAATGTATACCACAACGGCAACGAGGCCTACAAGGAGGGACTGTCGGCCCAGGAGAAGTCGCACAAGGACAACTACATGGAGATAATCCCCCTCTTCCCCGTCAGCAAGGAGAGCACACGCAGTGCCGGGGGAGGCAACTTCGACAAGGCGATAGAGAAGTCGCAGAAGGCCATCAAGCTGCACTCCATCAAGCAGAAACCCAAGAAGAAGGCAGGCCGCACACTCACCGAGGAGGACAAGCGGTGGTATGCCAAGAAGGAGTACAACCCCTTCCTGCACAATGCGTGGATGCTGATGGGCAAGGCGCAGTTCCAGAAGGGCGAGTTTCTGGAGGCTGCCACTACTTTCTCATACATCACCCGCCTCTACAGCGAAGATCCCAAGATTGTGGCCGAAGCACGCATGCGCATGGCACAGTGCTATGCCGAGCTGGAGTGGAACTACGAAGCTGACAACCTGCTCGCTCAGATGGGACGCGACAGCATTCCCTACCAGTTGGCCGAGGAGTACGACGCCATCATGGCCTCGCACCTGCTGCGGCAGGAGCGCTTTGCCGAGGCATTGCCCCACTTGGAGAAGGCGGTGAAGCGCTCGGGACGTACCAAGAAGCAGAAGACCCGTGAGTACTATCTCTTAGGGCAGATACACAAGCACCTGGGCAACAAGCAGCAGGCCTATGAGGCGTTCGGCAAGGCCATCAAGCAGAACCCACCCTACGAACTAGAGTTCAATGCCCGCATACAGCAGACCGAGACCGTGAGCGGCAGCAACGCTCCCAAGATGCTGAAGACGCTGAAGCGCATGGCCAAGGACCCCAACAACAAGGATTATCTGGACCAGGTACACTACGCCATGGGCAACATCCATTTAGCACAGCGCGATACGGTGAACGCCATTGCACAATATGAAAAGGGTGCCGAGCTGAGCACCCGCAACGGCGTAGAGAAGGGCATCCTGCTCCTCCAGTTGGGACAGATATATTGGGATCGTGCCCAGTATGTGGATGCGCAGCGCTGCTATGGCGAGGCCATCGGCCTTGTCGACAAGGAGCATAAGGACTACGATATGGTGAACCTGCGCTCCACCATCCTCGACGAACTGGTGGAGCACACCGTAGCCATCGACCTGCAGGACAGCCTGCAACACCTCGCCACACTGCCCGAAGCGGAGCTGACCAAGGTGATAGAGAATATCATTGCCGAGGTCATACGTCAGGAAGAAGAGGCCAAGAAAGCCGAGGAGGAGGCTGCCCTGATGGCGCAGCGCGAAGAGGCCTTGGGCGCAGCACAAGCCAAAGGACCACAGATGAACACGCCTGGAGCGATGAACACCGGCGACAACTCGTGGTACTTCTACAACACGCAACTTGTAGCGCAGGGTAAGAAGGACTTCCAGCAGAAGTGGGGCCGCCGCAAGCTGGAGGACAACTGGCGCCGAGCCAACAAATCGGTGCTGGCCGATGAGTCGTTCGAAGAGGTCAATTACGATGAGGAGGAGATACCTGCCGACTCCATCGCTTCGGACAGCACGGCCGTAGCTCTGCCCGACAGTATCGTCACCGACCCGCACGACCCCAATTATTACCTGCAACAAATCCCCTTCACCGAAGAGCAGATGATAGAGTCGAATGCCATACTGCAAGAGGCACTCTTCAATGCCGGCATCATCTATAAGGACAAGTTGGAGGACTTCGGGCTGGCCGAGCGCACACTGAACCGCCTCAACACACAGTTCCCCGACTTTGACCGCACCGACGAACTCTACTACAACATGTACCTCATGTATTCGCGTTGGAAGCGGTGGGATGATGCCGAGCGCTACCGCCAGTTGTTACTCACCGAATTCCCCTACAGCGACTACACACTCACCATCAGCGACCCCGACTATGCCACTAACGCCATCTACGGCAAGCACATCGAGGACTCGCTCTATGCTGCCACCTACACCGCCTATATGGAGGGCCTGCACAGCGAAGTCGAGAGCAACGCCACCCTGTCGGGAGAGAAGTATCCGCTCGGTGCGCACCGTCCCAAGTTCATGTTCCTCAATGCTATGACCGACCTGCAGCAGGGCGACCAGTCCTCCTTCCTCAACCAATTGAAGGAAATCGTGAGCAAATATCCGCAAAACGAAATCAGCGAGCTGGCGGGTCTTATCGCCCAGGGCTTGCAGGAGGGCCGATTGCTCACCTCCGGCTCATTGGGCACCATCTGGAGCCGCCGTTTGGCAGCGAGCGGTGAGGCCGTCGTGGCCGACAGCCTGCGCCAGCCCTTCAGTACCGAGCGTCTGGCTCCGTACAGCTTTGTCCTCGCCTATGAGGAGGGTACGCTGAACGAGAACCAACTGCTCTTCGAGATTGCCCGCTACAACTTCAGCAAGTTCATGGTGCGCAACTTCGAGATTACCACCTCGAAGCAGGGCGGCATCGGCATGCTGCACGTGAAGGGGCTGATGAGCTTCGATGAGGCCTACCAATATATGCACCGCCTCTATGCCGAGCCCGAGATGGCAGCCAAGCTCAGCGGTATCCGCGCCCTGCTCATCTCTGATGCGAATATGGAACTGCTGCTCAAGTACTACAGCATCGACGAGTATACCGAGTTCTATGAGCAGCATTTCACCACGCTCCCGAGTGTCGAGGAGGATAGCTCACTCGACGAGATACGCTTCGAGTACTAAGGGCATCAATGCCTCTTATGCCCCGTATGGGTAAATACGGAGGCTTCCACCGGCAGTTGCTTCTCATGCGCCATGCGCGATGGGGTGGGGTACTCCAGCTTCTCGAAGTCGGCAATGGCACTGCGTATATCGTCCAAGAGCATGTCGGCCATGTCGCGGCTGAAGCCTTGGCGCACTACGATACGCATCACTACACTGTCCTCGATATTCTTCGGCATGGTGTAGGCGGGCACCATCCATCCGCTCTGCTTCAGCTTGTCCTGCAGGTCGAAGAGTGTCCACTTGGCATTCTTGCTGTAGTCCTTGCACATGTACCAGATGAAGAGCGGGTTCACGATATCCTTGCTGTAGTTCACGAACGGGCGCATCTTGCCAATCTCCGTGTGCAGGTAGCGGGCAATCTCCATGGAGTTCTGCTGCACCTGACGGTAGCCCTCGAATCCGAGGCGGATGAACTGGTAGTACTGTCCCAGCACCTGTGCTCCTGGGCGTGAGAAGTTGAGGCCCACCTGGGTGATGTCGGCACCGAGGTAGTTGACCGAGAACGACATCTTGCCCGGCAGGTACTTCTTGTCTTTCCAGACTACCCATCCGAGGCCCGGGTATACGAGTCCGTACTTATGGCCCGAAGTGCTGATGGAGAGCACCCACTTGAGGCGGAAGTCCCACTTCTTCTCGGGCTGCAGGAAGGGCAGTATGAAGCCGCCCGAGGCAGCATCCACGTGGATGGGGATGTCGTACCCTGTGCGGGCGTTGTACTCGTCGAGCGCAGCATCCAGCGCCTCCACATCATCGTTCAGTCCCGTCCATGTCACGCCCTGGATGGGCACCACGCAGATGGTGTTCTCGTCGCACATGTCGATCACCTGCTTGGGGTCGAGCGTTATCTTCTCCAAGGTGAGGGGCACGGTGCGCATCTCTATCTGCCATAGGTCGGCAAACTTCTCCCACACCACCTGGTAGCCCGTCGAGATGATGAAGTTGGGCTTGTCAGTCGGCTTGCCCTGTGCCTCACGACGCTCTTTCCAGCGCAACCACGCAGCCACACCGCCCAGCATACAGGCCTCCGACGAACCTATGGCCAGTGCGCCCGTCTTCCACTGCGCCTTCTCGGGCGAGTTCCACAGGTTGGCCATGATATTGATACACTTGGCACACATCACCGCCACGCGCGGATACTCCGTCTCGTCAATGTAGTTGAGGGCGATGGCCTCGTTCATCAGGCGTG
This sequence comes from uncultured Bacteroidaceae bacterium, assembly GCA_964570685.1. Classification (GTDB taxonomy): domain Bacteria; phylum Bacteroidota; class Bacteroidia; order Bacteroidales; family Bacteroidaceae; genus UBA1189. Next base: position 114,553 of record CAZMZC010000002.1, on the reverse strand, counting down.
TGGCATAGGGGTCCATGTAGGTAGTGACGAAGGTGGCGAGGTTGAGGCGCGGCTGCGTCTGTGCGAAGGTCTCGTCCTTCACCATCTGATAGGCAATGTCGGGGCGCGTGCCATGTTGGGGGATTTTGTCTGTGGGCGAAGGCTGTAGCATCTCCTTCGACCCGAATACATCGGTACTGAAATCTGTTCGTTCCATAAGTTGAGATTTAAGGTTAAGTTCAATCTGTAACAATGCCCCGCCCCGAATGTTCCCCCGCGCCAACCGCAAAGTCGGTCTCTTACGGATTTTTAAGGCCAAGCAAGCGTGGCGAGGACAACTCCTTCTCGCTTACCATTTCACATCCACCCTTCCATAAGTCCTAATGGCAGGTCAGAATTCTTCTTTTGCAGCGTTCATATAGTTGCAAAGTATTCGCCGAATTCTTAAATCATAAGCACTGATTTACTATTCAAAGCTTATGAATATTAAATCAAAGGCACTGAATATTAAATCAAAGCTTATGATTTAAGAATTTGGTTCGTGGAAACGAAGAAACAGGCGGTGCGTTCAGGAAAAATCTCACTGCTGATTGCAAATACATTTCAATACTTAATGCGACATGTTTAATGCGGCGCAAAGCCTATAAGGCCTTCAAAGTACGTCTACGCCTATTCTTCTCAGACCTTATAGGTTATTGCGAGTGGTTTCCAACTTATTCCGTGACACTCGTTTTTCTTCTTCTCTTGACATAAATATCCATATAATTAGCCATAAATTTCTATGAATAGCAAGTCTCGTGCATCTAATTGGTGCGCCCCAATAATCATCGCTAGGAAATTGTTTTCGTCATTGTTGACGTATTTTTTTTACAGCATCAGATCATCCTGCTGCTTTAAAACATAAAAAATAATTGTGCATTCATAATTCAGAACTCGTAATTTAATTGTACATTTGCAAAATCTCTCGCCGTTGCCAAGATTCGTTTTGCGAATTGCGGTGGTTGGGTGGGGGTGACATTGTGGAAAGGCGTTTACTTGGCGCTTTGGTTTTGACACTTAGGAATCTCGCAAATTCAAAGGTCAATCAAAAACAAAGCAACAGTAGATGTCACGGGTATGTCTTATATCCATTAGACTATACTGCCATTTTGGTAGTTTATGGTTATAGTTGTATATATACATATCGGCGTGAGGTCTGCGTTGCTCGTTTCGATTGACTGGGCAATGCGAGAGCCTCTAAGTGTGAGACGAGTAACAGGTACAGGTTCTCACGCTTTTCTATTTTAAATGCAATAATGACCAAATCTGGAGAACTTATAGGTCACAATGTTTGTGTTATGTTTGATATTGAAGATTTGAAGAAAGCCATTGATGAGGCTAAAGTTAAAAGACAGAAGATTTGTATCTTTTTTGAAGACCCACAGAATGTGAACACAATGGAGGTCTGGGAAAATCAACCTGGTTATCCTGACTACGATGTTGCATTTTATTGTACAGATTATGCAAACTTAAATCGGAATGATGTATTGGAACTTGCTGAAACCTTTTTCACAATAAGTGCTTTTTCCTTTCCGTTTGCTTTGGTGATAGACTTTCGAAAAGAAGATTGTATTTCTTTGGGAGCTGTAGCACCAAGCAAGCAAAGCGTTTTAGAATACGAAGAGATCTCAGACGGACCTGTAGAGGATTTTTTCTGTTTGGCTAAGGGCTTAATTTATGCTTATGCGAAAAATCTGAAATGTTTACGCGAGTATTAAAATTATAAGACATTTACTATGAAATCAATAAAACAAATTTTATTTGCATCTGTAGCACTGCTATACTGTTTAACAGTAAGTGGTCACGACTTTGAACGAGGCGGTATTTATTACAATTTCCCACAGCAACAAGACTTGGCAGACCCAGTAGTTACAGTTACTTATAGGGGAAACTATCACGATAGCTATAGAAACGAATACCAAGGATCAGTAAAAATTCCGTCAACTGTAAACTATTGGGGAACGACATATCGTGTTGTGGGTATTGAAGATGGTGCTTTCTATGAATGTGAATATCTAACATCCGTAATTATTCCTTATGGTATAACAAAAATTGGTGATCAGGCATTCGAAGGTTGTATAGGCTTAACTTCTATGTCTATTCCTGAGAGCGTTACATCTATTGGAAGTCAAGCTTTTTCTTATTGTGAGAGTCTCACCTCTATATCCTTGCCTGAATATGTTAGACATATAGGAGAAGCTGCATTCTATAATTGTTATAGCCTTACCTCTATTACTATCCCCGAGTTTGTGAGAAGTATTGAACAAAAAACTTTTGAGGGTTGCAGTAGCCTGACTTCTATTAACCTACCTATGATATTTTTTATTAAGGATTATGCTTTTAAGAACTCGGGACTTACTTCAATAATCCTTGGTCATTGTTTATCAGAGATAGGAGAAGGTGCTTTTCAAGGATGCAGGAAACTCTCCAAGGTTATTAACGTAGGTTCAGATTTTGAGATTCGAAAGGGCAGCAAAAATAATGGAGAGATTGCTTACTATGCAGAAAGCGTTATAAACGCATATGGAGCTGTGGGTGAATACTATTTCACCAAACAGGGGAACGTATATCTTCTCAGTTTTTATACAGGAAAAGAAACTAAACCAACTCTTCCGGAAAGCTTTTATGAGAAGAACTATCGAATCGGGGCAGAATTATTCAAGGATAATAACCGAATCACTGCTGTTTCCATACCACAAGCAGTGGAGGGGATTGGTGCAGGTGCATTTGCTAATTGTAGTAAACTTACATCGGTAAAAATCGGTAAAGGCGTTCGAACCATTGGCAAGGGGGCGTTCTCGGGTTGTAGTAACCTAACATCAATAAAGATGGAAGATGGGTTACTTTCCATTGATGATAATGCTTTTGAAAACTGCACATCCTTAACCTCTATCACTTTCCCTGAGAGCTTAAAGGCTATTGATCGTAATGCATTTAAAGGATGTAGTAAATTGTTTTCTTTCAATATGCCCGCAAATATGAATAGCATCGAAAGTTCAGCTTTTGAAGGTTGCAGTAATCTCACTAAAGTGAATGTTTCAAGTATTCAGAATTGGTGTAAGATTATTTTTGGCAATGCTTTGGCCAATCCACTCTATTATGCAAACAAGATATATATTAACGGAGAATTAGCCGTTGAAATAACCATTCCTAAGGGAGTCACAAAAATTAGGAAGTACGCTTTCTATAATTGTAGAAATTTAACATCAGTTTCTATACATGATGGAGTAAAGGAAATAGGAGAAAGGGCTTTTGAAGGCTGCAACAATCTTAGTTCTATAAATATACCTCAAAGTGTAACTGCGATAGAGAATTTTGTGTTTAAGGGCTGTGCTTCATTGAGTAAGGTCGTCATAGAAGATGGAGACAATACTTTATCACTAGGATTCAACTCGTTTGAGAATGGGAGTAAACCTAATTATTCAAACATAGGTGTCTATAGTATGGATGTTATTGGAGAAGGCTTATTTCATGATTGCCCACTGGAAACTATCTACTTAGGACGAAATGTTGAATATAATACAGATGGCAGATATGGTTATTCTCCCTTTTATAATAAAGCAACTCTTGAGTCTATCACAATAGGCGATAAAGTGACAAAAATTGGCGACTATGAATTTTCTGACTGCCGCCGTATTACCTCTATTAACCTGCCAAAGGCTTTAAGCAAAATTGGTATTTGTGCTTTTAAGGGCTGCCATAATCTTACTTATGTCAATATCCCTAAGAAAGTGAACGAAATCAAAGAACGCGCCTTTGAAGGTTGTCCAAATCTCATTTCCGTTTTTATTGATGACGTCCAGGCTTGGTGTAGAATACGATTCAGTACTCCTAATGCTAATCCTCTTTACTATGGAAAGAACTTGTTCTTAAATGGAGATATAGTGACTAAGTTAATAATACCTGAAGGGACAACAAAGATAGAAAAATGGGCCTTTTATGGATGTAATAGCTTGGCCAATGTTATAATACCACCAAATGTCGGAATAGGAGATTGTGCTTTTAAGGGATGCCGCAACCTCAAATTCATTTCTGTTCCAGAGAAGAAAATGAAGGCACTGAAGTCGGCATTCGGTGAAGAAAAACATATAGTTGTGAATGGCAAGAAGAAGAAATATAAATTATAGATTTATCAATTAAGAGTTTATCAATGATTAAAAAAATAAAAAATTATGGAAACAACCAATGAACAGAAAGGGACTAATTTAGGACGAGTTTTACGAGGAGCTTTAATAGGCTGGCTCCTTTTCACAACACCTGTTGTAGCATGCGGTACAATATCATGGAACATGAGTATGGGAACCTGTCTGTCCGATCCTATTACATGGCTAATTTCTATACCAGGATTATTATTCGGAGCAATTGCTGGAATTCTAATGAATAACAGAGAGAAAAAGGATAATTCTGTAGTAATTAAAAACGAAGAATCATTTGAATCAAAAATAAAAGGATTAAAAAATCTCTTGGATGAGGGCTTGCTCACCCAAGAAGAATTTGACGAACAGAAGAAAAAGATATTAAACAGCTAACAACAAATGTATTATGTGCATACCTAAAAGATTCTCGCCTGAAGTAGAAAAGACACTTAAGCGTAGTGGAGAAGTGTCATATATTGGAAAAAGATTAGATGACGAGAGCATAAAAAAAGATAGAGCGCTTTCGGACTTAATAGAATGCAGAGGCCACTTTGAATACGTCAGTAAAGGACTATATGATAATTTAGATGAACTTACGAATGAAACAAAAGATGCATTGAGAGAATTTGCAAGTGTCACATTGGAAGAGATAAAAGGAATCATTTCCAAACATTTCCCAAATCTTTAGTTCGTCACAACGGATAACTCAGTTACGGCAGATATACCCTATCCGCCGTGACTGAGTATCAGGGTCTATGACCCGAGATAACACACAACTCCACAGAAGGTTTTCAAAGAATAGGCGCAGGCGTGCTTCGAAGGCCTTTTGTGGAGTTATCTCTCTACAATCCTTATGAGTTTTGTTGATTAATCAAGTTTATCAAACCTTTACCATTACGTCCTTCTCCTCGGTCTTGCTCTCAGCGCTCATTAGAGTGAGAGATTTCTTACCTGCTCCAATCCATAAAATCCAACTTGATCAGAGGCCACACCTTGCCGTGCAAGCAGTTGGGGTCGGGCTCGGTGTCGGCAAGTGAGAAGTTGGTGAGGCCAAGAAGTAGTTCTTCACGGGTGTGATTGTATGGGTAACGCTCTGCATAGAGGCTGAGCATCTGCTCTATCGTGTATTTGTCGTGCAGCTCGTGCAAGTCCCAAAAGTCCTTCTTGCGGCCATTGCGCCCGATGACATCCAGTTTCATTGCGATAATGTCTTCGATGGATGCGATGCGTATGCTGTCGATAGTTCTGATGGGGCGTATGAACGGGTCGGTATAGAAGAGGTCGAGCTTGATGGATTCGTGCGGGCTATTACCTATAATATAAGAAACTCCCATGCCTACTACCTCACCGCAATCGCCTTGGCAATAGGGAAACATGCTGCACAACTTGGATTGTATGGCGTGGAAATCGAGCGTGCCGTATGGTGCCTCTGTAAACATGTCAATGTCTATAGATATGCGGTGGCCTAACTGCAGGCTCAGCGAAGTGCCACCCACCAAACAGAACGGAGCGAGTTCGGGCAACGCCATCAACTGGCCAAGGATATCGCGCAATAGTGGAGATACGGTATTATAGTGTAGCTTCTTGGGCATAGGACAGATATTTGGTGATATTATTTTGTAGTGCCTCGCTATGCAAAGAGTCGCATTCGCTCAGCGTGGCGCGTATCGTATCGGCACCGTAGAAGCGTATGGCCTCGAGGATTTCACTCTCGGTGCCACGCTCGAAGATTCGCTGTAGGGCATAACGGCGGTTGGCACTCCAATCGATGCGGTCGATAGATGTATCCCAAAATAGGGCAGGACGAAACTTGCTGAGGTCGGGGCGATGGAGCGAGGCTTGCTTGCGCTTCTCCTGCTCTATCTCGAAGAATATCTGTAGCGACATGAGCAGACCCTCGTCTAACTGGAGGTTGCGCTCGATGCGTAGCGACAGCGGAGTATTCATGGCACGCTTACCACGAATGATGGCACTGAGCGTCTGCGGATGCTCGCCTACAGCAAGGGCAAGGTCTTTGCTCTTGATGCTACGCCGCCGCAACTCTCTGTCGAGGAATTGCCCGGGATGTATTCCTTTAAGTATGGTCAACTGCTCATTCATGGCGCAAAAATAAACATTTTTGTTTATTTCAACAACCAATATTGCATTTTTGTTTAGGCTTGGAGTGTACATAGTGCTCCATTCTTCCTTTCTTTCCGCCCAATCCCCAAGGCGAATGAAAAGAACGCAGCCATGAGGCGTTAGGGAAATGCAGAAAGTAAGCATAGAACGGGAAAATGGCTACACTTTGTCGTGCAAGCGGAAACGTTTATGCTTCCGATTTCAGCATCGTGTAAGCAATCGGCAGGAATCAATGACAATATGCTACGAATTTTTCTGTTAGGATTTCTTTGCGTTTCGTCTTGTGGAACAAACGAGATGCCGGAATACAGACGGTTCTTGAAGAATAGACGCATTCATGCTTCGCTTTCCCTCGCTCTAAACAACTCCGTGCCTACCTTTGTTATACCCCGCAGAATCTAAACCTTAATGACTATGGCTAATATAGGTAAAGCAACCAAGCTGAGTGTGGCTACACTCGCTATCATGAACGTGACGGCTGTGGTGTCGTTGCGCGGACTGCCTGCCGAGGCAGAGTATGGACTGAGTTCGGCATTCTATTATCTCTTTGCGGCTATCGTGTTTCTCATCCCTACGGCGCTCGTAGCGGCTGAGCTGGCGGCGATGTTCTCCGACAAACAGGGCGGTGTGTTCCGTTGGGTGGGCGAGGCCTTCGGCAAGCGCATGGGCTTTCTCGCCATTTGGCTGCAATGGGTAGAGAGTACCATCTGGTACCCTACGGTATTGACCTTCGGTGCGGTGTCGCTCGCCTTCATCGGGATGAATGGAGCGCACGATATGGCATTAGCCTCGAACCGTATCTACACGCTAGTGGTGGTGCTGGCTATTTATTGGCTTGCCACGTTTATCTCGCTCAAGGGAATGTCGTGGGTGGGTAAGGTGTCGAAGATTGGCGGCTTGGTGGGTACCATTATTCCTGCGGGACTGCTCGTGGTATTGGCCATCGTGTATCTGGCGAGTGGCGGACATTCGCAGCTCGACTTCCACGGCAGCTTCTTCCCCGACCTGAGCAACTTCAACAACTTGGTGCTGGCATCGAGCATCTTCCTCTTCTATGCCGGTATGGAGATGGGCGGTATCCATGTAAAAGATGTAGACAACCCCTCGCGCAACTATCCGAAGGCGGTCTTCATCGGTTCGTTTGTGACGGTGCTTATCTTCGTCTTGGGTACCTATTCGTTGGGTATCATCATCCCAAAAGATGAAATCAACCTCACGCAGAGCTTGCTGGTAGGCTTCGACCGCTACTTTGCCTACATCCGCGCCTCATGGCTGTCGCCCGTGATTGCCGTGGCTCTCGCCTTTGGCGTGCTTGCCGGTGTGCTCACCTGGGTGGCCGGTCCATCGAAGGGTATCTTTGCCGTAGGCCGTGCAGGGTATCTCCCTCCCTTCTTCCAGAAGACCAACGGGATAGGCGTGCAGCGCAATATCCTGCTCATTCAGGGCGGACTCGTCACGCTGCTCGGACTACTCTTCGTGGTGATGCCCTCGGTGCAGAGTTTCTACCAGATACTTTCACAGCTCACCGTGCTGCTCTACCTTATCATGTACCTGCTGATGTTTGCTGCTGCCATCTATCTGCGCTATAGCATGAAGAAGGCCAATCGCCCCTTCCGTATCGGCTCGAAAGGCAACGGGCTGATGTGGATTGTCGGTGGCGTAGGCTTCCTCGGCTCACTGCTCGCCTTCATCCTCAGCTTCATCCCTCCCGGTCAGATTGCCGTGGGCAGCAAGACGATGTGGTATGCCGTGCTCGTCATCGGATGCATCGTGGTGGTGGTAGCTCCGCTCATCATCTATGCCATGCGCAAGCCCTCTTGGAAGGATCCCTCCACTACCTTTGAGCCTTTCCATTGGGAGGAAAAAAGTGATACGAGATCTTAACTGTAATGTGAGTTCGGCTTAGGCTGAACTCATATTGTTTTTTGGGGTGGAATGGAATCTGTATAATGAGTTCCCTGCTTGCCAATTTGCAATTGCGATAGGGGTTATATGTTGCTGTTCCTTTCTGTTCTTTTTGCATTGAGCGCAATTCTCATCTTTTTTGCTTGGCGGTATGGCGTAAAATATCTATCTTTACACGCTGAAAGTGTTGCAATTGAAAGGGATGAACAACAAAATACTATGATGAAAAACAATCTTATGCGATGCGCCAAGGCAGTAGCAATGGCTGTAATAGTGCTCTTGGCATTTACCCAATGTGGTGACAAGAACGGTGTGAAAGTAAATGGTACTATTGTGGAGGTATATCTTGCCGACAGCGTATGCCGTACGTTCGATTTCTATGGCGACGACATCTTCCGCGTGTTCCAAGACCCGCAAGGTGGTGAGATGCGCGACCCCGTGGCTACCCCCGAGGCGCAGATATTGGTCGAGAATCCTCGTCGCGATGTAACTGGCCTCACCGTAAAGGAGAAGGGCGACAAGACGGTAATGACCACACCGCGCATCAAGGTGGTGGTAGACAAGGCTACCGGCCTGATGGCAGTGACCGACCGCGCTACCAAGAAGGTGGTATTCGAGGAGACTACTCCCGCTACTATCAAGGAGGGTGTGGCTGCGATGACCGTGAAGGCAGCCGAGGATGAGTACTTCTACGGTGGCGGTATGCAGAACGGACGCTTCTCGCATCGTGGCAAGGTGATACAGATCATCAATTCGAACAACTGGGTGGATGGCGGCGTGACCTCGCCCACTCCGTTCTACTGGTCTACGGGCGGCTATGGTGTGATGTGGTATACCTTCAAGAAAGGCGTATACGACTTCAACTCTGAAGCCGATGGCACCGTAAAGATGCAGCACGATGGCGACTACCTTGACCTCTTCGTGATGGTAGGCGAGGGTCCCGTGACACTGCTGGGCGACTTCTACCAACTCACAGGTAATCCCGTGTTGTTGCCCAAGTTTGGTTTCTACGAGGGTCACCTCAACGCTTACAACCGTGACTACTGGACCGAGACTGCCGAGGGTGGTGTGCTCTTTGAGGATGGCAAGCGATACAAGGAGAGCCAGAAGAACAATGGAGGCATCAGAGAGACTCTCAATGGCGAGAAAGCAGATGGTATGGTCGCAGCCGCAGGCTCGGCGTCAGTGGCAGGGAATGGCGAGGTACGCGTACCTACAAATAACGGTAACTATCAGTTCTCGGCCCGTGCCGTGATAGACCGTTACGCTGCTCATGATATGCCCCTCGGGTGGATACTCCCCAACGACGGATACGGTGCCGGATACGGACAGACGGGTACGCTCGAAGGCAACATCGAGAACCTGCGTCAGTTTGGCGAATATGCCCGCCAGCATGGCGTAGAGCTGGGACTTTGGACGCAGTCGGACCTCTATCCCAAAGAGGGTGTAGAGCCGCTGCTACAGCGCGATATCGTCCGTGAGGTACGCGATGCCGGTGTACGCATCCTCAAGACCGACGTGGCTTGGGTAGGTCCTGGTTACTCGTTCGGTCTCAATGGCGTGGCCGACGTAGCCAAGGTAATGCCTGAATATGGCGACAATGCACGCCCCTTCATCATCACGCTTGACGGCTGGGCAGGCACACAGCGCTATGCCGGCCTGTGGAGTGGCGACCAGACGGGCGGTAACTGGGAGTACATCCGCTTCCACATCCCCACATACATCGGCTCGGGGCTCTCTGGTCAGCCCAACGTATCCAGTGATATGGATGGTATTTTCGGTGGCAAGAACGTACCCGTCTTTGTGCGCGACTACGAGTGGAAGACCTTCTCGCCTATGCTCCTCAATATGGACGGATGGGGTGCCAACGAGAAGTATCCCCATGCATTGGGCGAACCTGCCACATCCATCAACCGTTCATACCTGAAGTGGAAGTCAGTACTTACACCTTATACCTATAGCATTGCTCGCGAGGCCGTGTTTGGCAAGCCTATGGTGCGTGCCATGTTCCTCGACGAAGAGAATGCCTACACCCTCGGCAAGGCTACACAATACCAGTATATGTTCGGGCCTTGGTATCTCGTAGCGCCCATCTATCAGAATACTGCGTCCGATGCTGAGGGCAACGACGTGCGCCACGGCATCTATCTGCCCGAAGGCCAATGGGTAGACTACTTCACTGGTGCGCACTACAAGGGTGGCCGCATCATCAACAGTTACGATGCTCCTTTGTGGAAGCAGCCTCTGTTCGTGAAGGCTGGCGCTATCGTGCCCCTCACCCATCCGCACAACAATGTGAACGAGATAGACCCCACGGTCCGCATCTACGATATCTACCCCTATGGTGAGAGCAGCTTCACCGAGTACGATGATGATGGCCGCACACAGGCTTATCTGTTCGGCGAGTACGTGGAGACCAAGGTGAGCAGCAGCGCCAAGAAGGGTAAGGCTACCGTGACCGTAGCTCCCACAACAGGTACATTCGAGGGCTTTGTACCCGAGAAGCGCACCGAGATGCGTATCTATATGAACGAGGCCCCCAAGAAGGTGATAGCCAAGGTTGGTGGCAACAAGGTGGAACTCGAGGCAGTGCGTTCGGCGGCCGAGCTTATCGTGACCGACAATGTCTACTACTATGATGCCGCGCCCGAGCTCAACCAATTCTCTACACACGGCACCGCAGCGGCCGAGGTGAGCATCAAGGGTGCTCCCCGCTTGATGGTGAAGATTGCTGCTACCGATGTGACCAAGAATGCCGTAGAGGTTATCGTGGAGGGCTATCAGTTTGAGGAGACCGACCCCTTGGTGGCAAAGACGGGCAAGCTGGCCACTCCTGCCATCACCTTCACCGAAGAGAATATTGAGCCTTATGTGCTCACTCCTACTTGGGAGCTGATGCCCGAAGCCGACTACTACGAGATTGAGTTCGATGGTATGCTCTACTCTACCATCCGCGACACCCTGCTCCGTTTCGAGGAACTTCAGGCCGAGACTGAATACACCTTCCGTCTGCGTGCGGTGAATGCTGATGGTGCATCAAAATGGGCTGAAGCTAAGGTGCAGACCCTCTCCAACCCGCTTGAGTTTGCCATCCCCGGCATCAAGGCCGAGAACACTTGCAAAGACCAACCCGGTCAGGGCGTACATAAGTTCTTCGACTACGACGAGACCAGTATCTGGCATACCGATTGGGCAGGTGGCGCAGTGCCTTTCACCATGGAGATTGACCTCGGTGGAGTCAACGTGCTCGACAAACTCGAGTACCTCCCCCGTGAGGATGGTGGCAACGGCACACTTCTCCAAGGTACTATCACCTACAGTATCGACCGCAAAGTTTGGAGCGAGCCTGTAGGCTTCAATTGGGCGCCCGATGGCACAATGAAAACTATCGCTTTTGATGGCAAGTCATCGGCACGCTATATGAAGATGCATGTTACCGCTGCACGCGGAAACTTCGGTTCGGGCCGTGAGATGTATATCTTCAAGGTGCCTGGTACGGAAACCGTATTGCAGGGCGACATCAACCACGACGGTCGTGTAGACAAAGATGACTACACCTCATATATGAACTATACCGGATTGCGTGCCGGCGACTCCGACTTCGACGGTTACATCAGCGGCGGTGACATCAACAAGAACGGACTTATCGATGCCTTCGACATCGCTACCGTAGGCGTAGCTATGCATGGTGGCGTGAATACCTATGGCATGGGTACACTGGCCGGTAAGCTCGAACTTGTAGCACCCAAGAGCATCCGTGAAGGCGAGGAAGTGAAGGTCATTATCCGTGGTAGCGGCCTCAACGAGGTGAATGCTTGGAGCGTGGCCATCCCCTACGATGCCACTCAACTTCGGTATGTGCATACCAACTCGATAGGTGCCAAGGAAATGGACAACCTTACCTACGACCGTCTGCACAAGAATGGCCAGAAGGCGCTTTACCCAACCTTTGTCAACACAGGAAACAAGCCCACACTCAGCGGTAATGGCGACATCGTGGAGATTACCTTCGTTGCTCTTAAGAGTAGCGAGATGCTCAACTTGCAGATGCAGGATGTGATGCTTGTAGACAAGAAGATGAACACTATTGAATAATCCAAATAAACATAAAGTAATGAAAAACATTAAACAAAGAATGCTCGTTGTCCTATGTGCTATTTTAGGTGCATCGGGTATTATGGCGCAGGTCGATGTTACAGCGCTTTACTTGGAGAACGCAGGTTTTGATACACATTATGACTACGATGCCGGTGCTACTGGTAACGTGCAACAAGAAATGCTTCCTGTGGAAGGATGGACCAATGACTACTCCGTGAACTACACCATCGTGGGCACCTATCAGATAGGTACTAAGAAAACATTCAATGGCGCTAGTGTGCCATCGACCAATGTGGACGGCTTGGCTGAAGGTGGTGTGCTGGCTCTTAGCACAGGATGGGAAGAGTCCATCAAGCTTTATCAAGAGGTGACTCTTCCGAAAGGAGAGTACTCTTTGGTGACCGCCTATTATAATAGTGGTACAGCTACCAGTGGTAGCAGCCTTTTTGGCTGGCTACCCAGTTCTGGCAACAGCTCCATGTCGGCAATAACAACGTTTCCATCCAAACAATGGGTGACCGATACATTGAACTTCAAACTCATTATCAATAGAACAGGTAAGATACAGGTGGGCATGAAGGCTGCAGCCAGCGGTTCGGCTAACTCGGCAAAGCTCTCAGTTGACTATGTGAAGATTCTTTCCCATACTTGGGATGGCAGCCAGTTGGGCGATGCGGTAGAGGATGCTACTGAGCTGTATGGCGATGGAACAAGCAATGGAGCGGCCGATTTGAAGACGGCACTTGATGTTGCCACTATTGTGTATAATGACTCGTTGGCTACTCCCGAAGAGCAAGTCGTTGCCACCGCTGCGCTCAATAAAGCCATCGCTGCCTATAAGACCTTGCAGACTGCTTATAAGAACCTCAAGAAAGGTATAGACGCTGCTGTAAAGCAGTTGGACGACAATACTGGATACGGCAGTGCCGAACTGCAGGCCGCTATAGACAAGGCTCAGCAAATATATGACAATGCTGAGGCAACAGTAGAAATGCTGGATGCAGCAACTGCTGAAGTCAATGCTGCCGTCACGACTTATAAGGCTATTGTGGCAGCCCATACGGCCTTGCAAACAGCCATCAATGATGCGACTACATTGTTGGGTGATGGCACTGGCAGTGGTGCTGCTGCTCTGCAAGAAGCCATTGAAAAGGCCATGCAGGTGGCAAATACACCAAATGTTACTACTGATGAGATAAAAAATGCTACTCAGACACTGAAGGATGCCGTGTTCTGTTACCACGTGGCTAATGGAGAAGGGACAGTGCCGACAGTGGTAACAAACGATTATGTAGCTCGTGGCTCTACAGTCGCATTGGGACGTAGTACCATCAGTGGAGTCACAAGTTCGAATCTCTTGGAGCAGGGGTTCTGTTGGAGTACTGAACCTGAGCCCACCGTATTGGATAACCGCTCTACGAAGTATCACTCACAGAACGGACGTATCTATATGATGGAAAACCTTGAACCATCTACTATATATTATGTACGCGCGTATGCGATAACTAAAACCTATGCTGTAGGCTATGGTGAAGTGAAGAAGGTGATAACATTGCCGCAAGGAAAAATAACCTGGTCGTATGACAATGGAGCCGATGCTGCAGCCAACGAGCGAATTAATGCGGCAGTAGCTGACGCAGTGAACTATCTGAACACTTATACCAGTATCACAGGTTTCCATACTTCGGTACATTATGGTTCGGGAACCCCTACAGCAGAGTGCTCGTATGGCGGTTGGATGCGTGTAGGCCCTAACGCCTCCTATCAACGCACAGGTACTATCCTTCACGAGCTCGGCCACGGTATCGGCGTAGGCACACACGAGATATGGAATGGCGGCTCCTCGCCCCTGCGTGCCGGTAGTGGGCGTGGCGACTGGCTTGGCGACCGCGCCACAGCCGTAGTGCGTTTCCTCGATAATAATACTACCTCCGTGATGACGGGTGATGGTACGCACATGTGGCCTTATGGTGTTAATGGTGCTCACGAAGATAATGGTTCGGCTATTCTTTATATCAGCAATGCTCTTATCCATCAGGCATTAGGCGAAGATGGACTGCCCCCCACAGGCGGATTCTGCACGCCCGCCTATGTCTTTGAGCAGGAAGACACCATCAAGTACTATATCAAGAATGAGAACGAGAAGTTCGGACTCTATACCTCATACCTCGTGCAGAATGAGAAAGGCATGCTCGTATGGAAAGAGATGAATGCTTCTACGGCTCTTGCTAATGATAGCGCTGCTTGGTATATTACCTTTAATCCCGACAACAGCTACTATCAACTACGCAATGCAGCCACAGGGCGTTACGTCACTTACAACAGCACGGGCACGAATGGCATACGCACTATAGCTCGTACAGAGCCAGCCTCGAATGATAACTTCCATTTCATGCGTTCTCGTATAGATGCTGTGATTGGAAGTGGCGATAGCGAAATGAGGCTACGCGGTTATTGGATTATCCATCCCGAGCATAAGCTCAATCCTACCACTCTTATTGCGGGTTCTAACGGGACGACAAGCACAGCTTCATTCAACCTGGGCAATGCGGCCACCGTGCAGCGCTGGATGTTGCTTACAGCCGAGGAGGCTACCGACTTTGAGGCAGCCTGCGTAGCTAGTTTCGTGAGCGATTTGGATGCCGTCATCGAACGCATCAAAACACTTGTTGCCGTTCCTCATAGCGAAGAGGCCGAGGGAGTAGATGCTGCTATCAATGCCGTCCTGACTAACCTTGAGACCAATCGTAGCGAGGTGACAACCGCCGAGGAGGTTACAGCGCTGATTGCTATAGCCGAGGAAGCAATATTCACTTTCCTTGCCAATGCGACACCCACAGATGTTGCACAGCCGTTTGACCTTACCTATATGATTGCTAATGCTGCTATTGACGATGCTGAGGGATGGTCCGATGCACCTACACTTAGCTTCTCTTGTATGGAGTATTTCGAGAAAACATTCGACTTTAATCAGACCATCAGTAATCTTCCTGCGGGTACCTACCAACTTCGCGTGCAGGCCTACCAGCGTCCGGGTGAGGCTGTCGAGGTATACAACAGCTATGTTGCTGGCAATGATAATGTCACCACGCAGCTCTATGCCGGTACTTCCAATGTCAAGATTTGCAATATCGCTTCCGAAGCACGTACGGGAAAGTTGGGTGGTGCTGAGGTGCAGGTAGCCGATATACCGCCCCGCTATGTTCCCAACAATATGCAGGCTGCCAGCTTGTATTTTGCCAAAGGACTGTACGACAATGCTCTTACCACTACCGTGAAAACTGATGGCAGCAAGCTTAAGATCGGTCTGCGCAGTACAACCTCAAGTACTTCATATTGGACTATCTTTGACAACTTCCGCCTCTATTATTATGGCACAATAGCCGAAGACCTTGTCAACGATATCGAAGAGGTTATGTTGCCTGTCACAGATACGCCGATGGATGTGTATAGCATCACGGGAGTACGTGTGCGCACGGCAGTCTCCACTCTTGAAGGACTACCTGCAGGTATCTACATCGTAGGTGGTCGCAAGGTGTTGGTGAAATAGGCTTACCGATTAGGATGATAAACAGAATGGTCTGTGCATGCGCAGACCATTCTGTTTGTTATTTATTTCTTGAGTACTTTGTTGAGGAACTCTATCGCTTCTATCTGCATTGCTTCACCGAAGTAGTGAGGCGACTCTACGAGGCGTGTAACCAGATGCTCACCAGCCCCTTGCGATTGCCATACACGATGCATCTCGGAGTAGGCCGCCTCTACGCCTTGCACAGGGAATAACTTGTCTTTCGTACCATTCATGAAAAGCATAGGCTTGGGGCATGCCAAGGATGCAACATGAGGATAATCCAAGAAGTTGCGTATGCCAGGTATAATCATTGCATAGGCCGAACCTCCCTTGTTCTGATTGTTGGATAGTGTCATCAGGTGCTCAGTGGTGTTCATCCAACAAATGGCTACGCCAGTTTTTACCTCATCAGATAGGGCGGCTGTCATCCATGCCCGATGAGCACCCATCGAATGCCCGAGAACCGCAATCTCGCCCTGCTTCACACACGGCAATGTGTTGAGAAACTCTACGCTGCGCAGGTCGTCCCAAGCAATGAAGCTTCCGAAGGACATACCCATCTGTTGCAGGTTACTGTTAAGTGCCTGTTGTGCATCATAGTCCACTCCCTCACGACGGCCACGGTCGCCCCAGAAGAGTGCGTCTACTGCTAATACCACATAGCCTTCGCGGGCTAAGCGGTCGCCAACAAATACTCCACCGTAGCATGCATGGGTCCATTTCTCGGCATCGTCCATCACGACATCTGATACGCAGAAAGGTTTCACCATCTTCTCCTTTCCGATGCTGAAATGTGCTCCATGATCATGTAATGCCAGTACTGCGGGAAAGGGATCCTCCCCGTCGGGGATGAGCAGATAACCCTGTATGCGGCTCCACGCGTTGATGTTGAACTCTATTTTCTGTGCTCTGTAGCCTTCACGCTGTTCCTCGGCAAGAATCCTTGGAGCGAAACTGGCTGCTTGCGGGGGAGCAGGACTCATACACTCCAGCACTTTGGCCCGCCCTTCACGTTGCCACTTGCTGTATCGCTTTGTGGGTGAATTTCCCCATGCCATCGGATAGGTCAGTGTTGCCTTCAGTTCCTCATAGAAGGCTGGCATGCTTTTCCATACCTCATGTGTCATCGGCTCGCTCTCTTGAGCTTGCATCGTGCATGCTGCAGCTATAAGCAGCACTGTCGGAAGTATTTGTCTCATGTGCTTTGGGATTATGATATGATAGTGGCTACTATATGGCGTGCACCGCCGTGATTGCGAAACTCGCACAGATATATTCCCTGCCATGTACCCATATTGAGCCGTCCACGTGTGATGGGGATGCTGAGGCTGCATCCTGCAATGATTGCCTTGGCATGCGCAGGCATATCGTCGGCTCCTTCAAAGGTGTGGGTGTAGTACGGTTCATTTTCGCGAACCAAGCGGTTGAATATCTGCTCCATATCGTAACGTACGTCGGGGTCGGCATTCTCGTTGATGGCCAATGAGCAACTCGTGTGCTTGATGTACAAGTGTAGTAGTCCTTGCTCGGGTAGTGCAGGTAACTTTTCTGTCACTTCGGCAGTGATGAGGTGAAAGCCACGGCCTCGTGCACGTAATGTGATTTCTGTTTGCTGTGTCATATTTGGAGTTTTAGGGATTTCTGAAAGCAAATATACAATATTTCTTTTTCGGCAGCAAGTTGTGGAGAGTTTTCTTTGCTCATAGACAAACGTTTTGTTTATTACCTGTTTTTCCATCTCATAGTATACCTACGCGATATTTCTGACTATGTTGTAGTGCGCGACCTGTTTGAGGAGCGCTTCCCCTCTATCCCCAAATATACCTTCAGGCTCCTGTTTGCCGTCCTGGTTGGCTAGTTGAAATGGAGTGTATGGCTGTGAAGCCCATCAGTGAAGCGGCGCTGTCTGATAGCTCATGTATTCTTACTATGATGGAATAACTATGTGCGTGAAGACTATGAGAGGTGTATGCATCTTTGGTATGAACAAAAAACGAAATTCTGCATTATGTAGTGTAAAAATATAGGTTCTTTAACGGTTTTAGATGGCTGAGATTGACGAAATGACATGTTTTTGGAAAGTTTTACACAAAATTTCGATGCAGAATGAATAAAATGTTGTATCTTTGTCGCCCGATTGGCTACATGTACTCAAGCGTAACCGAAAATAGGAAAGAAAATGGGCAAATTTGACAGTTATAAGATAGACCTGAGAGGTATGAGAGAGGTGAACGCCTCTTATGACTTGAGTGTCGATAACGAGTTCTTCGTCCATATTGACGGCCCCGAAGTGCAGAAGGGCAGGGTGCAGGTGAAGCTTGACGTACACCGTGCGGTCGATGTATACGAAATGAGTTTCGTGCTCGATGGTGTAGTGGTGGTCAATTGTGACCGCTGTCTCGACGAGATGGACCTTGACATACACACTACGGGCCAGTTGCAGGTGAAGCTGGGTGCTGACTACGGTGAGCAGGGCGATGTGGTGATAATTCCCGAAGCTGAGGGTGTCATCAACGTGGCTTGGTATATCTACGAGTTTGTAGCACTGGCAATCCCGATGAAGCATGTACATGCCCCGGGAAAATGCAACAAGGAGATGTCTGGTAAGCTGAGCAAGCACTTGTCGCGCTCGACCGATGAGGAAGATTTCGGTGAGGCAATCACGTTCGGCGATGAAGCGGACGAAGCGGAAACCCCAGTGGATCCGCGTTGGGAAGGTTTAAAGGAAATAATTAATAATTAAAACTAAAAGAAATGGCACATCCTAAAAGAAGACAATCGAAGACCAGAACTGCCAAGAGAAGAACTCACGACAAGGCAGTAGCTCCTACATTGGCCATCTGCCCTAACTGCGGCGAGTGGCATGTATTCCACACTGTATGCGGCGCTTGCGGCTACTATCGTGGAAAGTTGGCTATCGAGAAAGAGGCTGCAGTATAAGCTGAGGCACATTCGAGAGTTGAGAGTGAAGAGTTAAGAGTTGAGAGTTGCCCATCCATTATGGTAGCTTTTCACTCTTCACTCTTCACTCTCACTTTTAACTCTTAATTCAACACACATGCACAAAGCAGGATTCGTAAATATCGTAGGTAACCCCAATGTGGGCAAGTCGACGCTGATGAACAAGCTCGTGGGCGAGCGCATCTCCATTGCTACCTTCAAGGCGCAGACTACGCGCCACCGCATCATGGGTATACTCAACACGGAGGAGATGCAGATTGTGTTCTCCGACACGCCCGGTGTGCTCAAACCCAACTACAAGCTGCAGGAGTCGATGCTGCAGTTCTCCGAGTCGGCACTACAGGATGCCGACGTGCTCATCTACGTCACCGATGTGGTGGAGAAGGCCGACAAGAACCAGGACTTCCTGCAGAAGGTGCAGCGCATGGACGTGCCCATCCTGCTGCTCATCAACAAGATTGACCTGAGCAACCAGAACGACCTCACCACGCTCGTGGAGGAGTGGCACGAGACACTGCCCAAGGCGGAGATCATACCCATGTCGGCATCGAACAACTTCAATGTGGACGTGGTGCTGCGCCGCATCAAGGAACTGCTGCCCGATAGCCCGCCCTACTTCGGCAAGGACCAGCTCACCGACAAGCCTGCCCGCTTCTTCGTCACCGAGATCATACGCGAGAAGATACTCCTCTACTATGACAAGGAGATACCCTATGCCTGTGAGGTGAGTGTGGAGCAGTTTAAGGAGACCACGAAGAGCATCCACATCAATGCCGTCATCTACGTGGAGCGCGACTCGCAGAAGGGCATCATCATCGGCAACCAGGGCAAGGCATTGAAAAAATTGGGCATCGAGGCACGCCGCACGCTGGAGCAGTTCTTCGGCAAGCGCATCTTCCTCGAGACCTACGTGAAAGTAGATAAGGACTGGCGCAACTCGGACAAGGAATTGCGTAGTTTTGGATATAATTTGGAGTAGAAGACCCTCCCATCCCTCCCTGTAAGGGAATAATTAACATGTATAACGAATAAAAAGCATACCCATATTGCCGCGATGTCGGTAAGTCCTCCCTCGCAGGGAGGATTTTGGTGGGTCTCTTTATTATGGGAAACTTAGTAGCTATCGTAGGACGCCCCAATGTGGGCAAGTCCACACTCTTTAACCGCCTCACGCAGACCCGCCACGCCATCGTGGCCGATGAGGCAGGTACCACCCGCGACCGTCAGTACGGCAAGTGCGAATGGACGGGACGCGAGTTCTCCATCGTAGACACCGGCGGATGGGTAGTCAACTCTGACGACGTGTTCGAGGAGGAGATACGCAAGCAGGTGCTCATCGCTGTGGAGGAGGCCGATGTGGTGCTTTTCCTGGTAGATGTGCAGAATGGTGTTACCGACCTCGATGAGCAGGTGGCCGCTATCCTGCGCCGCGCCAAGACACCTGTCATCCTCGTGTCGAACAAGACCGACAACTACGACTTGCAGTACAGTGCCGCCGAGTTCTATTCGCTCGGCCTGGGCGACCCTTTCTGCATCTCTTCGCTCACAGGTAGCGGCACGGGCGACCTGCTCGATATGGTCATCGAGAAACTCCCTGCCCCCACTCCCGAGCTGGAGGAGGAGGAGATACCCCGCTTTGCCGTAGTGGGCCGCCCCAACGTGGGCAAGAGCTCTATCGTGAATGCCTTCATCGGTGAGGACCGCAACATCGTGACCAATATCGCCGGCACCACGCGCGACTCCATCTATACCCGCTATACCAAGTTTGGTTTCGACTTCTACCTTGTCGACACGGCCGGTATCCGCAAGAAGGGTAAGGTGAACGAGGACCTCGAGTTCTACTCCGTGATGCGCTCTATCCGCGCCATCGAAAACTCCGACGTATGTATCCTCATGCTCGACGCCACCCGCGGCCTCGAGAGTCAGGACCTCAACATCTATTCCCTCGTGCAGCGCAACCAGAAGGGTCTCGTCGTGGTCATCAATAAGTGGGACCTCGTGGAGGACAAGAGCACCAAGGCGATGAAGTACTTCGAAGACACCATCCGCGAGCGCTTTGCCCCTTTCACCGACTTTCCCATCGTGTTTGCCTCGGCACTCACCAAGCAGCGCATCTTCAAGGTGCTGGAGCTGGCCAAGGAGACCTACCTCAACCGTACCACCAAGGTGCCGACAGCCAAGCTCAACGAGGAGATGCTGCCCATCATAGAGGCCACGCCGCCACCATCGAACAAGGGCAAGTACATCAAGATCAAGTATTGCATGCAATTGCCGAATACCCGCGTTCCCTCGTTCGTGTTCTTCGCCAACCTGCCGCAGTATGTGAAGGAGCCCTACAAGCGCTTCCTCGAGAACAAGATTCGCGAGCGCTGGAACTTTACGGGTACTCCTATTAATATATATATACGTCAGAAGTAACTCATAAGTTATCCCTATATTTGCAGGGCAATGACTTAGTGCCCGCGTTTATGAAACTTCGCATCGTGATGTATAGCCTGCTCCTTGCCACCCTCTGCGTAGGGTGTGGCGGGCATGGCCACATGCGCCAGCTGGAGCGGTTGGAGGCGCAGCTCGATACTGCGCCCGAGGCCGTGCGCCTCGCCCTCGACAGCATCCCCCTCGCCTCGCTCGGCGATGAGGAGCGGGCACTCTATGCCATACTGCGCACGCAGGCCGACTACAAGTGCTACGTACCCCTCACCACCGACACCCTCATCCGCTACGCCACCACCTATTATAATAGGAATAGGAAGAGCTACCGCGCTGCCATGGCATGGTACTCCTTGGGCTGCGTGTATACTGAGTTGGAGAACGACGCCGCTGCCGTGGATGCTTACCTACAGGCGCAGAGTCTTTTTCCTGATACTACGGTGCTATATTGTCAGTTGTGCTATCAGAACCTTGGGCGGCATTACCTAAGAAGAAATATGCCCGACGAAGCATTGGAAGCATATACAGCTTACCATAATGTCGCTGGGGAATATGCTCATCTGTATGCCGATATTGGTTTGGCTAAAGCTTATATTCATAAACGGCAACCAGAACTGGCACGTGAGATATTGGAAAACCTGTTGCAGTATTCCGGTGAGATAGATACACTAAGTCTGGAGACCATACTCTTCGAATTGGGCAAAATAGAATATACCTTCTCCAAGGATTATGATAAAGCAGATGCATATTTCAACCAACTCATTGCATTGTATGGTTCTAATGAGGTAGATGGCAGCTTTTGGTTTAAGGGAGATATTGCAGAATCTCGTGGACACTATGATACCGCTATGCACTATTATGAGATGGCCATGCAAGGATGTGACGAGGTATATTTGCAATATAACTGCGCCCGTAGTCTACTATACCTGACCTTAGACTCCATAGCCCAGCCCAAACTTTATGGTTACATCAAACGTTTCGAGCAGATGGGCGACTCCATCAAGCGTATTGAGCGACGCACTGAGATTGACGAAATACATACCGCTCATCAGGTGGAATTACAGCAACGTGAGTTAGCCCAGCGCCACCAGCGCTTTATCTTTATCGGTGTATGCTTGCTGGCAACTATCTTTATCGGTGTACTCCTCTTCGAGCGTCGTCGCAAACAGCATTATCTCCGCTTACAGAAAGAGTTGCAGCGCAATCAGGCAAGAATCTACAAAATGTACCAATCCATCGAGGAAAAACGTGATAATGGCTCGCTTGCTCGTGAGCAAATATTGGCACTCTATCGCGACAATCTCTCTAAGAGTGTGGCTCTATTCAGAAAGGAGCGTTGGGCTGACCGTCTGCAGCAACTGAGTGAGTTGCGCAGTAAAGAGATTTCTTCTTTTACTGTTAGCGAGCGAGAACAACTGGTCGAAGTGCTTGAGCGTTGCTTTGTCAATGTCATCACGAACCTGCGCGACGAAGCTGCCAAGCAGAAAAGCCGTCTCAAGGCTGAGGATATCCACCTTTGCCTGCTCCTTTCGCTGGGATATTCCATAGGAGTTATCCGTGAATGTTTGACGGCATCTTCCGATGATGTTGTCAGAAAGCGTAGAGTACGCCTTGGTGATAAGTTACCAGAGGATATTTTGCGGTTATTTTCTATTTGATACGTAAATTGCTGATAATCTGCGATGTAATACCCACCCCCCCATTTCTCGTTGGAATAGCGCGGAGTGAAAATGTCTTGTTTTTGTCTTGCTCTTTTTTCGTCTGATATGCTGCTTGGATTATACTTTTGCAGCGAAAATTAAAAACAATATCAGTATGAAAAAAGTATTTATGTTATTAGCGTTGCTTTGTTGCACGCTTTCGGGTTTTGCCGAAAAGACGCCAATTCAGTTGACTAAAAATAAAGATCCTCATAAGCGCAGCGTGCTTCAGTTGCCCACCGCTTCCATTGATGGTCAATTGCTCACCATTAGCTTCGTGTCAAGCTGTACCTTTGAAGTTTCAGTAGTGGATGCATCAGGAACAGTGGTATATACCAATGCATATAGTACACAGGGTACAGTCATCACATTGCCCAATCTGCCTGCTGGTGAGTATAAATTAGAGATTGAGGACGCTGCGCATCTTTATAGTGGTGAGTTTGCAATCGAATAGCATGGCTCGATTTTATGAGTAAAAGGCAGACCATATTGCTCTATATCGTATTTGCAGCTTTGTGTACAAGTTGTTTGTTTTGTACGCAAGCTAAGATTCATGATGCATTGATACAGAGCAAATGGTTTGCTTTCTATTCAATCTCTCTCTTTCTTGGTCTTTTATTTGGTTGTCCACGTAGAGATTATTGTTATACTATACGTGTAGTGGATTTGATAGTCTGTATTATAGTAATCTATCTATCCATACATAATCTGATGACTGATAACCTTGTAGAATTTTGGGTGAATTTATTGTCCATACTCACTCTGTATAACGTTGTTAGACTCCAAGGTCACAATTTATCCTTCAATACAATCGCGTGGATGATGTTGTCGTGCAGTGCTGTCTTGTCCTTATGGGGAATCAGCCAAATTGATTCTTTTGAGGCATTACGTTGTAACACGACCTTTACTGGTCCATTCGAAAGTTGTGCGGCTTATGCACTTTCCCTTGCTTTGTGCCTTCCTTTTATCCTCTACCTGTTCCGATGTGAAAAACGATATCGGGTTTTGCTTGTTATGGCATTTGCATTGACTTCCATAATGATTGTTTTATCTCAATCACGCACAGCATGGCTCACGGCACTTGCTTCAGTGTCCTTTCTATATGTTTGCACTAATGCTTTACCCAGGTCTATAACCTCTGCCGTTAAATGGTTATTTCCATTTGTCTTTGCATTCTTGGTTTTCTTGTTATACTATATTCGTCCTGAATCAGCTAACGGTAGACTGCTCATTTGGTCTAATACATTGTCTCTTTGGATGCAACATCCTTTGTTTGGTAATGGCTATAGTACATTTACGCGCGACTACATGCTGCAACAATCCGATTATTTTCGAACTCATCCAAACAGTCACTTTTCAATGATTGCAGACTGTATTTCTCATCCATTCAGCGAGTATCTTCACTTATTGGTTCAATGGGGGATTGTCGGTTTGCTATTATTTGTCCTTCTTGCGTGCATTTTGATTGTCGTATGGAGGAAAATCCGAAATGCAGAGTATGATACAATAGCTTCATGTTTGATTGTTATAGCCGTATTCTCTTTCTTTTCATATCCGTTTTGTTATCCATTCACATGGGTAGTGCTTGTTTATTGCGTGGCAGAATTGGCTCGTAGAAGCAAGGAAATATTTACACCACGCTTTTCTAGCCTGTCTTATTTTCTCCCTATATGCTTTGGCTTAGGAATAGGTATGAATGGAGTTTTATATTATCGGCATCAACGTTGGTACGATGCTTCACGCTTGTATGAGAAGAAGCCGCAAACAGCCATTCTACAATACCAAGACCTTTATCCTCGTCTACAAAACGATCCTTACTTCCTGTATAACTATGCAGCCATACATTATGAAGAGGCCCACTATAACGAATGTCTACAATTATTGGACGAATGTTCCAAACGGCTGAATGATTATGACGTGCAAATGTTGAGAGGGATGGCTTTGCGCAGTTTGGAACTCTATGATGAAGCTCTGGATTGTTTCCAATGTGCCTCGTATATGTGTCCGTCTAAGTTTATGCCATTATACCAGGCTTTCGAGATTATGGTATTCTGTGAAAGAAAAGATAAAGCAGTGGAACTTTGTAAAAAGATTATAGAGAAACCGATAAAGGTTGACTCGGAGCAAGTGAAATATATAAAAGCAAAATGTAGTGTATATTATAATACTTTTTTTATTAACAATTAATTTACAAAAAAATGAGAAAAACAATTACTTTAATGATGCTATTAGTAGCATTTGGTTTTACTTCATGTTCTAATGAATATGATTATGATGCGCAATCAAATGACTCCACTTCGTTTTATGAAAAGGCGCTTAAGTCCAAAGAATTTGCATTGTATTGCGAGTCTTACAATCTGTATATGAGTACTATGAATGATTTTGTTGCTCAACTTTCCGATGAGCAAAAGAGCACATTAATATACCTTAAAGAAGTAAGCAAAAGCAAATCAAGTGAGAATCAATTGTTATTCGAACATTATTGGACAGAAATATCTGCAGGTCATTATGAATTGTTGGAAGAATTACATCTTAACACAATTAAAACTTTGGACGCATTCAACAAAAAATATGCAAATTATCTTTCCGATAAAGATAAGGAACAACTAAACAATGCTTTGTTCAATTCCTCCTCTATTAGGGCGACAGCACCTTCCATAAAAACAAGAGCCGTTGAGAATAATGATAAAGACGAGGATGAAGATGAAGATGAAGAAGATAATACTCAAGAGGACCAAGAGAATGATACTAATGAGAATACTCAAACAAATCAAGAGTGCATCAGTAAATGCGAGAAGGAATATGAAGAGAAGAAAATATCACTAGCCATAGATGCTTTATGTGAAACTGCTATCAATGTTGGTGTATGTGTTGCAAGTTATGGAACTGCGGCGAGTGGAAGTATATTGGCCCAGGCTGCAGTAATGGCATCATATTCGATAAACGTAGCATATGCAAAGTCGCAATATGATGCCTGTATAGAGTCTTGTGATTGAATATCCAACCTTCGCAGGTAGAAGTCACAGGTTTATTTAGTATATGATTGGTTGCGTTCCTTAGATGATATAACAAAAGAAGCTTAATAGGGTCAAAACTACAGCAATAATATGGATTTTAGTCTGTAAAACATTAAATATCATAACTATATGAAAGAATATGTGTATATTGTATTACAAATCATAGTAACATTTTTTGTACTCTATACTTTATTAACATTATCTCCACGTACAGTAAGAAAATTATATAATGACAAGAGATATGCCAGAATGACTGTATACATAGTTTTGCAAATACTATTGGCAATTATATTTGTATGGAAATGTTTAGATATGCTTTGTTGATGCGTAAGGTATTTATATCCTTTGGCACGTTTCTATTAGTCTCGTGTTATGATTGTGGTTATAATAAAGAGACCAATGTAGAGAAAGGTGAAATTTTCATACGTTCTTATTCCCTCAAGGGCTGTGATTATGATAGCACAAATTTTGTAGTAGGGGAACAATTTGATTCTTTGATGAACACTTTTCTTGAGAAGTTTCTTGAAGAACATAAGACTTATTATGTGGTTGTTGACAATGATAGTATAGTTGCCTTATTTACAAGAAAGGAACTTAATGATATTGTAGACACGATGAGTAGTATATCTTCTAAAGACCTCAGGGAAAAGTGCCCAATAAAGAGTATTATGCAAATCAATACGTTATATCGCTGTTTCCAGAACTTAGAAAGAGGTGAAACTCTTTCTAAGTTCGATTTCACCCCCATCAAACATCTGGCAGATACTACTATGGCATTTTTCCCTAAATACTTATTATCGCAAATCTATAGGGAGTTAGACAAAGAGAAGGCAGTGGAACTATATGCTGAGTTGTTAAATGACACTGTAAATTTTAGTCGTAAGAAGTATGCAGAAGAATATATAGAACTGATAACAAGTAAAAACAGGTTAATAGTTATAGAAAACCAATATATCCCATTCATTGAATATGAGCATGATTTTGGAAAGATGAATGTGGGGGAATCGCAAGATTGCGTTTTCTATTACACAAACAAGAGTGATTATAAGTATATCATTTATAATGTAACGACTTCGTGCGGATGTACCGTCCCGGAATGGAATGCTATGCCGTTAAATCCAAACTGCTCTGACTCCATTGTTGTAAAGTTTGAAGCAAATAAAAAAGGATTTGCAAGGAAGCAAATAGTAATCAATGGAAACACTGAACGACGCATAACTTTAAATATCAAAGCTATTGTTGAATGAGATGAAGAATAGTATAACACAGAAATATGTCCTAATTATTGTTTATTCGCTTGTTATATGTTCATGTAAACGGCCAATAGCAGAGATGGAATGTAAAGTTGTTGTCTATTATCGCGATAGCGTATCTGACACCTATAAACAACGTGCCGCCCAGTTCCTCATCGACAATATGGATGCGCACTATACCCTGCAGGGCGAGGGTATCGATAGCTTCCGATTGTATATGGACAGCATATTTCGCTTGCCATATCGTGACGATAAGTTCTACAATCGCGCATATGATACAGCATTGATGCGCTATGGACATCTGATGGAAGAAGCGCAAGTGCGTATCCCCGACACGGCCACCGTCACTGCCGACTACTTGATAGCCAATATCGACAGCGCTTTCCGTATGTGGAAGACAAAGTGGAATATGGAGTATGGCTTTGACCATTTTTGCAACTACGTACTCCCTTATCGCGTCGGGCACGAGCCGTTGAGTAACTGGCGTGAGAAATACATCGCCCAGCAGTATCATAAAGTAAAAAAGGTCAATGAGAGCCAGGAGAACCACTTCTATATCTATGGCGTATACTCAAAGGTGAACAAAGATATCCACGCGGCGGTATACTATCCCAAGGGATTCGTCCCTGACTTCCCTGCCACGCAACTCGATAGTGTGCGTGTAGGTACTTGCCGCACGTTTACCGACCTCAACATTGCCCGCTTCCGCTCCATCGGTGTTCCTGTAGCCAAGGATTTCGTGCCGCAATGGGGTAGCCGCTCCATGAGCCACGAGTGGGTGGTGCTGTTGCCCAATGAGGAACTATGCTATCCCTTCGGGCCTAACGAACACTTGAGCGACCATTTCTTCGGACGTGAAGACCATACACTTCCCAAAGTGTTCCGC
Source organism: uncultured Bacteroidaceae bacterium (assembly GCA_964570685.1). Taxonomy (GTDB): domain Bacteria; phylum Bacteroidota; class Bacteroidia; order Bacteroidales; family Bacteroidaceae; genus UBA1189. The sequence continues at coordinate 86,457 of CAZMZC010000002.1, read as the reverse complement.
CACATGTATGCCAAGCAGAAGGCACTGTTGCCATTGACAAATAGTGGCGAGCCTGTGCCGCCACTGTTCGAGTCGCCCACCCTGATGGATGTGACCGATACCTACACTCCCACGACCGATGCTACGGTGCGCCTCTTCAATACACCTGTAGTCAAGGATTGCAAATATCTGTATGCCGCCGTGTTTGACAACCGCGACTGGCAGATAGTGCATTGGGGCAAGCGGCGCGGGCAGCAAGTGACTTTTGACAGGTTAGGGCGCAAGGTGGTATATCTGCCGGTGGCGTATACCCGCCATGGCGAATCGGTGCCTGCCGGGCATCCGTTCCTCGTGACAGAGGACGGCGCAGTGCAGCCCCTCATTGCCGATACTGCCCATCGCCAGACGGTGCGCCTCACGCGCAAGTATCGCTTCACCCATTGGCTGAAGGAACTGTGTCGCCGTACCGAAGGAGGCCGTTTCCAAGTGGCCAATCGGGAGGACTTCAGCGATTCGGTGACGATAGCCACTATCGGCAGGGTGAAGGAATCGCGCTTTCATACATTGCTCACTACATGCGATACCACGTACCGCTACTTCCGTTATCTCTCGCCCAAAGGCTCGTATGGTAATATGGCTGAGGTGGAGATGTACGATTCGTTGGGGCAGCGTCCCACTATTAAACGGATGTTTGGTGAACGGTGGGCCACACCGGGATGTAATCTCGAAAAGGTATTCGATGGCGATGTGCTCACCTGTTACAACCGCCAGTTCCCCGACGATTCATGGGCAGCAGTAGAGTTTGAGGAGCCGCAACATATCAGCGAGGTGCGCTTCCTGCCCCGCAACGATGACAACTTCATCCGCGAGGGCGAGCAGTACGAGCTCTACTACTGGGATGGCCGCCGCTTCACTTCCATCGCCCGTATGGAGGGCAATCGGGAGGGTGTGCTCTATGTAGACAACGTGCCTACCAATGCGCTGCTGCTCCTGCGCAACCATACCAAGGGCAAGGAGGAGCGTATCTTTACCTACGAGAACGGTGAGCAGGTGTGGTGGTAGTGAACGGGCACCGAAGATTGCATGCATGAAACACGGACGGTACATGCATGTGCCAAATCCCGTGCATGCATGTGATTTGCCGCGTGCACGATTCTTACGATGGAATGGACGTTTTTTTGAGAATTCACGCCATTTTTACTGAGTAAAAAAGTTTTATTTTTGGCCTGGCAAGGAGCAGCGGAGCATCCGCTCCGCTGCAACGAAAACGATGACGATGACGAAAACTGGGTAGCGGAGTTGCGGTTGAAATCGCACTCCGCTCCATTTCTATATGGCGAAAGTTTATAAATCGGTTGGCTTTGGCACAACGTAGCAAAGTGCCGTCTACTTTCTCTACGAACAAACTCCACCGATTACTCCGTAAAGTCACGAAATATATGTCTGAAAAGACAGGTCCCCGCACAAAAAAACTAAAATATCCATGGAAATTTAATGAAATATCCGCGGTTACGTAATGAAATATCCACGGATACGTGATGAAATATCCGTGGATATTTAAGTTTATCAGCAAATCATTCTGAGTTTCTCCTCAGTATGAACACAACTTTTGAGGCAGTATAATTCGAAAAATATGCCTATTTTTTGATATTTCTCGCTCGTTTATCACTATCTTTGCGGTAATAAATGATATTGTATATAGAAATGAAGCGAAGAATCTTACTTATCTCTTTTATAGCTTGTGCTGTTGTCGGTTTTTCTCAAAACAATGCTGCTGATATGGAGCAGGTGCGCAAGTTGGTGCTTGCACATAATGCGATTGCCAATCTCTATGTTGACGAAGTGGATGAGCAGAAACTTGTGGAGGCAAGTGTCAAAGCTATGCTCAAGGAGTTGGATCCCCACTCAACCTATCTCACTGCCAAGGAGGTGGAGAAGATGAACGAGCCTTTGCAGGGCAACTTTGAGGGAATAGGCGTACAGTTTAACATGGCTGATGACACGCTCTTCGTTATCCAGACTGTGAGCAAGGGGCCTTCGGAGAAGGTGGGCATACTGCCGGGCGACCGCATCGTGACAGTGAACGACACGGCTATCGCCGGAGTGAAGATGGCACGCGACGAGATTGTGAAGCGCCTGCGTGGTCTCAAGGGATCGGTGGTGGAGCTGGGCATCGTGCGCCGAGGACATGATGAGAAACTGACTTTCCGCGTGACTCGCGACAAGATTCCCGTACACACGCTCGACGCTGCCTATATGATAGCTCCCAAGGTGGGCTATATCAAGATAAGCAGCTTCGGCGCTACTACGCACAAGGAGTTCAGCGACGCGCTGGCTACATTAAAAGAACAGAAGATGCAGCACCTCATCCTCGACCTGCAGGGAAACGGCGGAGGTTACCTGAAGGCTGCCGTGGATATGGCAAGCGACTTCCTGCAACCGGGGCAGCAGATTGTATACACCGAGGGCAACAACTCGCCCCGCTCGGAGTTCAATGCCGAAGGTAAAGGACAGTTCCGCGAAGGACGCCTCGTGGTGCTTATCGACGAATATTCAGCTTCGGCTGCGGAGATTGTCACTGGTGCTGTGCAAGATTGGGATAGAGGAGTCGTAGTGGGTCGCCGCTCATTCGGCAAGGGACTTGTGCAACGTCCGATACCTATGCCTGACGGCTCGCTCATTCGTCTCACAGTGGCCCGCTACTATACTCCCTCGGGGCGCTGCATTCAGAAACCTTACGGCGAGGATATCGATTACCGCAAAGACCTTGTGGACCGCTTCAACAAGGGTGAGCTGATGCACGCCGACAGTATACACTTCCCAGACTCACTCAAATATCAAACCAAACAACTGGCACGCACCGTATATGGTGGAGGTGGTATCATGCCCGACTACTTCGTACCGCTCGATACGCTGACATATACCAAGTACCACCGCGAACTGACAGCCAAAGGGGCTATCGTGAACACCAACCTTGCTGTCATAGACCGCTATCGCAACGAGTACAAGGAGCGTTATCCCGACTTCAAAGCCTATAACAAGCACTTCGAGGTAGACGACACCATACTCAGTATCCTACGTTCTGAGGCCGACAAGGCAGGTGTGAAGCACGATGAGGAGCTGTATCAGGCATCGCTCCCGTACATCAAGGTGCAGCTCAAGGCACTCATCGCACGCGACCTTTGGGACATGACACAGTTCTTCGAGATATTCAACCACACCGACGAAACAGTGATGAAAGGATTGGAAATCATACAGTCGAAAGACTTCGGGTTGAGCCAAAAGAGATAACGCAGCATAAACGGCCAATAAAGGGAGTACATAAAGGAATGGCATACTAAATCACGAGTTGGGCCGTTAATATAGGTAATGGACCTCAGAAAAGTCATATTGACCCTATCACTGCTGCTTGCTGCCGTAGCGGCTCGAGCACAGTTTGACACACACTTCACTCACTACTGGGCACTACAGGGTTACTACAATCCTGCCGTGGCAGGGCTGAGCGGACGACTTAACATGTATGGCACCTACGCCATGCAGATGGCTGGCTATACCAACGCCCCTGCCACGATGCTTATAGGGGCCGATATGGTGCTCCCTACAGAGAAGAAGAATCAGGCTGTGAGCGCCAACCTCTACAATGAGTCCATAGGTCTCTTCACCAACCAACGCCTATTCGCCGGCTATGCTTACCGATTCAAACTATGGGGAGGGCGTATGGCAATAGGTGTCAGTGCGGGGTCGCTGGAGCAGAAATTCGATGGCTCGAAGGTCGAAGCCGAAGAGTCGGGCGACGATGCCTTCCCCTCATCGGAGGTTGATGGCATGGGCCTCGACATTACTGCCGGGCTGCACTATACGCACCGCCTATTCCATGCCGGTTTGTCGGTGATGCACGTCACTGCACCTACCATCGAGCTTGGCGAAACGCATGAGATAAAAATCGATCCTACGTTTTATTTCAGTGGTGGATGCAATATTCAGTTGAAGAATCCGTTATTATCCATACAGCCCTCGATGCAAGTGATGACCGACCTGCAGGCTTGGCGAGCCGACCTCACTGTACGAGGCACCTACACTTACGATGAGAAACGCTATTATGTCGGACTCACCTATAGTCCTCTGACCTCGGTAGCGATACTTCTCGGAGGTGAGATCAACAGCGTATCGTTTGGCTATGCTTACGAACTGTTTACCTCGGGTGTGGGACTTATCCACGGAAGCCACGACCTGTATGTAGGGTATGTGATGGATTTGGATCTATTTAAGAAAGGAAGAAACAAACATAAAAGTATACGTATATTGTAACTCGTATGAAGAAAACATGGATCATGAGCTTGGCTGCTGTCGCAGTATTGTTGACTTCTTGCATGGGGTCAAACAATGCGGCTATGGCTGTTGGCGGTGAACTGACGGGAGCGCGCTCGGCAGCATTCAACGAACCGGCACCCTTCGGTATGGTGCTTGTGCCGCGTGGCTCACTTAAATTGGGAGAAGAGGAGACCGATAGCCTTTGGGGGTCGAATGCTCCGTATAAAGAAATTTCTGTGGAGTCGTTCTGGATGGACGATACCGAGATTACTAATGCTGAGTACCGGCAGTTTGTACATTGGGTGCGCGATTCAATCATTCGTGAGCGCTTGGCCGACCCTGCATATGGTGGCGATGAGACCTTCAAGATTGAGGAGGACGAATATGGCGAACCCATCACTCCTTACCTCAACTGGAAGAAACCTATCCCTTGGCGCAAGGCTAATGAGGACCAGCTTATTGCCATACAGAGCGTGTATAAGCGCAATCCCTATACGGGCGCCATGGAATTGGACCCTGCACAGATGAACTATCGCTACGAGATTGTAGACTACACACAGGCTGCACTGCGCAAGAACCAGCTCGATGCTGCCAAACGAGTGCGCAATACAGATGTGAAAGTCAACCCCGATGAGGTTATCATGATCTCTAAAGATACCGCCTATATCAATGAGGACGGACAGATTGTGCGAGAGACGATCAATCGTCCTCTCTCTGGCCCGTATGACTTCGTGAATACCTATATCGTGAATATCTTCCCCGATACCACCTGCTGGGTCAACGACTTCCCCAATGCCAACAATGAGATGTATATGCAGCTCTACTTCAATCATCCCAACTACAACGACTATCCTGTGGTGGGTGTGAGCTGGGAGCAGGCTAATGCCTTCTGTGCATGGCGCACCGACTATCTCCTCCGTGGCCTTGGCCCGCAAGCCAAGTATGTCCAGCGCTATCGCCTCCCCACAGAGGCCGAATGGGAATATGCGGCACGCGGCAAGGAGGGTACACTCTTCCCTTGGATGCAGGACGGCACCAAGAGCGACGAGGGATGCTTCTATGCCAACTTCAAGCCCGAGCGTGGCAACTACACCAAGGATGGCAGCCTTATCACCACCAAGGTTGGCTCATACTCAGCCAACAGTCACGGTTTGTTCGACATGGCAGGCAACGTAGCTGAGTGGACATCGACCGTATACACCGAGGCTGGCGTATTGCAGATGAGCGACATGAACCCCGAACTCTTCTACAATGCAGCTAAGGAGGATCCCTATTATATGAAGAAGAAAACAATACGCGGTGGCTCATGGAAAGACCCTGAGAAGTTTATCCAATCCGTATCGCGTACCTACGAATATCAGAATGAGACACGCTCCTACATCGGCTTCCGCTGTGTACGCTCCTATGTAGGGACAGCAAGGAAATAATTAGGAATTTGGAGTTAGGGATTAGGAGTTCAACAACACTTTAATCGCCCTTAATCTCCCATAATAAAATACCACAATGGAACAGAACAAAAGCATGATTTCCCGCTTCCAGGACTTCTTGGAGACTCAGAAGGGACAAACCATATTGAACTACCTCTACAGTTGGGGCGCCGCTATCGTTATCTTAGGTGCGCTCTTCAAGCTCACCCACATCAGCGGTGCCGACCTGATGCTCTTCATCGGTATGGGTACCGAGGTGCTCACCTTTATCGTCAATGGCTTTGAGCGCCAGGCTGGTGCGAAAGAGTCTGATGCTCCTGCTACAGCTGGAGGCCCCGTCATCATTGGTGGTGCATCGGTAGCAGGCGGTGTCGTAAATGCTGGTTCTGCCGTTGCTGGTTCGGGTTCGGCACCTCAGCTGGATGCTGATGCCTTGAATGCCATGGCCAATATCGCTGCAGCCAATGCCGCTGTAGCCGCAGCACAGGGCAATGCTGCTCCCGCAGGAGCCGCTGTTGTAGACTCTAATGCGGTTGCCGCAGCCCAGCCTGTAGTGCCTGTCGTAGATGGCAAGGTCGACGTGCCCGAGTTGCAGCAGGTGACACAAGACTATATCGAGAAGTTGCGCAAGCTCACCGAGTCGTTCCAGCATATCTCCGACCAGTCGTCGCAGCTTGAGGCCAGTGCCGACGAGGTAGAGCGTCTGAGCCGCAACCTCACCTCCATCAATACCATCTACGAGGTGCACCTCAAGAGCCTCGGCTCACAGATTGGCAATATCGACCTCGTCAATGAGCAGACACGCCGTATGGCCGAGCAGATTGAGGAACTCAATCAGGTATACGACCGTATGTTGCAGTCCATGACCGTAAATATGAAGGTGGGCCGCAATGCCGACGAACATAGTAAGGAAGCCTAATACACATACGCTATGGCAGTAAAGAAAAAGCTGACACCCCGTCAGCGAATGATTAACTTGATGTACATCGTGCTGATGGCGATGCTCGCCCTCAACGTGTCGTCCGATGTACTCAACGGCTTCGCCATCGTTGACTCAGGGCTCAGTCGCAGTACCGACAATGCTACCAAGCAGAACCTTGAAATCTTCCAGGACTTTGAGGCACAGATGGCCAAGAATCCCGAGAAGGTGGGCGAGTGGTATGCCAAGGCAAAGCGTGTGAAGGAGCTCTCCGACTCAGCCTATAACTATGCCGAAGAACTCAAGGTACGCATGGTGCGTGAGGCCGACGGCAAGAAGGCCGATGTGCGCAACATCCGCAACAAGGAAGACCTTGAAGCCGCCAACTTTGTGATGCTGTCGCCCGGTATCGGTGAGGGACATAAGCTCTACGAAGTCATCAACAACTACCGCGACCAGGTGGTGAGCATGATCTCCGACACCGTGCAGCAGCGCATCATCAGCGACAACTTCGACACCTCGGTGCCTCAGACCGAGAATTCATTGGGTAAGAACTGGCAGCAATACAACTTCGAGAATATGCCCGTAGTTGCTGCTGTAACCCTGCTTACCAAGTTCCAAAACGACGTGCGCTATGCCGAGGGAGAGATCTTGCACGACCTCATCGTCAATATCGACGCTACCGACGTTCGTGTCAACGAGCTCAGCGCCTACGTCATCCCCACCTCACAGAATGTGGTACGCGGCAACACCTTCGGTGCCCGCATCATCATGGCTGCTGTGGACACTACCCAGCGTCCCAATATCTATATCAACGACAAGCTCGTAGAGACTGAGAACGGTTGGTACGAAGTGCCCTGCAACGCCACGGGCGACTTCACCTTAAACGGCTATCTTGAGCTGGCCGACGGTTCTGGCGAGACCGTGCGCCGCGACTTCTCACAGAAGTATACCGTCGTAGACCCCATCGCCACCGTATCGGCATCGATGATGAACGTGCTCTATGCCGGTTACGACAACCCCATCGCCATCTCTGTGCCAGGCGTGCCCAATAACAAGGTGTCTGCCCGTATCGCCAATGGCAACGGCACCCTGCGTGCTGTTTCGGGCGGCTTCATTGCCCACCCCTCCAAGGTAGGCTCCGATGTGGTGATTGCAGTCAGTGCCGAGCAGAACGGACGTAACCAGAGCATGGGTGAGTACACCTTCCGTGTGCGCCAATTGCCTGACCCAACCCCCTTCATTGAATATAAGGATGACAAGGGGGTCACCCAGCGCTACCGCGGTGGTGGTACCAAGCTCAGCAAGCAGGCCCTGATGGGTGCCGAGGGCATCATCGCTGCTATTGATGACGGACTGCTCAACATCGGCTTCCGTGTCATCAGCTTCGAGACCGTGACTTTCGACAACATGGGTAATGCCATGCCCGAGCTCTCCAACGGGGCCAACTTCTCGGAACGCCAGAAGAGCACCTTCCGTCGCCTCACCCGCGGCAAGCGCTTCTACATCTCCAGCGTGAAGGCCGTAGGCCCCGACGGAATAGAGCGTCAGCTGCCCTCAACCTTGGAAGTGATAATTAATTAAAAGAGGCCTCCCCTAACCCCTCCCAAGGAGGGGGACTACCGAGCCTCTAAGGAAGAATAGAATAAAAGTATAACAACAAATCCTCTCCGCGATTTCCCGTGTCACCCCTCCTTGGGAGGGGCAGGGGGGAGGCCAAAAAATAGAGAACGATATGAAACTGAAATCTCTCATAGCAATTGCAACCCTGCTCCTCTGTGCACAGGATGCTGTAGCACAACCCAAGGCGCGCCTTAAGGCCCAGGCCGAAGCCGAGAAGAAGACCGAGACATCGCTCAGCGAGCGTGCCAAAGCACAGTACACAGCACAGATGCCTGCTCCCACCGATGTGGTGTGGAAGCGCGACATCTATCGTACCCTCGACATGACCAAGGAGAAGAATGCCGCCCTCTACTATCCCGTAGAGCCGTTGGGCGACCGTGTTAATCTCTTCACCCTCGTCATCCGCCTCGTGGCCGATGGTAAGGTGCCTGCCTACGAGTACCGTTCCGACGGTAATGAACTCTTCACTGAAGACAACAAGTACAAGGTGACCGACATGCTGGAGAAGTTCTATATCTACTACGAGGAGAAGGACGGACACATCACCATCAACGACAGCGACATCCCCTCAGGTGAAGTGCTCAGCTACTTCATCAAGGAGAGTTCGTTCTACGATCAGCGTACAGCTACCTACACCACGCGTGTTACAGCCATCTGCCCTGTGCTGCACCGTAGTGGTGATTTTGGTAGCGATGTCACCAAATATCCCATGTTCTGGCTCAACTACGATGAGGTGAGTCCTTATCTGGGTATGACACCACTCATGACCAGCAGCTACAACAACGTGTCCAACATGAGTATCGATGACTACTTCGTACGCAGTCTCTATGAGGGTGACATCTACAAGACTGCCAATCTGCAGAACAAGCTTCTTGCTCAGTACTGCCCTAATGACACCGCCATGAAGGCTGAACAGCAGCGTATAGAGAAGGAACTCGTTACCTTTGAAAATAAACTCTGGGGTATAGAAGAGCCCGACACCACAGCCACAACAACCGACACAAAGGTCGAGAAGAAATCTGTGCGCAGCACGGCCCGTAAGTCCAAGACAGCAGCTACCGAAAAGAAAGCTGCAGTTACGGAGAAGGATGAGACTACCGAAAAGAGAGCTTCTGTGCGTACCTCACGCCAGCGTACAGCATCGTCATCCAAGTCGACTTCCAGTGGGCAGACCCTCTCGGTGCGCCGTCAGCGCAGGTAGATTAGTTGTAATTAACTACACATAACGTCATAAAAAAGAACAACTATCGGTTACACTCGGCTTCAATCTCCTCGGCACTGCTGGGTTTGTGGGGGCCAAGACGGCGGGCACCGTCGGCGGTGATGAGGTAGTCTTCCTCGTTGCGGATGCCACCGAAATCTTTCCAGGCATCGAGTTTGTCGTAGCAGATGAAGTCGGTGTACATCTTCTCGGCACGCCATTTATCGATGAGTTCGGGGATAAAGTAGATGCCGGGCTCGACGGTGAATACGAAGCCGGGCTCGAGCGGACGGGCCAAGCGGAGCGACTTGAATCCGAACTGGGTGCTCTTGGGCTGACCGTCGTAACCTACGTATACTTCACCGAGGTTTTCCATATCGTGTACGTCGAGCCCCATCATGTGTCCGAGGCCGCAAGGCATGAAGAGGGCGTAGGCTCCTATACGTGCCGCTTCGGCAGGGTCGCCCTTGAGAAGGCCGAGTTCCTTCATACCCTTACATATCTCGGTGACGGCAATCATATGCACGTCGCGGAAAGGCACACCGGGTTTCAAGGCATTGACAGCTGCTGTATAGGCTCGGTGGTTGATGTCGAATACGGTGCGCTGGCGCTCGGTGAAGCGGCCGCTCACGGGCATCGTGGAGGTGAGGTCGCCGGCATAGTGCATCGTGTTTTCTGCACCGGCATCGAGCAGAAAGAGCTGGCCATCTTGCAATACGTTGCTGTGGCAGTGGTTGTGGAGGGTCTGTCCGTTGATGGTGGCAATGACGGGGAACGAGAGGTTGCCTCCGTGGCGCATGGATACCTCGGTGACGGCAGCTGCAATCTCGCTTTCCTTGATGCCGGGACGAGCCATATGCATGGCTGTCATATGCATCTCCACACTGGTGGCAACGGCTTCTTCAATCTGGGCAATCTCCTCGGCGCTCTTGTAGTTGCGCTGGTCTACGACGGCACGGATGAGGGGTACCGACGACTTGGCAGCCAACTCGGAAGGATGGATGCCGAGTAGTTCGCTCAGCCACAGTCTGTGGTCGCCACGATAGGGGGGCAGGTAATGGATGGGCTGGCCCTTGGCTGCAGCACGGTCGAGGTAGCTCTTGAGTGAGGCCATAGGAAGTGTCTCGCTGATACCTACACGCTCGCTCTTCTCGCTGATGGTGGGCTGTGTACCCATCCATACGATGTCGTCGATGGTGAGTTCGTTGCCAAAGATGATTTCGCGGTCCTCATCAATATCAATGACTGCGGCCAGGCCGGCATAGTCGGAGCCGAAGAAGTAGAGGAACGTGGAGTCTTGACGGAAATGATAGGTGTTGTCGGCATAGTTCATACCACACTCGTCGTTGCCGAGAAACAGCAACAGGCCGCTCTTGAGCGTCGATTTCAGTTGCTGGCGGCGGCGGATGTAAGTCTCTTTTGCAAACATAGTCTTTTGTTCTTTAAAAATATTGGGTTAATAAATGTTTCTGTTATTCGTGCATACCGGTCAGGCGGTTGTATATGCCGATGTATTGCATTGCCACACTGCTCTCTCCGTAGGTGCTGGTGGCCTTGCGGGTGGCCTCACGGCTCAGCATCTCGTAGTCGCCTTCGGTAAGCAGCCAGTGGATGCCTGATGCTAGGTCGGCAACGTTCTTGTAGTCGGCTACGTAGCCATTGTGCAGGTGGTCTATCATCTCGGGAATACCGCCTACATTGAACCCGATACAGGGTACGCCACAGGCCATTGCCTCTACGATGGTGTTGGGCAGATTGTCCTGCAGCGAGGGGATGGCAAAGAGATCTACGGCATTGTATACCTCTACCAAACGTTTCTCGTCGGCGATATAACTTAGCGGGTATACATCGAAGGGTATATCGTGGTACATGACAGGTACGATGTCTTTGCCTATGAGCACGATGCCGAGCTTGTCTGTCCACTCGGGGTGTTCGGCGGCAAGCACCTTGGTAGCTTCTTTGAGATAGTGGAATCCTTTGCGTTCATCGGCAAGTGTATGTGAGCTAAAGAGCACCAGTCGCTTACCGGCAGGGAGGTTTAAGGCTTCGCGTGCCAGCATCTTGCTGCGTGGGCGGAAGAGGTTGGTGTTGATGGCATTGGGCACGCACAGTATCTTATTGTTGCGCAGCAGCTGGCTGTTGGTAGCCATATTGCCAAGCCAATGGCTGCAGGCGACAAACTGTATGCGAGCACCTTGTAGTATCTGTGCCTTGCGGTCGAAGATACGGTAGGCCATATCCCGATGGTTGCGACTGTTGAGCTGCGGGCAATCGTGGCAATGCTCCGTATAATGGTCGCAATCATGGGCATAGTGGCATACTCCCGTAAAGGGCCACATATCGTGCAAGGTCCATACAAGGGGCTTGCCTGAGGCGATAATCTTTTCTATTGACGAGAGTGAAAGCATACCTCCATTGGTCCAGTGCAGGTGTATCACATCGGCCTGCTTGAACTCGGGCAGATCGGTGATATCGGTACCCGATCGACCGAGGTCAACAGCATAGATACGGTTGCGGCGCAAGTGGGTGTGTAATGCTACCGATAGTCGCTCCCACACCATACTCAAGCGGTCGGCCAAAGTGTATTCGGCCAGCACGGTAGTCACCTGCTCAGTACTCTTGCGGCGTACCAACATCTTAGCCTTGATACCGTTGTTTTTCAAGGCTTCGGTAAGGCGGTAGGCTGCAATAGCAGGTCCGCCCTGGCGCTCGGTAGTATTTATGATGAGTACTCTCACGATGAATGTCCGTTCTTATCTGCATTCTACTACAATTTGCCTGCGACGTCGAGCAATGATGTAGTCATATTGCTCCAGGCATACTTTGCCTTCTCCTCAATTATCCCGTCGTGGAAATCGCTTTCACTGTGGTTGTCGACAAAGTCGACCAGTGCATCGGCTATATCGGCTGCATTGGGCTTGGCCACGTATCCCACCTTGCCGTGGGGGACAATCTCGGCCAATCCACCCACATCGGTGACCAGCATGGGACGTTCAAAGTGATAAGCTATCTGGGTAATACCGCTCTGTGTAGCCGTCTTATAAGGTTGAGCCACAAGGTCGGCCACGGCAAAGAAGTAGCGTACCTGGTCGGCAGGGATAAACTCCTTGCGCCACACGATGTGTTCGGCAAGGTTCAGTTCTTTCTCCAACTGCTCATATCGCTCGGCATTGCTATAGAACTCGCCTGCCACGATGAGCTTCACCTTTTTGCCACGCAAGCGGCTGTCGGCGAAGGCACGGAGCAGAAGGTCGAGTCCCTTATAGTCACGTATTAACCCGAAGAAAAGGATATAGCGGATATTGGGGTCGAGCCCAAGGTGGGCAATAGCCTCATCACGAGATACCTTGGAGCCAAAGTTGTCGTAGAGCGGATGGGGGGTAAGGGCGAAAGGTTTGGTGTCGTCGAAGCTCTTGGCATCGTGCAGCACCGACTCTGACATGGCCACGTAGCCTCCCACTGAGCGTATCATATAGCGGGCAAATAGGCGGTCGCCTATGCGGTGTTCATGGGGGATTACATTGTCAAGCAATGCTACGACCTTGATACCTTTGTCACGACGGATAATGTGCGCTACCGTACCCAAACAAGGGGCCAAGAAGGGAAGCCAAAAGCGTATCATCACCATGTCGGGACGGGCACGACGTATCTCACGGCCAACCTTAATCCAGCTGAAGGGGTTGATGGAGTTGAGCCTGCGCACTATCGAGAGCCCCTTGGGAGCTAGCCCGGTAGCATACTGTGTGGTGCCAGGAAACAGGAAGCTGGGATACTGCAGAGTGAACGTATAGATGCTCACTTCGTGCCCCTCATGTTGAAACTCGTAGGCCAAGCGTTCATTGAAATCAGCGATACCTCCTCTATAGGGATAGGCCGGACCGACAATTATTATTCGTTTCTTCTCCATAAAAATCCACTTAAACTCATACAAAAGTACAAAAAAGGAGAACAGTTGCCATAAATTATCCAAAAAAACTGTACTTTTGTACGTCAATAAGTTACTTAAACGAACTATCAGATATGAAAAAAGAGAATTTCCTGCAAAAATATGGTGCCTACGCTGCGGCATTGGTACTTTTCGTTGCCATTGCCTGCATTTATTGTTCACCAGCCTTGGAGGGCAAAGTAATCCGCTCCGGCGACAGCACGAGTGCAGCCGCTGCCGTACACGAATCTACGGAATATACGAGAACTACTGGTGACTACTCGTTCTGGACAGGCTCGATGTTTAGCGGCATGCCCAATTACCAGATTGGAGGCGGGCACTATGAAGCCAACGACTGGCTGAAGCCTTTCCGCAAGATTATGCTCAAGGGGCATTGGAGCACTCCGTGGGTGTTTATCATCTTTTTCGTATGCTTCTACATTCTGATGCGGGCTTTCAACATCAACAAGTGGCTGAGCATCGTGGGTGCCTTGGCTACGGGATTCTCGTCATACTTCTTCATCATCGTGCAGGCCGGACATAACTCGAAAACCTCGTCCATCGCCCTCATCTCGGTAGTGGCGGCAGGCTTCTACCTCATCTTCCGTAAGAGATACGGATTGGGCGTAGTGCTTACCATGCTGTTTACGGCCATCGGATTTGGCAACCACCCACAGATGTCGTACTACCTGTTTATGATGATCGGCCTCTTCTTCTTTGCCGAACTATATACCCATATCAAGGAAAAGCGCTACAAGGACCTCGCTATAGGCAGTGCGCTCTTCTTTGGCTCGCTGTTCATAGGTTTGGGCACAGGTAGTTCTACCATCTTCGTCAATCAGGAATATGCCGAACAGACGATGCGTGGCGGGCACTCGGACCTGCAGAAGGTCTCCGATGCAGAAAACAAGACTAAGGGTCTGGACCTCGACTATGCCACCCAATGGAGCTACGGTATCGATGAGTCGCTGTCGTTCCTTATACCCGGTGTGATGGGCGGTGCATCGACCTACGATGTGGGCACTGATTCGGAACTATACAAGTCGTTGGTGAAGAATGGCGTACCGCGCAACTCGGCAGCTCAGTTCTGCGCCAACGTGCCGCTCTACTGGGGCGACCAACCCTTCACGGCAGGCAACGTATATATGGGTGCCATCGTATGCTTCCTCTTCGTGTTGGGCTTGCTCATCGTGAAGGGACCCTACAAGTGGGCCATACTGGCGGCCACGCTCTTCTCTGTAGCCCTAGCTTGGGGACACAACTTCATGCCGCTCACGGAACTGTTCTTCAAATACTTCCCCATGTACAACAAGTTCCGCGCTGTATCCTCCATCCTCATCGTGGCCGAGGTGGCCATGCCGCTCTTGGGATTCCTTGCCATCAAGGCGCTGATGGACGGCACTGTTGCTCGTGAGAAAGCAATGAAGAGCATCTATGTCGCAACGGGTGTGACAGCAGGAATCTGCCTTTTCATCGCACTTTTTGGTGGCATGGTGTTTGACTTCAAGGCTCCCGTAGATGCCAGTTTCGCCTCAAGCCTCCCCGATTTTGCCTACCAAGGCATTCTTGCTGAACGCGAAGCTTTGATGAAGGGTGATGCTTGGCGTTCGTTCCTTTTCATCGTATTGGCCGCC
Source organism: uncultured Bacteroidaceae bacterium (assembly GCA_964570685.1). Lineage (GTDB taxonomy): Bacteria > Bacteroidota > Bacteroidia > Bacteroidales > Bacteroidaceae > UBA1189. The sequence goes on along the minus strand of CAZMZC010000002.1, from coordinate 71,438 downwards.
GCTACCTTATGGTTATATACCAAGGGATGGCTCAAGTGGGGCTATATGGTAGCCATATTGGGTGTATTGGTGATGGCCGACATGTGGCCTGTCAACAAGCGCTATCTCAACGATGAGCACTTCGTCACGAAGAAAGACAACAAAGCAGCCTTCCAAATGTATCCTTACGAAAAACAGATACTGCAAGACAAGGACCCACACTTCCGTGTGATGAACCTTACCACAAATACCTTTAACGATGCACGTACCTCGTATTATCTGAAGTCTATCGGCGGATACAGTGCCGCCAAGCTACGCCGCTATCAAGATCTGATAGACCAGCACATATCGAAGATGAATATGGGTGTTATCGGTATGCTCAACGCCAAATATTTCATCGTGCCCGACCAGAAGACCGGGCAGGCCATCGTGCAGCGCAACCCCTATGCTATGGGCAATGCTTGGTTTGTAGATACCCTGCAGGTGGTAGATACACCCAATGAGGAGAGTGATGCGCTCAACCACATTGACCTGCATACCACTGCTGTGCTCGACAAGGAGTTTGCATCCTACGTGAGCAACTTCACCCCAGGCGCAGACTCTACGGCCACCGTACGCCTCACCAAGTATACCCCTCGCTACCTCGACTACGAGTATACAACAGGCAAGCCAGGCACCATCGTATTCTCAGAGATCTACTATCCCTATGGATGGAAGGCGACCATAGATGGTGAGCCTGCCGACATCTACCGTGTCAACTACATGCTGCGTGCCATCAACGTTCCTGCAGGCAAGCATACCATACATATGGAGTTCGCCCCCGACAGTGCCAAGCGTGGCGACACCATCGCGCTCATTTGCATCGGTATCATGTATGCCACCATCCTATTTGTGATAGCATTCTCCGTATTCCGTGCAGTGCGCAAGCGCAAGATGCAGGCATAGACACCCCCTACCCTTCTATTATAAGACTAAGACTAACGACGTTACATAAGCAAAATGAAAATAGCACTGATAGGTTACGGCAAGATGGGCCGTATGATAGAACAGATAGCCCTGCAGCGGGGTCACGAGATTGTGAGCATCATCGACATTGACAATCAGGACGATTTCGGTTCCGAGGCATTCCGCAGTGCCGATGTAGCCATTGAGTTCACCAACCCCATGGTAGCCTACGACAACTACATGAAAGCCTTTGCAGCCGGTGTCAAGGTAGTCTCGGGTAGCACAGGCTGGCTTGAGGAGCATGCCGACGAGGTGCGCCAACTATGCAAGGAGGGCGGGAAGACACTCTTTTGGTCATCCAACTTCAGTCTCGGTGTAGCCATATTCGCTGCCATAAACAAGCACTTGGCCAAAATAATGAACCGCTTCGACGAGTACGACGTCAGCATGAGCGAGACACACCATGTACATAAACTCGATGCCCCCAGTGGTACAGCCATTACCCTTGCCGAAGGTATCCTTGAGAACCTCGACCGCAAGCACTCCTGGGTGCCAGGCACACTGCTCGCAGCCGATGGCACCCTCACCGGCACTACCGAATGTGCCCCCGACGAGCTGCCCGTAAGCTCCATCCGCGAAGGCGAAGTACCGGGCATACACACCATCCGCTACGACTCCGAAGCCGACAGCATCACCATCACCCACGATGCCAAGAGCCGTCGTGGCTTTGCCCTCGGTGCCGTGCTCGCCGCCGAGTACACAGCCTCACACGAGGGCCTGCTCGGCATGAGCGACCTGTTTGACTTCTAGCACACCACGGCTTCTGCACTATCCCTCGCTGCTATTAATCTAAAAAAGTACATGCATGCACCACGCGCGGTACATGCATGTACTTTTTTTGGTACAAGGTTGTACCAAAATGGATTGATATATAAAGCGTTTTAAGGCTTATTCCTAGACTGAGTTGACTGGTTAAACAGAGGGATAGTGTAGAAGCCGTGGAAGGAGTAACTGAAAAAAACAGTCCCTCTGTTAATAGCGAACGAGGTCTTTAGAGGGTTGGCTGAATGCCAAGCCGTGCCGAGTGAGGGGAGTGCAGTGCTCTGCACGACGGAGTATGGACGAGCGAAGTGTAACGAAGCGGAGGGAGTTTCAAGCGAAGCGCAGAGGTTAACGTTATCGTCAGCGTTATCGTTAGAGAAGTCCAAGTCAACGTCAGCACTGTTTTTTGACTCCTCATAGGAGTTTGTAAGGCCTAGAGCCATAAAAAGATTCATATATATTGATTTTTATTGTTTTTTTATTATTTTTGCGTCGTATTTCAAATAAATTGACAAAAAAAATATTTTAAATTAAAACAGAATGACTATGAGAAAATCAAGTTTACTCTTTAGTTTGGTCGTGTCGGCAGCTTTGTCGGCGCAGAGCTACCGCCTTACCGACCTGAGTGCTGAAACCTTCGCTGCGGGTGGCGGCGATCAGTGGAGTTTTGAAAAATATACTTATGCTACGGGTACGTATAGCAAGCTCGCGACCTATACTGACAAGAGTACCTGTAACTATCTGGATATTTATCAGCCCGAGCGCGTGGGCGGGCAGCTCATTACCGAATTTGATGGGGTGGAGCCTGCCGGCGAGTTCACTTGGGCCAGCAACGTGCGTTGGGCATGGTGTGACCTTGAGTTTACCAATCCCGTGCGTACCAATAGTCTGGAAAGCTTTATCTATGTAGCTCAAGACCCTCGCGAGGGCTTTGGCTATGAGGTGATGGGTAACGACAGTTACACTTCGGTCATCACCTTTACGGTGCCTGAGGATGGTTACTACAAGGTCGACGGTACGGTGATACGTGAGGATGGTGATACATGGACTGCATCACTTGACATCGTGCCCCGATTCCGTTATGCATTTGATGCGCAGGACAAGGGCGCCGATATGGGATTGGCATTCAATTACGGAAGTGTGACCGGTATGCACCCCGATTATGATGGTGTGAGCGGTAACCTTGCCGGTGGTGCCATGCAGAAGTTTGTGGCGCAGAGCCCTGTCGACTTTACGATGGCTTTCAGCGCCAAGGCAGGTGACAAGGTTTCCTTTGAGGTCAATACTGCCAAGATGGACGGTGCTGGTGGCGACTGGGGACACGGCTGGTGGAGCCGTACATTCTATCGCAACCTTGCTATAGAGAAGGTGGATGCTGCTACCGCTATTGCTACGGAAGGGTATGTAGATGCTTACGGTCAGGATGAGGTAGAAAAACTGTGGACTGTACTTGATGACTATGAGACTCAAGCCATCGACATGCCGGTAGGAGAAGGCTTTGGCGAGTATGGACGGGAGGAATACGATGCTTTGATGGCCGTCATAGGAGATATCGTAGCCTTGTCTGAGGATGAATTGCTGTATGACCTTAATTATAAGAACTATCTTGACCGCCTCAATGAGGCTTGGCGTCTCTTGCTGCTTTCGCAGAAGGTTATCGACTATTCTTGTGAAGGGAACTATCAGCTCATCACCACTGACAATGCGACCGGTGCTATTACGGTAGATGCCGAAGCTATGGCTACCAATGTAGGCGAGCCGTGGGAGTTCAGTTGGTACGATGTGGCAGCAGGTGTATATAACCTCTTTGCCAACCACGACTATAGTAGCAAGTATGGCAGTGCCGATATTGCTGCATGGTACAAGGGTACCGGTGACTGGCTTTATATATCAGATGACGGTAACCTGCATCCCACTACGGCCCATAGCCCCGCCTATGTGTTTGTAGCTCCTGAGGCAGGAGTATATAAGTTTGAGTTTGCATGTTATCGTCCCAATCCTAATCCGAAAGTGGAGAATCCCTTGTGGATACGCAGCCGATACCTGCAGGCTGGCAACACCATGGTGTCCAAGGAGGAGTATATCTTTGCCAAGGAATATGGTAGCGTGGCAAACGACGGACAGGGCGGTAAGGCTCCCGTCGAGCTGGACTTCTATGCCAACCTCCAGGCTGGTGACCGCATCACCTTCGAGGAGGATTGCTATACCACGGGGCGCAATAGCAGTGCGGGCACACAGGTGACACGTCTTGTAGTATGCTCACGTGCCAATGAAGATTCGCTCTTTACTGTCGCTGCCGTCAAGGCTATCGGTGCAGACCTGTACGATCCCTATGGTGCGGGCGACCCCACCGCATTGGTCGAGGCTGTGGCATACGCCGACAGTGTGATGAATGTCTACAAGGATAGTGTGGGTGTTGATGGCGGCAAGTATTCGGTTTCTGTATATACGGCTTTGGGTGAGGCTGTAGCAGAAGCGAAGGCACTCATCGCTGCAGCCAGCAGCACACAGCCCGTATATGACAAGTGGGCTATCGATATCAAGGCTCTGGTAGGCCAGTTCATCGCTTCACGCATACCGTTCGAGGTAATTGTGACCGGTAGATACAAGATTCGGTTGGACGGTACCGAGAAGTACATCACCCAGAAGAACTCTGCCGGCAACCACTACTACGCTGCTGTAGCCGACTCGGCGACTATCATTGCCGATGCCGAGAAGAACGGTATAGACCTCTCCGTATACAAGCAGGAGTTCACCTTCGCCCAGCCCTATGATGGCACCTCGGCCACTGTCATCAGCTCCGAGGATGGCTATATGACGCTCGACGGTTATGTGCTCCCAGGTGCAGACACCACAGCGGTGCATACCTTTACCTTCTACAAGTACAATTTGGAGGATGAGGCTTGCTGTATCCTACGCAGCGACGGCCTCTACTGGGCAGGCTCATACACCTGGAAGTCGCCCTACGACAAGATGAACACCTCTGCCACTCCCGCCTATATCTTTTGTCTTGAGAGCACCGAAGATGCGGCCATTGAGGATATGACAGCTACCTCTGTTGTTATTGCCACCGAGTATTATACGCTGAGTGGCGTACGTACGATAGCTCCTCAGGGCATTACTCTCCGTAAACGTAGCCTCGATGATGGACGGGTCTTGGTGGATAAGGTAATCTTTAGATAATAAAAAGTTATGAAAAACAAGATCTTGACAATTGTTCTCAGACGTCCCGCAATGCTTTGTGCGATGCTGTGCATGGCATTCTCTGCAACTTCGCAGTCGGCCTACGACACCGACCGCGGTTTCCGCCATCCGGGCGGCTTGCATACCGAAGAGGACTTTGCCCGCATACGGCAGCAGTTGGCCGAAGGTGACGAGCGCGTTACCGCAGCCTACGATGTCTTGAAGAGTGCTGCCTATGCACAGTCGAATGCTGCGACTTACCCCGTGGAGACTATCGTACGTGGTGGTGGAGTGGGGGAGAACTACATCAATGCGGCCCGTGGCGCCACCATCGCCTACCAGAACGCGCTGCGCTGGAAGATTGACGGCAGTGAGGCACACGCACGCCATGCCGTAGCGGTGCTCAACCAGTGGGCACGCACCACGAAGGCTGTCGGTGGCGATAGCAACTATGCCCTTGCTGCGGGCCTCTACGGTTACCAGTTTGCCCAAGCAGCCGAACTCATGCGCGACTACGAGGGATGGGCCGATGAGGATTTCGTAGCCTTCAAGCGCTGGATGCTCGATGTGTGGTATCCGCAATGTATCGGCTTCCTGCGTGGACGCAATGGCACATGGGAGAACAGTGGCAAGTGGTGGCAGGCACCGGGGCACTACTGGAGCAACTGGGGACTGTGCAACGTACTTGCCCTCGTCAGTATAGGCGTGCTGTGCGACGATGTGTATATCTACAATCAAGGTATGTCGTACTTCAAGTACGATCAGGTAGGTACCTTCACCGACCCACGCACTGAGGTGCCCATCAAGAACGACGGTCTCACCGAATATCTCGGCAACCTGGTGGTGACTACCGTAGAGACCGACCTCGAGACGGGAGCCTATGGCCGTATGGGGCAGATGCAGGAGAGCGGGCGCGACGTGGGACACTCGGCTATGGCGCTCGGCCTCGCCATCGACATTGCCAAGGTGGGCTGGAACCAGGGCGACGACCTCTTTGCCTATATGGACCACCGCCTCGCTGCAGGTATCGAATATGTGGCGGCGCAGACGCAGAGTGTGGAGAACCTGCCATGGACCAATTACCACTATGGCACCAACGGCCTTTACTATACCGACAGCCGCACTTGGATAATGACTGAGCCTGCTCTCGGTGCACAGATGCGTCCCTATTGGGGTACCGTCATCGGGCACTACGAGGGCATCAAGGGCGTGGAGATGCCCTATTCCAAGAAGGCCTATAATGAGATGGGTATCGATGCGGGCGGACAGGGCTCTACCAGCGGTGGCTACGACCACCTGGGCTACTCGGTGCTGATGAACACCTACGACGGTATCGCCTCTGCTGACAGGGTGCCTACCGAGCTCACTCCGAAGATGGAGTATAGTGGCGCCTTTTCTGGTATTGTACCCAGTATCTCCGTAGAGAAGGCTATAGGTAATATCGACGGTAACGTCATCGCCCACAATGAATTGGGCGGACTTATCAATACCTTCACCATCAACAACCGCACCTCACTGCCCAAGGGGCAGACGGTGAAGCTCATGCCCCAGCTCCCCGAGGGAGAGGAGGATAGCGGCCGGTGGCAGTGGAATACGGGCGAGACGACCCGCGACATCACCGTAACTACCGACCGCAGCTACATATACCGTGTCACCTACACCAATGCGGCTGGTGTGGAGAGCCAGCTCTGCTTCTCCCTCGCCGTGGAGGGCGACTGCGAGGGCACCACACTCACTCCCACCGTGAAGGTGGGCGATGTGACTACACAGGGTGCTGAGGCCGAGGTCTTCTATGGCGGCACTGCTACCCTTACGGTGACCGATGCTGGCGGCTGGGGCACCTACAGCTGGAGCAACGGCAAGAGTGGCTCATCCATCACGCTCTCCAGCATCAAGGAGGACACCGAGGTTACCGCTACCTTCACCAACCAGGGTGGCTGCGAGAGCAGCGTCACCTTCACCATCAAGGTGCGCCACCTGCGCCCCGACATCATCGTCAACGGCACCACCCATACCGACACCCATACCCTTGTGGTGGAGGAGGGCGACAGCATCGTGCTGGCTCCCTACGCGCCAGCTCTGTTGCGCGGCACCTGGCAGTGGCCCGACGGCTCCGATGCGAAGACCCTTACTATTGCTTCAATCGACACCTCGGAGGAGTATCCCGTGAGTTATATCCGTACCGACACCACCTACACTTTCACCTATCGCCTCTTCGTCAGCGAGGGCGCCCGTACCTACCGCACACCCGCGGTGGGAGAATATCTCATCCGCCACCGCTATACCGATACCTACCTCACCTCGCCCCGCGAGAAGGATGGTACGGCCTATCTCGCTCCGCTCGTGGCCAATGCCGATACCACCCAAGTGGCCGACGGGCAGGTGTGGCTGTTCGAGGAGAAGAGTTCCCGCTACAATTTTATCAGCTTGCCCGACAGCCTTTACCTCAACAAGGAGGGACTGATGAAGTCTACCACCCTGCGCCCCTTCCGCTTCAAGGGGGCTAAAGGCACCGATTATTTCTCCATACAGAACAATGGCACTTCGGGCAATATCTGTTGGGCGGTAGATGCCGATGGCACCATCAACTATGCAGCCTCTGAGGAACCCACTGACTACCCTTTTGAGCTCATTGCTATCGACGGCAATACACACAGCGTGCTACCTCCATCTACTGCCAGCACGCCTCTAACAACACAATACTACACGTTGGACGGACAACGTCTCGCACAGCCCCGCTCCGGTATCGTTATCCGCCATACGGTATATACCGACGGCACTGTTGAGGTTCGTAAGCTATTCACTTCGCAAATCGGTAATAAACCATAACAAACACCTGAAAATCGCACATGCGTTTCTCCGAAATCGCATGTCCCATTCCGTGAAATCGCATATCCCATTTTTCGGAATCGCAGGTGCGATTTTTACATAGTTGAAACAAGTATGTTGACACATATTAGAATCTCCACGCTGAAAGTCTTGTTGGCCTGTCTGATATTGGTTTCGTGTTCATCCAAAACGCCAAACTTCGATGCCGATGAGGCGCTCGACTATTGTGCCCGCCAGGTGGAGCGGGCATTGGAGGCTTTGCAGCCGCGTGACTATGCCATGATGCCGCGCAACATCCTTGCCGGCGACACCCAGGAGGGGTGGAACTGCCGTGAGGCCATTCCGCAGGAGTGGTGCTCGGGCTTCTGGCCGGGAGTGTTGTGGATGACCTATGACCATACCGGCAACGAGGCATTGCGCCATGAGGCCGAGCAATATACCGCCTCGCTGGAATATATGGCCTCTCGCCCTGCCTACGACCACGACCTGGGATTCATCGTCATCAACTCCTTCCTGAAGGGGTACGAGCTGACGGGCAATCCCCACTACCGCGAGGTGGCACTACGCGCTGCCGACACGCTGGCTACGCTGTGCAGCCCCACCGTGGGCACCATGCTCTCGTGGCCGCGCCATGTGGGCGACTATGGCGGGCATAACACCATCATGGACAATATGATAAATCTCGAGCTGCTCTTCTGGGCAGCCGGAAACGGAGGCGGCAGCCACCTGCACGACCTGGCCGTGGCGCATGCCGAGACCACCATGCAGCACCACTTCCGCCCCGACGGCTCGTGCTACCATGTGGCGGTATACGACACGCTCACGGGCGACTTCATCCGTGGGTGTACGCATCAGGGATATAGCGACGAGTCGATGTGGAGCCGCGGACAGGCGTGGGCCATCTATGGCTACACCATGGTGTACCGCTTCACCCGCGACGAGCGTTTCCTTGCCCATGCCTGCAAGGTGGCCGACTGCTACTTGCAACGCCTGGCCGCCACCAGCGACGACAACATCCCCCTATGGGATATGGACGACCCGCGTGGCGTGGCTGCGCCCAAGGATGCCTCGGCAGCAGCCATCGTGGCCTCGGCGCTGATAGAGCTTGCCGGCTATGTGGAGGACACCGATGCACAGCGCTACCTCACCCATGCCGAGCAGATGCTGGCCGACCTCAGCACGCCCCATTATCAGTGCGGAGAGAGCAGCGTGGCTTTCCTGCGTCACGCCACAGGTCATCACCCGGCTGGAAGCGAGATCGACGCCAGCATCATCTATGCCGACTACTACTATATAGAGGCATTGCTCAGAATGAAGAAACTACAAAAATAAACCGTATGATAAGAAGATTCCTACTTGCCGCACTGCTCATGGGTAGCATGGCGGTATATGCACAACAGGCCAAGGAGTACAAGATGGCAGGCCCCTACGAAATCGTGGCACGCGATGGTGAGCATCGTCGCACCAAAGGGGGCAGCGAGCGCGATATGCGTGCTGCCCACGACCTCGCCGTGGCAGGCGATGAGGCCGCCTCGGTAGCCATCATCAATGCCTATGCACAGACGTTGCAGCGCTTCGACGGACACGATGCGCCGCTCTGCACCATCCAGGCCTTCGACCTCGTGAGGGCGATGACGCTGATGAAGGATCACCGTACGCCCGAGTGGGATGCTATGGTGCGCCGTGCCATATTGCCTACGATAGATAAGTTTGAGGCCGACAGCCCCTACGCCAACGGCAACTGGGGTGCCATTGTTAACCGTTGCCGCATGGCGTGTGGCATCTTCCTCGAGGATAGCACCATCTACCGTGCAGCCATCGACTACTACCTCCATGCCAACGACAATGGCTCGCTGCCCAAGTATATCAGCGCGACGGGCCAATGCCAGGAGACAGGGCGCGACCAAGGACATGCCCAACTGGGACTTGAAGCCTTGGCGCAGACCTGCGAGATGGCGTGGGAGCAGGGCGACGACCTGTGGGGAGCGCTCGACAACCGCCTGATGCAGGGCTTCGAGTATACCGCACGCTACAACCTCGGGCATGAGGTGCCTTTCGAACAGTGGACCGACTGTACGGGCCTCTACAACGACTGGACAGAACCTGGTTCTATGGGGCGCGGCAAGGTGTGGGATATCTACGAACTGCCCTACAACCACTATGTGAAACGTCTCGGACTCAAGATGCCCTACACCAAGAAGGTACTGGCCATGCAAGATAAGGCCGAGCGCCGTGGCAAGAGCCGTACGCTGAACGTGCCAGGCGTGAAGGAGGGTGCCAAGCTGCACTCGATATATACCTATCCTGCTCCTGAGGGCGCACCCTTGAAGAGCGACTACGATGTATTCGTCCGTCCGCGCGGTGTGGAGGAGTGGACCAAGATTGATACCTACATGGCCAAGGTGAACGCTCCCATCGGCGACAACAAGCATCGGGTGACGCAGATTTCTTATGCCTTCTTCGACTTCACGGGCGATGTATACGTACGTGTCGTATGCAAGAACAAGAAGTACACTACTGCACGCATCCGCCCCGACTACCGAGGCACCATTGCCAACGTAGTGAACGACTCCGTGGTGCAGTTCCTGCTCTTCCAACCCGAGAACGTGAGCGTGGAGTTTGACGGCTGCATCACCGACAACCTGCTGCTCTTCACCTCGCGTCCTCCGGTGACCGAGGCTGAGGCCGAGGCCGAAGCACGCCGTCAAGGTCGTCAGTTCATCAGCTATGCTCCCGGCTACTATACCGACAAGAGCATTGCTGTTCCCTCCAATACTACCGTATACCTTGCTGGAGGCTCCTATTTCACGGGAACCTTTGCCATCGAAGATGCCGAGAACGTGAGCATCGTAGGCCGTGGCGTGGCTCGCCCTGCCAATGGCTACGAAGGCTGCCATGTGCATCGCAGCAAGAACGTCAGCATCGACGGCCTCATCCTCAACACCTGCCCTGTAGGCGGTAGCGACGGCGTGACGCTGCACGATGTGCGCTGTATCTCGCACCCCTCATGGGGCGACGGACTCAATGTGTTTGCCTCGTCGAACGTGCTCTACGACCGCGTCTTCTGCCGCACTTCGGACGACTGCACCACCGCCTATGCCACCCGCAAGGGTTTCACCGGTTCGGTGCGCAACGTGCGCATGCGTAACGCCACCCTCTGGGCCGATGTGGCACACCCCATCTTCATCGGCATACACGGCAATTCGGAGCACCCCGACAGCATCGTGGGGCTCGTGTATGAGAACATCGATATCATCTGCCAGAGCGAACCCCAGGTCGACTACCAGGGCTGCATGGCCATCAACTGCGGTGACAACAACTACGTCAAGGATGTGCTCTTCGACAATATCCGCATCGAGAACATCCATCAGGGGAGCCTGCTCCACGTCAAGGTGAGCCACAATGCCAAGTACTGCACCGCCCCTGGTCGTGGAGTCGAGAACGTCACCTTCCGCAACATTCGCTACTACGGCGAGCAGCCCTATATGTCGGTCATCAACGGCTACAACGAGCAGCGCAAGGTAAAGAACATCACCTTTGAGGGTCTCAAGATCAACGGTCGTCCCATCTACGATGACATGCCTGGCAAACCCAAGTGGTACCAGACAGCCGACTTTGTGCCCATCTACGTTGGCAATCACGTGGAGGGGGTCACCTTCAAGAAGTAGGGTGTGGATGGTGAAATAATGGGACAATATGTTTCATTATTCAGCAAAAATACCGAAATTTGCACCCTGTATTTTGATTGAAATAGAAAAATGAGTGAACAAATCATCGTAAAAGAGCGCGACGAGGTTATCGTACGCTTCTCGGGCGACTCGGGCGACGGTATGCAGCTGGCGGGTAACATCTTCTCTACCGTATCGGCTACCGTAGGTAACGACATCTGTACCTTCCCCGACTACCCTGCCGACATACGTGCCCCGCAAGGAAGCCTTACGGGCGTGTCGGGATTCCAAGTACATATCGGTTCGGGCAAGGTGTATACACCGGGCGACCTGTGCGACGTGCTGGTAGCCATGAACGCTGCGGCACTGAAGACACAGTACCGCTATGCCAAGCCCGATGCCACCATCATCATAGATACCGACTCCTTCGGTCCCGGCGACCTCAAGAAGGCTGCCTTCGCTACCGACGACCCCTTGGCCGAGATGGGTATTGATGCCGACCGCGTCATCGCATGCCCCATCACACAGATGGTCAAGGACTGCCTCGCCGATAGTGGCATGGAGACGAAGGCGGTGCTCAAGTGCCGCAACATGTTTGCCCTCGGACTCGTATGCTGGCTCTTCGACCGCGACCTTGAGGTAGCGTTCAACTACTTGCGCGAGAAGTTTGCCAAGAAGCCCGCCGTGGCTGAGGCCAACATCAAAGTTATCCAGGCTGGCTACGACTACGGTCACAATACCCACAGCTCGGCAACCAACGTATACCGCGTAGAGACCAAGCACAAGGTGCCGGGCCGCTATATGGACATCACGGGCAACAAGGCCACGGCCTACGGCTTCATCGCCGCTGCCGAGAAGGCAGGCCTGAAGCTCTACCTCGGCTCATACCCCATCACACCGGCTACCGATGTGCTGCATGAGCTATCCAAGCACAAGTCATTAGGCGTGACCACCGTGCAGTGCGAGGATGAGATTGCCGGCTGCGCCTCTGCCGTAGGTGCCTCGTTTGCCGGAGCCTTGGCCGTGACCTCTACCTCGGGCCCCGGTATCTGCCTCAAGTCTGAGGCGATGAACCTCGCTGTCATTATGGAGCTGCCCCTCGTGGTGCTCGACGTGCAGCGCGGTGGACCTGCCACAGGACTGCCTACCAAGTCGGAGCAGACCGACCTCCTGCAGGTGCTCTTCGGTCGCAATGGCGAGTCGCCCATGCCGGTGCTGGCCGCCACATCACCTACCGACTGCTTCGATGCCGCCTATATGGCCAGCAAGATAGCCCTGGAGCACATGACTCCCGTGGTGCTGCTCACCGATGCCTTCGTGGCCAACGGTTCGGGTGCCTTCCGCCTGCCCTGCCTCGCGGAGTATGCTCCCATCAATCCGCCCTACGTGCCCGAAGAACTCAAGGGTACATGGACTCCCTACCAGCGCCAAGAGGAGAGTGGTGTACGCTACTGGGCAGTGCCCGGACGCGAAGGATTCCAGCATATCCTCGGCGGTCTGGAGAAGGACAACAAGACAGGTGCCATCTCTACCGACCCCGAGAACCACGACCTGATGACCCGCCTGCGCCAGCAGAAGATAGACGCTATCCCCGTGCCCGACCTCGTGGTAGAGGGCGATGCCGAGGATGCCGACCTGCTCATCGTAGGCTTCGGCGGCACCTACGGGCATCTGCATGCCGCGATGGACGAGATGCGTGCCGCAGGCAAGAAGGTGGCTCTCGCACACTTCAAGTACATCAATCCGCTGCCCAAGAACACTGCCGAGGTACTGCTCAAGTATCCGAAGGTAGTAGTGGCCGAGCAGAATGCCGGTCAGCTGGCTGCATGGTTGCGCATGAAGGTCGACGGCTTCGTCCCCTGCCAGTACAACGAAGTAAAGGGACAGCCCTTCTCCACAAACCAGCTTATCAACGTATTCACCAAAATGATGGAGGAGTAACACTATGGAAACAAAGTATACAGCACAAGATTACAAGAAAGGTCAGCCGCGCTGGTGCCCCGGCTGCGGTGACCACTTCTTCCTCGCCGCCCTCCACAAGGCCATGGCCGAGATAGGCGTTGCTCCGCACAATATCGCCGTGATATCCGGTATCGGATGTTCGAGCCGCCTGCCCCACTACATGAATACCTACGGCATGAATACCATCCACGGACGTGCTGCCGCCATCGCTACAGGCTGCAAGGTGGCCAATCCCGAGCTGTCGGTGTGGCAGGTGAGCGGCGACGGTGACGGCCTCGCCATCGGTGGCAACCACTTCATCCATGCCAACCGCCGCAATATCAACCTCAATATGATATTGCTCAACAACCGCATCTACGGCCTCACCAAGGGTCAGTACTCGCCCACCAGTCCGCGCGGCTTCGTGAGCAAGTCCAGCCCCTACGGCACCGTGGAAGACCCCTTCCGCCCTGCCGAGCTCTGCTTCGGTGCCCGCGGCCACTTCTTTGCCCGCGCCGTAGCCACCGATGCCCCCGGCACCATCGAAATCCTCAAGGCAGCCCACGCCCATAAGGGCGCTTCGGTGTGCGAGATACTGCAAAACTGTGTCATCTTCAACGACGGCACCCACGACAGCGTATACAATAAGGAGGGTCGAGCCAAGAACGCCATCTACCTACGCCACGGACAGCCCATGGTGTTCGGCGTTGACAACGAGTACGGACTCGTGCAGGAGGGCTTCGGCCTCAAGGTGGTGAAAATCGGCGAGAACGGCATCACCCTCGACGACATCCTCGTACACGACGCCCACTGTGAGGACAACACCCTGCAGCTCAAGCTCGCCCTCATGGAGGGTCCCGACTTCCCCATCGCCCTTGGTGTCATCCGCGACGTGGAGGCACCCACCTACGATGAGGCGGTAGAGGCACAGATTGCCGAGGTGAAAGGCAAGAAACCCTACCACACCTTCGAGGAACTCCTCCTTACCAACGATACTTGGGAAGTGAAATAAGAAAAAAGACCGCTGCGTTAATCTTACAACTCACATCTTACGTCGAAGCAGGCTCCAATGCAGCGGGGAGCCTGCTTCTTTTTTTACATCTTACCGCCGTAAGATATGTACTAATAAAGGCAGCTCCGTATGGAACTGCCTTTACTGTCTGTGACCTAATAGGGTAGGGTTATTTCTTTGCTTTCAGTGCCTTTGCAATCTGCTTCTCGGCCTTTACAACAGCACGGTCGTATGCCTTCTGGGCCTTGGCTTTAGCTTTGGCATCAGCAGCATTCTTCACATTGTCGTAGAGTGCCCAAAGGTTGCAAGCTGCAGTAGCAGCCTTCTGCGCGGCGGTGTAAGCCTCGGCCTTAGCCTCTGCGATAGCCTCTTCCTCAGCGGGAGCATAAGCGTGCTTGTAACCCTTAGCATCGTTCCAGTGGCCACGGGTAAAATCGGGGAATGTCACAGCTGCGCAGTTGCTGTCCATTGAGAGTGTTCCCAACTCGGCCAGTGAGCACCACTCGGCCATGTCGTATACGTCCATGTCGAGGGGAAGACCATTTTGGAGACAGTACACGAGGCGTGCATCCATAATGTAGTCCATGCCACCGTGACCCATGTCGCGACCCTTCTCGCCATACTTGGTGAGGATGGGGTGGTAGTACTTCTTCTCGAGAGCCTTCTTCTGCTCGGCGTTGATGAAGCCGTGAGCGTTGAGGTTGTCTACCTGGGGGGCATCGGTACCCTTGAACACCTCGCCTAAGAGTGCATACTCGGGAGTAGGATACTTGGTGGCATAGCCCTTGGTACCGGTGAGCTTGAACAGGCGGTTGTAGGGCTGGGGAGTCATTACGTTGTGCTGAATCTCAACCACCTTACCCTTTGCAGTGCGCATAAGTGTAGTGGTGTGGTCACCGTTACGGAATTCCTTGCATTCTTTGCCGGTCTTATTCTCTACCCATTCCTTACCTACGAAGCTCTCGGTGTCCATGGCAATGAGTGTAGTAAAGCGGTCGCCACGGTGGATGTCGAGACATTGGGCAACGGGGCCGAGGCCGTGAGTAGCGTATACGTCGCCACGGTTCTCCATGTTGTACTTCATGCGCCAGTGGAGGTTGTCCTTGTCATTGTCGTTGGGGTCTTTCCAATAGTAGTCCCAAAACCACTCAAGGCCGTGGATGTAGGCACCCTCGGCGCGGATAATCTCACCGAACACGCCGTCTTGAGCCATAGCAAGTGCGTTCATCTCATAGTAGTCGTAGCAGCAGTTCTCGAGGATGAAGCAGTGGAGACGTGTCTGCTCAGCGAGGTCGATGAGCTCCCAGCACTGCTCGAGGTTCATGGCTGAAGGAACCTCAATAGCTGCGTGCTTGCCGTTCTGCATGGCAAACTTTGCTACAGGGAAGTGGTGGTTCCAGTCGGTAGCGATGTACACGAGGTCGATGTCGTCGCGCTTGCAAAGCTCCTCATAGCCCTTTTCGCCAAAATAGATGTCGGCAGGCATCAGACCTGCATCGCGCAGAGACTTCTGGCAAGCTTCGGCGCGAGCCTCTTCATAGTCGCAGAGGGCAACGATTTCTACACCGGGGATGTGGCAGAAACGTGTCACGGCACCAGGACCGCGCATGCCGAGGCCTACGAAACCTACGCGTACGGTCTCAAGCTTAGGAGCTGTGAGGCCGAGTGCATGCTCCTGTCCGGCAGGGCGCTCGGGAGTTTCTACTACAAGCGTACCCTTGTCCCAATGGGTCTTGGTAGAGGGTGAAAGTGATTGTGCATTGAGACCGCCAGTCATGAGCAGTGCAGCCAATGCTACGGAAAGGATGTGTTTTACTTTCATAGATAAATTTTTTATTAAGATTAAATAATGATGTTGTGCCAGTGTGTGTGCTTCTCTTATCGGTATCGAGTGTGTGATTTGCCTTGCAAATATAGTGTGATATTTCCTAATAACAAAGTTTTTCATGCGATTTCTATACTCTCCCTGCGGTCTATGAACTTGTGCGTTGTTCTCTTTTGGCTTTCCAACATCTCACCACACGGCGTGTGACAAGTTGACTGAACAGAACAGCTGCAAGGCAGCCTAGGGTGTTGAAGAGGAAATCCCACCAGTCGGCGGCTCGGGTAGGGGTGAGGGTCTGCTGCCCAATCTCTATCAGTCCGCTGAAGAGGATGGGCGCGATGATGGCCCAAGGGATAAGGCGGCGGGCGTTACCGTGCTCATGGCTCATGAGGTACTCAAACCATAGCACGCTGCAGAACCCGAAATACATGAGGAAGTGTAGAATCTTGTCGATATTGGTCACCTGATTGAGCGGTGTCTCGGGCGGGTTGAAGAAGGAGAGGAAGAGGATGACACCGATAATAATGATGGAGAGGGGATATTTTTTTATATAGCTCATCGTATAAAGTTCTGAAAAACGTTGCAAAGGTAGGAATAATCAATTACATTTGTTCTATAAAACCATAACTTTTATGTGGCGCGATTGGTTCACTTTCTCCCG
The DNA here is from genome assembly GCA_964570685.1 of uncultured Bacteroidaceae bacterium. Classification (GTDB taxonomy): domain Bacteria; phylum Bacteroidota; class Bacteroidia; order Bacteroidales; family Bacteroidaceae; genus UBA1189. The sequence goes on along the minus strand of CAZMZC010000002.1, from coordinate 54,573 downwards.
ACAAGACCGTAGGGCTATCATTCTGTTAGCTGCGTTGATTGTTGTTGCCATAGTTTTGCTTTGGACGAAGCCCATGTGGCATCGTGAGGTGGCAACGGTACTGCTTGGCACCGACTCTGTGGCAATACGTCTGGCATCGCCCAATCCCCAGCAGCCTATCGTGAAGGTCGACCCTCGTCCCTTCAATCCCAATACAGCCGATTCGCTGGAACTGCTCTCCGTGGGATTGCCGCCACGTGTGGCCAGGAATATCCTCCGCTATCGTAAGGCGGGTGGTGAGTTTCGTCGACCCGAAGATCTGGCGCGTATCTACGGATTGCACGATTCGGTCTTTGCTCGTGTGAAGCCCTATGTAGCCATCCCTCAGCCTACAGAACTTAGCAAGGGGGAGTCGTTGGCTGGTGTGCCCGAACCTTTGCCTATAATGCTCCCTTCCGATACGATGCAGCGTGAGCACCCTTATGCTGAGTATATGCGTGCCAAGTATAAGCCCGGACAGTTTGTCGACCTTAACCGGGCAGATACGTCTGAGTTGATGAAGATACCGGGTATTGGCCCTGTATATGCCAAGATGATTGTTGACTATCGCGAACGGCTTGGAGGCTATCATAGCATTGTTCAACTACGCGACCTTGAGGTGCTGCCAGAGGACTTGGGCGATTGGGTGCATGTGAGTGCGCCACCCGCACCCACGCTGAATGTGAACAAACTCTCGCTGACTCAGTTGCGCTCACATCCGTATATCTCTTTCTATCAGGCAAAGGCCATCGTGGAATTTCGCAAGCGCGAAGGGGACATCCGCTCGGTACGCCAGTTGCTCTTCCTCGACGGCTTCTCCGAGTCCGACATTGAGCGGCTTACCCCCTATTTGTCGTTTGAGTGAATAGAAAGAGGGTGTGTCCTAAGCAGGCACACCCTCTTTGTCTCTTGGTGGAAAACGCTGGATGTTACTTGATCACCACCTTAACTTCGTTTTAGTTGTTCCCGTTCGGCATAGGCAAGCAAGCTTCCCTCTGCTCTCACTTAATCACAACTTTTTTACCGTTGATGATGTAGATACCCTTACCGGGCGATACTACGCGGCGGCCCATAAGGTCGTAGATTACGGTGTGATCGGTCTGAGGGGCGGTGATGTCCTCTATGTCCGTATCATCTCCCTCAATCTTCCATACTACAGGCTCGGGATAGAATTTGGCATTGGCTGTGCCCACCTTGATGTAGATGGTGCGTCCCTCGTCGGCAGCAGGGAGCTCCATACTCTTGCCGTAGGTCTCTCCTGCCTCGTTGACGAGGTCCGTTTGGGTGAAATCTCCATTCCATCGGCTCATGCTTGTCGTCATATCCTCCTTGTAGAGGGAGAGATTGTTTGTGATATACTTTGTCTTGGCCGTGTAGTGCAGCACGATGGTGGTCACTTTCTTGGCGGGGATGGTGTAGGTGTACCACTGCTCATAGCCGTTCTCATCGTTTTGCAGCACGGTATACTCTGTGTTGGCTTCGGCTTTGACGGCTACGACCGCTACCTCTCCGGGGCGGGCTGCTCCGTCATACGATGCTACGAGGTAGAAGTTGGCTCCAAACTGCTCGCTGTCGTTCTCGCTACCGGTCTTGGTGTAGACGTACAGGGTCTGTCCCTCCTCCACGTATACTCTTGCAGCCTTGTAGCCACCCATGTAGGCGTTGGCTTTGCTGTCGTCGGTATTCGCGTTGGTCTCTTTGGCATCGCAGTCGCCAACCTTTGTCTTCATATTGGCGGCATATCCCAGCTTGGCGGCAATGGTGTAGAATCCTGTCTGCTCGGCAGTGAACTTGTACCACTTGGTCACGTCAAACTCGTAGGCAAGGTTGATGGTGTCGCCCAAGGTCTCAATCTCTACGGCTGTAGCGCACACCTCTCCTTGGCTGGCTGCCTCGAAGGCGGTCTTGAAGATGATGTCTGCCCCTCCGTTTTCATACGAGATGATATCTACGATGTAGCTGTTGCCTGCCGATATGGGCAGCTTGTAGGAGCGTGAGGTTACGGTGCCTTTGGAGTTGGTTGTCTCGCTTGTCTCGTATTGCAACGTCTTGCCGCCGCATTCTCCACGGAAATATACGCTCCAGTAGTTTTCCAGTACGACCTTGGAGGTGGTGGTAAGGATGGCAAATCCCGACTCCTCGGCGGTGAACAGACGGAAGTTGGGCGCGTTGTCGCCACGGTCCTTGATCACGATGTCCTCGCCCAGACTGAAGGTGATGGGCATATCGCAGTAGTCGCCTGCCTCGATGGCCTTCTCGGTGAGGGTGATGGTACCCGCTCCCTCGGCCGTGGTGCTCACACAGAAGTAGAACGACTGCCCTTCGTTGGTGCGGTATACGTTGTACTCATTGATGATGTTGCCGCTGCCGCGTGAGTAGAGCATATGCTTGAGGGTGCCCGTGGTGCTCACCGATATCTCGGCATCCTTGTCGGCGGTGTACACAAACCAGTAGTCGCGTGCCACGCCGCTGAACGCGTTGTCGCCTATCGCTATGGGCATAGCCTTGTCGAAGCTCTCGCCCTCCTTTGCCTCGCGCAGGGTAATCGTAGCAGCATCATTGGCACTGGCCACGTCGGTCACGTTGAAGTTGATGATAAGTTCGCCGTCCATGAAGAGCGGGTCGAGGTTGTGTACGAAGGCTGTGGCTGTACCGCTGATGGTGGCAGGCAGCAGCTCCTCTGACTCATAGTCGCAGTTGTTGAAGTAGGTGATGGTGCCCTTCCAATTGGCAGCGGTGCTCAGTTCCATGATGTACTTGTCGCCGATGGTGCTGAGGTCGATGCGGTAGAAGTTGTTGCCCTTCACGAGGTCGAGCACGGCAGGAAATTCCTTCAGCTCAATGGGAGCCTTGCAGTTCTCGCCCAGTCGGTTGCTGATCATCTTGAAGGTGACCTCGGCGGGGCGGCTGTTGGGTACGATGACGATATACGCCTTGTCCTTCTCTACCACAAATTCGTGGTCATCGGTCGTCATGTCCTGTGTGGCATACCGCAGCGGGTGGTCGGTGCTTCCATACAGTTCCTCCTCTATATAATATATGAGGTACTGGTTGGTGAAGATGCTGGCCACGCCATCGCTCGGTGCCACGAAGCGGCAGAAGGTGGCATGGCTAAGGTCGTCCAGATAGTCGGAGTCTAAGTTCTGGTATACGGGCAGTGCCGTCTTGGTTCCTTGGGTCAGGGCGATGGGCTGCTCCCAGGTGTCGCCCTTGATGTCATCGCCGAAGAAGAGGCTCTTGAGCGTGAAGATGGCCATGACACCTTCGGCTTCCTCGGGTGTGGAGAGGGTGAAGCGTATCTCGTCGCCTGCAAACACTCTGATCCAGGCATACACGCCCACGCCATTCTCGTAGCTGCCCGCCTCCTGCAGGGGCGAGTCGGCATCGTAGGCGCCGTCGTGGTACCATCCGCCCCAGATGCTCACGTGCACGTTGTCCGAGACATTCTGGTCGTCGGCATAGATATACAGTTTGCCGTTCTCTGTAGCTTTGTAGCTGAAGGTGATGAGCGAGTCGGCACGCATCATCAGTCGTTTGCTCTTGCCGTTCCATTCGGTGACGGTAGAGGCCTCTTGCTGCGCATAACTCATGGTGGTGACACCCACGAGAAGCATCAGCAGTGTGTAAAGCGATTTTTTCATCTTTCTGTATTGCTTGATTAAATGATTATTAAACTAATACCTTAAACTCGGTGCAAAATTAGTGTAAGGCGAGCGAAAAAGCAAGTCTACTTGCATTTTTCCGAGCCGCCACCTAATTTCTGCCTACGCCGCAGGCTAAATTAGTGTAAGGCGAGCGAAAAAGCAAGTCTACTTGCATTTTTCCGAGCCGCCACCTAATTTCTGCCTACGCCGCAGGCTAAATTAGTGTAAGGCGAGCGAAAAAAAGCAAGTCTACTTGCTTTTTTGAAGTGCGTTTACGGAAAAAATACGGAAAAACGCACATGCGATTCTTGAAAAAGGCATATGCGATTGTGAGAAATGGCACCTCCCTTTAGTCCTGTCGCCCCTCATTAAAACATTATTCTTGTGGCATGCATTGATAATGTCAGCGTTTTTATGTAATTTTGCAGCGTAGACAATAAGAATATAAACCATATAAACTAACAATCGTATGTCAAAGAAAGCATTATTGATGATTTTGGACGGTTGGGGCTTCGGCAACCACGGTAAGGGCGACGTTATCTTCAACACTCCTACTCCCTATTGGGACTATCTGATGAGTACTTATCCTCACTCTCAGCTGCAGGCCAGCGGCGAGAACGTTGGTTTGCCCGACGGACAGATGGGTAACTCCGAGGTGGGTCACCTCAACATCGGTGCCGGCCGTGTGGTATACCAGGACCTCGTGAAGATCAACCGCGCCTGTGCCGACGGCAGCATCCTGCAGAACAAGGAGATCGTAGCTGCCTACAGCTATGCCAAGGAGAACGGCAAGAACCTCCACCTCATGGGCCTCACCTCTGACGGTGGCGTGCACAGCTCACTCGACCACCTGTTCAAGCTCATCGACATCGCCGGTGAGTATGGCATCGACAACACCTACGTACACTGCTTCATGGACGGTCGCGACACCGACCCCAAGAGCGGTGCGGGATTCATCGGCCAGCTCGTGGAGCGTGGCGCCAAGGTGGCCTCTATCATCGGCCGCTACTATGCTATGGACCGCGACAAGCGCTGGGAGCGCGTGAAGGTGGCTTATGACCAGCTCGTAAATGGCGAGGGCAAGAAGGCTACCGACATGGTGAAGGCTGTAGAGGAGTCGTACGCCGAGGGCGTGACCGACGAGTTCATCCTCCCCATCGTGAACAGCAACTACGACGGCACCATCAAGGAGGGCGACGTAGTCATCTTCTTCAACTACCGCAACGACCGCGCCAAGGAGCTCACCGTGGTGCTCACTCAGCAGGATATGCCCGAGGCTGGCATGCACACCATCCCCGGCCTGCAGTACTACTGCATGACTCCGTACGACGCATCGTTCCAGGGCGTACACATCCTCTTCGATAAGGAGAACGTGGAGAACACCCTCGGCGAGTACGTAGCATCAAAAGGTCTCAAGCAGCTCCACATTGCCGAGACCGAGAAGTATGCCCACGTGACCTTCTTCCTCAACGGTGGCCGCGAGACCCCGTTCGACGGTGAAGACCGCATCCTCGTGCCCTCTCCCAAGGTGGCGACCTATGACCTGCAGCCCGAGATGAGCGCCTACGAAGTGCGCACCAAGCTCGTGGAGGCTATCCGCGAAGACAAGTACGACCTCATCGTCGTGAACTTTGCCAATGGCGACATGGTGGGTCACACCGGCGTATACAGCGCCATCGAGGCTGCCGTGAAGGCTGTTGACGAGTGCGTGAAGGACGTTATCGAGGCAGCCAAGGAGACCGGCTACGAGGCTATCATCATCGCCGACCACGGCAATGCCGACAATGCCGTGAATGCCGACGGTTCGCCCAACACCGCCCACTCGCTCAACCCCGTGCCCTTCATCTACGTTACCGAGAACAAGGACGTACAGCCTGCCGACGGCATCCTTGCCGACGTGGCTCCCTCGGTACTGAAGATCATGGGCTTGCCCGTACCGGCCGAGATGACGGGAAAGCAGCTGATTTAATAAAGGAGACCCACCCCATCCCTCCCTGTGAGGGAGGGGGCTCGTTTCCAATGAAAAAAATATAATCATCCGGAGGCTTTATCCCCCTCCCTCACAGGGAGGGAAGGGGTGGGTCTCCTTATTTATCTTAATCTATGGTAGAAGTCAACGGCGTAGTCGTATCATTCGACGTATTCAAAGAGAAGTTCTTGTGCGACCTTGAGGGTTGCCATGGAGCCTGTTGCATCGAAGGCGATGCAGGTGCCCCCATCACCCCCGACGAGGTGAAGGAGGTAGAGAAACTGTTGCCCGAGATCTGGGACGAACTGCTGCCCGAGGCACGCGAAGTAATCAACCGTCAGGGTATCTCGTACTATGACCCCAGCGGCGAACTCGTCACCTCCATAGTCAATGGCAAGGACTGCGTGTTCACCTGCTACGACGAGCGTGGCTGCTGCTACTGCGCCATCGAGCGGGCCTACCGCCAAGGCCGCGTGCCCTTCTACAAACCCGTATCGTGTCACCTCTACCCCATCCGTGTGGGTGAATATGGTCCCTACCGTGCCCTCAACTACGACCGTTGGGACGTGTGCAAGGTAGCCGTCCTCAAAGGGCAGAAAGAAAACCTCCCCCTCTATAAGTTCTTGAAAGAGCCTCTCGTCCGTCGCTTCGGTGAGGACTGGTATGCCGAGCTGGAGCTCGTGGCCGAAGAGCTGGTCAACCAAGGAATTATTTGAGTGAAGAGGAAAAAGTGAAGAGTAAAGAGTTGCTGCACACGCGGCAACTCTTTTCATTTACTACCACTTAGCACCTTATTCTATGCAAAACAAGGATCAACTGAAAATATTCTATTGAGAAGTGTTAATTTTCCAGGTTTTATTTGTACTTTTGTCCTGTCTGTCAGGGAAGCCATAGGATTTTTCTTGCAACACTAACTTAGCGGTTCCTTTGACATGACAGAATCTTGATTGACAAGATGTTCTCAAGAGCATATAGTATTAATCCCAAGTGTTGCAAAATTAAGGTTTATGAAAACGAACAGAGAACAAGCACGAAGACTATTACTCTCGTTCTTTGCAGTGCTAATGCCATTCTTGGCAAATGCCCAAGTAGAACATATAGAAATTGATGGAATATGGTATAACTTGACATCGGGAACCAAGGAGGCCGAGGTAACATACGAATACGGGAACCTTATCTATGGATACCATAGCGATTACTCCGGTTCTATCGCCATTCCCTCCATAGTGACCTACCTGGATGTGGAGTATCGTGTAACAAGCATTGGGTATCGTGCGTTTATAAATTGCAGCGACCTCACCGACATCACTATTCCTGAGAGGGTAACGAACATTGGAGAGAGTGCTTTCCAGTCCTGCAGCAGCCTCACCACTGTCACCATCCCCGAAAACTCGCAGTTGACGAGCATTGGGAACACTGCTTTTTCAGGATGCAGCAGCCTCACCGAAATCTCTATCCCTAAGGAAGTGACGAGCATTGGGAACTCTGCTTTCATGTCTTGTAGCAGCCTCACCGCCATCACCTTCCCCGAGAACTCGCAATTGACGAGCATTGGAGTCCAAGCTTTCCACTCCTGCAGCAGCCTCACCGCCATCAATATACCCGAAGGTGTGACAAAGATCGAAACCAATGCTTTCGCTATTTGCGAAAGCCTCACGACCATCACCCTCCCAAAGGGTGTGACGAGCATTGGGAATTCTGCTTTCTCAAGTTGCAGTAGCCTCACCGCCATCAACATTCCTACAAGTGTGACGAGCATCGGTGCGTGGGCATTCTCCAGCAGTGGCCTCATCGCTGTTACCATCCCCGAGGGTGTAACCGAAATTGCTTCGCATACTTTCAGGCATTGCCAAAAATTAGAATCTGTGGTTCTATTGTCAAAAAGTTTGAAGAATATTTCTGAAACAGCATTTTCCAACTGTCCTGAGCTGCACGATGTGTATTGCTATTCCGAGACAGTACCTACCACTTATGACAATGGAGTATTCGGTTCATCCCAACAAAAGGCGACTCTGCACGTGCCTGCAATTGCCCTGGAGGCATATAAGGCAACAGCACCCTGGCGCTACTTCGGCACCATCGTAGCCATCGAAGGGGATCAACCTGCCGAGGAGGGATGGAGCGAGTGGACCACATTGGGCACTGCCGTAACGGCAAATGGCAAAGATGCCATGATGTCAAACCTCCGATATTGGGGCGAAGGAACCATCGAGGAATGGAAGGAACCTATCACCATCGACCAGCGCACCGACAAGGCCGACCCGACCAAACACCAGTTGCGTCTGAACGGCATCTTCAATGCCAAGGAGATTATTCTAGACTACGACAGCTCCACAGCAACTATCACCGCCGGAAAACAAAGCACCGGCTATGCCACCAACACAGCCCTGATAGAGGGGCAAGGCGTGCCTGACCCTTATGATGAATTCCTGTTTTCTATCAACAGAGGTTCTTATCGTCCCGTAACAGGCCTCATCGACTTGTCCAACGCATTCTTCTATATCAGTGACCAGTTTGGCTTCCAGATGGGATTCACTTTGCAGATAGAGGGTGTGACACCTCCTGCATTCACTTGCACCTGGGATCGTAAATATGTTGGCCGTGAAGGAGGTGAAGCCACATTGACGGTAAACTTCGAGGCACCTATCGTGAAATACCGCAAGCTGGCTCTTGCGCCGGGGGAAAGTGTGAGCGCATCTGCCGTAAAAGCACTTTATGCGGCCAATCCGGTGACAGATCTGGTGTATGAAGAAACAGACCAAACCACAGTCTCTATCACATGTTCCCAAATGGGCACATATCGTGTAGTGCTCATCCCGATAGGTGCTGACGGAACTGCGGTTCTGGATTATGGCATCACCAGTTTGAATTCATACGCAGAGCCGGATTATGGTACCTATGAATGGGAGTACCTTGGAGAGTCTACAGTAACCGAGCACGTCGGCTCTGTGCTGATACCCAATGGAGAGATGTGGGAAGAGGTAGATGGTGCTTGGGTCAACAAATATCCCTGGCAGTCAACGATTGCGGGCGTTCAGACATATCGCCGTGCCGATAACCCGAACATCATCGGCCTGCGCAACCTATATGGTAAGAATCATCCCTATAGTTCAATGTTCACCTATATCGACCAAACTCTGGACTGGTGGATCTACATCGACATCACCGACCCTAAGGATGTGAAACTGCTCACGACCCCGGTAGGAGTATCATCCTCACAAATGGGATATCGCTGTTTCATCAATCAATATGCAGAAGGAGGGACTGCCACCTACGCAGAGGATGTGATTACATTCCCGAATGCTTCTGTACTGTTAGGAGATGTCCTAAACCAAGATTTCAACGCAGCATTTGATTTTAGAGTTGTTTTGCCTACAGGAAGTGCTGTCACCTGGGCTCCACTGAATAATGGACAATCGACTATCTATGACCTCACGGGACGCAAGATACTGGAAACAGAGAGTCTGGGCAATGGTATCTATATCATCAATGGCAGAAAAGTCATTAAATGATCTTTTTAACTATCGGTAGTTTTTTAGCGATGAGCGAAAGATGATGTGCAACATGCTTGACTGAACTCCATGCCGCTATAGATGCTTGACTTTATGTATAGAAATCATTCATAGTTCAGAATTCTTTCCATGCGCCTCATCCTCCGTGTTCTCATCGCTCTATTCCTGCTGAGCATAGGCAGTGTGGCACTGTACCGCTATGTGCCGGTGCCAGCAACGCCACTCATGGTGACCAATGCAGTGAAAGCAGCCCTGAAGGGTGAACCTACGACCTTTTACCACGATTGGGTGCCGATGGAGCAGATATCGTCCCATCTGGCCGATGCAGTAGTGGCCTCTGAGGATCAGCGTTTCTACCAGCATAATGGGTTCGACTGGAAGGAGATAGGCAATGCCATAGAAGAGCGCAAGACGGGCAAGCGCAAGCGGGGCGGCAGCACCATCAGTCAGCAGACCGCCAAGAATGTATTTACCTTTTGCACCTCTACCTGGGCACGCAAGGCCGTGGAGGCTTACTACACGGTGCTGATAGAGTGGCTGTGGCCCAAGGAGCGCATATTGGAGGTGTATCTCAACAGCATAGAGATGGGTCCGCGCATCTATGGTGCCGAGGCTGTGGCGCGACAGCATTTCGGAAAGTCGGTCGACGGGCTCACTCGCTCCGACTGTGCCCTCATTGCCGCCACCTTGCCCAATCCCAAGCGCTACAGCTCAAAGGCTCCCTCACCCTATATGCGTCGTCGCCAGAGCGACATCTTGGAGCAGATGCGGCTGATGGGGAAATAATAGGGGGCAGGCCTATTGGCGAAAGTTCATAAATCGGTTGGCAATGGCATGATGCCCGAAGTGTCTTTTATTTGGCACCCACAGACTTCCACAGAATGGGCTGCATCGCTACAACTTCGCCTTTGGCTTCGTACTCCTTTGTGAAGCTAAAGCTTCAGTCGTCGCAACCGACGCTTTCATACCGCGTCGGCGCAGTTGTCGGCGTTTCGCCGAGTGTATGTATCCCGGAGGCAGCGTGGGCGAAGCGACGCGCTATCTGTGAGATTTGTGAGATATGTGTGAAACTCAATCATTTGTGCGATGTTATTCAGATGCGTTTATCCTGGACGGATTGTGATTTGCGCCACTCCACCGCAGTGGCGTTATAATGTCACCGCGGTGACACCTACGCGCCACCGCGGTGACGCGAAACCACCACCGCGGTGACAGATAGACGCCACCGCGGTGGAGTGGCGCAAATCACAATCCGTCCAGGGCAGACGCACTATAAAACATCGTTCGATATAAAACATTCATCGTCTTTGTCATCGTCAACGTTATCGTTGCAGCGCTCCGCGCTGCCATTGCCAACCGATTTATGAACTTTCGCCATAGGGAGCGTTCGGGAAACACCAATCCCAAAGCCTTTGCTCCCTTCGTTTTGTGTTCTCTTTCTCTTTTAGACACGAATTTCCATAAATTATCCATGAATTATCGGAATTAATCTTTACCTTTGCATCATGTGGAGAGCGCTCCACGAGTTCTGATTTATTGGTAGAAGCGTTGTGCTTCATTCTTGAAAACAGAAACCTAGGAAATTTCTAACACACAAGAATGGCATGATGGTTCTGCGCTATATAGCGCGGGATTGTTATCTGTTTATGTGTGTACGGCTTTCCTAGGGCCCCTGTTTTCATAGCAGCATTTCAGTTCCACGCTTCTTTTATTTAAATCCATAGAGGCTGCGGAGGGACTTGGCGCGGCAACGGTTTTTAATTATGAAAAATATTAAAGGACTGAATAGATGGTGTATGGTATACACAGCCCCGTCTATCTATAACGAGCAAAGTATAAGTATAGAAGTACAAGCTATAGATGAAGGTAAACTGAAGTTCTACAAAGTCCCTGAGATTAAAATCTATAAGATGGGTGTAGGGTTGATACATGGGTTGAATTCAAATGCTAAAGACTGTTTCGGCGGAGGGAAAAAAGGTGACGGTACAGGGGGACTATATGGCTATCTGGTTGATGAGGTTGGTTATGAGGATTGTCAAGTGAAGCTGATTGATTATGAAGAGAGTAATAAGTCTTCGTTTGATTATAATACAGCGACAGGTGTCGTAGGAAGTAATCTTGAGGATTTATACGATAATATGTTGTCGCAAGGCATCGTTAGTTCTAAGTATGCATTAGTTGGGCATAGTATGGGAGGTATATTGTTTCGCCGTTGGGTACAGGAATCTGAAGACCCAGAGTTATGCGGGGTTGGAGCCATTATTACTTTGGATACGCCGCACTGGGGATCGCAAATTGCTGACGGCGTAGTTGGCTTTCTTTCTTGGGTAATGTCTTCTTCTGGGTCTTTTCTATTGAAAGAATGGCTTTTAAATGGGCCTATTGCTGCTCTCAGAGATTTGGCTTCAGAGAGTGGGGCGATGATTGACCTTAATGATGAGACTAAAATGGCGAAACTCTGTGGCATCCCTGTTCATGCTATCAACTCAGATATGGATGGTTTTGAAACTTCAGGTTCGGATGCAGATGTGTCAGATATGGAGTATAAGGTTTCTTCTATTCAACCTTCAATTCTATCTAATGTGAAGATGTTGGTGTTCCTTAAAGAAGAAGCTGAAAAATTGGCTGATTTGTACAAAAACATAAACGATAAGGCAAGCATTAAGGCTATGGAAACAGTAGAAAATGTTTTGGATGTGATATTTGCTGATCCCCATCATGATGCTGTCGTTTCTGGCGTAAGCCAAAGAGGTGGTTTGGAGGCTTAGTACTATACAATGTTGACTGCTCCATACAAAGGAGTCTTAGGTATGGATTCAGATGCTTTCCATTGTAATACAAACAAATGGAAGCGCACCTATGAAACGATTGCAGATTTGTTGAAGTCACCTTACAACGACCCGCGTTTTTGTAAGACAGGATTTAAGGCTCCCGAGAATCTTAAAAATGCTGCGAGAAGTGAAACTGTATCTGAAGAAGATGGTTATGTCTTTGCGGAGGATGAATCTACCTATATTGACATTAAATCGTGGGGTATGGATTCCATAGATGTGCAAGATGAGGAGAAGCGAGTGCTTAGGGTAGAGGTTGAAGGTAGCGAAAACGTGGTAGCCAATATGGTATTGGTGACTTTCGGTGAAGAAGATTTCAATGCCGACCTTTGCCGTGATACCTATTATATGGAGATTCCTGAGGATTATACAGGAGAGGTGCAAATCTGTGTGTTCGGTAAGAATACGGAGAACGAACTGGTAGTTGATGTTGAAGAACTGGTGTTATAGTAGCTCTAAGATGAACTACATTTCGTGCAAATACATTTGAAGCAAAGAAAAGTCCCTTGATAGGGGCTTACATTCTATGGCTGTGGGTATGGTGTATGTAGCAAAGTAATCCCAGTGTCCTCGTTAGTCACCCTCAGCGGCGAGCCGCTGAGGGCTTTTCATGTCTGCGCCAGCCCCAGCCATAACTTTTGGATAAATCACTTGTTGTGTAAAAACAAATGATTATCTTTGCAAAGCGAAAAGTTTAATTGCGAGAGTATGGACGAACTGACTAAGAATAAGGCTGAGTACTTGATAATATTTATCAATGAGTTTGCACAGAGATATAAATTGTCTTCGGTGCAGGCTTATCATTATTTGTCGCGTTTCAAGGCACTGTCGTTCCTAATCGACCAATACAACGTAGCCCATACACAAGGTTTTGAATCTATGGTCAGTGATATGGCCGCTTATTGCCGTCGCCACGGAGGGGCTATCGCATGATTCTCTATCATGGATCGAATGTGGAGATTGCTGCCATTGACCTAAACAGGTCGATGCGTGGCAAGGACTTTGGGCAAGGGTTTTACTTGTCTGCCGACAAGAAGCAAGCCGAAGAGATGGCCGTGTTTAAGGCTATGCAGTTTGACGGCACACCCATTGTCACTGCTTTTGAATTTGATGAACAAGCTTTGGCGGATACTCCATTGAAGACAAAGTTCTTTGACGAATATAGCTTGGAATGGGCCGAATTTGTGTTTGCCAATCGTAACAACCAGTCTGATGTCTCCATACACGATTATGATATAGTGTATGACCCGATTGCAGACGATAAGGTGGGGGTACAGATTCGTAACCTCATAGAAAAGAACATCACGATAGAGGTGTTTCTCGAACGACTTAAATACATCAAAGGCATTACTTTTCAATACTATTTTGGTACACCGAAAGCCATTAGCCTACTGAAACGCCTATGACAGATATACAATATATGAACGAGTGTATGATGCGTGACCTTGTGGTGATGCTCATTGGCAAATACAATGTTTCACTTGCCGAGGCTTTGGATATGTTGTATAACTCAGAGACTTATGCCAAGCTGCAAGAACCACGCACAGGACTGTATTTCCAAAGTCCGGTATATGTATTCGATTTCCTGCAGAAAGAACTGGAGCAAGGGAAGATTGCCTGAAATTTATCTATGAAGATTAAAGTCACGACCGTCTCGCTTGTGATGGCTATATGCCTGCTGTGCACCGCGTGCTCCACTAAGCCTGCGGATGCGCCGCGCCCGCTGTGTGGCGAGCTGGAGACTTTCACCCTGCGCCTGCCGGGCGATACCACACGCCTCACGGGGATACGCCATAGGGCGACACACTGGTGCGCCCCAAGCATTTTGTCAGTGTCGTGGCCGACTCGTGCATCGTGAAGGCCACGCTGCCCAACAAGCGTATCTGGGTATACTCTGACCGCGGACTGCCGCTGCTGGGCAAGAGCTTCGACTCGTTCGTATATGTAAACCTGGGGGAGAAACGTCGCTTCTATGTGGGCACCGACTATGACCGCACCTATTACTACTTCCCCCGGCGTCACCTGCTGCTCGATGTCACAGGAGCCGACCTCAGCGGTGACTCCATCGTGATTGCTCATCCCGATGGTGCCGTAGAGCGATATGGGTATGATTAATGGTGAGAGGTGAGCGGTGAGTGGAGTTGATACAACGTCAGAGTAATTGATAAAGGAACACGCGCGAGACACCAGTCTCGCGCGTGTTCCTTTATATATAGTAGTGCTCGCTTTTATGCGTCGATATTGGCATAGGTGGCGTTCTTCTCGATGAACTCGCGGCGCGGGCCTACGTCCTCGCCCATGAGCATGGAGAATACGTAGTCGGCAGCGGCTGCATTCTCGATGGTTACCTGCTTCAAGAGGCGTGTCTCGGGGTTCATGGTGGTCTCCCACAGCTGCTCGGGGTTCATCTCACCGAGACCCTTATAGCGCTGGATGGTGATACCCTGCTCGTTGCCGTTGCCGAACTCGGCGATGAAGCGGTCCTTGTCGGCATCGTCGTAGCAGTAGCGCTTGTTCTTGCCCTTGCTGCAGAGGTAAAGGGGCGGTGTGGCGATGAAGAGATGTCCGTTCTCGATGAGTTCGGGCATGTAGCGGTAGAAGAGGGTCATCAAGAGGGTGTCGATGTGCGAACCATCGACGTCGGCATCGGTCATGATGATGGTCTTGTAGTAGCGCAGCTTCTCGTAGTTGGCTTCCTTGCTGTTCTCGGGGTTGAGGCCGAAGCGTACGCCCAGTGCCTGGATGATATTGTTCACCTCCTCGTGCTCGAATGCCTTGTGCCACATCACGCGCTCCACATTGAATATCTTACCACGGATGGGGAGGATGGCTTGTGTGAGGCGTGAGCGTCCCTGCTTGGCTGAGCCACCGGCCGAGTCACCCTCGACGATGAAGAGTTCGCAGTTCATGGGGTCCTTGTCGGAGCAGTCGGCCAGCTTGCCGGGCAGTCCGCCACCGCTCATGGGGTTCTTGCGCTGTACACTCTCGCGGGCCTTACGGGCAGCGATACGTGCCTGGGCGGCCAGCACCACCTTGTCTACAATCATCTTGGCCTCCTTGGGATGCTCCTCAAGGTAGTTGGTGAGTGTCTCGCCCACAGCCTGCTGCACAGCACCGGCCACTTCGGAGTTACCGAGCTTGGTCTTGGTCTGTCCCTCAAACTGAGGCTCAGCCACCTTGATGGAGATGACGGCTGTCAAGCCTTCGCGGAAGTCCTCACCGGCAATCTCTACCTTGGCCTTCTCCAGTGCCTTGGTGTCCTCGGCATACTTCTTGAGGGTACGGGTGAGCGCGGTACGGAAACCTGCGAGGTGGGTACCACCCTCTATGGTGTTGATGTTGTTGACGTAGGAGTGTATGTTCTCTGAGTAGGAGGTGTTGTACATGATAGCCACTTCGATGGGTACGCCCTGCTTCTCGGTGTTGAGGTAGATGATGTCGTTGAAGAGGTGCTCGCGCGATGAATCGACGTAGCGCACAAACTCCTTCAGTCCCTCCTCGGAGTGGAAGGTCTCGGTGCGTACGTTGCCCTCCTCGTCCTTGTCGCGCAGGTCGGTGAGGGTGATGGTGATGCCGGCATTGAGGAATGCCAGTTCGCGCATACGGTTGGCTAAGATGTCGTAGCTATACTCGTGGGCGGTGAAGATGGTGCGGTCGGGCCAGAACTGCTGGCGTGTACCGGTGCGGTCGGCATCACCCACGGTCTTCACGGCATAGAGGGGCTTACCGCAAGAGTACTCCTGCTGGTATATCTTGCCACCACGGAACACCTGGGTCATCATGTGGGTAGAGAGCGCATTCACGCACGATACACCCACACCGTGCAGACCACCTGACACCTTATACGAGCCTTTGTCGAACTTACCGCCGGCGTGCAGCACGGTCATTACTACCTCGAGGGCCGAGCGCTGCTCCTTCTCGTGCCAGTCTACGGGAATACCGCGACCGTTGTCCTGTACGGTGATGGAGTTGTCTTCGTTGATATATACCTCGATGTGGCTGCAATAGCCTGCCAATGCTTCGTCGATAGAGTTGTCCACAACCTCATATACAAGGTGGTGCAAACCCTTCGCCGAGATGTCGCCAATGTACATCGCAGGGCGCTTACGTACGGCTTCAAGGCCTTCGAGTACTTGGATGTTTTCTGCCGAGTAATTGCTCGCTGCGTTTGCTTTGATTTCTTCGTTTATGTCCATGTTTTTTGCTATATTTTCAGTCTTTGAGTGGCCTGTGGTTAAGGTACGGCCTAAAACGGAACAAAAATACAAAAAAAAACCGACACTAATAGCATCTCTCCGTTTTTTTAATTTAAAATTTATATATTTGCAATTTAATCTTTGAATATGTTGCTTATGAAAAAGATAACTCTTTTTGTACTTTTGTTTGTTTTGTTGGGGATAGCCGAAGGAATGGCTGTAAATGTTACCGCAGGAGAAGTGTCGGTTTCCTCCTGTGTCCATAATCCTCAACCGGTAGTTGACTTGCTCAAACGTATAGGTGGCACAAAAGCTGTAAAGAGGTTTGAGTTTGTGCTCGATTCCTCGATGAACACCGGGCAAGAGGCGTTTAGCATCAGTGGCAAGAGGCGAAAGATTGTAATTAAGGGAACTACCCTCAGCGCAATCACTACGGGGCTTGGTTGGTATCTCAACCATTATGCGCATATCAATATCGCGTGGAATGTGCTCAATGAGAAGGGTGCTGGTGAGGCTTATGCTGATCTCTCCAGACTCCCAGTGCCTTTGGTCGAAGAGCTCCACACCTGTGATGCCGAGTACCGTTACTATCTCAATTACTGCACCTTCGGGTATTCTATGACCTCATGGACTTGGAAGCGCTGGCAGCAGGAAATTGACTGGATGGCTCTGCATGGTGTTAATATGCCGCTTCAGATTGTAGGTCTCGAGGAAGTGTGGCGCAAGTTTCTCACCATGGAAGATGGTAGTGGCAACCGTAAATATGGCTACACCGATAAGGAGGCCAAGGCTTTCGTGGCAGGGCCTGCTTTCATTGCCTGGTGGGGTATGAATAATCTCGAAGGGTGGGGCGGAACAACTGCAGGTGCCCTGAACGGAGGTATGTGGGAAGGTGCTGGTGGTGTGCAGGACGATGCGTGGTATGCCCGTCAGGCCAATCTCGCGAAGAAGATAGTAGACCGTCAGCGCGAACTTGGCATGCAGCCTGTGTTGCCAGGTTTCTCTGGGATGGTTCCTACTAATTTTACAGCTAAGACGGGTGTTGCTACTGACGCCAATGGCGGTAAATGGGCAGGAGGCTTTCAGCGTCCTCGCATCATTGACCCTACAGCTGCTCGCTTTGGCGAGATAGCTGCCGACTATTATGCTTGTCTTGAAGCGGTGATGGGCAAAAGCCAGTATTATTCCATGGACCCCTTCCATGAGGGTGGTAGCATCAGTAGCGGCAAATATGCCGAGGCTTACTATGCTATCTACGAAGCTATGGAAGCTGCGAAGAAAGGTTCACAATGGGTCATTCAACAATGGCAGTGGGATGGCAATCAGAGACGTTCTATCAATGCTGTGCCTGCAGGCCGTCTCATTGTACTTGACCTTTTTTCGGATGGTAGACCCGCATTTGATGCCTATAATGGCTATACTCCGCAAGATGCCGTGTTCTGCGCTATTCCCAATTTTGGTGGTCGTTCGGGGGTGATGGGGCGTCTCAATAACTTAACTGACAACTATTTTTCCTATAAGGCTAAGTATGCTGGTATCAAGGGAGTCGGTGCAGCTCCCGAGGCAATCGAGCAGACTCCTGTCACCTACGACCTGCTCTTCCAGCTGCCTTGGATGAGTGCCAAACCCGATGTGGCTGAGTGGATTAAAGATTATGCTACGGCACGTTATGGGGTGGAGAACAAGGTTGCGCAGGAAGCGTGGGAACTGCTCCGCCAAGGTCCGCTCAACTATGGCGCAGATGGCATTCAAGGTCCTGTAGAAGATGTATGGGCGGCGCGTCCTAATTTGGAGGCTAAAGCGGCTAGTTCATGGGGCGTGACCATCAGTCATGCGGGTGGTACTTATACTAAGGCTCGTCGCCAGATGCTTATTGCTGCTACTTATAAATTGCTCAGCCTGAGTGATGTACTCAATCTTGCTGAGGGTTCTGTGTGCGAGAGTAATTACAACTACGATCTTGTGGAGCTTGGTGGCGCTGTGATGGCAGATTATGCTTACGAGCTGTTGCTTGGTATAAAGATTGCTAAGGAGGCGGCTGGGGCAAACTTTGCCACCGACGCGACTTATATCGCTCGTCGCGATGCCTTCCTCGCGCTGATTGAGGACGTGGATGCCTTCAAGGGAACCAACCTTAATTTCCGTCTCGGCAAATGGACACAGGAAGCGCGTGATGCGGCCGCTGAGGTGAAGGGTGCTACAGCTGCTACTCCCGACTGGTACGAATACAACAATGCGCGTACCATCGTGTCTACCTGGTCGTCGCCCAACACTAATCTGAACGACTATTCATACCGTTCATGGCAGGGCCTTATGAGGGATCTCTACTTGCCTCGTTGGAAGTATTACTTTGACAATGGATGTATAGCTGGCGAATATGGCTATTTTGAATGGAACTGGGCGCATGGTAAGGAACACTATGTGGGGCAGACTGCGATAAGCAATGTGGAACTTACTGCAGGGCAGGCCGGCCATACCGACAGCTATACTCGCGAGCCCGAAGGGAATACCGTAGACAAGGCTAAGGAGTTGCTTGAAAAGTATATCATTCCGGTTGTTGTAAATGATAGTGTATGCTATGTGTACCGCTATCTTTCCGATGCTCTATAAGGACTTTCTCAATGTTGTGATGTGAAAGGTAAAGCAAAGGAGGGAAGCCATGTGGCTTCCCTCCTTTTGTCTCTTAGATTTCTTTTCTGATTACTTCGCAACGGCCTCAAGCTTCTTCATGATAGAGAAGATGAAGATGAACGATACGAGACATACGCCAATCATTACTGCCCAGAGCACCCAGAGGGGGATGTTCTTGTCCCACAAGGTGGGGCCGATAACGGTGAGGTAGTTACCGATGGCAGTAGCTGCAAACCAGCCACCCATCATCAAACCCTTATACTTGGGAGGCGCTACCTTAGTCACGAATGAGATACCCATCGGTGACAGCAACAGCTCGCCGAAGGTGAGCACGAGGTAGGTAGAGATGAGCCAATTGGGCGATACGAGGTTGGCCTCAGCACCTGCGCTCAGAGCGGTAGGGTTAGGCTGACCGATAGAGGCAATGGCCATAATCACGAAGCCAAGGGCGGCGATGAGCATACCGAGACCAATCTTACGGGGCGCAGAGGGCTCCTTGCCCTTCTTGGCCAAAGCACCGAATACTGCCATTGAAACGGGAGTCAAGGCTACTACAAAGAAGGGGTTGAACTGCTGGAAAATCTGAGGCAGTATAGGTGTTGACTCGGGCAAGCCGATGTACTGATATACGAGGAATGCCAGGCAGACGATGACGATGGCTCCAGGCACAATCTTGTTCTTGTTCTGGAATACGCCAAACAATGCGTATACGGCGATAGCGGCTACTGCAAGGTTCCATACGCTGATGCCAAGGCTCATGAAGCCGGTAGCGAAGGGTTGCGTATAGTCACGTGCGAAGAAGGTCAGTGTAGCACCGTTCTGGTGGAAGGCCATCCAGAAGAAGAGCACAACAATGTATACGAGCACGAGGGCTACGAGACGATCCTTGGTCTGCTTCGGTGTCAGTTCCTCTACTGCCATATCGCCAGTCTTGGGCTGAGTCTTGGCATTGTAGTCGGCATGCTTGAATGTGCCACGGAAACCGTAGTAGATGGCGATGGAAGCCACGAGCGAGATGCAGGCTACGGCAAAGCCATAGTGGTAAGCCTGTGACAGTTGGTCGAGATAGGTCTGACAAAACTCAGGCATGGGACCCACATAGCCCTGCTCGGCTTGCAGACGGCCAAGAGCTGCGAGATTCTCAGAAGTGATAGTGCCGTCGAGGAACTGGTGGGCCAGCTCGGGAATACGAGCATGGTAGCTCAAATTGGCCTTGCCGAGGATCCAGTTGGTGACGGCAGTAGCGGCGGTGGGAGCAAACATGGCCCCGATGTTGATAGCCATATAGAAGAGTGAGAAACCTGAGTCGCGGCGTGATGAAAACTTGGCCTCGTCGTAGAGGTTACCTACCATCACCTGGAGGTTACCCTTGAACAGACCGGTACCCAGAGCAATCAGTGCGAGAGCACCAATCATCATCGTCAGTCCCATAGTGTCGGCACCTGTGGGGATAGCCAACAGGGCATAGCCAAGGAACATGATGAAGATACCGATGGTAACCATCTTTCCATAGCCAAACTTATCGGCAAGAATACCACCTATCATTGGCAAGAAGTATACGCCTGCCAAGAAGATTGAGTAAAACTGTCCGGCTTCAGCTGCAGAGAAACCGAACTTCGCTTGCAAGAAGAGGGTAAAAATCGCAAGCATCGTGTAGTAGCCGAAGCGTTCACCTGTGTTCGCTAGGGCTAAAGCATAAAGTCCTTTTGGTTGTCCTTCAAACATAATTGCGTTATTAATTAATGATTATAATTTGTCTAAAATCGGACAAAGATAATCATAATAGCGCAATCATCCAAAAATTTCAAGGGCTTTGAAGCATTTTTGCATTTTGTCTAACGCATAGTCGACCTGCTCCTTGGTGTGGGTGGCCATCAGTGAGAAGCGGATGAGCGTGTCATTAGGGGCGCAGGCGGGTGGCACTACGGGATTGACGAAAATGCCCTCGTCAAAGAGCATGCGGGTGACGAGAAAGGTCTTCTCCATATCTCTCACGTAGAGCGGTATGATGGGAGTCTCGGTGGCTCCTATCTCAAAACCCAGGGTGCGGAATCCGTTGAGAGCATAGTGAGTGACCTCCCACAAGTGCTCCATGCGCTCGGGCTCCTCTTGCATGATATGGAGCGACTCCAAGGCGGCGGCTGTGGCTGCAGGTGTGAGCGAAGCGCTGAAGATGTAGGAGCGCGAGTTGTGACGCAGGTAGTTGATGGTGTCACGGTCAGAAGCAATGAAACCGCCGATGGAGGCAAACGACTTGCTGAAGGTGCCCATCAGAAGGTCTACTTCGCTAGCCACACCGAAGTGATGACAGGTGCCACGCCCGCCAGAGCCCAAGACACCGAACCCGTGAGCCTCATCGACCATTATGTTGGCATTGTACTTACGTGCCAGACGAACGATTTCGGGGAGTGGGGCAATATCGCCTTCCATAGAGAACACACCGTCGGTAACAATGAGCTTGATGGCGTCGGGGCGACATCGTGCGAGTTCGCGTTCGAGCGAAGCCATATCTCCATGGCGATATTTGCGTGGCGTGGAGAAGGAGAGGCGCCGCCCCTCCACGATAGATGCGTGGTCCAGCTCGTCACAGATGACATAGTCGTCCTTACCCGTCACGCAGGATACCACCCCGAGATTTACCTGGAACCCTGTGGAGTATACCATAGCGTCTTCTTTCCCTATCCATTGGGCCAGTTCGTGTTCTAACTGTAGGTGCAGGTCGATGGTGCCATTGAGAAAACGCGAACCGGCACACCCTGTGCCATACTTTCGGGTTGCCTCGGTGGCTGCCGCTATCACTCGGGGGTGGTTGGTGAGTCCGAGGTAGGAGTTGGAGCCGAACATCAATACGCGACGGCCATTCATGATCACTTCGGTAGCTTGCTCGCTCTCTATGCAGCGAAAGTAGGGGTACACTCCTTTGGCCTTGACTTGTTGTGGCAGGTCATAACGAGCCATACGTTTACGTAAGAGATTCATTCTGTATGTTATAATATATCATTACACTTTTTAACCCATTGGGTGACGTGGAGTATAACAACGAAGACGTTCGGTTTGTTGTGTCTATGGAAACTCAGAAACGGAAAAAGGATGAACTGTGAAAAAGAAAAGAGGATGTATCGTCTGACACATCCTCTTTCTCTTCGTTGGGCTACCCGGACTCGAACCAGGAAAGGCAGGACCAGAATCTGCAGTGTTACCATTACACCATAGCCCAATCGGTTTGTGGCTACAAAGGTAGTGCAATTCGGGAAATACACAAAATAATTGGCGATTTTTTTTCATTTTTTTTGATTCTTTCCCTAAAAAAAGTCAAATAAAGTTTTTTTTGCTGTTTATAAGAGGCTGTTTTCGGGAAAACAACCTATCTTTGCATGTTAATATAGTATATGAATAGAAAAAGCATGAACGAAACCGAAGAATTGGTTAAGCGAATCGCCGAGGGCATTCAGGAGAAGAAAGGTAGAGACATTGTTGTTGCCGACCTCACGGATACGGACAACACGGTTTGTAAATATTTTGTAATATGTGAAGGAAATACCCCTACACAAGTAGCTGCAATAGCTGATTCTGTGAGCGATTATGTGCGCATCAATGCTAATGCTAAGCCTACTGCTGTTGAGGGGTTGCGCAATGCTCGTTGGGTGGCGATGGATTATGGTGATGTGCTGGTGCATATCTTCGTGCCCGAGGACCGTGCCTTCTATAATCTTGAGAATTTGTGGGCTGATGCCCGCTTGAATATGATTCCTAACCTTGACTGATAGATATGAGTAATCAACCGCAACGACCTGACAATCCGAACCAATTCCCTAGAAAGACTCCTAAATTTAGTCTTTCGTGGGTGTATGCCATCATTTTCATGGCATTGATGTTCTTGTTTATGAAGAACCCTTCCGAGGAGGGTGCGACACGCAAGATTTCCTACTCGGAGTTTAAGGAGTATGTGACCAACGGTTATGTAGAGAAAGTTGTCGCATACGATGATAATAAGGTGGAACTGACTATCATTCCTGATTCGGTGGCGCGTATCTTTGGCGAGTCAATGGCGCAGAGTGGCGTGCCTGTAACGATGATGGTAGAGGTGGGCTCCATTGAATCACTCGATAGATTCCTTGATGAACAGGGAAAGGCGGGTGCGTTCAAGGGTAAATTAGATTATAAGAAGAAAGACAATACGTTGAGTAACCTTTTCTGGAACCTCTTCCCCTTTATCCTGTTGATAGGCGTATGGATATTCATTATGCGCCGTATGAGTGGTGGTGGGGCTGGAGGCCCTGGTGGGGTGTTCAATGTAGGCAAGTCGAAGGCGCAGCTTTTTGAAAAGGGCGGTGCCAATCGCATCACCTTCAAGGATGTGGCAGGCCAGGCTGAGGCCAAACAGGAGGTACAGGAAATTGTAGAGTTTCTCAAGAATCCGGAGAAGTATACCGAGTTGGGTGGCAAGATACCTAAGGGTGCACTGCTCGTAGGGCCTCCTGGTACAGGTAAGACCTTGTTGGCCAAGGCTGTGGCGGGTGAAGCTGACGTGCCATTCTTCTCACTTTCAGGCTCGGATTTTGTGGAGATGTTCGTAGGTGTAGGAGCCTCGCGTGTACGTGACCTCTTCCGTCAGGCCAAGGAGAAGGCGCCCTGTATCATCTTTATAGACGAGATTGATGCTGTGGGGCGTGCCCGCGGAAAGAATCCCGCGATGGGGGGTAATGATGAAAGAGAAAATACACTTAACCAGCTGCTTACCGAGATGGATGGATTCGGTACTAACAGTGGTGTGATAATTCTTGCAGCTACCAATCGTGTGGATATTCTTGACAAGGCGTTGCTGCGTGCCGGACGTTTTGACCGCCAGATACACGTTGACTTGCCCGACCTCAATGAGCGCAAGGAGGTGTTTGGCGTACATCTGCGTCCGCTGAAGCTTGACAAATCGCTTGATGTGGATCTCCTTGCCCGACAGACTCCAGGGTTCTCGGGTGCCGACATTGCCAATGTCTGCAACGAGGCTGCACTGATAGCTGCCCGCCATGGCAAGAAGACGGTGGGTAAGGACGACTTCCTCGCTGCCGTAGACCGTATCATCGGAGGTCTGGAGAAGAAGACAAAGGTGCTCACCGCAGAGGAGAAACGCACTATCGCCCTCCATGAGGCTGGTCATGCCACCCTTTCATGGCATCTGCAATATGCTGACCCCTTGGTAAAGGTGACCATCGTACCTCGTGGCCGTGCATTAGGTGCTGCTTGGTACTTGCCTGAGGAACGTCAGATTACCACCAAGGAGCAGATGCTGGATGAGATGTGTGCCATTCTTGGCGGTCGTGCTGCCGAGGAATTGTTTACAGGCCGCATCTCTACAGGCGCCATGAACGACCTTGAGCGTGTCACCAAGCAGGCTTATGGCATGATAGCCTATGCGGGTATGGGCGACAAGTTGCCGAATCTTTGCTATTACAACACGCAGGAGCAGTTCCATAAACCTTATAGCGAGAAAACAGCTGAGCTGATAGATAATGAGGTGAAGGCGCTTATAGCCGAGCAGTATGAACGCGCCAAGCGTATGCTCCTTCAGTATAAGGAGGGACATCGCCAGTTAGCCGAGCTCCTGATGGAGCGTGAGGTAATCTTTGCAGAAGATGCAGAACGCATATTCGGTAAGCGCCCTTGGGCTTCGCGCAGTGAGGAGATTTTGGAACCGGGCACGGAGGAGAAGGACAAGGTAGAGGAGCATAAGCCTGCAAAGAAGGATAAAGTGGAAAAAACTATTGAGGCCTCTCCTGCGCTATCTGTGCCTGAAACGCCCGAATCGCCCAAGAAACCGCTTGAGCAATCTGAGGACAACGAGGCATCTTCGCTCTCTGATGCTCCGGAATATGCCAAACCCACCAGGCCCAAAACAGAACGGGCTCGTAAGCCTAAGGAGGATAACCTCTTTGGCGGCTTCGATTTTGACCAAGACGACAAATAAGATGTTTCGACCGCAATAACCATAAAAGCACAAGACGATATGAAGAACTTTATTATCCGCGCTCTCACAGGCATAGCTGTTGTAGCAGTGCAAGTGCTATGCACATATCTTAGCCCTATAAGTTTGGCTGCACTGTTTCTGTTGCTGACCGCTCTTGCGGTAAATGAGTTCTTGGGATTGTTGATTAAAAAGGGGAAAGTAAGGATAACCCGCCCGCTGATTGTTGCAGGCAGCTGTTATCTTTTCTTTGCCGTTTGGCTCAATTGCCTTACCGAGGCATCGTTGCTGGCGCTTTTTGTTCCTTATCTGTTGTTTGTCCTCTTCTGCTGTGTCAAGGAGTTATACAGCAAGAAAGGGAATCCTATTGTCAATCTTGGAGCCATCATGCTAAGCCAGATGTATGTAGTGTTGCCGCTCTCGCTAATCAACCTGCTGGCGTTCTCTAAGTTTAACTGCTTTGATAGCTCGATTGACTACTATGTCATTCCCTTGGCTATGTATATCTTCCTTTGGTTGAACGATACGGGTGCCTACCTCTGCGGCTCATTGTTGGGCAAGCATAAGCTCTTTCCTCGAATATCACCCAAGAAGTCATGGGAAGGATCTGTTGGTGGTGCCATAGTTGCTATGGCAAGTGCTGTGGCTGTTGCTCATTTCTTCCCTGTACTGAATGTGTGGCAGTGGGTCGGTATGGCTTTGGTTGTCGTGGTGGCCGGTACTTTTGGTGACCTTACAGAATCGATGATTAAGCGTAGCTTGGATGTCAAAGATTCAGGTCGTATGCTCCCCGGGCATGGAGGCATCCTTGACCGGTTAGACAGTATGCTTTTTGCCATTCCCGCCTTGGTTATCTACCTTCACGTGCTCTCTTGGTGGTAATTTTACCTCAGACGAGCAAACTTTCCCTCTTTCGCGCGCGTTATATGAATAAAAAAACGTAACTTTGCAGGCTCAAACTGGCATGCAGGGATGCAATGCTTGTTTTGGTATAGGAAAGACACGAAATAATTATCATTTAGAATATGAATTTGGACATTCTTACAGCAGTTTCGCCCATTGATGGCCGCTATCGCGGCAAGACAGCTCAGTTGGCCGAGTATTTTTCCGAGTACGCACTCATCCGTTATCGCGTACGTGTAGAAATCGAATATTTCATCATGCTTTGCGAGCTCCCCTTGCCTCAGTTGCAGGGCGTGGACAAGGCGTTGTTCCCCTATCTGCGTGGTATCTACCGGCAGTTCAGTGAGGCCGACGCTGCTCGTGTGAAGGAGATTGAGAGCGTTACCAACCACGACGTGAAGGCAGTGGAGTACTTCATCAAGGAGCAGTTTGACAAGCAGCCCGCGCTTGTGCCTTTCAAGGAGTTCGTGCACTTCGGCCTTACCTCACAGGATATCAACAACACTTCTGTGCCCCTCTCTGTAAAGGAGGCGCTGGCCGATGTCTATTATCCGCTCATTGAGCAGCTCATCGCACAGCTCAATACATATGCTGACGAGTGGGACAATATTCCTATGCTTGCCAAGACTCACGGCCAGCCCGCTTCGCCCACTCGCTTGGGTAAGGAGGTGCGCGTGTTTGCTTACCGTCTGGAGCAGCAGCTTGCCGTACTCAAGGCATGCCCCATCACAGCTAAGTTTGGCGGTGCTACTGGTAACTACAACGCTCACCACGTGGCCTATCCCCAGCACGACTGGAAGGCAGTGGGCAACCGCTTCGTGGCCGAGTACCTCGGCCTGCA
This sequence comes from uncultured Bacteroidaceae bacterium, assembly GCA_964570685.1. GTDB lineage: Bacteria > Bacteroidota > Bacteroidia > Bacteroidales > Bacteroidaceae > UBA1189. Next base: position 28,069 of record CAZMZC010000002.1, on the reverse strand, counting down.
GCGTGAGCAGTACACCACACAGATCTCTAACTATGACTATCTGGCAGGTATATTCGATGCCCTCAAGCGCATCAATACCATCATGATAGATATGAACCGCGACTTCTGGCAGTACATCTCTATGGAGTACTTCAAGCAGAAAATCAAGGCCGGTGAGGTAGGCTCCAGTGCTATGCCCCACAAGGTGAACCCCATCGACTTCGAGAATGCCGAGGGCAACCTCGGTATCGCCAATGCCATCCTCGAGCACTTGGCAAGCAAGTTGCCTATCAGCCGCCTGCAGCGCGACCTTACCGACTCTACCGTACTCCGCAACGTGGGTGTCCCCTTCGGTCATATTGCCATTGCCATCCAAAGTTCGCTCAAGGGCCTCGGCAAGTTGCTCCTCAACGAGGCAGCTATCCGTCGTGACCTTGACAACAGCTGGAACGTAGCTGCAGAAGCTATACAGACCATCCTTCGTCGTGAGGGTTACCCCAATCCTTACGAGGCGCTTAAGGCACTCACCCGCACCAATACGACGGTGACAGGCGAGTCGATGCAGGAGTTTATCGACGGCCTCGATGTGAGCGATGCTGTGAAGGCCGAACTCAAGGAGATTGCTCCCTGGAACTACACGGGAGTGTAAGCCCAGGTGAGAGATGAAAGAGGTAGACAGCTGTTTGCTTCATAATCCATAATTTTTTTTAGGAACCTAAACAAGCCCTTAATCAAATAACAAAACCCTTGCCGCGAGGCAGGAAAAGAAAAATTTAATTTATGAGTACAGACAATGTAAACAGATTCGAAGGTTTCGAATCGGAGAATGGTGGTAACGAGCGCAGCTCGTACAACCGCGAGAACAGTTGGAACAACGAAGGTCACCGTGCGCCTAGACAACGTTTCGTGAGAAACGCCGATGGGACCACACGCCCACAGCGTCCCCGCTTCAATCGCGAGGAGGGTGCCCCCCGTTATGCAAAAGTAGAGCGTCCGCAGCGTAGCTCTTTTAACCCTAACTTTGAGGGCAACCGCCCCCGCTTCAATCGTGAGCGCAGCTTTGATGGTGAGCGCCAGTACAATGGCGAGCGTTCATACAGTTCAGAACGTCCATACAACTCAGAGCGTTCTTATAATGGCGAGCGCACCTATAGCCGCAGCAATAGCTACAACAGCGACTACAGCCGCCGCCGTTTTAATGATGGAGAAGGCAATAGCTATCGCCCTGCAAACAAGCCCTATAGCCGTCCTTCGTATGATCGTCCCGAACCAGGCAACTCATGGAACTCTGATGCCGAGAATACTTTCCGTCTGCGCTACAACCGCGAGGGTGGCTATGGCCAGCATCCTGCCGGTGGAGGCCAGCGCCCTGCAGCAGGAGGATTCAAGAAGAAAGGCTCCTTCGGCGACAACAAGTACAGCAAGAAGAAGCAGATTCAGTATCGTGAGGAGCTGAAAGATCCCAACGAACCAATCCGCTTGAACAAATACCTCGCCAATGCTGGCGTATGCTCACGTCGTGAGGCCGATGACTTCATCACTGCCGGTGTAGTGACCGTTAACGGAGAGGTGGTGACCGAGCTCGGCACCAAGGTGAAGCGTGGCGATGAGGTACGTTTCCACGACCAGACCATCAGCATCGAGCGCAAGATATACATCCTGCTCAATAAGCCGAAGGATTATGTGACCACCGTGGAGGATCCTCAGGACCGCAAGACCGTGATGGACCTCGTGAAGGGCGCTTGCAAGGAGCGTATCTATCCCGTAGGCCGTCTTGACCGCAATACCACGGGTGTGCTTCTGCTCACCAATGATGGCGAGTTGGCCTCAAAGCTGACACATCCCCGTTTCCTCAAGAAGAAAATCTATCACGTGCGTCTCGACAAGAACCTCACTGCTGCCGATATGGAGCAGTTGGCCAATGGCATACAGCTCGAGGACGGCGAGATTCATGCCGATGAGGTGAGCTACACCCACGAGACTGACAAGACGCTCGTAGGCGTGGAGATTCACAGCGGCCGTAACCGTATCGTGCGTCGTATGTTCGAGCACCTCGGATACCGAGTGCTCCGCCTCGACCGCGTACAGTTTGCCGGACTCACCAAGAAGAACGTTCGCCGTGGCGACTGGCGCTTCCTCACCGAGAAGGAGGTCAACATGTTGCGCATGGGAGCGTATGAGTAATAAGAGGTTAGGAGGAGGCCCCCTCCTAACCTCCCCCAGAAGGGGGAGGGATTCAGGCCTCGCTGGTAACTTGGAGTATTATATAAATAGAGTAATAACCATTTAATAAATTCCCCATATCTAACTCCTCTGCGATGCTGGAGTTCCTCCCCCTTGGGGGAGTTAGAGGGGGCTTCCCATTATGAACACAATCATCAGAACACGTATCGTTGACCTTCTGCAACGTACCGACTTCGGTGCTATGGTCAACGTGAAAGGATGGGTGCGTACCCGTCGTGGCAGCAAGCAGGTAAACTTCATTGCCCTCAACGACGGCTCCACCATCAAGAACATACAGATTGTAGTGGACCTCGCCAACTTCGACGAGGAGATGCTCAAGAAGATTACCACTGGCGCTTGCCTCAGCGTCAACGGTGAGCTGGTGCAGTCGGTAGGCTCAGGCCAGGCTGCCGAGATTCAGGCACGCGAGATTGAGGTGCTGGGCGAGTGCGACAACACGTACCCCTTGCAGAAGAAGGGTCACTCCATGGAGTTCCTCCGCGAGATTGCCCATCTGCGTCCCCGCACCAATACCTTCGGCGCCGTATACCGCATTCGTCACAACATGGCCATTGCCATCCACCAGTTCTTCCACGAACGCGGCTTCTACTACTTCCACACCCCCATCATCACCGCTTCGGACTGTGAGGGTGCCGGCCAGATGTTCCAGGTGACTACGATGAACCTCTACGACCTGAAGAAGGACGAGAACGGCAGCATCAACTACGACAACGACTTCTTCGGCAAGCAGGCTTCGCTCACCGTATCGGGCCAGCTCGAAGGCGAGCTCGCAGCTACAGCACTCGGTGCCATCTACACCTTCGGTCCTACCTTCCGCGCCGAGAACTCCAACACTCCGCGTCACCTCGCCGAGTTCTGGATGATCGAGCCAGAGGTTGCCTTCAACGACATCAACGACAATATGCAGCTTGCCGAGGACTTCATCAAGCACTGTGTACGCTGGGCACTCGAGCACTGCTACGACGATGTGAAGTTCCTCAATGATATGTTCGACAAGGAGCTCATCGCCCGTCTCGAAGGCATCATCAAGGAGGAGTTCGTACGCCTGCCCTATACCGAGGGTATCAAGATTCTCGAGGATGCCGTGGCCAAGGGCCATAAGTTCGAGTTCCCCGTATTCTGGGGTGCCGACCTCGCATCGGAGCACGAGCGCTACCTTGTGGAGGAGCACTTCAAGCGTCCCGTTATCCTCACCGACTATCCCAAGGAGATCAAGGCTTTCTATATGAAGCAGAACGAAGATGGCAAGACCGTTCGCGCTATGGACGTGCTCTTCCCCAAGATTGGCGAGATTATCGGCGGTTCGGAGCGTGAGGCCGACTATGACAAGCTGCTCGCACGCGTAGAGGAGCTGGGCATCCCCATGAAGGATATGTGGTGGTACCTCGACACCCGCAAGTACGGTACCTGCCCCCACTCAGGCTTCGGCCTCGGCTTCGAGCGTCTACTGCTCTTCGTGACGGGTATGACCAACATCCGCGACGTCATCCCCTTCCCCCGTACTCCGAACAACGCCAATTTCTGATCGGGTGGGGTAGAAACTATAAAACGAGAGAGGGTGTGTCAGTTGCTGACACACCCTCGTTGTTTTATTCCCCTATCACTTGGCACTTGAGGTTGCCGGGTACGTAGGAGATATGGAGCCAGCGGCCGTCGCCTTCCCAAATTAATTGGGTGAAACGCATCTTTCCATCCTGGTGCATCTTTACGATAAAATCAAAAAGCCTACGGTTGGCCCCCCTCTTATCCCCCCCCCCCCCCAGAGGGGGACGGTACAGTCATCGCGGTATGAAGTCGAGGAATACAGTAAAAGAATGAACGAACTCTGCCACAAATCCCGCTCCGACAAGAACAACCTCGCCCGATGGCTCGCCACACGCTTCCCTGCCGGGCAAGTAGCCGAAGTGCTTGCCCGCTACCGCACAGGCAGCACCCGCGACGGCCGCATCATCTACTGGCAGATCGACGAACACGGACAGGTGCGTGCGGGCAAGGTGATGGCGTATGACCTCGCGACGGGGCATCGCAAGAAAGAGGGAGGAGGAAATGTCTGCTGGGTACATTCGATGAGGATTGGCGGTATTAAGTTTGACGAACTACCTGTGGCGCAATGCCTGTTTGGAGAACATCTGGCCCCCCTGTGTTCGCAAGCGAAACTCCTTGATGTCGATAAATCGACAGCCGTCGCCAATGCGGAGCGCTCGACTCGTTCGAGAACCGACGCTCATCTCGCGTCGGCCCCCCCCCCCCAAGGGGGGAAGACCGCGATGCCTGAGTACTCCCCCTTGGGGGAGATAGAGGGGGCCGCCCTCGTCGAAAGCGAGAAGACCGCCCTCATCATGAGCCTCGTCTGCCCCGACAAGCTGTGGCTCGCCACGGGCGGCAAGGCGAACTTCAAGGAATCGATGCTGGTGCCCCTCATAGGCCGCGATGTCGAGGTATACCCCGATGCCGACGCCCTGCACGACTGGTATGCCCGTATCGTGGAGATAAACCGCACCCTCGGCACGCGGCTGCATATCCCCACCTGGTACTATAATCTGATGGACCACCCTGAGGCCATCGCCCAAGGGCTGGACCTGGCGGATGTAATCTGCGCAACATAGACGGACGTCGATGGATATGACAAGAGGGCGTGCCTCGCGAGACACCCCCTCTTGGTTTATCCTATACGGCATCTATGCCTAATTCCATAGGTCGCCCCACGAGCCACGGTGCCCGCGGGTGTCAGCATCCTTGCCTCCATTACTGTCTCCGCCGTTTTCGACTTCTGATAATGTGCCTCCAGTTGATACGCTTTGCATCAGTATTTCCGTGTTGTATTCGAGAACGGCCATCTCGGGTGTCATATAAGTATCCTTCATAGTTGTATTGTTGTTATAGTTATTTGATGATTACTTTTACGGTTTCTCCATTGCTCATCCGCAGGATATTGATGCCAGGCTGCATGTCGTCAAGGACTGCCATTTCATACTTATTTCTCGGTTTCATAATCAAAAGTCAAATAATGAGGGTTGAACATTGGTTGCTTTCTCTGCTGGCTTTGCCTTCGGCTTGTTGCGGTCTTGTATCTTCCGTAACTCGGCTTGTTGGTACTGCTCAATGGCTTTCTGCCTTGCCTCCTTCTTTTCTTCTTCGGTCAAGTCGGTATGCACATTGGAGATAATTCTGCACTGCGGAGGGTTGCCCACCTCAATCTCGTTCTCATCATAGTAGTGTACTGCCATACCGAAGATTTCATCATCGTCAAAGCCGTTCATTCCGCTTTTATGCACCTCACAAATGATGTACTTGCAACATTCATCTATGCTCTTGTTGGGATTGGCAAACAAGGGTGCAAAGAGTTCATCGGTTGCTGTAGCGGAATAACATGTCGCTATAGACGGAATCTATAGCCTCATAGATATCGCTATTGACACTCTTTAACTGGTAGGGAGGTGAAAGTTTTTTTCCTCCCGATTATCTTTGTACCCGATTAACCATGAGAAACATAAAGCGATGAAAAGAATCACAACATTCCTTGCAGTGATGCTGTGTGCAGTAGCTGCAATCTTTGCCGACACCCTGTCTGGAACCGAAGGGACCGCAGCATGCTACTTAGCGGCCAACACCAAACAGGCCGATGGCTCCTACGTGGACCGTTACCTCTACGTGAATGGCAGTGGCGCATTGGCCAACAGCACGGAGTTCAAGCTGGACGACGGTAGTTATACTTGGGAACTCATTGCCAACGGCACCGACGGTTACCACGTCAAGAACGGCACGGGCAAATATCTCTCGTATGCCAACAAGAGTCTCATTGTGGCCGATGCAGCCTACAACTTTCAGCTGAAAGACGATGCTGTGCATACGGGCGTGGGGGCCAAGTCGCTCTATAACCCCACCTCGTCGGGTGGCAAGTATATGGTGATGGCAGCCGACGGAAGTAGTTTCAACCAATACAGCACACCTGTCAATAATGGGGCGTGGTGCTCAGACTACTTGCTAACTCCGGTGGGTGATATCAAGGGATACACACTCAATGTAGTGAGCAATATTGCTGCAGCTATGCCTCTCTTTAGCTGGAATGGCGAGGAGTTCTCCTCATCTGCGATATTCATCGAAGGGGGCACCGTGGATGAGGCTACCCTGTCGCTCGAGTCGCACCATACGGCTTACCGCTTCGAGGGCTTCTACAGTGATGCTGCCTATACGGACTATCTTGGTGCCACCTGTGAAGTGACGGCGCTGACCGAAAACAAAACCATCTATGCCAAATTCGCCATGCTGATATTTTCTGCGTCGCTTTCCGATACGGACCTTGTACCCGTACAAATCTATAACAACCGTAGCAAGAACTACACTGTCCGTCTCAATGTGGCTGACGATTATAGCGGCAAGAACGTCAACAGTGGCGTGAATGCCTACGGCGAGAGCGATGTGTGGTATCTTGTAGGCGATGCCTCCTCGTTCAAGATGTATAGCCGTGTGGCGGGGACAGGCCTTGCCTTGAAGCTTGCGGGCACGGGGAGTGGGGCTGCCGCAACGTTGGCGCCCGCAAACGAGGCCACTGCATTGACCCTTGTGGAACAGGCGGGAAGCTATGGTATCTGTCCGCTGGGCAATACAGGCCAAAGCCTCAATATGCATGGCGGTAGCGGACACGACATCAAACTATATACCATCTCTGACGGGGGTAGCACTTGGCTCTTTAATCGCATCGGCAAACAACCGCTTGTCATCACCTATAATGCGTCGCTGGAGGGCGGCCTGCCTACCAATACACGTATTGCCGAAGTGGCCATCAGCGTAAATGGTACCACAGGCAACAGCCTGTGGACCAAGGAGAGCGTGCTTGCCGCGCAGAACTATTATCTCCCCGTAGGGGCAACCTTCGGCATGACAGCAGCCTCTGTATATCGTGGTTGGAAGGTTGACTTCAATGGTGCTGCCGGTATTCCCGAACAGGTACTTCCTGAAGATGGATTCAGCACGGCGGTCAATATCAGTGCCGACGAGGGGAATAAGTATCAATACCTCTTCTATTCCAACGACCCTGTAATGAACCGTCCCTACCGCATTCCCGCTATTGCTGTAAACCGCAAGGGCACTTTGCTGGCCGTTACCGACCACCGTCCTGGAGGCAGTGATGTGGGTTTTGCCGAGGTGGACATCAAGATCCGCCGCTCTGACGATAATGGAGAAACCTGGGGCGACGAGGAGTTTATCGCCAATGGTACTGGCTCGGGACGCGATGTCAACGGCACGTGGGTGGACAACGTGTTTGAATACGCCTTCGGCGATGCAGCCATCGTGGCCGACCGCGAGAGTGATGAGGTACTCGTTATGTGTGTGGGCGGCAAGCAGGCCTTTCCCTATGCAACGGCCGAAAGCCACAATTATGTGGCACGCCTGCGCAGTCATGACGGCGGACTCACTTGGGGCGAGCCGCACAACCAGACGGCTATGTTTATGGACGTGACTACGCTTGCCATGGAAAATACGGAAGGGTATACGGCCATTCTGCCCGAGGCATACAGCATGTTTTATGGATCGGGGCGTATCCTGCAGTCGCGCGTATATAAAAAGGAGGGTGGCGAGTATTATCGAATCTATGCCGCGCTGCTCGTGCGCGAGCCTTACAATGGAGGCGTGTCGCACAACAATCACGTGGTATACTCCGATGACTTCGGTGATACATGGTACGCCCTTGGTGGTGTAGCAGTGCCCGGAGGTGACGAAGCCAAGGTGGAGGAACTGCCCGATGGCACCATCGTTATCAGTAGCCGCAAGAGTTATGGGCGCTACTTCAATATATTTACATTTACTGATATAGCCACGGCAAAAGGTACATGGGGCACCACCGTTGCCAGCCATGGGCAGACTGGTGGTATTGCCTTCGGTGCCAATGCCTGCAATGGGGAATTGATGAAGGTGTCTGCCATCCGTAACAGCGATGGTAAGAAGTGCGATGTCATGTTGCAATCAATACCCACCGGAGATGCCCGTGAAAAGGTGACTATTTATTATAAGGAGATGGACTACAGCAAACCGTATACCCCCACTGCCTTCGCGCAGAACTGGACCAAGGGACTACAGGTGACCGATCGTGGTTCGGCATATTCTACTATGACCGTACAGGCCGACGGACGCATCGGCTTCTTCTATGAAGAGATCCCCAACGGATACTGTATGGTATACGTACCACTCACCATGGAGGAAATTACTGGTGGTGCCTATCGTCTCGATGAGGAAGCCTCTTCGGTTGAGAACCTGATGCTCAATGATATGGCATCGGCTGCTTATGATTTGCAGGGACGTGCTGTAAAGGAGATGTCTAAGGGAATTTACATCGTGAATGGAAAGAAGATGGTGGTGCGCTGATTGGTATACCATCGTGAAACCATGCCATTTAAAAATTTGCGAATTATTTGGCTGATTCATAGAAATGTAGTAATTTTGCAAGCCGATTATTATCAACCTTTGGATTAAAAGGTTAAGTATGAGTGTGTTAAACCTCCAAGTGAGGCGTTTCCGTGGATTAGCCTACACGGAATGGCGGAGCGTAAGGGGGCTTTCCCGACCAAGAAAATCGGGTTGCACGGAGAAAAAGAAAGTTTTTTAGTAGTAATAATTTAAAAAGAATTTAGAAAGTGGACACTTTAAGTTACAAGACCATTTCGGTGAACAAGGCTACAGCAACCAAGGAATGGGTTGTTGTTGACGCTACTGATCAGGTTCTTGGCCGTCTGGGTACAAAGGTGGCTAAGTTGCTGAGAGGTAAGTACAAACCCAACTTCACTCCTCACGTAGACTGTGGTGACAACGTAATCATCATCAACGCTGACAAGGTGAAGCTTACAGGCAACAAGTGGAACGACCGCGTTTATCTGCACTATACCGGCTATCCCGGTGGTCAGCGCGAGACAACACCCGCACAGTTGTTGGCACGCCCCAATGGCGCTGAGAGATTGGTAAAGAAAGTTGTTAAGGGTATGCTTCCCAAGAACAAGTTGAGCCGTCAGCTCCTCGACAACCTCTATGTATATGAGGGTGGTGAGCACAAGCACGAAGCACAAAGCCCCAAGGCAATTGATATTAACGTACTTAAATAATAGAGCATGGAAGTAGTAAATGCATTAGGAAGACGCAAAAGCGCCGTAGCTCGTGTATATGTAAAGGAGGGTAACGGTAAGATTACCATCAACAAACGTGACCTCGCTCAGTATTTCCCCTCAAGCATCCTTCAGTATGTGGTGAAGCAGCCTCTGTTGAAGCTTGATGTAGTGGAGAAGTATGACATCACTGTAAACCTCTATGGTGGTGGTTTCACCGGTCAGTCTCAGGCTCTCCGCCTCGCTATCGCTCGCGCATTGGTAAAGATCAATCCCGAGGATAAGAAGGCACTCCGCGCCGAAGGCTTTATGACACGTGATTCACGTGAAGTTGAGCGTAAGAAGCCCGGTCAGCCGAAAGCACGTCGCAGATTCCAGTTCAGTAAACGTTAACATAATCGGTCGGGCATGGCTGTTCTTGGTGAACACCGTCGTGCCGCGTAAAATAGCGTTTAGTATCTAAATCGTCAAGACCACAACAGGAAGTGTTACTTGATGATTGGTAAGAATCAAGAGTTACAAAAAAGAAAGTAAACGAACATCAAAACATTAAACAAAATGTCAAGAACAAATTTTGAAACATTACTGGAGGCTGGTTGTCATTTCGGTCACTTGAAGCGCAAATGGAACCCCGCTATGGCTCCCTATATCTTCATGGAGCGCAATGGTATTCACATCATTGACCTTCATAAGACAGCCGCTATGGCTGACACTGCCGCTGAGGCACTCAAGCAAATCGCTAAGTCAGGAAAGAAAATCCTGTTTGTTGCTACTAAAAAACAAGCTAAAGAGGTACTCGCCGAAAAGGCTACAGCAGTAGGCATGCCCTACGTAATCGAGCGCTGGCCCGGTGGTATGCTCACCAACTTCCCCACCATCCGCAAGGCTGTGAAGAAGATGGCTACTATTGACAAGCTCACCGCTGACGGTACATTCTCAAACCTCTCAAAGCGTGAGATCCTTCAAATCTCTCGTCAGCGTGCCAAGTTGGAGAAGAACCTCGGTTCTATCGCCGACCTTACACGTCTTCCCTCTGCACTCTTCGTAGTGGACGTATGCAAGGAGAACATCGCTGTACGTGAGGCCAACCGTCTCGGTATCCCCGTATTCGCTATCGTAGATACCAACTCTGATCCTTCAAACATCGACTTCGTAATCCCCGCCAACGATGACGCTACAAAGTCAATCGAGGTTATCCTCGACGCTTGCTGCGCTGCTATCGCCGAGGGTCTCGAGGAGCGTAAGGCTGAGAAGGTAGACATGGATGCTGCCGGTGAGGGTGAGGCTGAGGAGGCTCCCAAGGCTCGTCCCGCTCGCAAGCGCACTGCCAAGGCTCGTGTAGAGAAGACCGAGGCTCCCGCCGAGGAGGCTGCTGCACCTGCTGAGGAGGCGTAAATGAATCAGGAGTTAGGAATTAGGAGTGAGGAATTCCTTCTTTGCTACCCTAATACCCTGACTCCTTTCTATTTGAAATAATTTTATAACCTATAAATTCGAATAATACTATGGCTGTAAGTATGGCTGATATTACCAAGCTCCGCAAGTTGACCGGTGCTGGTATGATGGACTGCAAGAACGCCCTTAACGAGGCTGAAGGCGATTTTGACAAGGCAATGGAAATCATTCGCAAGAAAGGTCAGGCTGTTGCTGCAAAGCGCTCAGACCGTGAGGCTTCTGAAGGTTGTGTTTTGGCTAAGGCTGAGGGCGGCTTCGCTGCCGTTATTGCCTTGAAGTGTGAAACCGACTTCGTTGCAAACAACGCTGATTTCGTGAAGTTGACTCAGGAAATCCTCGACTTGGCTATTGCCAACAAGTGTCAGACTCTTGACGAGGTGAAGGCTCTGCCTATGGGCAACGGCACCGTACAGGATGCTGTTACCGATCGTTCTGGTATCACCGGCGAGAAGATGGAGCTTGACGGCTACATGACTATCGAGGCTGAGTACACTACTGTATACAACCACCAGGGTAAGAACCAACTCTGCACACTCGTAGGCTTGAACAAGGCTAACGAGGCTGCTGGCAAGCGTATTGCTATGCAGGTAGCTGCTATGAGCCCCATAGCTATCGATGAGGACGGCGTATCTGAGGATATCAAGAATCAGGAGATTGCAGTAGCTGTGGAGAAGACAAAGGCTGAGATGGTGAAGAAGGCTGTTGACGCTGCCCTTTCAAAGGCTGGTATCAACCCTGCTCACGTAGACTCTGAGGATCACATGGAGAGCAACATGACTAAGGGATGGATCACCGCTGAGGATGTAGCCAAGGCTAAGGAGATCATCGCTACCGTATCTGCAGAGAAGGCTGCCAACCTTCCCGAGGCAATGATTCAGAACATCGCCAAGGGTCGTCTCGGCAAGTTCTTGAAGGAGGTCTGCTTGCTCAACCAGGAGGATATCATGGAGGCTAAGAAGACCGTACGCGACGTATTGAAGGAAACCGATGCAGAGCTCAAGGTTGTTGCCTTCAAGCGCTTCACACTCCGCGCAGAGTAATCCTACGATAAGGATTATCGTTTAACACATATGTATGCGGCTCGCCATTTTTTTGGCGAGCCGTTGTCTTTTCAATAACGGTGGATTTAAAATCGCACTTGCCATTTTCCGTAAACGCCTATCCCTTTTTCTGGAATCGCACCTGCCATTTCTGAAAATCGCATATGCGATTTTCGGTTTCCATCCTTTCATATCACTTTCACTTCGTCCTCGGGGAGATGGCTGCTGCGGATGCGCCACTCTTGCGGATAGAGATTGTTGGCCCGATTGCCAATGTTCTTGACAAATCCCAATGGGAGACCACGCCACGTGACAAGGACAACCCCACGTGGCATATCGCTTGGCAGTACGATGGCTTCGCGACGCAGATAGCGCAGGGCATCTGCATAACTCAGTTCGCAAGCAAGAAAAGCGTCGGAGTTGAGTGTCGTGCTCATGGCAAGCTCATGGGTAGGGATGACGTCGCGTCCCTTCACCTCGGCAAGGGCAATGCCAGCCTTCAGCAGACGAAGACGACTGGCGAGTAGTGTGCGGAGTGGCTCCATATCAGTGGGGATGGCAATGATAACATTGCCTTCCTGCTTATACGTATAGGAGCCGCGCAATGCGCCAGTTCCCCTTTTGTCTCCCCAAGGTGGGAGGAGTGGGGGGGTAGAACCTGATTTCCCCTTTCTCGTATTCTTGTTTTTGGTGTTACCACATGGCACAGGAATAGTCAGTGAGGCGTTGCCATTCTCTTCTGGGGTGAACATGAGTGGCCTCTTCTTCCTCACCACCGCAAGAAAGAACCCTTCGCCACGAGTGCGCCCCGGCAGGAAACGATAGACATGTGGTACGTCGGGGACAAGGCTCGGTGTGATGCCCCACGTAGAATCTACATCCACAGGGATCAACTCGGCTCCCAGCTCATCTATCATCCAACGCACATTCTCCTCATCCTCTTCGGTGTTGAAGGTGCAAGTGCTGTAAACAAGCAGTCCATCCGGGCGAAGTGTAGGCCAAATATCTTTGAGGATTTCGCGCTGCCGCTGCCAGCAAACGGTCACATTCTCGGGACTCCATTCAGAGACAGCGACTTCATCCTTACGGAACATACCTTCACCGCTACATGGCGCATCCACCAATATGAGGTCGAAGAGCGGCCCCAGAGGCGTGAAGTCTGCTGGATAGTTTGAGGTGACTATACAACGCGGATGTCCCCATTTAGTGATATTCTCGGCTAACACTTGGGCGCGAGGACGCATCACCTCATTCGAAACAAGCACCGCGTCATCGGATAGCAACGAACGCAATAACGTACTCTTCCCACCGGGTGCGGCACAGAGGTCGAGTGCTACACGAACCTCCCCTATATGCTGCCTTACGGCTTGTTCCACAAACATTGACGAGGCCTCCTGTACATAATAGCCTCCGCAATGAAAAAGGGGGTCGAAAGTAAATGGTGGACGTCCCTTCAAATAATAGCCATCAGTGGCCCAAGGTACAGGTTCGTAAGGCGCATTAATGGACACTTTGCTGCGGTTAAGGCGGATGCTCACTGCAGGGTCTCCGAGTAGCGCCTCCCGGAAGGCTTCATAATCCTCGCCCAACAAGCGTCGCATTGTGTGTTCAAAGGGGACAGGTAGGTTCATATATCATGCATTATACATTACTATGCAAAAGTACGCAAAGTTTTCTTTATAGGAAAGCAGGCGGCTCCATTTAGCAGCAATTTGCAAGTGATAAGCCTGTGATTATCCGATGAAAAGGAACTTTTTGTGGATTTATTTTATTTGTAAATTCTGATTTCACCCCAAAATATATATTTTTCACCCCTATATGAATTTCACCCCTCGGCCAGTGTATGTAGCCTTGAAAAGGGCGATTAGTGAAAATAAAACACGAACTTTGCACCGAAACAAGCGAATTATAACCATTATGATTAAGCATTATCTGAACTATGCGGAAGAGGCTATCAAGAATTATTGGAGCCTGCCCGCGTTTACCAATTATGGTAAGAACACTTTTACCTTCGGACAAGTTGCGGAAAACATCGAAAAGCTGCACATATTGTTGCAAACCGCAGGCGTGGCCAAGGGTGATAAGATTGTACTCTGTGCCAAGAATTCGGCAGAATGGGCAGCCTCGTTTATAGCCATCGGTACATACGATGGTGTGATGGTACCCTTGCTCAACGATTTCACTACTGATAGCATACAGAGACTCACTAACCACTCTGACGCGACCGCTATTTTCACAGAACCCGAGATATGGGAAAAACTGAATGCTGAGGAGATGCCCAGACTGAACATTGCCATCAACATTCAAAACTTTACTCCTATTTATACGGAAGGTCATGAGGTGGATGCCAAAGCATTTCATGACCAGTGCGAGCAGATTTTCAAGGAGCGTTTCCCCGAAGGCGTGAAGCCCGAGCATATCAGCTATCCTACAGGTAGCCTCGACGAGTTGGAACTCATCAACTACACCTCCGGTACCACAAGCGACCCGAAGGGTGTGATGCTGTCGGCACGTGCTATCAGCTCGAATATCGAGTTTGCCATCCCCAACATGCCTAACAAACCAGGCTGGCACATCCTCTCGATGCTTCCCTTGGGTCATATGTACGGTATGGCCTTTGAGTTCCTCTATCCCTTCGTGACAGGTTGTCACATCTTCTTCCTCGGAAAAACTCCTACCCCGCCGATTCTTATCAAGGCGTTGGGCGAGGTGAAGCCTTATATGCTGGTCACCGTACCTCTCGTAGTGGAGAAAATCTTCAAGGGCAAGGTGATGCCTACGCTCAACAAGCCACACATGAAGCTGCTCACCGCTATTCCTGGTGTCAACAAGATTATCTACAATACTGTGCGCAAGAAATTGCTCACCACATTCGGCGGTAACCTAGAGCGCGGTAGCCTTATCGTGGGCGGTGCTGCCATTAACGAGAAGGTGGAAAAGTTGATGAAGAAGATGAACTTCCCCTATACCGTAGGTTATGGTATGACAGAGTGTGCACCGCTCGTATGCTATAGAAACTGGCGTGAGTTTGCTATGCGCTCATGCGGAATGGCCGTTGACCGTCTTGAGGTACGCATCGATTCTGAGGACCCACAGAACGTGGTGGGCGAGATTCAAATCAAGGGTGATAACGTGATGGACGGATACTACAAGAATCCCGAAGCTACCAAGGCAGCCTTCACCGAGGACGGTTGGCTCAGGAGCGGCGACTTGGGTGTCATCGATGCGCAGGGCAACGTGTTCATCAAGGGACGCTCGAAGAATATGATTCTCAGCGGTAGCGGACAGAATGTCTACCCAGAAGAAATTGAGGACAAGTTCAATAGCCTCCCCCTCGTGGCCGAGTCAATCGTCATTAGCCGCGGCAAGAAGATCGTAGCACTCGTAGTGCCCGACATGGATGCATTCAAACGACTCGAGGGCAACACCAAGAGCATCGACGAGATAATGAATGAATACTTAAAGCAAGTGAATGCCGAACTGCCCGCATATAGCAAAGTAGGCCAAGTGGAACTCCGTGAGGAGCCCTTCGAGAAGACCCCGAAGCGCAGTATCAAGCGCTTCCTCTACTCGTAAAAGAAAAGACCGTCCGTAGGCTATCAGCTTTCGGAGGTTGGCTGACAAAAAACTTAGCGTCGGCCATAAAAATGTTAAGTTTTCTTTCAAAAGTGCGAGTTTCTGCATAGAAATTCGTACTTTTGAAATCGAAAACGAATATTAGTTGCAAACAACACGATGGATTTCTTTACACAACATATTCCCCGATACCTACTCACCAAGCGCAACCAAATCATCCTGGTGACTTCGGCTGCGGCATTCGCCCTCTTCTTCATCATTGCATATCAGCCTTTTGGTGTATTGCAATGGGGACGTGAACGTGTGTCGGAGTTTATGTTTGTCATCTATTCGCTCCTCATCGTACTGTTAGGCATGAGCATCGTAGCCATCAGCCGCGTCATCATGTACTACCGTACCAAGAAGCACGAAATCAGCATCGTCAGTTATGCTCTATGGGTATTTGTAGAACTAGCCATTATGGCTACTGCCTATACCATCTGTTCCATCACGGCCGATGTGCAGGAAGATATCTGGGTAGCCTTCAAGAGCGCCCTGCAAAACACCTCGCTTATCTTGCTTATACCCTACATTATCTGTATCACCGCTTTCACCCTGCAGGACAAGAACGAGCGCCTGCGCCAAATAGAGGATGACTTTGACAAGGCTGTAGCGCAAAAGATGGCCAGCAAGGGACTTATCTCATTCTATGATGAGCGAGGTGAGCTGCAGCTCTCCGTGACGAAAGACAACCTGCTCTACATAGAGAGTGCCGACAACTACATCAACATCTGGTACATGAAGAATAACCTGCCCAAAAAGCTAATGCTCCGCAACACGTTGAAACGCACTGCCGAATCGTTAGCCGAGACTAATGTGATGCGTTGCCATCGTGGTTATATGGTCAATATGGAGCAAGTCAAGGTGCTACGCCGCGAGAAGGAGAACTTCTATCTCGAGCTTGGCATCGAAGGAGTGAAAGACATCCCTGTGTCGAAGACTTATGGTGATGCCGTAATGAAGTGGCTCTCTATGTAAAATATCTTCATCTATTCTTCGCATAATCCATTTTTTTGTACTATCTTCGCAGTCATAAATTTAAGAAAACTTCAGAACTCAAAACTTAAAAGATATGACTAAGAAGATTCTGTTGCTCGGTTCGGGCGAGTTGGGAAAAGAGTTTGTTATCGCTGCTAAGCGATTGGGTCAGTACGTAATTGCTTGCGATGCCTATGAAGGTGCTCCCGCCATGCAGGTAGCCGATGAGTGCGAGGTGTTCAGTATGCTCGATGGTGATGCGCTAGAGGCTGTAGTGGCCAAGCACAATCCCGATATCATAGTGCCCGAGATTGAGGCCATCCGTACGGAACGTCTTTATGGATTCGAGGAACAGGGTATACAGGTGGTACCCAGCGCCAAGGCAGTAAACTACACGATGAACCGTAAGGCTATCCGTGACTTGGCCGCTAAAGAACTGGGGCTGAAGACTGCCAAATATTTCTACGCCAGATCACTTGACGAACTGCGCGAAGCTGCCGACAAAGTGGGCTTCCCCTGCGTAGTGAAGCCTCTGATGTCATCTTCGGGCAAGGGGCAGTCACTCGTGAAGAGTGCCGATGAGTTGGAACAGGCATGGATATACGGATGCGAGGGTAGCCGTGGCGACATCAAGGAACTCATCATCGAGGAGTTCATCCGCTTCGACAGCGAGATTACCTTACTCACCGTAACTCAAAAGGATGGTCCTACCCGTTTCTGCGCCCCTATCGGGCACGTACAGAAGAGCGGCGACTACCGTGAGAGCTTCCAGCCCGCCCCCATTCGTCCCGACCACCTTTCCGAGGCCCAGCGTATGGCGGCCAAGGTGACCGAGGCGCTCACTGGTGCTGGCATTTGGGGCGTAGAGTTCTTTCTCAGCAACGAGAATGGCGTATACTTCTCTGAATTGTCACCCCGACCACACGATACAGGTATGGTTACATTGGCCGGCACACAGTGCCTCAACGAATTCGAACTGCACGCCCGTGCAGTGCTTGGCCTGCCTATCTCCGAAATCGAACAGTATCGCATGGGAGCCAGTGCCGTCATCCTCTCGCCCATCGCCTCGAAGGAGCAGCCCCGCTACCGTGGCATAGAGGATGCCGTGGTCGAGCCCGACACTGACATCCGCATCTTCGGCAAGCCCTACACCAAACTCAACCGCCGTATGGGTGTAGTCGTATGCAACGCCCCCAACGGCAGCGACATGGATGCGCTGCGTGAAAAGTGCAAAGCTGCGGCAGCCAAGGTGGAAGTGTTCTAAGAGACATTGTTTTTAGAATCTTTTACCCTTTTTATTTTATTTGTACCATTAATTGTTGTACATTTGCAGTCAATTTAGACAAACGGAAACGCCTTCGACGAACAAGAACAACATATAGACACACTGAGCATACACGCTTCGGCAACCTGCCGCCACGTATTACAGACATAACTCGGCAAGCACCCCACTTGGGGTGCAGGCTGTTTCTTTTTGTCATTTTATTAACACACTGAATTATGGAAGAACAATTAATATACATCATCATGCTTATCTCGATAGCGTTGTCGGCCTTGTGCTCAACGCTTGAAGCAACATTACTATCCACTCCTCTATCCTACATCGCTGGTTTGGAAGACCAGGGAGTGAAGGGAGCCAAAAGGCTGAAGCGTTTGAAGACAAATAGTGACCGCCCCATATCGGCCATCCTCTGCCTTAACACCATTGCCAATACTGTAGGAGCCTCTATCGTAGGTTCGCTCGTGTATGAGGTCTATGGCGATGCGTTGGTAGGTATCTTCTCCACCATCTTCACTCTATGCATTCTTATCTTGTCAGAAATTATCCCGAAGACCATAGGCACAAGCTATTGGCGCACATTGGCCATTCCGGCATCTGTGATTATCGACGGTATGATATTCATCTCCTTTCCTCTGGTGTGGGTATTGGAGCACCTGCAACGGCTCATTTCCTCGAAGTCGAACCAGGTGAGCGTAAGCCGTGAGGACATCTCAGCCATGGTGAGCGTAGCTACCGAGGAGGAGGTCATCGAGACAGAGGAAAAGAAGATGATACAGAACCTGCTCAAGCTCGACGAAGTGACCGCCCACGAGATTATGACTCCCAGCGTCGTTGTAGAGATGGTGCCGGGCAGCATGACTATACGTGAGTTTTACAACAGCGACAATACCCATTCACGCATCCTTATCTATGATGAGGAGAACGACGAATATATCGTTGGTTATGTGCTACGTCAGGAGGTATTGGAGAAAATGGCGGAAGACAAGTTCGATATGCCGCTTATCGACATCATCCGCCCCATCATGACCTTTGGTGAGGAGGACTCCGTATCTGATATTTGGGAGAAATTGCTGGAGAAGAAAGAGCACATCTCAGCTATCCTCGATGAATACGGTTCGCTGCGCGGTATCGTTACCATGGAGGATGTCATCGAGACCATGCTCGGACAGGAAATTGTAGACGAAAAAGACGAAGTGGTCGACATGCAGGAGTATGCCAAGGACCAATGGGAAAAGGCCCAGAAAGACATCGTCGCCATGACAGATTAATATATATAGGAATATATACATGAAGTTTCGCAAACTGGTAGCCATCGAGCCTGTCAGCCTCATTCCTTCGGCTGAACAGGAATTGCACAACTACGCACACGAGGTGGTACTCTATACCGATATCCCCGCTTCGGCGGATGAGATTGTTTGTCGCATAGGCGATGCCGATGCCGTGTTGCTGAGCTACACATCGAACCTCACCGCAGAGATGATGGACCAATGCCCCAATATACGCTATGTAGGCATGTGTTGTTCGCTGTATTCTCCTGAAAGCGCCAATGTAGACATCCGCTATGCTGAGGCCCACGGCATCACCGTCACAGGCATCCGCGACTACGGAGACGAGGGCGTTGTGGAATACGTAGTGGGCGAACTGGTGCGTTTGCTCCACGGCTTTGACGAGGAACCTTGGGAGGGAATGCCCCGTGAAATTACTGGTCTGAAAGTAGGCATCGTAGGATTGGGCAAGTCGGGCGGCATGATTGCCGATGCTATGCACTTCTTTGGTGCCCATATCGCCTACTTCGCTCGTGGCGAGAAGGAGGCTGCCACAGCCAAGGGCTACCAGTATATGCCACTTGATGAACTTATGGAGTGGAGCGATGTGGTCTTCTGTTGCCTCAACAAGAATACCGTGCTCCTACACAAAGAGGAGATGCAGCGCTTCGGCCACCACAAGATACTTTTCAATACCGGCCTCTCCCCCGCTTGGGATGAGCCTGCTCTGCTCCATTGGCTCGACGATGGTGACAACCGCCTCTATTGCGACACGGTGGGCGCACTTGGCGGCACATACCTGCTATCGCACCCCAACGTGCGTTGTATGAACGTATCTACAGGACGCACCAGCCAAGCGTTTGTACGCCTTAGTGAGAAGGTCTTGGCAAATGTCCGACAATATCTTTATCGCTCCGAGGAACTCATCACCGTCTGCTAAGAGGACGAAGAGGACAAAGAGGCCAGCTTTACTCTCGTGGTGACCAATACCAAAGTGGGGTGATTTCGGCCTGCGAGGATACCTTAAGGTATAATACAAGAAGCCGACTGACAGTTGTGTGGCAATCTTGCATAAAGCAGAGTGACATTTAACATAAATAAGGTTAGTGGAGTTGGTATAATTCGTTTGTTTTTGTAATTTTGCAGGTCTTTTCGTTTTTTTGCATATCTCCATATGTTTTTAACGTGTATGGTTGATGGTGAGAAGACAAGATTGAATAGAATAATAATATTACGAAATAGATGATGAGAAAAAGATTATTTATGGTTGCCCTTGGGACAATAATGGCCTTAAACGCAGTGCTTGCACAAAGCTTCACTGTCAATGGAGCCATTATCTCCAAGGAAGATGGCGAACCACTCATCGGTGTGGCCATACGCCAATTGGAGCACCCTGACAACGGCGCAATCACAGACTTTGATGGTAACTATACGATTGAGCTGAAGGGGCAAACAGCCACATTAAGCTTTACCTACCTTGGAATGAAGGAACAACAACACAAGGTGACTGCTAAGACCAAGACACTGAACATTGAGATGCTCTCCGATGCGCAACTGATGGAAGAGGTGGTCGTAGTGGCCTACGGCGTGAGAAAGAAGGGTACCATTGCCGGTTCGGTAGGTACGGTGAAGGCCGACAAGATTGCCGAGGTGCCGGCGGCAGGTTTCGACCAAGCTTTGCAGGGACAGACGGCGGGTCTCACGGTGCTCTCCAATTCGGGTGAACCCTCAAAGGCCGCAACTTTTCAGATACGTGGAACCAACTCTATCAACTCGGGCACGGCACCACTCTTCATCCTCGACGGTGTGCCCATCTCGAGTGCCGACTTCAATACCATCAGCCCCAGCGACATCGAGTCGGTATCGGTACTGAAGGATGCGTCGTCGACCTCAATCTATGGTGCCCGTGCGGCCAATGGCGTGGTGGTGATCACGACCAAGCGCGGTACGCAGATGGAGAAGCCCAAGGTGACATTGCGTGCACAGACGGGATTCTCGCAGCTGGCCAGCTCGAAGGAGTGGTCGCTGATGAATACGGCTGAGCGTATACAGTTTGAAAAGGAAATCGGGCTTGATGCCGGACAGGACTACGAATACCTCGCACTCACCGACATCAACTGGCAGGAGGCCATCTTCAACGACCGTGCCATGCTGCAGAACTACGACCTCTCGGTGAGCCGTGCCACGGAGCGCATGAACTATTTCGTGTCGGCCAACTTCTATGATCAGGACGGTATAGCGCAGAGCTCTACCTTCCGCCGCTACACACTGCGTAGCAATGCCGACGTGAAGACGGGCGAATGGCTCAAGATGGGTACCAACACGATGCTTGCCTACGAAGAGGTGCAGCAGGCCGACGAGGGTGCCTATACACTCTATACGCCCATCTCGGCAAGCCGCTTCATGCTCCCCTACTGGAATCCCTACCGCGAGGACGGCAGCATAGCCTCATCGAAGGATGGTTCGTGGAAGGGTACCACGCAGAACCCTATCGAGTGGATGGAGGCCAACCCCGTGCTGAACCAGAAATACAAGTTGCTGAGCACCGTATATGCTGAGGCTACTCCCATCAAGAACCTCACGCTGCGCAGCCAGCTGGGTATCGACTACTCGCACTCGACAGCCGACATGAAGTCGCTCTCGAGCTTCCCTGGAAACAACGGTATAGGTTCGGCCGGACAGAGTTCGGCCAATGCTCTGCAACTCACGGCTACCAACACAGCGAATTATAAGTTCAAGGTAGACCACGTGCACGACTTCACCTTCATGCTCGGACAGGAGGGTGTGAACTACCGCTCCGAGAGCTTCCAGGTGGTGACACGCGGACAAAACAATGACTACCTCACCAACCTTTCGTCGGGTACCTACGCCTCATCGTGGGCCAACATGTACTCCAGCTACTCGTACCTCTCGTTCTTCGGACGCGGCGAGTATAACTATATGGACAAGTACTATGCCGATTTCTCGCTCCGTACCGATGCCTCGTCACGTTTCGGCAAGAACGGCCGTTGGGCCAGCTTCTGGAGTGTGGGTATGATGTGGAATGTGCTGAAGGAGAAGTTTATGCGTCCCTATACCTGGATTACCAACGCCCAGGTATCGCTCAGTACGGGTACGTCGGGTAACTCATCCATCCCCAACTACGACCACCTTGAACTCGTGGGCGGTGGCTTCACCTATGAGGGCGAAGCCGGTATCGCTCCGTCGAGCGAGGGCAACCCCAACCTCAGTTGGGAGAAGCTTTGGAGCAGCAACCTCGGCTTCCACCTCGGCTTCTGGCATCGCTTCAACGTAGATTTCGAGCTCTACAACAAGCTCACCACCGATATGCTGATGCTGGTGCCCCAGTCGTATGCCAACAACGGTTTCGGTAACCGTTGGGACAACGTGGGTGCTATGGTCAACCGTGGTGCAGAGCTGTCAATCAACTACGATGTCATCCGTACCGAGAACTTCGTATGGAATATCAATGGTAATGCCTCGTACAACCATAATGAGATTACCGAACTGTATAACGGTCTCGACGAGTACGAGATGTCCGGCACATCCACCAAACTCGTGGTGGGTCACTCCGTGGGCGAGTTCTACATCAACCGCTATGCCGGTGTGAACCCCGCCAACGGCGATGCCCTCTGGTACGATAAGGAGGGCAACATCACCACCGAGTTCCGCGAGTCGGACAAGGTGATGATAGGCAAGAACTACATTGCTCCGTGGCAAGGTGGCTTCGGCACCTCCGTTCAGTGGAAGGGCTGGGGTCTGAGCACACAGTTTGCTTGGGTGGCCGACCGTTGGATGTTCAACAACGACCGCTTCTTCGAAGAGAGCAATGGCCTGTACTCCGTATACAACCAGTCGAAGCGCCTGCTCTACGACCGCTGGAAGAAGCCGGGCGACATCACCGACATTCCCCGCTACGGTGTGACTCCGCAGATGGATTCGCGCTTCCTCGAAGATGCCTCGTTCCTGCGCATGAAGAACCTCATGCTCAGCTACACCCTGCAGCCTGCTACCTTGGCCAAGCTCAAGGGCATTGGTGGTGCACGCATCTATCTGCAAGGACAAAACCTGCTGACCTTCACGAAGTTTAGCGGTATCGACCCCGAGTCGACCAGCAATGTGTATGCGGCACAGTATCCTATGTCGCGCCAGTTCTCAATAGGTCTTGAACTTTCATTCTAATCATTCTGACAAATTATGAAGAAACTTACAACATATCTGTTTGTCGTACTCAGCCTATGCATCCTGACATCGTGCCTCGACAAATATCCGCAGGACGAAATCCCTGCCGACAAGGCCATCACCACCGTCGAAGAGGCCAACCAAGCCGTGATAGGTATCTACAATGCATGGATGAGCGGTGCGCTCTATAGCGGCTACCTCACCCTGTTGCCCGACCTGCAGGCCGACCTCGCCTATGCCGTCAACGGCTATACCAATACCTACGGCGATGTATGGCGCTGGGACATCTTGGCTACCAATACGCAAATCACTTCGGTGTATGGCGCCTTGTACGAGGTCATCGGCCGATGCAACTTCCTCCTTGCCAATGCCGACAAGGTGCGCGAGAATGTGTACGACGATGCCGACTTCGACCGCTTGGAACAGTACTGTGGCGAGGCCTATTTTGCCCGCGCACTGGCCTACTCTGAGCTTATCAAACTCTTCTGCAAGGCTTACGAGAGCGATGAGGAGGCTGCCGACGAACTGGGCGTAGTGCTCAAGATGGAGTATTACGGCGACGAGCCCCTGATGCGTGCCTCGCTGAAGGATTCCTACGCGGCTGTCATCAAGGACCTGGAGCGTGCCGAGGATTGCCTGGCACTGGAAGAGGACTACTCGGGCACCTTCTACAACAGCCCCTACTTCAGTATATATACGGTATATGCGTTGCGCGCACGTGTAGCCCTTTATATGAAGGACTACACCACCGCCATCGACTATGCCACCCGCCTTATCGATAGCGGCGAGTTCCTGCTCTCCAGCGCCAATACGGTATATACCACGATGACCGACTATCTCTCTATGACCAACAAGCAGGTCAGCTACTACGAATATATGTGGCGCTACAACATCTCCACCGAGACCATCTGGAAGGTGGGCTTCACCACCACCGCCTATGGTGGTGCATTGGGTTCGGTATTCTTCAATTGGGACTACAGTTCCTACAAGCCCGACTATGTGCCTGCCCAGTGGGTGCTTGCTCTCCACGAGGCCAACGACCTGCGCTACAGCATCAACTTCTGCCAAGTGACCACAGGCCATAGCCACGGACTCACCTGGCCGCTGCTCGCCAAGTATTGGGGCAACCAGGACCTGTTCACTCAGGCACAACTCCTGCACGTCACCATGCCGCAGGTGTTCCGCCTCTCCGAGCAGTACCTCATCCGTGCCGAGGCCTATGCCAACCTCGCTACTCCCGACTACTCCAGTGCAGCCAAAGACATCGCCGCGCTGCGTAGTGCACGCTATACCGCCAACGTGTCGGTGGCCCTCAACAAGGACAATGCCATGGACATCATCGAGGAGGAGCGCGTGAAGGAACTCTATATGGAAGGCTTCCGCCTGCACGACCTCAAGCGCTGGCACAAAGGCTTCGAGCGTACCCCGCAGGACCAGTCGCTCAGCAACGGTAGCAGTCTCAAGGTAGAGGCCGACAACCCCCTCTTCGTGTGGCCCATCCCGCAACACGAACTAGAGTCGCCCGGTGCCGATATCCAACCCAACGAAAGCAACAAATAAGCCAATTATACTCTCGACTATATTATGAACAAGAAGATATTGCTCACATTCGCCGTGCTGCTCGCCACACTCACCTCGCTCACGAGTTGTCGGGAGGAGCACACCACCTACGATGGTCCCCTCTACATCATGTTCTCCGACACCCTGTCAGTGCTGGGCGTAGAGAATAGCGAGGATGTTTTCGACATCTATATCTCTGCCACCAAGGCCAGCGACAAGGATCGCACCTTGGCCGTTGAGGTCATCGACAAGGAGAGTAGCGCCATCGAAGGCGTGCACTACACGCTGGAGTCCAGCACCGTGACCATCAAGGCTGGCGAACTCACCACCAGCGTACGCATCCGCGGCATCTACGACAACCTGACCATCGAGGAGGTACCCGAACTGAAGCTGCGCCTCATCGCCAGCGAAGACACCCAGTGGAACCTCTATGAGGGCAACGTCACCAAGGTGATGCTGCAGAAGGTATGCCCCTTCGATATCAACACCTTCACCGGCTATGCCGTGGTGACATCGACCTTCCTCATGAACTACAGCGTCAGCCAGATGCGCCTCATCGAGACCGAGGTCGATGCCGAGGACTCCACCACCGTCATTCTGCGCGACTGCTTCTACGATGGCTACGACATCAAGGTACGCTTCACCACCGACGACCCGCTCAACCCGCTCATCGAGATGGACGACCAGGCGATGGCCACCACAGGCGAAGCCTTCGGCACCATCTACGGCGACGGTATGCTCCACGCCTACCAGCCCACCTCCTACGTGAGCTACTATAGCACGTGCGAGAAGTTTATCTTCCAGTACATGACCGTATGGGTGCCCGGCATGGAAGCTGGCTACAATACCGTAGGCACATTCATCAATGCCATAGAGTGGATTAGCGATGATGAGGCGCGCATATTGAAGAATCAAGGATATTAACGATAATACGAAGTATCTCATGTAATATTGCCTTTAGCCCCTTCGGGCGGCGAACTAAAGAGAAAGGCAATGCTTGCGCTCGGCATTATTCAAAAAGCGGATAGGGCACTGGCCTTATCCGCTGTGGTGTGATTGGGTGCTACAGAATATTTTTGGGAGTTGTTCTTTGTATTATCGTGGCAAAATCCTATCTTTGCTGCAGAATAACAAATAGAGTGTTATGTATAGCAATGCTGAGAAAATAGAATGGACCTTGATCTTCGTTGCGGAATTCGGACGGAAATTCGGACTGACGGTAAAGCAGGCGTTCAACTATCTGACTCGATATAAAGGTATAGACTTTATTGATCGGCACTATGACTATGTACATACACAATCATTCCAGTCGATGATTAGTGATATCGGTGATTACTGCCACAGGAAAGGAGGAGGGCTGCAATGATTCTATACCACGGGACAAATGTAGCTTTTGACAGCATCGACCTCCCAACCTTGGTGAGAAACCTACAGCATATGAAAGGCATCACTTTCCAGTACTTTTTTGGAACAGAGGCAGCAATCAAACTGTTGAAAAGGCTATGAACATACAAGAGCAAATGAAATTAGATATGACGAAGCACCTTGCCGTATTGTTGATGGACGACAACCCAGACTTGACAATGGAGCAAGCGCTTTCTGCCGTGCTGAATTCCGATACCTACCAACGGTTGCAGAACGAGGCCACACATCTCTACTATCAGAGCCCAAGATATGTATATACCTTCTTCGCCAATGAACTGAAAACAGGCCGTATGGAATGACGGATACGTTCGTGATATACACCGCAGCGGATAGGGCTGGGATGCCTTATTCGCTTCTGTGTGTGTTCAGTTCAGGCATTCGATATGATAACTTGGTCAATTGATTCTGAGAGGCTATCAAACTATCCGCTTGTTTTTCGTTAATAAATGAAAAAAATGGGATGGGGGTGCATTTTTTTCTGAAAATTTCAGAATCATTTATGTACGCCTTGCGTACAAGAACTTTGGCTGCGGCTCGGGAAATCTTAAAAAAAACTAATGTTTTTTTATTTTTCCACTCGCCTTGCTCGAAGTTTCAGAATTGATGCTTATTTTTGTAACCGATAACTTGCCATACAAGGCGAAGGACGGAAATATGAGTATGAACGATAAGCCCCACACCCCCTACGATGCGGCTCCTATGGAGACCCCACGTGCCAGCGAGCCGATGGTAACGTATGGCCACGTTGCCACCACAGAGAGTCCTCGGTATCATCCCACTTCGTATGAGATGGAGGTGATTATGCAGTCAAAAAAAGATTTTGCGGAAGGCCGCTCCTATACACAGGAGGAAGTGGATAAAATGGTGGAAGAATGGCTACGCTAAAGGTAAGATGGTCCGCACAAGCTACATCAGAATTGAATAGGATACTGATGTTCTATGTCGTAAGAAATGGCAATGCCAAATACAGCCGTTCTGTGATGAAAATGATAAAGGACACCTTACGTTTGGTTGCTAAGTACCCTTTGATGTATCCTTCAACATCAGTTTCCGATACACGTGTATTTGTCTGTGAATATTTCAAGGTGTATTACAGCGTTCGTATTACTTGTATAGAGGTGGAAGCCGTTTTTGATACCCGGCAGAACCCAAGCAAAGCCCCATATTAAGTCTTTATATTTAGAATATATGGCCAATCACTTAACAATCAATACATTAATCCCTCCCTGTAAGAATAGGGAAGTACGCTGCTATACTATGCGCTACCGTGCGGCACGTCTCGTGCCCTGCGGTGGCGCGTTTTGTTTTGGCCCCCCTCTTATCCCCCCAAGGGGGGGAGATCCTGCCCTCGCGGCGTCAGCCGTCGACCAGCGACCCTAACAGCCCTTAACCGACCTTAATTCCTTTAATGACCTCTAAACACTAAACTCTAAACACTAACCACGCAGCGTAGCGAGAGCAGAGTCAAATTCATTTGAACTATGCCGAGCAAGCAAGTGGTCTTAAATGTAAAACATTTATAAACAAGTATAACAATATGGCAAACAACAAACAGATTTATATCTCGCCTCGCTGCGAGGTAGTGGAAATGGCTCACGAGGAGCTGATGAACAATGCCAGTGTAGGCGGCTGGGACGATGGCGGAAGCCTTGGCGATTATGATTTGGAATAAACAAAGTAATAAACATATACAAATTTTATAAAGACTATGAAGACAAAGTATCTGACCTTTGCTGCCTTGGCACTGACACTGGCAGCGTGTGAACAGCAAGTGGAACTAACTCCCGTAACTCCACAGGACGACCTCAAGGACACGCCCATCACCCTGAACGTGACAACCAGTGACCTGATTGCTACCCGTGCCGGATATCCGGAAGGAGCACTTACGAGTGGAGCACTCTCATTTTATTTCACCACGCATTCAAGTGCAGAAGATCCGGCATGGGCGGA
>CAZMZC010000001.1:0-154289 GCA_964570685.1 uncultured Bacteroidaceae bacterium | reverse complement strand
CATCGTTCACGTAAGGGATGTTGTACGAGAGCGAAGGTGCCGAGTTGGAGAAGTTATATGTCCACTTGTATTCGTGTCGTGGTACAGAGTCGCCCTTCATGTCGTTTACTATGCGGTATTCAGCACTTCCCTCCAGTCGGGCTGTGAGGCGGTTTACCACCGTGTCGATGCGGCCTCGCTGATAGTCGAGCCGTTCCGATATGATATTCAGCGGTAGGCGTAACAGGTAATGGCGCGAGCCTTTATCGTTGTATATTCCGCGTTCCAGTTCGAGGCTCGGTGTATGTCGGTTGGTAGATGATACATTGTTGACGCTGTTGGCCACATCAAGCACATTACGCAGCGAGTCGCGTGTGGAAGGGAGCAATCCCAACTCCCTATCCTCGGGACTCCATCCCTCATACCAGTCCAGTCGATACAGGTTGCTGAGCGAATTGCCCGAGTTGTACGAATAAGTATACTTGGGACGTAGTACAAAGTTGCGTTCATGGTCCAGTGCATGGTTATAGTCTATTTGCGCAGATAGATTATTACTCCACGTCTTATAGTAATTGTACTGATTACGGTTATCATCGGGTTTGTCGGCATCATTTCCATAGTGTAACATACTGTGGCCGTATGTTTTGTTCTCATACGTGTGTCGATTGCCCGATACGACGAATGTGATATGGTCAAGCGTGCGCTCAAACTTCATGGAGCCATACAGATAACCCTTCAGATTTAGTTGCTCGCGATCGCTCATCGAGCGGTTCTGCACGCTATATGTCATGGCATCGAGCAGCGTGGTGCTGTATGCGGGGCGGAATATGCTGTCGAGTGATGCACTGCGATAGCTTTCGTTGGGTTTGGCATTGAATGCTGCTCCCTCATTCATATTGGTAATATCGTTGTGAAAATACTCCACTCCCGGGCGGAAATCAATATACCAATACTTACCCTTACCATACAATCGGTGATCCGACATGATGTGTAGCTGATTGTCCCTCTCTTTGTTTCGGCTGCGTGAGTATACATCACCGTCATCATAGAAATTGGTTACCGATGTTGCAGATTCGGTATGCTCATCTTCGCCGTACACCTTCAGGTTGCTTTCCACGCCGAAGGTCTCTTCCTTGTTGTCCCAACGGAAGTCAAGGCCTCCCAGTTTCATATCAGTCACGCCCGAAGCCTGCCATGCAGGGTTCCAGTCGCCCTGCGAACCGGGCAAGCGTGTATCACTGGTGTTGTTCATGTTACCAAATACACTCAGCCGCATCTGTTTGGTAAACAGCAATCCAAACATACGCCCGAGATAATGCTCTCCCGTACCATATCCTGCTTCCACGTTCGATATCCACCCTGTAGAGAACTCCTTCTTCAAGTTTACGTCTACCACCAAAGGCTTTTCCTTGAGATTACCTATTACGTGCGCATCCTCGTGTTCCTTCTCGTATACCTTCACCTTGTTTACCATATAGGCCGGTAGGTTTTGCAGAGCCATGCCGGGGTCGCCACGGAAAAAGTCCTTGCCGTTGACCAACAGACTCTCCACATACCGCCCGTTCACAAGGATTTGGTTTCCTTTCAGCTCCACACCGGGCAGCTGTTCAATGAGTGCATCAAGCATAGAGCCATCGCTCAATCGGAATGCATCGGCATTATATACTATCGTGTCGCCTCGGTATACCATCTTTACTTTCGAGGCTTTTACTGTTACTTCATCCAGTTCGAGCGGTTTCTCAACCATTTCGATGTTACCCAAGTTCTTCAACTTGACGTTCTTTTCGTCTCTATAATCCCATATTAGCAGATTAGGCTCATAGCCTATCATATAGAACTCCACCATAACGACAGAATCCTTGGGGATGTTCATCGAAAAGTCACCTTGTTCAGACAATGCCCCTTCATTTACAATCGTACCATCACTTCCCATGAATTTCACATTTACAGGAAGTGACTTCCGTGTTACCTTATCTATTACCTTACCCTCAACAACTATCACCTCACCGTCATACCCTTCGGCATATTTCTTTGTCTGTGCCATCATCCCGGTCGTCAGTATCATTGCGCATAGCGCCACAAATAATCTGTTCTGTTTCATCGCTGTGTCTTGTTTTATGGTTATACGTTTTCTATTTGTGGTGCAAAGGAACGTATAAACCTTAGCTGCGCCAACGAGAAAGCGTGGCAAAGCCGTGGCACGAGCGTGGCATTTGCGTGACACGAGGGATTTTCATCCTTTCTCAGAGTGTAAATGATTTTTATTTTGGCAATAATATAGATGTTGTCCAGAACCTTAAATTCTCCTCCTAAGTTAGGAGGAGTACCCTCGAAGAGGGGGAGGTGGTATAGCTCTTGCAGCACAAATACCCCCTCCGCTACGCTCGTCCCCCTAAATGAGGGGGACAATATGAGAGTTGGACAACTTCTATATTATTGCCTTATTTTTTGCCTGGCACGGTGCACAACTCCGATGAAATCGGCGATTTTGAGATTTTTCTATTGGCGAAAGTTCATAAATCGGTTGGCAACCTTTAGGTCGACGCCCGAAGGGGCTAAAGTCAATGGCGCAGTGAAGCGAGAGCAATGATAAACTTGTTTAATCATTGCCAAGCGAGCGAGCCATCTTAAAGCATAGCTTTATATTGGCAGCGTAGCGAGAGCAATGATAAACTTCATAATTTTTCTTACAAATACTCCGTAAAGTTGCAAAATCTTTGCCCGAAAAGCAGACTCTCTGCACACAAAAAGTAAAATATCCGTGGATATTTGATTAAATAATCGTGATTACGTAATGAAATATCCGTGAATACGTGATGAAATATTCACGGATACGTAAGTTTGTCAACAAACAAAATGAAACTTTTGGCTTGTTCCTCGCAAATTATTGTGTGGCCAGAAAATAACTAATCGGCAATCCGGTGCGGCAGCAACCTAAAGACTGACAATCTCTCTTTCATACTAACACCCAGCAAGAGGTAATCGTCATCTTTAACGTCATCGTTGCAGCTTCGCTGCTCCTCTGCCAAAGCCAACCGATTTATGAACTTTCGCCAATAGGGAGAGGCGGACAAAACCGCCATTTCATCGCATGAGCGAAAGCGGTTTAACGTTTAGGCCTCTTCTGATCTCATGCTGAGATTCTAAACTTCATACAACCCCTCATTCTTACAATACATTAGACTCCTATGATAACGATTAAATGGAAAGAGGTTTTGTCCGATTACGCATTAAGTATGTTGTATAACACATATTAAAATGGTAGCTGGATGAATAAAAAGATATATCTTTGCCCACAGATTTAATAACCTTTAATTAACCATACTATGAAACGTTCTTTATTTTTATCAGCGACATTATTGTTAATTGTTGCATGTACTTCAGAGGAAATCTCAATTGATATGGACACAGTGCAAGCAGAGTCCGAAAATTCCATGGATTGCAATGAAATGTATCGTATCGCCGAGGAACAGTCGGTGGCTTACAATCACTACCAACGAATAATGGAGTTAATGGGTACACAGACTAGGGATGGCTCATCCCAAAATGAAATAGCATACCCTAACTATTACGGGGGAGCATATATCAATGATGACAACAAACTGGTACTGCTGGTCAAGAAAGAGTTTACGACTACACGGGCTGCTAGTAATTTCACGTCTCTGATTTCCGACGATATAATTGTCAATGAGTGTAAATATTCCTATAATGAATTACAAGAGGTGATGGAGATTATTGTTGATAAGATAGAACAGAATCCTTCATTTGCAAAAAAATAGGTGTGCTTGGTATAATGGAGAGTGAGAATAAGGTTTTGGTTTGCCTATATGATAAATCTGACGTGAATACTAATTGGTTTAAGAATGAAATTATTGGCACTGAAATGATTCAATTCGAGGAGACGACACCAATTGTAGAACCAGAAGGAATAAGGTTTGATAGCTGTGATATGTATACACGTTCCTATTCATACAACACCTTTGATTGTGGCGATCCGTTTATGGTACACCTTGCTAACAACAAAGGTAAGTTTGGTTCTATAGGCTATCGGGCCAGAGATGAATCTGGAAGTGTTGGATATGTTACGGCCGCTCATAACTTTATTGATTCGCTTGGATATTTTCACAACATAGCTAGGGCACCTATAGCACCTTATCCTCTTTTGGGCCATGTAGCTAATGAATGTTGGGCATTTAATGATGGTTATCTTGATGCCGCTTTTGTTAGAGTTTCTCCAGATTGCCATATTACAAATAATTTACCTGTTTATATGGGGGATACTTTATCAACTGAAATCCTTGAACCAAGAGCAGGGCATAATGTACTTATGTTCGGACAGAAAACTTTAAGTGAAACGTCTTCATATGTCACAGGAAGAGTAATCTCTACTTCTGGGGTTGTTTTTGATGTTATAGGAGATAGTCAGATTGTACGTGTCAGTGATGTGATTTTTGCCGAGAAATATGGGAAATTAGGAGATAGTGGAGGTGTTGTTATAGGATTGAGTTCCAAGGACTCTTCTGTGTATCTTTTCCCTCATACAGTTGGAATACATAAGGGGACATTTACCTACAACGGAAGAACATATTCTGTAACTATTAAAGCAAAGAATATTAATGAAAGATTCAATTTAACCAGATATTAGTGCTTATGGGGAAAATAGGATTTTCAATTCTCATGTTTTCATACTTCGCATTGACAATTTATGCCAATCTGCAGTCGAAGCAAGTTACGTCCAGGATTACCCGACCTATAGAGCAGGTGTCGTATGGCAATGGAGCAAATGTGGATAGCTTCTCAGTCAAGGATGGGTATGAGATTGTGGAATTGAAAGCCGATTCGATGGCTAATCCAATAATCTACAGAGATGCGGTGTACGAGGAGTATACACGCAACATGACTCCTGTGTATGGTTGGGTTAATAAGCCTCCTCTGTTTGTAGGTGATGGGCTGGGTATAGTTAATGGGGAAGATGCGTTTAGCAGATACATCAATAATCAAAAGGTGTTTTCGTATAGCACTCCGCGTTCGTACACATTGTCATATGTTGCTGTGATAGAGCGCAATGGCTGTATGAGCAATATTGAGTTAAAGTTTAAAAGCAAATCTACAGACTCAACTACAGTAGAGAGGGTGTCGAATATGCTTGCTGCGATGGCTCAAGATTCCACTCTGTGGTTGCCTGGCAAACATCATGATGAAACTTGTCGGGTTGCGATGCATCTCTCTATCTATTCGCATTCTTACTCTATGTCTTCTCTCCATACTGTCCAACGAGAAAATAAAGCTACTGGCGAATATGCGACTGTATACCTGGCTGTAAAAAACTACTAATTGGATATGGGTATAAGATTTTACGGAATTGATGAATAGAAATTACGTATGTACAAAAGAACGCCCTCCTAAAACACCCTTTAACCAATGCTGATCGATTTATTCTTTTAGTGCTTTCAAAATATTCTCTCTTTGAACAGGAGATGTGCCCACTTCGATGAGGATGATTCTGCCCTCTTCATCCAGTACCACGGTGAAGGGATAGCTGCTTACACCCACTTGCGCTATGAGCTCCTCATCGTTGACCAACTGATGAAAACGGAACTTGTTGTCCTTGACTATCTGTTTGATTTTCTCGGCACTCTCGAATGTCACAGCCAGGAACGTCACATCACGGTATTTTCTCACCCAACGGCCCAGCTCTGGCATCTCCTTTATGCAAGGGCCGCACCCGGTAAACCAGAAGTTGATGACCGCCTTCCTGCCCATCAAGTCCTCGTTGCTCCACTCACGGCCATTTATATCGCGAAGGGTAAAGTCAGGGAACGCATCTCCCACGCCGACATTCATCGTAGGAGCCAAGATGGTAGTATGAAGCCTACGGGCATTGGCTGCTCTTTTCAATATGTCTTCTCCATTCTTTATCTTTTTTGCAGGGACAGCATATTTCTTTGCAGCCTCTGATAATTGCGGATAGTCAAGGATAGCAATTTTGCCCCAAACGGAATCCTCCAGCATCGCCATTGCTGCAACGCTTCCAGGAGGTACCTGCTCAGGCTTCTCGTAGAAGAACATGCCATTGGTTATCAACACATGTTTCCGTTGTGTTGTACACGACATACACAGCAACAACAATATAAATACAGACAAATATCTTTTCATGTCGTTAATCATTAGGGGGCTTTGGGGTTCTAAAAGAAATAAGCCACGTTAAGACCAAGGATTTATTGTTTTACTCCCATCCCAATTCTTCAGTGCTCCGACCAATCATCCCTTTGGCGTATCCTCTATCCACCTTGCGTACAATATGGTTTTCGTCAAGGTAGAAGAATACAGGTACTGCACGACTGGTGCCGACATAAGCGTTCAGCACAGCATCTTCGCCAAGCAGCATCGGGTAGGTGATCTTGTGATGGGCGGCATAGTCGCGCAGGCTCTGCGCACCTTTTCCCCATGATTCGATGGATACGATGTTATAGCGCTTGCTCAGTTCCACCAGTTCGGGATAGGCCTGTGCGCAAGGGCCGCAGCCAAGCCCCGTCAGGTTGATAATCGTAGGTTTGCCACGCAAGGTATTTAGCGCCACCGACTTCCCGTTCATGTCTTTCAATGTCCACTCGGGAGCGGCCTTGCCTATGAGTTGTTCGTTCTGCCGGGCCTCTTTATCCATATCCCTCCTACCTACATAGTGTACCTTGTAGCTCCCATGCAGAAGTATGAGGTCTGTTGCAACAATGGGAGAGGTAGTAGGCTCCTCACTCCATTCTGCATGATGGCAAGTGACATCCTGCACATTATGGCTCATCTCTCTCAAATATCTATAAGGCATAGTATCGGCCTTGCGAATCCATAGTGTGTAGTAGGAGTAGGCATCCTCCTCGCTGAGGATAAAAGGATTCTCCGGCATCTTGTAGGCGCGGCCGAAGAATTCCACCTGACTGTTTTCGTAGATGGAGAGCTTATAGATAAAGTCTTCGTCCGTTTCCTCCACGTCAAGGCTGATGCTGTCTGTGGTAGTCAGCATATAACGGATAAGGCTCTTTACATAGCAGAAGAAAGGGGGATGATACATGCGGAACGGTAGTGCCCGACTCTTTGCATCCTGAAAGTCCTCTACAACTATCCGCTTCTCGTCGTGATTGAAAGAGGCGAGATTTGTACCGTCGTATACACTGAATATTTTGCCATCCTCACTGTAGCGTAGGGCTGATGCCCCGATAGTAGTATCTTGCGGATTGTCTTGCTCTACAAACCTGTTGCGTCGGATGTCGCTCCACTCCTTCTCATAGGGCGCTTTCACCTTCTCTTCTATCTCATATCCTGCTACCTTGATACGTTCAACCGCCTCTAATGCATGCTTGAGGCAATCTTCCGGTTGTTGCTTCTTCGATGTACACGCCCCCAGCAACACGGCTACGGCAAGGGCAAGGAATAGTTTGGTTGGTTTCATAGGGTTTGTATGGCAAGTCTTTTTGTTATGAAAAGCAAAGGAAAGCAATAAATCCCGTTCGTACAACTTAACGTTACAAAAAGTGAAACGAGATGCCCGACTTTAACCATTATTATTAGTTGCAGATGAGAGCCACAGCCAATAAACAGGTAATCTCTCTCCTAAACCAGAGACAATCTATCCCTTACCGCCGAATATCACATCGCAGAAGTCGGTGGGGAGCTTCTTTTTGATGCGGTCTTTGCGCTTGCGGATGGTGCCGGGAGTGGTGTGGCCGATATAGGCAATGACATTGTTGCTGTAGCCAAGGTAGGTGCAGAAGCAGCAGATGAGTTCCTGGTCGTTGAGCTCGGCGTTCTCGATGAGCGTGGCGCAGGCTTCCTTGAATGCGGCGAACAGCGAGCTCTCCACATCGCGTGTGGCCTCGAAGGCCATATCGTAGAGCTCCTTCTCCTTTATCTGCATGGTGTTGAGGTCGTCGTAGCTGGCGGTGTGCTCGAAGGCGCGGCGACCATCGGCAAGTGAGCGGCGCAATATCAGCGACTCGGGTAGGGCAAAGGTCTCGCTGCGCTCCTCCTCGGAGAGTTGAGGCTGGGATTCCTCGGCCTCTTGCTGTGGGGTGTCCCCATGTTCGTATACCCTCGGCTGCCTCTTCTTATTCCTATATATATACCACGCGGCGAAGAGCAGGGCGGTAATGGATAGCACGATTATCCTGATTGCAATAGGCGACAGGCCTGGGGCCTCTTTTGTTGCGGCTTGCTGGGTGGCAGGAGGTGTCTTTGCGCCAGGGCATGCGCAGTCCTTCGATTTCTTGGACTGGGTGATGGTGCGCTGCATCTCGGCCTCAAAGGCCGATGCCGAATGGGGCGAATGAACGTCGAGACCGTTGATTTGGCTAAGGGGAATCTTATTCGCTACATCGAAGCGCTTCCGATAATAGGCTGCCGAGTCAGCGATATTGCGCTCCTGATAGATATGCTTCAGCACGTAAGCCACGATATAGTCTGTGTGGTTCTTGCGCACAGGGAAGCTCATCGCCTTATGGCAATAGTGGATGGCCGAGTCAATCTCACCGTAGTGCCACAGGTTATCGCCCTTGTGGGCATAGTATAGCGCCAGGCTGATGTCATTGCCTACGCCAGCCCAGGCATACTCGATGCAGCGGTTGATATACATCAGCGCCTTGGCATAGTTGGTACGTCCGTAAGCGCCGTACGACTCGATATTGTGCAACATATAAAGTGCTTTTACGCGTAGAGAATCCGTAGAGTCATCGCGCATCACCACATTGGCAAAGTGGTATTCGGCCTCAGACAGGCTCCGCTTGTCCTTCTTGTCCTTACCGAACCTGCCATGTGCACGATAGGCAAGTTGCAGCTCCTGATAGGCAGTGAGCTGCTCGGGGCTCTCCTTCTTGACCTGTTGCACCTCCTCCTTATCCTTCTTGCTGCAGGCCACAATACCAATCAAGGCCATCGACAACACGATATACAATATACGCTTCATAGTAAGAATCTGTTTTTAATATTATCGCTAATATGTATTTGTAGTTACTCTGTGCAAATGTACTGTTTTCATCGCTATGCACCAAGAAAACAGGTGTGACAAAAGCGTGGCAAAAACGTGGCAAGGGAGGAAAACGCCTCACTCCCCTCTGCCTCGTGCGAACAAAACAGAAACTGCCTTTTCAAGGAAAAGTCCGATGAAAAGGCGTTTTTTCTTATTCCAGCAATTGTCGTTAGTTCTCTATAGGGCGACCGATGAGTGTTGCAGAGCTGGCATCGGTAATCTCTACCATTACACAATCGCCGATGCGATAGTTGTGTTTGTCGAATACAACGGTCTTGTTCTGTTCGGTACGACCACATAGCTGTTCGCGTGAACGTTTCGAGTATCCCTCTACCAACACCTCATAGATGCGTCCTATGCAACGGCGATTACTTTCAGCTGAGAGTTCGTTCTGCAAGGCAATAATTTCATTGAGGCGGCGTATCTTTACCTCTTCGGGCACATCGTCGGGGAGATGATGACTGGCGTAGGTGCCAGGACGCTCGCTGTACTTGAACATGAAAGCTGAGTCGTACTCACACAAGCGCATCAGTGAGAGAGACTCTTGATGGTCCTCTTCCGTTTCGGAGTGGAATCCAGAGAAGATATCGGTGCTGAGTCCGCAATCGGGGATGATGCGGCGTATGGCCTCCACACGCTCCAGGTACCATTCACGAGTATACTTGCGGTTCATCAGACCAAGGATGCGTGTACTGCCACTCTGTACAGGCAGGTGTATGTGCTTGCAGATGTTGGGCACCTCGGCAATGGCCTGTAGGGTCTCGTCGCTCATGTCTTTGGGGTGCGAGGTGGTGAAGCGCACGCGCATCTGTGGCACGGCAGCTGCTACCATACGCAGTAGGGTAGGGAAGGTGATGACCTCTCCATCACGCTCGAAACGGTATGAGTTGACGTTCTGCCCCAATAGGGTGACCTCCTTGTAGCCCTTTTCGGCCAAGTCGTTCACCTCGTTGAGGATGCTCTCTACATCGCGACTGCGCTCGCGGCCTCGAGTATAGGGTACGATGCAGTAATGGCAGAAGTTGTTGCATCCGCGCATGATAGACACGAAGCCAGAGATATGCCCCGTACAGATACGCGATGGAATGATTTCCCGATAGGTCTCTGTGGTCGATAGCTCTACGTTCATGGCCTTCTCTCCGGCCTCTACCTGAGCAATGAGGTCGGGCAATGAGAGGTATGCGTCGGGGCCAGCCACAAGGTCTACACCATAGTTCTCGATGAGGTTTTCCTTCACACGCTCGGCCATGCAGCCTACTACACCTACGATGAGGCGTCGTCCCTTCTTGCGCAGGGCGTTCAAGGCATCCAGGCGATGCAGAATCTTCTGTTCGGCATTGTCACGTATAGAGCAAGTGTTGAGCAGTATGGCATCGGCCTCGTCGAGGCTTTCACAAGGTTCGTACCCTGCCATTTTCATCACCGAGGCTATCACTTCACTGTCGGCCACATTCATTTGGCAGCCGTAGGTTTCTATATAGAGGCGTTTAGGTAATTCCTCTTCGTGGGATATGTTTGCTTGCATAATCATCCTTATTTTTTATGGCGCGAAGATACGGTTATTTTGCGAATAAATCATCAAAAAAGCCATTTTTACATCTTCTTGACATCTAAAAAATAGAGAAAACCCTACTTCTTTTAATTTTTTTTACGATTTTTCTTTGTCGTTAAGAAAAAAAATCTCAAATTTGCATCAAACATTAGATTTTTTCATAGTTAAGGTTTAGGTTAAATGGAAAAGAGGGGCTGTGAAGTTCCTCTTTTTTGCGAAAATATACCTTGACAAGAGCCCTAATCATTAGTATGCTGCTCTTCTGCTGCTATTGTCTACTAATAGCAGGAGTTTTCTACGTGCTTTTCTGGCAATCAGGTAAAGCGTATCGTATTATTTTTTTTCGAAAAAACATGCAATAGTTATTGTAGATTCAAAGAAAAGTGTTACCTTTGCACTCGAATTCGTCAGAACAATGCCCAGATGGCGGAATCGGTAGACGCGCTGGTCTCAAACACCAGTGGGGCAACCCATCCCGGTTCGACCCCGGGTCTGGGTACGAAAAGGCTTTTAATCGTTTGGTTATTAGCCTTTTTTTGTTTTGGGGGATGATAGACGAATATTCCGTCTCTCTCGCTTTATCCTTATCCTATTGGGAGGTTTTCTCTATCTTTAGCAAGGAAAGAGCCGCCCAAGGGCGGCTCTCCTATATAGATGTTCTTATGAAATTCTTACTCGGCCAGGATGCCCAGCTCGGCACCTGAGGCGAAGTCATTGCCAGCTTGTGAACTGAGTGCGGTGAAGCGGATGTAACGAGCCTTGACGGGCTTGTCGAGCATCACGCGCTTGAGCTTGCTGTCGTTGGCGAAGGCGCCTTCGGCTACAGGGTCGCTCCAGGTCTTGGCATCGTCAGATACCTGCAGGCGGTAGTCCTTGATGTGGCCATTAGTTCCATCCTGACGGGGCAGGTAGGTGAATCCGGTGATGGTCTTCACCTCGCCAGCATCGAGGTCTACCCAATGGGGATACTTGGCCACGGTAACCGAGTACATGGTGTGCCAGATGGTGTTGGCATCGTTGTCCACGAGGTGACGTGCATTGCCCTCGCCCGACTCCTCGCTACTGGTGAAGATAACCTCGGTATTGATCTTCTCGATCTTGGCATAGGTCATGGTCACCTTGAGTTCGGGCTTCTCCTTATAGTAGGCAGTGATGGTGCCTCCATCGCGGAAGGGGATGGGCTCGGTGTACTTCATGCCCTTGGCCTTGCGTCCAGTGCCAATCTTGTACATCACGGTAGCCCCCTCGATGCCACTCTCGATGGCGATGTCGCCATTCTTCTGCTGGGTCATGAGCAGGGGCTTGTCACCACCGGTAGCCACATTGACACCACGCTTAGCGTTGGCAGGACGGATGATGAAGGTC
The DNA here is from genome assembly GCA_964570685.1 of uncultured Bacteroidaceae bacterium. Classification (GTDB taxonomy): domain Bacteria; phylum Bacteroidota; class Bacteroidia; order Bacteroidales; family Bacteroidaceae; genus UBA1189. The sequence goes on along the minus strand of CAZMZC010000001.1, from coordinate 142,377 downwards.
ATGCGTGTGGGGGCACCGAAGGCACGGTCGTGCACGAGCGGACCGCCCTGACCGCATGAGTTACCACCAAGACCAGTAACGACAGCATCTACGGTGAGGTAGGTGACATCGCTCTTGGGCAAGCGGTGTGGATGGGTAATCATGGTGAGGTCCATAGCGCTGTTACTTGTTACTCCTACGGCATAGGGGTTCTCGTTCACTACGAGCATACCACGGCCAGCCTTATTGGTGAGCGATGCCCAGCGAGTCTCCTCGTGGTTGCCCATCTGCTGAGGCTTGGGCCAGTTGGTGAACTGCTCGGCCACGGTAGACGTGAACTGCTCGATGAACTGACCAGTCTTGCGGTCGTTGTAGTTGTCGATGGGGCCGCGGCCATAGTAGCTGAAACGCTCATACTGAGCGGGTACCTGCATCTCATAGCCGAGGCGTGCAAGCACGAGCGACGGATTATTCGATGTGATGGCCGACTGCAGCTCGATGGAGCCGTCGGGATATACGGTCCATACCTGGTTGGTGGTGAACTTGAAGTCATTCTCACCGAAGGGGAGCTGGGTCTGCTCCACGAGCTCGTGGATACCGCTGTCGTAACGGCCGTTCTTGCTGTTGAGGCGTGCACTGTTGGGGGCCTGCGACACTACGGTGAAGGTGAGCACCACGGAGCCATCCTTGTTAAGGATTGTGTTGGCATCCACAGCCTTGTGCTTGAGGTTGTGGAGGCCGTTCTGGAACCAAGGCTGGTAGCACCAGTTGTCGTTGCTCACGAAGGCACGGAAGGCATTCAAGCGCGGACCGCCACCAGCAGCAATAACCACCTCGTCACCATAGGTGAGCTGATGGATGGTACCCTGAACCATATCGAACTGTACCTCAAAGCCGTTGCCCTTGATGGTTCTGATGTTATTCTCGTTCATTTCACCCTGCAATTTGTCGCCCGTAGCCACTGTGCTGATAGCAGGCTTCTCGCCAGCAGCCTTCACGGCGAGCTGCTCCTCAAACTGGGGATAGCCCTGCTCAGCCCAAGGCATATCCTTGCCGAGGAGGAACTGTACCTTTACAAAGTACTCGCCATTGGCCTCCAATGCGGCAAAGTCGTAAGGCAAGCGATAGGTTGCCTTCTGGCGTGGTTGGAGTGCCATGCGCGGACCCTGTACGGGTTGGTTCTCAAGGATGCACTTGCCATCCTTCCAGAGCGACCATACGATTTCGTAATCACTCAGCGGAGTGTAGTAGTTCTTGTTGAAGATTTCCACGAGACCCTTCTCAGCGTCAAGCATCTTCACACCAACGTATTGGTACACCTTCTTCACCTCATAGTATTGGGGCTTGGGCTCGCGGTCGCCGAAGATGATACCGTTCATCACGAACTGGCCATCGTTGGGAGTGTCGCCGAAGTTACCGCCATAGGCAAGGTAGCGTGTGCCGTCGGGGTCGTAGTTGTACATGGATTGGTCCACCCAGTCCCAGATAGCGCCACCGCAGAAGAAGTTGGTGCTCTCGATAGCATCCCAGTAGTCCACGAGGTTACCAAGGGCATTACCCATCGAGTGGGCATACTCTGATACGTGGAACGGATACTTGATGCCATACTTACCGGTCACAGCACCACGCATCCAACCGATAGAGGGATATTGGTTTGAACCCATATCCACGATGTCGTTGTTACGCTCATACTGAACGGGGCGTGTGGCATCGAATGCCTTGAGGGCGTCGTAGGCAGCCACGAAGTTCTTGCCAGGGCCGGCTTCATTACCCAATGACCAGATGACGATAGAGGGATTGTTCACGGTGGCGTGAGCCATCTCCATCACACGGGTTACGTGAGCCTTCTTCCACTCTTCGGGGTGAGAGAGCGATGCATCGCCATAGTAGTACTCGTGGCTCTCGATGTTGGCCTCATCCTCGAGGTAGATACCGTACTTGTCGCAGAGGAAGTACCAGTAGGGGGCACAAGGATAGTGCGAGTTACGCACGTGGTTGATGTTGGCGCGCTTCATCAGCATCACCTCTTCCTCCATCATCTCACGAGTGATAGCGTGACCCACTGCGGGGTGGCTCTCGTGGCGGTTCACACCTTTCAGTTTTACGGGCTTACCATTTATATAATAGTAGCGACCGGCGAGTCCAAACTCATCGTCCTCGGCCTTGGTGTCCTTGATCTCTACCTCGCGGAAGCCCACGATGGTAGATACGGTCTCAAGCACGCGTTCTTTCTTCCATTTTGTTCCCAAATCAACGAGCTCAGCTACGAGTGTGTAGCGGTAGGGAGCCTCGGCAGTCCACAGGCGGGGTTCACTCATTCCCACGCGGGCAGTAGCAACAGCTTTACCTGTCTTCTTCTCCATAGTAATGAATGTACTATAATCAAATGCCTCAGTGAGTTGATTCTCATCGCTATAGAGATCGTGCTGATAGAGGGTATAGCGGATTTGAAGATCCTTCACATTCTTCTTTGAAGTATTAACCAACTCGGCTGTGATGTTGAGTTCACCGTTTCGGTAGTTCTCGTCGAGGTTAGGCTTCACCACAAGGTCGCGGATGCGCACCTGAGGACGACTATGCAGTGCCACGGTGCGGAAGATACCGGGGAGGCGGAACATATCCTGTGCCTCAAGGAACGAACCATCATTGGAGCGGTATACCTCTACGGCTACGGTGTTGGGGCCGTCGTGCAGATACTTGGTGATGTTAAACTCGGCAGCGTTACGTGAGTTCTTCGAGAAACCTACGTACAGACCGTTGATCCAGAGGTAGAAGAACGAGTCTACACCGTCAAAGGTAATAAATACCTCACGGCCGTCCCAATCGGCAGGCACCTCAAACGTACGAAGGTACGAACCCACCTCATTGCGGTGGTTATAGGTGGTCCAGTGTGTGGGAGGAGTACGCATCACACCACCTCGCCAGTCGTCCACAGCTACGCGGTGCTGGAAGATGACGGACTGGTTCACATAGATGGGTGTACCATACTTCTGCGAGCCATCCTTCTGGATGCCGGCAATGTTCCATGATGAGGGTACGGCAAGGTCGTCCCAAGCGGTGGCATCGAAGCCTGGCTGGTAGAAGTCCTTCGGACGCTCATCGGGGTTGGGTGCCCAATGGAACTTCCACGTACCGTTCAGTGACTGCCAGTACTTACTGTTCTCTGGGAGATACTTACGGGCGCTCTCTACGTTCTCAAATGAGAAGAAATAGGCGTGGGGCTGCTCCTTGTTGAGCGACAGCTCCTCTACTGATTCCCACTCCTTACCAGTGGGCGCGGCTTGATCACCATAAAGGAATCCTTCAAGGGCGGGCGATTGTGCCGCCAAGTGCATGCAGGCACATCCTGCTGCGATTACGGAAAGAAATCTTTTCATGATATCATATGTCACTTACGTTTCTCTTCCAATGAGAGGCTTTCGTTGCGGAGGAAGGTCATGGGGACTATTTCAAAGTAGTCGTGCATGAATTGCGCCTTACCATCATCACCCTCAAACACGCTCTTGAAGCGTATCCAATGTTCGCCCTCGGAGAGGTACTTGGTGGCGATGACCTTGCGGATGGTGGAAGCTTCGTCACGTACAATGGTAGAACCGTTATATTTATAGGTAGTGGGTGCCTTCAAGTAGCCACGGTTTTTCATTTCCTTGTCGTTGGCTACACCGTTGTCGTCGGTCTCTGAGTCTTTTACCCAGCCTATAGAGGGATTATTGGCTGGGATTCTAAGGTCTACAGGGATACCGGCTACTTCGCCATCGACATAGAACTGGATGATGTGGCGCACGGTCTCAGACTGATAACCCATGCGAATCTCATACGTGCCTGCAGGTACAGGAGGTAGCTTGTAGGCAAAGTCGAGAGCTCCCAGAGTCATCATCTCGTCGCCCTGGTAGTTGTGCCAGCCGGTGTAGGGGCAGAGATAGAAGTGCATTGTCTCCTCAGAGTATACCTTCATATTTGAACAGTAGCCGTTGGGGATGTATATCTCACCAGCATTGCTACCTGCCTTGTCGCGACTACGCCAGCGGATGTCATTGTTGGTGAGCTCGGGGCAGAGGGTTGATGCATCGAAACGGATGATGCAGTTGAGTACGTTACCTGCCATCTCGTCTTCGTTGTAGATGAGCACTTTGTCAATAACATTGATGGAACCGTTGAGTGCTTCGGATACAAAATCTGCGTACAGCGTATCGAGTGCACGGAAGTCATTGGGGTCGTATACTTTAATGTTGATGTGCTCTTTCATTTCGGGTTGGTTGGCTCCCTCGCGCGAGTAGTTGATGAGACGGGTCGACTGGAACTGGGGGTTGCTACGCGGTACGCTCACTTTCATTAGGCGGTTGTTCATCGTTTCGTAGAACTCGTTACGGTCAGAGAAATTCACTAAGTTCTTCTCTGATTCGAAGTTGTTGAGCGAGATATTGTAACATACCAAACGGGAATAGGGTACCTTCTTATTAATAAGATGGTAGCCGACAAACTGATTGAGCGGATTTTCTTTGCTCGTGTAAGGAGCGTTGGCATCGGCATTGGGATACCACTCGGCGCTCTTGGCTATCAGGTCTTCGAGAGTGAATACACCGTACTTGGCAAACACCTGATCGCTTTCAACAAAAGCCGTGAAGCCATAGTAGCGATCGGAGGGATAGGGGCAATAGCCTTGCAGTTTGATGTCGAGGTGTTGCTTGTCACCATCGGTATAGGTCTCGTCTTTGTAGAGTTGCATCATGTCATCGTAGCCTGTGAGTTCCAGAGCTTCACTGAAGATGCGGAAATACTCGTGCTCCTTAATCTGTGTGGGCACCATGTTGGTTGAGGGGTTGAGTACACCAGCCAGAGTGTGCACGACTCCATTCTCCACCTCCTCATCCTTTGCAATAATCTTGGCTGTACCATTGATGAGCAGCACGTTGAGGTTATTCTCGTCAACCGCATAGCCGAGGCTGAGGTAACGGTCGTTCATGTTCATCGTGGGAATGATGTCGCCATCCATGTCGGTGGTGAGGTAGGGGTCAGCGAGAATGTGCGTCTGCGAGATTACCTTACACATTGAGTCTGAAAGTTCACTAAGCTCGGGGGATGTGATGCCAGTCCAGATTGGGTCGCCAGCCGCATAAGAGGCCCAATAGATAGAGTCTTGCTCGAAAAGGTAACGAGCAATGGCGTCATTGGTGGGAGCAAAGCAAGTGTATTCGCCATAGGCCTTCATTAGGCTGAAGCACTCGCCACGGGTAAGAATCTCGATAAAACTGCTGTATACATCTTTGTGCGATTCCAAGAAGCTGGCAACCGTATGTCCGGTAAATGTGTAACGGGCACCAACATCAATATGTTCTTGACAACTGCTCAATGCCATCGTAGCAATCATGGCTACAGCACCGATTTTTGCTTTCCATGTTTTCATAGTTCTATGTGATTTTAATTATTATTATTCATTCAAGTGTTGCAGGCCTTATAAGAATCGGCCATATTGGTGACAAAAGTATAAATAATTTCTTAGATTTTAAGCCTTTTACTCGAAATATTTATAAGAAAGGAACAAAAAGAGGCGAAATCAGTTCGCCTCTTCTCCTTATTTCAAGTAATCCTCAAAATACTGTGTGATGCGCTCGTGCAGATGCACGCTCTTGTGTCCCATCATATTGTGCCCTTCGCCCGGGTAGGCAAAGAAGTCGGGCTGCGTGCCGGCCTTGATGCACTCCTCGATGAACATAAGGCAGTGCTGTGGCACTACGGTGGGGTCGTTGTATCCGGTGATGATCTGCAGCTTGCCCTTGAGGTTCTTGGCCTTGGGCAGCAGTGAGCACTGGGCGTAGCCCTCGGGATTGCTCTGCGGAGTGTCCATATAGCGCTCGCCATACATTACCTCGTACCACTTCCAGTCGATGACAGGGCCACCTGCCACGCCCACCTTGAATACGTCGGGGTAGTTGGTCATGAGCGAGATGGTCATGAATCCGCCATAGCTCCAGCCGTGCACACCGATGCGGTCGGCATCCACGTAGGGCAGGCTCTTCAGATACTCCACGCCACACATCTGGTCGCGCATCTCCTCCTGTCCGAGGTGGCGGAAGGTAGCTTGCTCAAACTCCTTGCCACGGTTCTCGCTACCGCGGTTGTCGAGGATGAAGAGGATATATCCCTTCTGTGCCATGTAGGTTTCCCACGAGCGGCTGCCATAGTGCCAGCGGGCATCCACGTTGTGGGCGTGAGGGCCGCCATATACATATACTACGGTGGGGTACTTCTTCGTCTCGTCAAAGTCGGCAGGTTTCACCATGCGCCAGTAGAGGTCGGTGGTGCCGTCGGCAGCCTTGATGGTGCCGCATGAGAACTGTGGCACCTTGTAGCCTTCCCATGGGTCGGGCGAGGCGAAGTAGGCAGTCTGCTTGCGGGTCTTGACATCGTTGATGCTGATGTTGCGTGGTATGTCCGGTGTCTGATAGCTGTCGGCGATGTAGCGTCCGCTGCCGCTCAGCTTGGGCGAGTGCCAGCCCTGTCCGTTGTCCAGCAGGGTGCGCTTGCCTGTCTTCACGTTCACCTCCCACGTGTTGCACTGTATGGGGCTACATTCGTTGCTGCTGATGATGATGCTCTTGTTCTTCTCGTTGAAGCCTACGACATCCATCACCACCCACTGGCCCTGTGTGAGCTGGCGCAGCTCGTTACCCTCGCGGTCGAAGAGGTACAGATGGTTGTACCCGTCCTTCTGGCTTTGCAGGACGAACTTACTGTCGTCCCATGGGAGGAACTGTATGGGGTGCTGCGGCTCCACGTACTTCGCGTCGGTTTCGCGGTACAGCTCGGCAATGCGGTTGCCCGTAGTGGCGTCGTAGCTCACGAGGCGGCAGTCGTTCTGGTCGCGATTGAGCTCAAGCATATAGATGGTCTTCGAGTCGGGGCTCCATGCCACGTTGGTGAAGTAGCGGTCGGTGGGGTCGCCAGCCTTGAGGTAGATAGTCTTGCCGGTTGCCACGTCATACACGCCCACGGTCACTTGGTGCGATGTCTCGCCCGCCATAGGATATTTGTCGGGCTCGTTGGTGGCGATGCGGGGGAAGAGGTTCACCTGCGGATAGTCGGTCACCATACTCTGATCCATGCGGTAGAAGGCGAGGCGCATGCCATCGGGGCTCCAGAAGAGTCCGCTATGGATGCCAAACTCATCGCGGTGTACGCTGCGGCCATATACTATCTCGCGCGAACCATCGGTGGTGAGCTGTATGTCCTTGCCGCCATCGGCAGGGCGGAAGTAGAGTTGGTTGCCACCTACATAGGCTGTATGGCGTGACGTGGTATTGAAGTTGCTTGCCTGCAGCTCATCGGCACTGCACTGGCTCCACACCTGCTTCTTCTGCTCGAAGTCGATGAGGCGACGCTCGCCTCCGAACTTCAGGAGCACCAGTGGCTCATCGCCGTAGGGGAAGCTGGCGTTGTAGAGGGCACGCAGACCGTTATGCTGCCTTGCAGCAAGATGGTTTGCTTGCTCGGTAGAGCCCAAGCGGCCTTGGCTCTGCTCTCGCTGCGCTTCACCATTATCTACCGTACAACCCAACCACTCATTCACATCGTCCACGGTGAAGAGCACCGTCTCCTTGCCCGTCTTCTTATCCACGAGGTAGCACTCCTCCACGTCGAGGCGCACCAGTTGGTCGCCCCACCAGGTGAGCCAGCGGTTGCCGGGAATCATGTTGCGGTAGTTGGTGCCGCCAAAGTTGAGGTCCTCCAGTGTAAACTCTTTCATCTCTGCAGTCTCTTGTGCCATAGTGTTAGGTGTGCCCAGCGCCAGCATAGCCGCCAAGGCACCAATGATGTATCTGCTTTTCATTATAAATTATAACAGTTTCTTTATATCCCGCAAATTTCCGAGAATTATTGGACTTGGCCAAATAAATGGCCGATTTTTTGCAGCCGAGAATAGTGCCCTTTGCAAAGAAAGAGTCTCGCCGCATGTGCGAAACCGCACACTTCCGTGCGTTTTCGCACATATTTCCTTAATCTTCAAAATTGTTACTTCGCTGTTTCTCTTTACCTTAACGTTTTGGCACGGTTTTTGTGGAGAATATTTTAGGTACGTCGTTTTGGCAGCGACGGCCCCGATAACCTTTTTTAATAATTTAATGACTTACACGAATGATGAATATGTTTCACGCAAACTTGCGTGAGTTAAAAGAAAAGCCAACCAGCAATATGAGAAAAACCAACCACATGCAAGCAATTAACTGCAAAGAGAAAGGAAAAAAGTCGCGTAACCGCGGATACGCAATGAAATATCCACGGATACGTGATGAAATATCCACGAATATTTAATCAAATATCCACGGATACGTAACTTATTTGATAGAACGAACTGAAAAAACAGAAGGAATGAATAAGAATTATCAAGCCTATGACAAAAAATTATCATACCTTTGACAAAATTTTGTCGAGCCTGCGATAAAATTCTGTCAAGCCTGTGATAATTCTTGACAAAGCTTAGCAAACTTAAAAACCACTAAAACTTAAAAACTCCAATGCTAATACATTATATCAAAGTAGCCCTGCGCAACCTACTCAAATACCCTGCGCAAACCACCATCTCCGTGCTCGGCCTCGCCGCCGGCTTCGTCTGTCTCTCGCTCTCCGCCTTGTGGATGCACTACGAGAACACCTACGACACGATGCACAAAGACTATGAGCGGATATATACGTTTCAAGATGAACAATACAGTAACAGCCGTGGCGAGCAGGCACGAGGCAGCACTCTATTGGCTTCGTGCGCTGTATATAAAGCATTGTCGCAAGATTTTCCCGAAGTGGAAGCCGCATGTGCCGTTCAACTGGTCGAGCCGTTAGATGGAATCATTGAGGGAACAACGCTTCGTGTACTGGATATTGACGAACGTTTTCCTACCGTTTTTGATGTCCCTTTGCTGGAAGGCGACTTGGCCTTCCTTGAGCGCAAGGAGGAAAACCATGTCGCAATCTCAGAGCCACTGGCACGGCTGCTTTTTCCCGATGCAACGCACTATGTGGGGAACAAGTTCCATTTGATTAACAATATGGAATTAGTCATCGATGCTGTTTATGAGCCGTTTGACGTTCACAGCCTCTTTGCTGACTGCAATATGATAATGTACCGAGAATTCAATCCTGAATGGGGATGGAGTGATACGATGTTCGCAAAATTGTACAAGGGTGTAGATGTGCAAGCCTTCTCCGATAAAGTATATAATATATGTAAGGAGAACGGTGACTCATTGCACACTGCTACCATTCCCTTGGTACAGGCTCATCGCTATGGTGGCAACAGCCTCAGCCTGCGCTATACCCATTTGCAAAACTTTACGCTTTGTAGTGTCCTACTTGTGGCATGTGCACTCATCAACTTTCTCGTACTCTACCTTATCCGCCTGCGTGGCCGTCAACGTGAGATGGCGCTTCGCATCGTCAGCGGTGCCACCACCCGTAGCCTGCTGCTGATGTTCATGATAGAGTACAGTATGGTACTCATCGCGGCAGTAGCCATAGGAGCGCTCGCCATCGAGTGGCTGCGCGAGCCGTTTGTCCGCTTTGCCTCCATCGGCTTGGGCGGCTATTACATACAGTTGCAGTCGTTCTACTATATGCTGGGCATTGCTGCCGTTTGCCTTGTCGTTAGTCTGATACCAATAGCCGTTGTGCGTCATCGCACATTGCATCGCAGCCTTTCGGCTCGTCAGTCGGGCGGTGCGATGCGCAAGGCCAGCCTCTTCATCCAACTCACCACAAGCATAGCCTTTATCTTCTGCACCATTGTCATGCTGCGCCAAGTACACTTCCTCCGTAGCACTGACTGGGGCTACACTATCAAGGGGCGCGCGATGATGTACGTACAGGGCACACGCAGTTCGCAAGAATTTAACATGGAGTTTTTCTCGATGATGGACCGACAAATAGCGCACCAGATGATGCAGTTGCCTATGGTGACGAATGCGCGCGACATAGCGCGTACGTTCAATGGAATTGGCGGAGCCTCCTTTGAATGCGGGATAAGCGCTACGCCCGATGGAGAGCACGTTAGAGTTACACTGGAGCCGGGCTTTTGGGACATCGGTCACCCCGATTACGGCTTTACCGCTGTAGAAGGCACACTGCCGCGCGAGGAGAACTGGGCCGAAAACCAAATCGTCATCACCGAGAATACGCGCCGTGCCTTGGGTTGGGATACCGCAGTGGGGCGTATGGTCTACTGGAAGTCGCACGGTGGAAGGAAGCAGGGGGCAAACGAGGTGGTGGCAGTCATCAAGGACATTCACACCGAATCACTCATGGAGCAACCGGCCAAGTATTACTTCTTGAGTCAGCAGGGCTTTAATAAAACATTTGGAGAAAGAAATGATTGGACAAAGTATGGTTATTACCTTACAATAAGTTACGAGCCCACGATGCGTGAAGAGTTTGAGGCTGCCATAGATAAGATGATGAGCGAGCAATTCCCAGACATCATCTATAAGGTGCGCTATCAAGAAGATTTGTTGGCCGACAAACTCAGAAGCGAGACCAACCTGATGACAATCCTCAGCATCATCACCGCCGTGTGCATCCTCGTGGCCGTGTTTGGCGTCTACTCCATCGTGACACTTGCCTGTGCCCAGCGTCGCAAGGAGATAGCCCTGCGCAAGATTCATGGTGCCACGCTGGCGGACATCCTCTCTATATTTATAAAGGAGTACGGCCTCATCGTCCTCGCCGCCTCTGCCGTAGCCTTTCCCATCGGCTACATCATCATGAAGGAGTGGGTGGCGCAATACGTGAAGCAGGCGCCCATCGCCTGGTGGATATACGCCGTCATCCTCCTCGCCATCGTCCTGCTCATTGCCCTCTCAGTGGGCTCGCGTGTATGGCGCACGGCACGAGAGAATCCTGCCGAGGTGATAAAGAGGGGGAATTAAAGGAAAGCAGTTAGGACGGTGAGGATAGTGTTCTTTGAGACTTTCACCTTCTTCACCGTTCCTAACTTGCTATAGACACAAATCTCGAGAGAAACGCAAAACACAAATCCTATGAATATGTCTCACACGGATTATTGGGGTCTCACACAGACTCCACAGACTTACACAGAGCACGCACCGTTGCACTCGCGTGTGTCGGCTTCGCCGAGTGTTCTCTTGGTCTCACGCAGACTACGCAAAATTCGCAGACTTGCGAGTCGCTTCGCTCTCGCTGTCGGCTCAGTCGCCGAGTGCTTTCATCCAGATGGCACATACGAGCGATAGCGATGTATGGTTCTGTGATTTCTGTGAAGTCTGTGTGAGACAAAAAACGCGGTGAAGAAAATTATCGAGAGATTTGTGTGAAACAAAAGAAAACTAAAACTAAAAAACTTATAAACTCAAATGCTACTACACTACATTAAAATAGCCCTGCGCAACCTACGCAAATACCCTGCGCAAACCACCATCTCCGTGCTCGGCCTCGCCGCCGGCTTCGTCTGTCTCTCGCTCTCCGCCTTGTGGATGCACTACGAGAACACCTACGACACGATGCACAAGGATTATGAGCGTATCTATGCGTTCCAAACTCCGTATTACGCCAAGACCGAAGGGAGTGACTGGAGTTCCACCCGCTTACTCACATCCATGACTCTGGCACGGGCACTACCCACTTTCCCCGAAGTGGAGGCGGCCACTGCTTGCAGGCAAGTAGATGAGGGTCTCTTATATAATGGTGTGCGCGCTGCGCACTTGGAGACCGACTCTACGTTTCTGAATGTGTTTGACCTGCCGCTCATCGAAGGCAGTCATACCTTTCTCTACCGCCCCCACGAGATGGCACTGACCGAGAGCATGGCTAAACGCCTGTTCCCCGACAAGCGCTCGCCGCTGGGCGAAACCGTGAAGTTTGGATTCAGCCAATATACGGTGGCGGCTGTGGTACCCGATTGCCCACCGCACAGCATCTTCAACTATGATTGCATCTATCGCTTTATGGGAGGCAACCATGTTTACGACGAAGGCAATATAGGCATGGTCTTTGCCAAGGCTTACGGATTGGCCGATATGGACACGCTGGCCGCTCGCGCCTACCGCCACAAAGTTTGGGGGGGCAGTAGCGATATACGGATGTTGTCGCTCAGGGAGTCACACCGCCATGGTGGCAACTACCTCAGTCTGCGCTATACCCATCTGCAGACCTTCTTCCTATGCAGTGTGCTGCTGGTGGTGTGTGCGCTTATCAATTATCTGGTGCTTTACCTCATCCGTTTGCGCAGTCGTGAGCGTGAGATGGCCTTGCGCATTGTCAATGGTTCCACGGTGGGAGGCCTGATGGTGATGTTCCTTATCGAGGTGGGCATCGTACTTTTCGCTGCCATGGCGTTTGGTATGCTGGGCGTAGAGTGGCTGTACAGACCATTTGCACGTTTTGCGTCTATCACAGCGGACTATGGCTACATTATGAGCCGTGCGCTATGGATAATGCTTGTCACTGCAGGTGTTTGCTTTGTCCTTTGTGTCGTACCTATTGCCATTGTGCGAAACCGCACACTCACGGGGCGTACCCGAAGAAATGATGTTTTCCGCAAGATAAGTTCGTTCGTGCAACTTGCTGTGAGCATGGCTTTCGTATTCTGTACGATGGTCATGTTTCGTCAGGTGCAGCATTTGCGGCATACCGACTGGGGATTCCGCCTCAAGGAACGTGCCGTACTGGAGATACACTACGAGGATACCTTTATCAATCCCTCGCTCCCTGAATGGGAGATTGCCAACGAAGAACGTATGCTGACGGCAATCTATTCCCATGTGAATACGCTACCCATGGTGGCCGATGCCATGCTTCAGGCCAATGATATGGCTCATCGGGGTGGTGGAATGGCTGTCGCACAGGTAGCGGCCAAGGAGAACGGGCCGTGGGAGGCGCTGGACTATATGATGGGATTTTGGGATATAGGTAACCCTGTCTATGGATTCACCGTGCTGGAAGGTGCTCTGCCACGCGAAGCGGAATGGAAAGACAATGAGGTGGTCATCACCGACAACATGCGCCGTGCCTTGGGATGGGAGACTGCCGTAGGGCAAACTATTTATTGGCGCCAATTTAATGCCGAGAAGTACGAACGTTGTGTGGTGGTAGCCGTCATCAAGGACATCTACGAGCAGATGGTCACTGATGAAGCACGCCCCATGGGCTTCCGTCCACGTTCATTCTGCCAACGCGAATACTTTTCTGACCCAGGCGAGGGCGACTGGGGAACACCAGGGCAGATAGTGCTCACCTACGAGAAGGGGATGCGCAAAGAGTTCACCGAAGCAGTGACCCGAGTGATGGAGCAGAAGTTCCCTTCTTATGTGTATGCATTGAAGTTCTCGGAGGATGTGCTAACACATAAGCTCAAGAGCGAGACCAACCTGATGATGATTCTCAGCATCATCACCGCCGTGTGCATCCTCGTAGCCGTGTTTGGCGTCTACTCCATCGTGACGCTTGCCTGTGCCCAGCGTCGCAAGGAGATTGCCCTGCGCAAGATTCACGGTGCCACGCTGATGGACATCCTCTCCATATTTATAAAGGAGTACGGCCTCATCGTTCTTGCCGCCTCGGCCGTCGCCTTCCCCGTCGGCTACATCATCATGAAGGAGTGGGTAGCACAATACGTGAAGCAAGCGCCCATCGCCTGGTGGATATACGCCGTCATCCTCCTCGCCATCGTCCTGCTCATCGCCCTCTCGGTAGGCTCGCGCGTATGGCGCACCGCACGCGAGAATCCGGCAGAGGTGATTAAGAGGGGGAATTAGGGGCCTCCCCCCTGCCCCTCCCAAGGAGGGGTGACTCGGGCATCGCGGATAAATAAAGGGTGAGCCAAATACTGACTCACCCTTGTTGCTTGATTACTTCTTGTCGCCCCTGTTCTTGTTTGAATTGGGTTTGGAGAATCGTTGTGGGCGCTGGCCACGCTTGTCGCCTGCGGGCTTGCCGCCACGGAACTCGCGCTTGCCACCACCTTGTGGTCTATTTGCCTTGCGCTCACGGGCTGCCTGCATCTTGGCAAACTCGTGATGACGCTCGTAGAGGGTGCTATAGTTGGTGTCCTCCTCGTAGCGCTCGCGGTCGTTGCGCTCGGCCATCTCACGCTTGCTGACGGGGCGGTCTTCACCGAAACGACGATTGTCGTCGTTGAACCTGCGGCGTTCGCCACCAAAGTTGCGCTCTTCGCGAGGTTTGAAGTCCCCCCTCCTTCGGGAGGGGGATAGGGGGAGGCTGCCGCTCCTTTCTTGTCTTACACTTAGCGGACGGCGCTCTGTCGCAGGACGCTCGCTCTTGTCCAACTCCTCGCCGCTCTCGCGGAACTCCTTGAATTTGCCGTCGAACATCTCGTATTTGCGGAACTCGCAGGGCAGCGCGCCATTGAAAAGGGGAATGATGACAGAGGCCTTCAGACCAATCTTGTCGAAGCATTCTTTGCGGTAGCTCAGTATCCACGCATCGTTGCCCTTGAAGGCATGCTTGAGTCGCTCGCCGATGATGCGGTACAGCCCCAAGAGGTCGTCGGTAGTGATGCGCTCGCCATAGGGCGGGTTGGTCACCATGATGGCCCGCTCGGCAGGCTCCACGAAGTCGGCCATATCGCGGTGCTCGATGGTGATGTCCTTGCTGAGGCCTGCTGCACGCACGTTGTTGGTGGCGATATTCACCGCCTTCCAGTCGATGTCGTAGCCGTAGACGTGGTGGGTAAACTCGCGCTCGGCAGAGTCGTCGTTGTATATCTCGTCGAAAAGCTCCTGGTCGAAGTCGGCCCACTTCTCGAAGGCAAACTCCTTGCGGAACACGCCCGGCGCTATGTTGCGGGCGATGAGAGCTGCCTCGATGGGCAGGGTGCCCGAGCCGCACATGGGGTCGATGAAGTCGCACTCGCCCGTCCAGCCCGTCTGCAAGATCATGCCGGCAGCCAGCACCTCATTGAGCGGAGCTTCCACAGCCTCCTGACGGTAGCCACGGCGGTGGAGCGACTCACCCGAGGAGTCGAGCGACAGGGTGCAGCGCTCCTGCGCGATGTGTATGTGGAGCGTGATGTCGGGGTTGGTCACCTGCACCGAGGGGCGCTTGCCCTCCTTCTCGCGAAAGTAGTCGGCAATGGCATCCTTGACGCGGTAGGCCACGAACTTGGAGTGGCGGAACTCGTCGCTGAACACTACCGAGTCGACAGCAAAGCTGGTGTTCACATCCATGTACTCCTCCCACTTGATGCGCTTCACGATGTCATATATTTCGTCGGCATCCTTGGCATTGAAGTGCAGGATAGGCTTCAAGATGCGGATGGCTGTGCGCAAGTGGAAGTTGGCGCGGTACATCATGGCCTTGTCGCCGGTAAACGATACCATACGGCGACCTATCTGGATGTCATTGGCACCCAACTCGGTAAGTTCCTTTGCCAATATCTCCTCCAGTCCCTGGAAAGTCTTGGCGATGAGTTCAAATGTTTTCAATGTCGTATCTATTTAATAAATCGTTTGCAAAGGTAGTAATAAACGGGCGAATAAGCAAAGTTTATTCTCTGCGAGTGCAAGTATCTTTATGGCTTGCTATAAAGAAGGAAAAACAAGCGAATAAAAAAGAGGCTACATTGTAGCCTCCTTTTGTTTCTTGCTAATACAGCGGGATTACTTACGCAATCCGAGAGCCTTAACAATAGCACGGTAACGAGCGATATCGCGATCCTTCAAATAGTCGAGGAGGGCGCGACGCTTACCTACCAACTTGGTCAATGCTCTTGCAGTACTATAATCTTTACGGTTCTTTTTCAAGTGCTCCGTCAAATGGGAAATACGGTATGAAAACAATGCTATCTGAGCTTCAGGTGAGCCAGTATCAGTGTTAGACTTTCCGTATTGTCCAAAGATTTCTTGCTTTTTCTCTGGGTTTAAGTACATACGTTAAATTGTTTATAAAAGTTGTTTTTGCAAATGCGGGTGCAAAATTAGTGCAAGGCGAGCGAAAAAACAAATATTTATTTGATTTTTTCCAGGCCGTAGCCTAATTTCTGTCTGTAAAACAGACTAAAGCAGTGCAAATCGAACGAAATACCAAATTTATTTGGTATTTTCTGAGATGCAGCCTAAATTGTTGTCAACTCTTGTTCTGCTGTTTCTTCTTTTTTGCTTCCCGCTCGGCATTCTTCGACTTGCGCTCTTTCGTGTCCGACTTTTGTTTCTTTATATCATTAGGTTTCTGCTGGTCAATAGGGCGCTCCGTGGGGTTCCATTCTTGGGTATAATCCCAATTTTCACGCGTCTTGATGGAACCTGGAAAGTAATATACTTCTTCGGCTTGCAACTTCGCTTCATATAGTCCGGTGTCCCATACGCCATTGCCGTTGCGGTCATTGAAGAGGCGTATGTGGTAGGTTCCCGGTTTGAGGAAATAGAAGTCGGCTTGTCCCTTCTCTACACGCTGTTGACGAGCTACCTTGTCGCCGTCGAGCAACTGCACTACATAATTGGGCTGGGCATTGGCTATGGTGAGAAAAAGAGTGCTGTATTGGTCAAGAGTCTTGAACTTGAATGTGGTCTCCTGTTGCTTGGTATGCTGGCCATACATCCCGACAAAGGCGATGGAATCGAGCATTATCTTATACTCCATGCCTGGTTTCCACTCGCCCAATAGCTCGTAGCCCATCAGGGTATGTGCTCGCTGGCGGAAGAGGTGCGGTTCGGCTACCCATAAGGTGTCGACCTTTTTAAATAGGTGTATGGCTGTGTCGTTGATTTGTACGATGGGTTCGGTAAAGTCGATGGTGACATTTGCCGTGAGGTCCATACTTGTACCTGCGTTCATCTTGATATTTAAGAATTGCATCTTTTTCGTCGGTTCAGGTATGGTGTCGCCGCGTTTCATACGCTTCTCACGCTCCTTTTCGGCTTCTTTGCGTTTCTTTTCTTCCTCCTGCAATATCTTGGCGCGGGTCTTCTTGGCTACAAGGTTGAGCGTGTCGGTGCGCGGTACCAGTAACCCCAGCGTATCGGTATACAAATAGGTGAGCGCCATAGATAGGGTATCTTGGTAGTAAGCCAGTGTGTCGCGCATCCAGTAGGTGAGGCTGTCGTAATCCACGCTGCTTTCCACAATATAGGCATCCTCATCGGCAAAGTTAAGCGGGATAAGCTGTGGTAGGCTGTCGGAACCGGTAGAGAAATAGATGGAGAACTTCTTTAGTTCGGGGCGCTCGGTCTTGACAAGATAACGCTGTGTGGGTGTTTCGGTGAAGGCTGCGAGCACTAAGTCCTCGGGGAGGTAATGAACACGTGGCACTGTGCGTATGGTGTCAATGGTAAGTGAATCAATCCACGTGGTATCTTGATGCATGCGTACCTCGGTATAGGGTACCACCAAAGAGTCGAGGAAAGCTATCATTTCGCTCTTCTGGTCGAAGATATAGTTCTGATTGGCATCCTGCAAAGCATAGGCGCGGTAGGTACCAGGTGCAATGCCCCGGATACAGAAGCGTCCGTCTGCGTCGGTACGTGACACGCGGTCGAACGGTTTTGTGGTGAAAGCACTGTCCGCAAGGTCGCTGTGTAAACCTACGAGAATACCCTTGATAGGCTCTAGATTGGCAGCATTGAGCACTGTGCCTGATACAGCCAGCGTGTCTATTCTGTCGCCCGTAGAGAAGAGGAAGGCAAAGTTCCCCAAAGGATTACCCTCGTTGTTGTCAACGATGGCATCACTGAAGTCGATGCTATAGGTCGTGTTCGCCTTGAGCGAGTCATCCAGTTCCACCACGATACTCTTTCCGCTGGTCTTGATGATGGGCTGTGTAATTTGTGGTGGCGAGATGACCACCTTCTCGGCAGCCTTTTCTATTTTAATGAATTCGTCAAATTTCAATGTCACACGCTTGTCCTTCACCCCCAAGGCAAAAGGCTCGGGCGTACTGCCGAGGAATACGGGCGGTGTCTCGTCGTATGGACCGCCGTCAGGCGAACCTATTGAGGCGCAAGCTACCGCCAGCAGAGTGGCAGCGATGGCAAGTAAATGCTTAATCTTCGTTCTCATACCTAATATATTATATATAAGGATATAATCTCATATAAGTTTACAAAGGTACTACAAAATCTTATATCTGCAAAAACAAGCGTTTATAAACTTCTAGGTAGTGGAGAGATTATTCAAAATACATTTATGACTATACATGCTTAGTAATTTGTCTGAGGAATTTGACTTTTTATTCGCTTATTATTATCTTTGCCCCCGACAAACATAAAATAACAGATATGAAAAAGTTTTTATCTTCTATGCTGCCTGTAGCTATGATGGTGCTTCTGCTCACCGCGTGTGGTGCGAAGCGCAGCTACGAGACAGTCGACGGCGACCCTATGCAGAGCCGTATCTACACACTCGACAATGGATTGAAGGTGTACCTCACCGTGAATAAGGAGACACCGCGCATACAGACCTACATCCCCGTGCGTGTGGGCGGCAAGAACGACCCTGCCGAGACTACGGGCCTTGCCCACTACTTCGAGCACCTGATGTTCAAGGGCACCGAGAGCTTCGGCACACAAAACTATGCTGAGGAGAAGCCCCTGCTCGACCAGATTGAAGCACTCTTCGAGGTGTACCGCACCAAGACCGACGAGGCCGAGCGCACCGCCATCTACCGTCAGATCGACAGCATCTCCTACGAGGCTTCCAAGCTCTCTATCCCCAACGAGTATGACAAGCTGATGGCTGCCATCGGTGCCGACGGCACCAATGCCTACACGAGTTTCGACGTCACCTGCTACATTGAGGATATCCCCGCCAACCAGCTGGAGAACTGGGCCAAGATACAGGCCGACCGCTTCAAGCACAGCGTCATCCGCGGCTTCCACACCGAGCTGGAGACCGTGTATGAGGAGAAGAACATGAGCCTCACACGCGACAGCCGCAAGCTCAACGAGGCAATGTTCTCAGCGCTCTTCACTAATCACCCTTATGGCACACAGACCGTACTGGGCACGCAGGAGCACTTGAAGAACCCCTCTATCACCAATATCAAGAACTACTACAAGAAATGGTACGTGCCCAACAATATGGCCATCTGTATGTCGGGCGACTTTGACTTCGATGAGGCGATGGACATCATCGAGAAGTACTTCGGCGACATGCAGCCCAACCCCGAGCTGCAGATGATGAGTTTCGAGCCCGAAGCCGAGATTACCGAGCCTATCGTGCGCGAGGTGTGGGGCTTGGAGTCGGAGCGCGTGGCCCTGGCATGGCGCTTCCCAGGTGCCGCATCTGACGAGGCACTCATGCTTAGCGTCATCAGCTCCATCATGTACAACGGTCAGGCTGGCCTTATCGACCTCAACCTCATGCAGGAGCAGAAGCTGCTCTCGGCCTACTCGTTCCCCTACGACCAGACCGACTACACCGCCTACTTCCTGCAGGGTGCACCCAAGCAGGGACAGTCGCTCGATGAGGTGAAGGAGCTGCTGCTCGCACAGGTCGACGCCCTGCGCCGTGGCGATTGGGACGAGTCGCTGCTGGCTGCCGGCATCGCCAACTACAAGCTGCAGGTGCAGCAGATGCTCGAGGACAACAGCTCGCGTGCCGACCTCTTCGTCACCAGCTTTGTCAACGGACAGCCCTGGGCCGATATGGTGCACCGCGTAGAGCGCATGGAGCAGATTACCAAGGAGGATGTGGTGGCCTTTGCCAATGAGCACCTCAAGGACAACAACTACGCCATCGTATACAAGCGTCAGGGTCAGGACCCCAACGTGAAGAAGATAGCCAAGCCCACCATCACTCCCATCTTCATGAACCGCGACACCACCAGCGCCTTCCTCCGCGAGGTGCAGGCATCGGCAGTGGCTCCCATCGAGCCCGTATTCGTGGACTTCGAGAAAGACATGAGCCAGGGTGCCATAGGCAACCTTCCTTTATTATATAAGAAGAACGAGATGAACGACCTCTTCGCTCTGCAATACATCTTCGACTTCGGTGCCAACGAGATGAAGGCGCTCTCTACCGCCCGCGACTACCTCGACTACCTGGGCACATCAGACATGACTGCCGCTCAGATCAAGCAAGCCTTCTACAACCTCGCTTGCAACTATCGTATCAGTGTAGGCAATACGCAGGTCACCATCGGCCTCAGCGGATTGTCGGAGAATATGGCCGAGGCCATCGCCCTGCTCGAGAAGGTGATTGCCGACGCACAGCCCGACCAAGCTGCTTACGACAACCTCGTGGCCGACATTCTCAAGTCGCGTGCCAATGGCAAGGCCAACCAGAATACCAACTTCACCCGCCTGCGCCAGTACGGCATCTACGGATCCGTCAACCCCGCCAAGAACATCCTCAGCGAGAGCGAGCTCCGTGACATGAAGCCCGAGACGCTCATCGAGACCATCGCCCAGCTTCCCAGCTATGAGCATCGCGTGCTTTACTACGGCCCCATGGCCATGGAGGCGGTATCGGCTACTGTGGCTGGCTTGCACAAGGTGCCCGCTGAGCTGAAGGCTATGGCAAAGAACGAAGCCTTCCAGTACCAGCGTGCCGATGAGAACATCGTCTACATAGCTCCCTACGATGCCAACCAGATATACATGTCGGCCGTGTCCAATCAGGGCGAGCAGTACGATGTGGCCAAGACCCCCATCATCACCCTCTACAACGAGTACTTCGGTGGCGGAATGAACAGCATCGTGTTCCAGGAGATGCGTGAGGCCCGCGGCCTTGCCTACAGCTCGGCAGCCCGCATGATAGAGCCTTGGCGCGTAGAGGATCCCGCCTACTACTGGACCTATATCGCTACACAGAACGACAAGATGATCGATGCGCTCAATGCCTTCGACGAGATTATCAATAACATGCCCGTGAGCGAGAAGGCCTTCGACATCGCCAAGGAAGCCCTCATCAGCCGCCTGCGCACCGAGCGCATCACACGCGACCGCGTGCTCACCTACTACCTCGACCAAGAGGAACTTGGCCTCACCGAGGACACTCGCCGCCAGCTCTACGAGGCCGTGCAGGGCATGACCCTCGCCGATGTGGTAGCCTACCAGCAGGCCAATGTGAAGGGCCGCAAGTACATCACCTGCATCCTCGGTCGCGAGGGCGACCTCGATATGAAGTCCTTGGAGAAGTGGGGTAAGATTATCCGCCTCACCCCCGAAGACATCTTCGGATATTGATAGGAAGAAATAAACAAAACGTCCTTTCCATCGGAAGAACCTGATAAAAATAGGGGCACCCAACGGACGCCCCTATTTTTTATTGGTGTAGTTCAATCTTGTGAGTACGCTATTCCTTTTCCACCAACACGGTGGCATAGGCTGAGATGCCCTCTTCGCGGCCAGTGAAACCGAGCTTTTCGGTGGTAGTAGCTTTGATGGTTACATCCTCTTCGTCAATGCCCATCACGTCAGCAAGGGTCTGCTGCATCAGGGGAATATGGGCTTTTAGTTTGGGGCGTTCGGCACAGATGGTGGCGTCAATATTGCCTACACGGTATCCCTTGGTGGCGATGAGTTCTACGGTACGACGGAGCAGTATCTTACTGTCGATATTCTTGAACTCGCCTGCATTGTCGGGAAAATGGTAGCCGATGTCGCGCATATGGGCTGCACCCAGCAGGGCATCGCAGATGGCGTGGATGAGCACGTCGGCATCTGAGTGCCCTAATAAACCTTTGTCGTGCTCGAGACGTATGCCACCGAGCCAAAGTTCACGGTCTTCTGCAAATTTGTGGACATCAAATCCGAATCCTACACGTATTTTCATTTGAGTTGTCGAGTTTATGAATACTTAAGTTTATCGTCCCAATATCTCACGTATACCATCCATATCGAACGATAGGGTGAAGCGCAAGGTTTGGTCGAGGGGGTTGCTTTGAGCCATAGAGATGAGGTAGGCAGCATCGAGCGAGAACACACTCATCTTGAAGCCTGTACCGAGGGTGAAATATTTGCGGTTGCCTTTATATTCGTTCTCGTAGTGGTAGCCACCACGGAGAAAGAACTGGTTGTTATAGGAGTACTCCACGCCGGCTCCCCAATAGATTTCCTGCAACTCTTCGCGCAAGCCACCGGGAGCATCGGCAAATGACTGGAAGATGCCTGCAATGGGGGAGATGTCGTTGTAGCCTCCGGCATCGAGCCACGACTGGTATTCAGAAGCGTATGAATAACTGTCGTCTTCGAACTCTTCTCCAAATTCTTCATTCAAGAACTGACGGTACGAGGGTTTGGTGGGTACCATCAGCTTATTGACATCAGCACTAAGGGTGAAGGTGTTGTACTCATCCACAGGGATTACCAACGAGGTGCCCAGTCGCAGGTTGGTGGGGATAAACTGGTTGGTGTTGCCTCCGTCATACGAAATCTTGCTACCGATGTTCGAGGCGTTGAAACCGAAGTTGAGCATACATTCACGGCGGCCTAACATCACGTAATTAGTATAGAAGAGGGCAATGTCGGCAGCGAAGGCTTGTCCCGAGGTGATGTCCTCATCGTAATTGTACTGCAGGTCGGAGTGTATGAAACGCAGGCCTACAGATGCCGAGAAGGTCTCTGAAAGCATGCGCGAGTAGGCAAAGTCAACAGCCATCTCGTAGGGACGTATAACGTAGTTATCGGCATATACATCACCAAGTGAGAAGTAGGTAAGCGAACCACTGATGGCCTGGTAGTCACCAATGCGGTAGTAGCCTACGAGGTTGGCAAGGTCGATGTCGCTCACGAGCTGGCGTAACCAGGGGGTATAAGCGAGAGAGAAACCTGCAGGACTGATGGCGAAGGGGTACTTCGCAGGATTCCAATACTGGGAGTTCACGTCGGGGTCGGTGGCGGCACCTACGTCGCCCATGGCACCGGCTCGCGAGTCGGGGGCAATGGTCAGCGAGGTTACGCCCGTAAGTACAGGGTTGAACATTTCTTTCTGAGCCATGATTGATGTGGTGCCCAGCAGTATGGCGGATAGCAATAATAGTGTCTTTTTCATATCTTCAATTTACTATTTACAAATAACAGGTTGTTTTAATCTCTAAACTCTAAACCCCAAACTTTATTGCCTTACGGGCGTAAAATCGTCAGCTTGTGGGCTCGGCTGGTCGACTTTCCACTTGCCGAGGTCACGGTTACACGATATAGGTATATGCCTGAGGCGAGAGGCTGACCTGTCGAGGTGCAGAGGCTCCAGTCTGCAGTGTAGTAATTATCGGGTGTAGTAGCCTGTTCGGTGAGTACCCAGAGCGTGCGGCCAGAGAAGTCGAACACCTCAATCTTCACGGTTACTTCTGTTTCGGGGCGGTCGTGGGTAAGCACGAAGGTGGTATGCTCGCGGGCAGGGCTGTGGGTGGTGGTCACATCGAGGATGCGGGGACGCAGGCCCTTCACTACTTCGAAGTCAATGGTCTTGGTCGTGGCATTGTTCATCATATCCCAAGCACGGAGGGTCAAGGTGTGCATGCCTTCGCTCAACTCGGGGAATAGGTATGATATGGTGCCGCGTGTGTAGTCGCCCAGCTCTGAGGTATAGTAATCGTTGAGGTTGTAGGTGAGTGCTGCCTCACCATCAATGATGGCCATAAGGTCATGACCGATACCGTTGCCCACGGTGTTGATACCGTCGGGGTCTTCGAGCATGGCCATAAGGCGTGGGGTTTCGTTGACCTGGTCGCCGGTAATGAAGTCGGGCGTGTTGAGGTACAGTGTCACTTTGGGACCGAGGCTGTCGTTCACAAGTCCCTCTTCGGTGCCACCTAACAGGAAGCCATTGTAGGTTCCTTTGGCCTCACGGTCGCGTGTGTCGCTTACCGCGTAGAGGTTGATGAGACCGCTCATCAGCGAGTAGTTGATGTCCATAGGTACGCGGAAAGTGAAGCTGAACTCGCCGTTCCGCACCGAGTCACCACCCATGAAGAGAGTCTTGGTACGTTCGCGATAGGTCCAGGGTTTTGAGGCTGCACCGGCATTGTTGCGGCAGGTAATGGTCTCGATGTTGTCAAATACGGTGGCGTGCATCACACCGGAGAAGTCCGTCGCTGGTAAACCGCTGAGGGTAGCCACATGGCCCTTCACAGTGACGCGGGCGCCTGCCTTGAGCACGATGTCCTCTGTATCGTCGGTACGCTTGCCGTTTATCTCATCTATGTTCATCGTGTAGTCGGTGTTCCCGATGATAAGGGCGGGGTCGCCTATAAGGACATAGTTGAGCTTGTTCTCGCTCACATCCTGCAATGTGTTGGAAGTGGTGGTGATGAGACTACATTTGGTAAGACGCATGGCATCGCCCAAACGATAGCGGCGGTTCTGGTCGTCGCGGGCAAACACATATTTCGAGAAGAAGTAGTTGATGCGGCGGTTCTGATCCGAGAAGGTGGTGCGCGTAGAGGTCATCAAGGCTATGGCACCGCCCTTGGGATTGAGGAAAGCGTATTCGCCGAACGAGGTCGTGGAGTTGTCGAACGGAGTAATGTCGCACGACACGGTCACCCACACCGGCAAGCGAGGCGAGGCGAGCTGCTCCATATCGGCCTTGCCGATGACGAGCTCGTGGGAAAGTACGTCGGGGCTACCGTGGCCACTGTAATTGACCATCAAGGCACCTTCGTTAAAGAGTTCGAGCAGGCGCTTGCGCACGGTGGGATAACTGTGTCCCGTGGCAGTGACCTCCATGGGATAGGCATCCCAGTAGATACGCTTCACCATATAGTCGGGATAGGCCGATTCGAGCATCTGTGACACCTGTTCGGCATCGCTCATGTGTTGGTTGTTGTCACCGTCATCGCCCAGCATGAGGATGGTGTTCTTCCACGCGCCGGCATCGGCATTTTCCATGTAGCCGATGACCTTGTCTACGGCATCGCGTGCTTGCGAAGCGGTAGTCACAGGGAAGCGACCCACGCCGATGTCCACCTTGTCGTGGAGCAGACGGCTGCCCTCGCCGTCGTCGAGCAGACCGAAGTAGTCCTCCATTACATACGAGGAGGTGGCGCTGAATGAACTTACGGCTTCGAAGCACAAGAGATAATCCTCGGGCGACTGACTCTTCCAAGCCGACGACAGCATACGGTTGTCCCAAGCGGCATCACCGAATAGCAGCAGATACTTGGGCGCATCGGCCATTGTCTCGGCGCGGTCGTACAGCATTTTCAGGTAGCGGCGGTAAGCTGTGGCATCGGGAGTTCCCGAAGAAAACTCATTGTATACCTCATCTGCACGCACCACCTTTACACGTAATCCGCTACGTGTACGGTGTGCTTCAGCCAAGCGTTCGGCCTGTGTGGTGAGTTTGCCGCTGGCAGGTACGATGATGATATAATCCATCGGTTCCGTTGCATGCAGGTCCTGATTAGCCACCTCGCCTGCCATTTCGGGCATGGGGTAGCTGTTTAGGGTGTTAACGGCGATGTATACATCACCGTGTGTCCCGTTGGCCGTAAAGGTATTCGTTGTCTTATCGAAGGGTATCTGACTTATTGAGGAGGCGTCAGTGACGCGCCACACGACCGTATGCTCATCGCCCCATATGCCTACATCGTAGGTGTGAACTCCTGTACCTGTAGCATAAATAGGCTCTCCTACATAGATGCTTTTCGTATAGTTGAACCGCCAATAGTCGAGGCGCCCCGAGGTGCCTACCGGACGATTGTGGGTCAGCGTCACCGTATGGTTTCCGATAGCACCGCCTAATGTCTTCGTGTCAATCGTGTAGCTGCGCGTAGTACTCGAAGCTTCGCTATGTTGGCCCACAGTGCTGAGCGTAAGGGTGCCCAGTGAGGTGCTATCCAGCGCCACCGATACCGAGGTGCTGCTACTGCCATTGTGGGTGAAGCAGACATCGAGTACAGCCTTTTCGGGAGCATAGCCGAGGAAGTTCAAAGGGTAGCGCTTCACGTTGCCGCCCGCATAGTCGTAGCTGTCTACCAGTTGGCGCCCTCCGTGAAACCAAGCATAATCATCCACCTCGTACAGTACATAGGCTGGCGTCGTTTGAATGACTGGCTCCACAGCAGGGAGCGAATCTTCGCGGACAAATGTCGCCGGTTCGCCCTCCGCCTCGTCCGTCAAGAAGTAGTAGCCATACTCCGAGTAGGGATTGCGGGTATGCGTGAAGGTGTTGTCGCTTTGCAGCGTCCACTTTATGGGACCATTGGCATAGAAAAGCAAGCGGTGATTGTCCGTACGCCACAGAGGCACTTCACAGAGGTCGTCAATCCACGAGTCGGTGTCGCTCTCCGAAAGCGGGTGACCACCGTACCCAAAGAGGCGAACCTTGCTTGGGTCACTGAAACCCATGTTCTTGAGGTGAGTGTGGGTGAGCATGTGGATGCCATTCTCTGCCACGCGCAACTTTACCCAGCGACCCTTGCTTAATTGGGAATGAGATACCTCTTCTTGTCCTTGTGAAGAAGCTCTCGTGTATGCCTTCGCCGCCTGAGAGGTGCTCTTCGTTTTAAGTGTAAAGCTCACTATCTTCTGATACTTCCCATCGCGCCAGATGATGGGAGTGAACGAGATGTCCAGCTGACCACGTTTGGCACTGATGCCTTTGTAGACATCTATCTCCGGCCACTCGGGCAGTCCCGCTTCTTTGGGCAATCGGTAGCGCGACACCTCCTCTGCGGTGAGCGGCGTCAGCTCCGGGTACTCAATGGTGGCGCTATACTCACGCCCTGCGTGGTCATAGCCCAAGTCGATACTATGGGTGAATGTGGGTGCTACGGTGTCTTGTGCATGTGCCGCCCAGTCCACCACCATCTCTTCCTGTGCCTTGGCCGAGACCAGTGTGAGGAACCACATTCCCAATATCGTGATGATGTATCGTGTCATTGCCATTATATTAATAACGCACGACGGGGTGCTTTATTGTGTTGTAGACCTCTATCTTACTTGTCGCTTTCCAAGAACGTTTGCAGGTGCTGGCTTGGGGTGGTGCTGAGGTCGGCATTGGTGCCCGTCCAGTCAGCGTGGCCTTCATGGATGAATAGTATCTGCTCCCCGATGTTGCGTACCGATGCCATGTCGTGGGTGTTGACGATGGTGGTGATACCGTATTCGTGGGTGATGTCGCTGATAAGTTGGTCGATGATGCGCGAGGAGATGGGGTCGAGCCCCGAGTTGGGCTCGTCGCAGAAGAGGTAGCGCGGCTCTAAGGCGATAGCGCGGGCTATGGCTACACGCTTCTGCATTCCGCCACTCAGTTCGGCGGGCATTTTCTTCTCGGCATCGATGAGGCCTACGCGGTCGAGGCAGAAGCGGGCACGGCTGAGCTGTTCGCTTGGGGCCTTGGCAGAAAACATTTCAAGGGGGAATAGCACGTTGTGTAGTACGTCCATAGAGTCGAACAGTGCTGCACCTTGGAAGAGCATGCCCATTTCTTGACGCAGCAATGTGCCCTCGCGCTTGGGTAGGTGATGGATATTACGCCCATCGTAGAGGACTTCTCCTTTATCGGGAGTGAGTAGCCCCACGATGCAACGGAGCAGTACGGTTTTGCCCGAGCCACTACGACCGATGATGAGGTTGGTCTTTCCCTCCTCAAAGGTGGCGGTGATACCGTGCAGTACCCGCTGCTCGTCGAAATGCTTGTGTATGTTGGTAAGGGTAATCACGTTATGGGTGTAGGGTTTAGAGTGGGAGGTTATGCGTTTTCATTATCGTCTTCGTTAACGTTATCGTCTTCGTTGCTGCAAACTGCGGACTCACCCCATCAGGAGGTTGGTCAATAACAAGTCGGTGAACAATATGAGCACGCTGCTCACTACTACGGAGCTGGTACCTGCCTTTCCCACCTCGATGCTGCCGCCTTTCACGGTGTATCCGAAATAGCCGCTCACACTGGCGATGATGAAGGCGAAGACGAACGACTTTACGTAGCCCGACCATAGGTGCCAGGGGACGTAATCGTGTTGTAGGCCATAGGTGAGGTCGGGGAGAGAGAGGAATCCGCCTGCCCAGCACACCACATAGGCTCCGAT
Organism: uncultured Bacteroidaceae bacterium; assembly: GCA_964570685.1. Lineage (GTDB taxonomy): Bacteria > Bacteroidota > Bacteroidia > Bacteroidales > Bacteroidaceae > UBA1189. Next base: position 114,467 of record CAZMZC010000001.1, on the reverse strand, counting down.
GAATCCGGAGGCGATGCTGAAGGTCACGAGCAGCGGTATGGCACTTACCATGGCCAGTATCTTGGGCAGCAGGATGTAGTTGGCCGAGTTCACTCCCATCACGTCGAGTGCGTCAATTTGTTGTGTCACCCGCATGGTGCCTATCTCTGAGGCGATGTTCGACCCCACCTTGCCGGCAAGGATGATGCAGATGATGCTCGATGCAAACTCGAGCAGTATCACCTCGCGCATAGCATAGCCTATGGTGAAGCGTGGCATCCAGGGGGCCCAAATGTTGATTTTAATCTGCACGCATAGCAGGGCGCCGATGAAGAACGACATCAGGATGACGATGAACAGCGAGTTGTAGCCGAGGCTATAGAACTCGTGCACATATTGTTGCCAAAAGATGCGGGCACGCTGCGGACGGGAAAACACGCGGCGCATCAGGAGCAAGTAACTGCCTAAGCTTTGTAGTAGTTTGCGTAGCATAGGGCAAAGATAATGTATTTTTAGGAATTAGCAGGCCGAATTTAGGAATTATCTGCCAACAATCGTTGTGTTTCGCGAAAAAATCGTACATTTGCCATTCATTACAATAATTGCGATAAGAAGAATGAGCGAACAGGATAAGATGGTGCTGCGTGCCGAGCATCTGGTGAAGCGCTATGGCAAGCGTACGGTAGTAAATGATGTCACCTTTGAGGTCAAGCAGGGCGAAATCGTAGGGTTGTTGGGTCCTAACGGAGCCGGCAAAACCACCTCTTTTTATATGACTACTGGGCTGGTGGTGCCCAATGGTGGACGTATCCTCATTGACGGTCAAGAAATCACTAAGGATCCTGTGTACAAGCGTGCTCGTGTGGGCATAGGCTACCTGGCACAGGAGGCCAGCGTGTTCCGTAAGATGAGCGTAGAGGACAACATCGCCTCGGTGCTTGAGATGACGGGAAAGCCCAAGGAGTATCAGCGGGAGAAGCTTGAGAGCCTGATTACCGAGTTCCGCCTGCAGAAGGTGCGCAAGAACCTGGGCGACCAGCTCTCTGGCGGTGAGCGCCGCCGCACCGAGATAGCCCGCTGCCTGGCCATCGACCCCAAGTTTATCATGCTCGACGAGCCCTTTGCCGGTGTCGACCCCATTGCCGTGGAGGACATACAGCAGATTGTGTGGAAGCTGAAAGACAAGAACATCGGTATCCTCATCACCGACCATAATGTGCAGGAGACCCTCTCCATCACCGACCGCGCCTACCTGCTCTTCGAGGGGCGCATCCTCTTTGAAGGTATGCCCGAGGAGTTGGCCGCCAATGCCACCGTACGTGCCAAGTACCTGAGCAATAGTTTTGTATTACGTAAGAAGGAGTTTCAACTATGAAGATAAGGAACGTATTGGCTGCACTATGCCTTTTGTGCGCGATGCCGTCTGTAGCCTATGGGCAGCAGTCTAAGGAAAATTGTCAATTGTCAACTGTCAATTGTCAATTTCACAAGGTTCCACCGCGCAAGGAGATACGCCACAAGATAAAGCAGTTGCCGGAGGATAATTGTCAATTCTCAATTGCCGATTCTCAACTCTCCACCCGCGCCTCGGGCGAATACATCATGAGCGAGTTCCCCACGCAAGGCGAGGTACGTGGCCTGGTGCTGCTCGTGGCCTATCAGGACGTAGCCTTCAGCCTGCCCGACGACTCCATACGCAAACTGCTGCAGTTGCGTTACGATGGCGACAACTACACCGAACATCTGGAGCACCATGGCTATAGCCAGGTCGATGGCGATAGCATAAGCATACGCGCCACCATCCCCGGTAGTGCCCGCGACTATTTCCGCCACCAGTCGATGGGGCAGTTCGCCCCGCGCTTCGATGTGGTAGGTCCCGTCACGCTCGACAATCCGCGTGCCCACTACGGAGCCAATACGGCAAGCGGTAGTGATAAGAATGCCCGCGCCATGGTCACCGAAGCCTGCCGCAAGGCCTATGAGCAGAATCTGGCCGACCTCTCCAAGTACGATGGCAATGGCGACGGCGTGGTAGACTTCGTGTACATCGTATATGCCGGTAGCGATGAGGCGCAGACCGCCATCGAGGAGTGCGTGTGGGCCCATGCCTCTTCCGTATCGCTCACGCTGGGCAATATGCGCATAGGGCGTTATGCCTGCTCGGGCGAACTCTTCGTAGACCTGAAGGGGCTGCCCGCAGGTATCGGCACCTTCGTACACGAGTTCAGTCATATCCTCGGCTTGCCCGACTTCTACAACACCAAGGCCGACGACTTCACCATGGATGTATGGAGCGTGATGGACTATGGCATGTACAACCGCGGCGGCTTTGTCCCCTGTGCCTATACCGCCTTCGAGCGCTACTCGCTCGGCTGGCTCCCCATGCATACGCTCGATGCCCCCGCCACCCTGAGCCTCGGCACCACAGACGAGGAGGGTAGGGGATACCGCATCTTTACTGCCCCCCTCGACTCCAATGCCGTTGTCGCCGAGGCCGATACCGCCTCGTTCTACCTCGTAGAAACCATCCGCCGTGAGGGGTGGAACCGCTACGCCTATGCCGAGGGGCTGCTCATCTCCGAGGTCACCTACCTGAAGTCGGCGTGGCAGAACAACACGGTCAATGTCGCGACCCATCGCCATTGCATCGTGCCGGCCGACAATGTGTATAGCTACAATAGTCCATCCACGCAACTGTTCGGTACGCAGAACCACGAGTTTACCCTCACCTCCACGCCCGCCACTATCACCCAGTACGGTGCTGCTATGGACAAGCCTCTCACCGACATCCGCTACGATGCGCAGACGGGCCGTACCTCCTTCCACTTCCGTGGCGGCAGTGGCATTGGTCCCTCACCGCTCACCGCTCACCGCTCACCGCTCATCTACGACCTGCAAGGGCGTCCCGCAGTGAATCCTACACATGGTATTTACATGGTGAATGGGAAGAAAGTCGTGATAGAGTGATGTCTCAGCGATTTTGGTGAACAAGGCTTTTGCGCCAACTTTACGCCAGACTTACGCCAACTTTACGCCAGACTTACGCCAACTTTACGCAACATTTACGAAGGATTTTACGACGCTTTTTTGCTTACATCTCGCTGGGCATCAATTGAATAACGGGTAATTTACGACACATTTGCGTTTTGCCTATATTTTTTTGTCTCTCATCCGACATTTGGGGCAATGAATCTGTCTGTGGCTCCAACCAGTTCCACCTTTGCGTTTGATGTGCTGGCTTGGTCGCAGGTCCGAAAATATCTTTTCGCAAGTCCGCCAATCTGTTTTCAGACCTTCGTTGCCTTTCCGCGGTAACTACCGCGCCGCACCTTGCTAACTACCGCGCCGTACCTCGCTAACTACCACGCCTCGCCTCGCTAACTACCGCGCTATACTTTGCCAGTTGCCATGCAGAGAAAACGCATTATAGAAAAGTATTATATGAGCCTTGATAATTTGCGCATAGACTGTTCTTTTTGCGATAAACAATTGATTTTCACACAGAATATGAATATAAATTTCACACGGAAATCACAGAAATCACAGAAATTTCATGCTCGCTATCGCTTGCATGTGCCATCCGGATGGAAGCACTCGGCGGAACACCGACAGTCGCGGGCGAACCTTTAGGTCGACGCCCGAAGGGGCTGAAGTCAAGCGACGCGCTTTCTGTGCTTTCTGTGAATTTCTGTGTGAGACAAAAGATTGATTATCCGAGAGAAATATATAAGCAGCGTCTAATAGATTTATAATGCGTATTCCCTAAAATATAGGTTGGCGTAAAATGTGTCGTAAATTATCCCTTATGCGATTGGTATTCTGAATTTTGCAGCGAAAAAAGTGTCGTAAAATCCTTCGTAAATGTTGCGTAATCCCATACAGCAAAAGCTTAGTAGGCCATAGCACCCATATTTAGTGCCTTGCATAGGGCTTGATAGCATTCGCGGCATCGGCCCCCACTGCTTTTCTTCTGATTTTCAATGTTTGCTTGCATTGTTTAACATCATTTAACTTTTCGGGGGGGGTAATTTTTGCTTTTTCACTACTTTTGCGTTGTATTATGCTTTTTGAAAACTTTGCTTAGCAAAAAGGGGTAGAACGAGACAGTAAAAACACATATCAATAATCATTAACTAACAACAAAACAACATGAAAAAAATTACTTCTTTTTTAATGGTGCTACTCGTGGCGGTGGGCGCGATGGCACAAGATGAAATTGAAACAGAAGCTGTGGTAAAGATGACGTATGTTGACGGCAGCAATGTTTCGACAGCTATGGGTGAAATTGCTGCGGGTGAAACTGCTCGTTCTGGATATAATAAAATATCTAGCGACGGTTCAGTAGGGTTTGCTAACTCAGGTTGGGGTGTCAACTATATTACCTATATTCAGGTTGATGCCTCAGGTATTGAAGGAAATGTTATTGGCGCGACATTGACCGTTGAGGTCTCTGGCTCAACTGACGGCAAGCGCACAACAGGTTGGGGACTTGGCTACAATAGCTCAGTTTGGAGTGCAGACATGACTTATGAGTCTGCAGATAAGACTATCACGACTTTTGGTGATATGCAATGGACATCAACAAAGTCTGCAACAACATTTGAAACAAAGACGTTTGATATTTATGATGTAATCAAGAATGACGATGATAAGGTCGTAACTCTTCTTGTATATGAAACAGCAGCCGCTGGTGGTTACATCAAGAATCCCCAAGCAATAATCAAAACAGGTGCTAATGTCCCTGTAACTGGAATTACCCTTGACAAGAGTACTGCTGAAATTACAGAAGGTATGGTAATGAATCTCCTTACTGCCACTGTCGCTCCTGATAATGCCACAGACAAGACTGTTACATGGACAAGTTCAGATGAAAGCATTGCTACAGTAAAGGATGGTCAGATTACGGGTGTTGCTGCTGGTGAAGCGACCATTACTGCTCAGGCCAATGGGTTTACTGCAACTTGCGTAATTACGGTGATAGAGAAAAATCCTAAGACATCTTGGGATTTCGCGGACATGTATGCCGATGGGATAGGTTACGGTTATGCTCAAAACACCATAAGAGTGGGCGGTGTTGATTGCAACTATGCTATCGGAGAATTTGAAGGATTGGCCTTGCAAGGAGCTGATAAATGGCAACTCTATAAGTCGGGTGGCTTTTACAATGGTAATGGCGGAGGACGTAATATCGCTGTGCTCAACCTGAAGGCTGGACAGATAGTGACCGTAGTGGTCTCTACAAAAGACAATACCGATGCTACTAGTGATGATCGTTTGACGCTTAAAGGGGGGGCAGCCCTATTGTCTCAAACAACAGCAGACAACGGAACGATATACGTATATGTGATGACTGCAGATGGTGCTTTAGCTTTGAATTTGATGCGTTATTACACAATCTATTCCATCACTTCAGAGGATGCTCGTGAACTCGCAATCGCCGAAGGTGAGGATTTTGCTCCCGAATATGACGCTTATAGCAGCGCCACCTACACCCGCACTATCGCAGAAGGCGCTTATGGCACCATCTGCCTCCCCTTCACTCCCGATGCAACCAGCTTGGAGAACTATACTTTCTTTAAGATGGAGAGCGCAGGCACTGATGCTATCAACTTCGTAGAGGAAACCGCTCCCGCTGCCAACACTCCGTACATCTACTGCTTGAAGGGAGAGAATGTTGCCATCACTGGTGGTGCTACCGTAGTGTCTGCCGCCATCAATGACGTGACTGTAGGTAACTGGACCATGAAGGGCTCGTTCACCAACCAGAGCATCGCTACCGCAGGTGCTGAAAACAAGTATTATGGCTACGTGGCTGATCAGAACAAGATTGTAAAGGCCAACAAGACCCTCACCGTACTGCCCTACCGCGCATACTTCACTGCACCTGTAGATGCAGCTGCTGTAGCTCTGCGCATCACACGTGGCGATGAAACCACAGAAATCACTGCCGCCGACCTCGACGTGCAGCCCGCTACCGTAATCTACGACCTCGCAGGACGCCGCGTAGAGAAGATGGAGAAGGGTATCTACATTGTGAACGGCAAGAAAGTAATTCGCTAAATTTTGAATTAGAAGTTAAGAATCGAATAGAATTAATGGGCTACTTTAGCCTACTTTAGTAGCCTTTAATTTCTTTAATAACCTTTAATAATACGTTAAGACTATGAACAAGAAAGTATATATCACTCCCGAGATGGAGGTAATGAATGTAGAGACAGAAGCAATGATCGCTACAAGTTTTGGTGTTAATGAAGATGGTCAGGATGAGGTAACCACCAGCTCTCGTGGCCGTCGTGGCTCGTGGGGCGACCTGTGGGAGCGCTAATCTGATTTCCCCTATTCTATAATATATAGGAGGAGGGTGTGCCGATAATGCTTGGCACACCTTTTTCGTTCGGTTTGCACTAATTTTAGTGACTTTGTCACAGAAGGTACACTGCGCCTCGGGATAAAAAATAATCGAAATTATTTTGTTCTCCGCTCGGCTTGTTGTACCTTTAGTCCTGCTACGCAGGCCAGAAATTAGGCTGCACCTCAGAAAAATGCAAGTAAACTTGCTTTTTCGTTCGGTTTGCACTAATTTTGCAGGCTGAAACGAATTTGGATACAAATATATAAGTATAAGATAATGGAGATTACATTGCAAAACGTGAGCGAAGTGAAAGGTATGCTCACCGTAAAGTTGGCCAAGGCTGACTATGAACCCAAAGTTGAGAAAGCATTGAAGACCTTCCGTCAGAAGGCCAATATGCCTGGCTTCCGCCCCGGCATGGTGCCCATGGGCCTCATCAAGAAGCAATACGGCTCGGCTATCAAGGCTGAGGAAATCAACAAGATGTTGCAGGAGGCTGTATATGGCTACCTCAAGGAGAACAAGGTGGATATGCTCGGCGAGCCTCTGCCCAACGAGGACCAGCAGAAGACCATCGACTTCGATACGATGGAAGAGCTCGAGTTCCTCTACGACATCGCACTCGCTCCCAAGTTCGACGCTACACTTACCGATAAGGACACCATTCCTTACTACACCATCACCGTATCGGACGAGATGGTAGACGGTCAGGTAAATATGTATGCCCAGCGCAACGGCCGCTACGAGAAGGTAGAGGAGTATGCCGACAATGACATGGTGAAGGGTCTGATGTGTCAGCTCGACGAGGCTGGCAACACCGTAGAGGGTGGCATCCAGGCTGAGGACGCAGTAGTACTGCCCAAGTATATGAAGAATGCTGCTCAGGCTGCTCTCTTCGAGGGCACCAAGGTGGGCGACGTCATCACCATCAACCCCCGCGAGGCTTACGAGGGCAACGAGGTTGAGTTCGCTTCACTGCTCAAGATCAGCAAGGAGGAGGCCGCTAACGTAACCGGTAACTTCAGCTACCAAATCAGCGAAATCACACGCTACGTGCCCGGTGACCTCAACCAGGAGATCTTCGACCAGGTATATGGCGAGGGTGCCGTAAGCACCGAGGAGGAGTTCCGCGCTCGCGTGAAGGAGGACCTCACCCGCCAGTTCGTGCCCGAGAGCGACTATAAGTTCCTCATCGACGTACGCGAATACCTGATGGGTCGCATCGGCGAGCTCAAGTTTGCCGATGACGTGCTCAAGCGCATCATGCACATCAACAACCCCGACAAGGGCGAGGAGTATGTGAACGAGCACTATGCCAACACCGTGAAGGAGCTCTCATGGCACCTCGTGAAGGAGCAGCTCGTGGAGCAGGCTGGCATCAAGATTGAGGAGAAAGACCTCGTGGAGCAGGCCAAGGAGAGCGTACGTGCACAGTTTGCCCAGTATGGCATGACCAATGTGCCCGATGACGTACTCGCCAACTACGCTGCCGAGACAATGAAGAAGAAGGAGAACATGGAGAACCTCGTGAACCGCGCCGTCGAAGTGCGCCTCGCTGCTGCCCTGAAGCAGGTGGTGAAGCTCGACGAGAAGAGCGTAAGCCTCGAGGAGTTCAACAAGATGTTTGAATAATCCAAAGAACCCATTTGAATTTTACCGTAGATAGGTGGTTTATGAACTTTTCGGATTATCTGAGGCCATTTTTGGCATATTTACCCTCTCGCGCTTTGCAAATAGACCACTATTTGCTGCATTCCGAGAGTGCAAATCTACTCAAAAATCTCTCTCAGATAAACTCGAAATAAAATTCAAATAGGTTCTTACGGCAGAACGTTTCGCCTACGAAACTTGTTATAATATAGGAAAAGACGGTTTGGCGTAGGCCAAGCCGTCTTTTTTAATTGATAATTGACAGTTGACAATTGACAATTGGGCATAGTTTTGATTTGGCACGGTTTTTGACAATTCAGAATTCACCATTCACCATTCAGAATTTATAGACATGAACGATTTCAAGAAATACGCCACCAAGCACCTTGGCATGAACAGTATGGTGCTCGACGATGTACTCAAGGCCCAGAGCCAGTACCTCAACCCCTATATCCTCGAAGAGCGTCAGCTCAATGTGACACAGATGGACGTGTTCTCACGCCTGATGATGGACCGCATCATCTTCCTCGGTACGCAGATTGACGACTACACCGCCAACACTCTGCAGGCCCAGCTCCTCTACCTCGACTCGGTAGACAATGGCAAGGACATCTCCATCTATATCAACTCGCCCGGCGGTTCGGTATATGCCGGACTGGGTATCTACGACACCATGCAGTTTATCAGCAGCGATGTGGCTACCATCTGCACCGGTATGGCTGCCAGCATGGCTGCCGTGTTGCTTGTGGCAGGAGCTGAGGGCAAGCGCTCGGCGCTCACCCATAGCCGTGTGATGATACACCAGCCCCTCGGCGGTGTGCAGGGTCAGGCCAGCGACATCGAGATTACGGCTCGTGAGATACAGAAGCTCAAGAAGGAGCTCTACACCATCATCGCCGACCACTCGCACACTCCCTTCGATAAGGTGTGGGCCGATAGCGACCGCGACTACTGGATGACAGCCCAGGAGGCCAAGGAATATGGAATGATTGATCAGGTGCTGGTAAGGAAATAATGGCAAAGCAACAACGACAACACTGCAGCTTTTGCGGACGTCCTGATACTGAGGTGGGCGTGCTCATCTCTGGCATCAACGGGTACATCTGCAACGAATGTGCCGAGCAGGCTCATGAGATTGTGCGCGAAGCGATGCAACACAACAAGAAGAAGGGTGGCAAGGCTGGCGACCTCGACATGAGCGAGCTGCCCAAGCCCCAAGAGATAAAGGCATTCCTCGACCAGTATGTCATCGGTCAGGACGATGCCAAGCGATACCTGTCGGTATCGGTGTATAACCATTACAAGCGCCTCATGCAGGAGGACAAGGCCGACGATGTGGAGATAGAGAAGAGCAACATCATCATCGTGGGCAGCACAGGTACGGGCAAGACACTGCTGGCACGCACCATCGCCAAACTGCTGAAGGTGCCCTTCACCATCGTGGATGCCACGGTGCTCACCGAGGCGGGCTATGTGGGTGAAGACATCGAGAGTATCCTTACTCGATTGCTCCAGGTGGCCGACTATGACGTGAAGGCCGCCGAGAAAGGTATCGTGTTCATCGATGAGATAGACAAGATAGCTCGCAAGAGCGACAATCCCTCCATCACCCGCGACGTGAGCGGTGAGGGTGTGCAGCAAGGTCTGCTCAAACTGCTCGAAGGCTCTGTGGTCAACGTACCTCCTCAGGGCGGTCGCAAGCATCCCGAGCAGAAAATGATTGCCGTGGACACGAAGAACATCCTCTTTATCTGCGGTGGAGCGTTCGACGGCATAGAGAAGAAGATTGCCCAGCGTCTCAATACTCACGTGGTGGGCTATGGTTCGGTGCAGAACACGCTCCGCATCGACAAGGAGAACATGATGCAGTACATCTCGCCGCAAGACCTCAAGAGCTTTGGCCTCATCCCCGAGATTATCGGCCGTATGCCGGTGCTTACCTACCTCAACCCCCTGTCACGCGAGGCGCTGCTGGCTATCCTCACCGAACCGAAGAATGCCATCGTGAAGCAATACATCAAGCTCTTCGAGATGGATGGCGTGGAGCTGACCTTCGCCCCCGAGGTGTATGAGTATATTGTAGACAAAGCCATCGAATTCAAGCTCGGTGCCCGTGGTCTGCGTAGCATCGTGGAGAGCATCATGATGGATGCCATGTTCGATATCCCCACGCGTGGCGACAAGCACTTCGAGGTTACCCTCGACTATGCCCGCAGCCAGATGGAGAAATCGAACCTCGGCCGCTTGCAAGCAGGAGAGTAGTATAGGCGGTGCCTAAATCTATCATTGCGCAACTTTTTTTTATGTGACGAATAAAAAAGTTGCGCAAATGTTTGCATATTTCAATAACTTGTTGCTAACTTTGTGTTACTCCTCATCGAGGGTTTGCTGGAAAACCTCCGATAAGAGGTATGTAAAGTTATGGATACAGCAAAGATAGACCTTTCGGAAGTCCTTAAGACGCACTTTGGATTCGATAAGTTCAAAGGTGACCAAGAGGCCATTATTCGCAATCTGCTTGCGGGGAACGACACGTTTGTACTGATGCCTACCGGCGGTGGTAAGTCGCTGTGCTATCAGTTGCCCTCGCTTATCATGGAGGGCACGGCGGTTGTAATCTCTCCACTCATTGCGCTGATGAAGAATCAGGTGGATGCTATCCGTAACTATAGCGAGGAGGATGGTATAGCACATTTTATCAACTCGTCGCTCAACAAATCGGCCATTGATCAGGTGAAGGCCGATATTGTGTCGGGCAAGACGAAGTTGCTGTATGTGGCTCCCGAGTCGCTCACGAAGGAGGAGAACGTAGAGTTCCTGCGTACGGTGAAGATTTCGTTCTATGCTATTGACGAGGCGCACTGTATCTCTGAATGGGGCCACGACTTCCGTCCCGAGTACCGCAAGATACGCCCCATCATCAATGACATATGCCGTGCGCCCATTATTGCACTTACGGCGACGGCTACGCATAAGGTGCGCGACGACATCAAGAAGAGTCTCGGTATCATGAATGCCCGGGAGTATTGCTCTTCGTTCAATCGCTCCAACCTTTATTATGAGGTACGCCCCAAGACAAAGAATGTGGACCACGACATCGTTCGCTTCATCAAGGGCCACGAGGGCAAGTCGGGTATCATCTATTGCTTGAGTCGCAAGAAGGTGGAGGAGCTGGCCGAGGTGCTTAAAGCCAACGATATCTCTGCTGCAGCCTACCATGCTGGAATGGACTCGGTAGTGCGCTCGCAGACGCAGGACGACTTCATCATGGAGCGCATCGATGTCATTGTTGCCACCATAGCCTTCGGTATGGGTATCGACAAGCCTGACGTGCGCTACGTCATCCATTACGACATACCCAAGAGCCTCGAAGGGTATTACCAGGAGACAGGCCGAGGCGGGCGTGACGGAGGCGAAGGAAGATGCATAGCATTCTATAGTAATAAAGATTTACATAAACTGGAGAAATTCCTCGAAGGGAAACCTATAGCAGAACAGGATATAGGCAGGCAACTGTTGCAAGAGACTACCGCATATTGCGAGTCCTCGGTGTGCCGCCGTAAGCTGCTGCTCCACTATTTTGGTGAAACGTACGAAGAGGAGAATTGTGGAAATTGTGATAACTGTTTAAACCCAAAGAAACAAGTGGAAGCTCAAGAACTATTATGTACGCTCCTGGAAACGGTGATTGCCGTGAAGGAGAACTTCAAGTCAGAATATATTATCAACGTCATTCTCGGCAAGGAGACCACGGAGATTGTGGCTCACGAGCATGATGAACTGGAGACCTTTGGCACTGGTGCTGGTGATGATGAGAAAACGTGGAACGCTGTGGTGCGCCAAGCGCTCATTGCAGGGTTCATAGAAAAAGATGTGGAGAACTATGGCCTCATAAAGATTACTGCCGCAGGCAAGAAGTATCTCAAGAGCCCCAAGTCATTCAAGATTGTCGAGGACCGCGACTTTGACGAGGAGGAGAACGAAGAGGCTCCGATGAGAGGTGGAGGCACCGTGGTGGTTGACCCTGCCCTGTTCTCTATGCTCAAGGATTTGCGCAAGAAGGTATCGAAGAAGCATAACCTTCCGCCTTATGTCATCTTCCAGGATCCCTCGCTGGAGGCTATGGCTACCACGTATCCTATCACCATCGACGAACTGAAGAATGTTCCGGGTGTGGGTGAAGGCAAGGCCAAGCGCTATGGTCAGGAGTTTGTGGACCTCATACGTCGCCATGTCGAGGAGAACGAGATAGAACGTCCCGAGGATATACGTGTGCGCACCGTGGTCAAGAAGTCACAGATGAAGGTGAGCATCATACAGAGCATCGACCGTAAAGTGGCTCTGGACGATATCGCTTTGGCCAAGGGCATAGAGTTTGAAGAGCTGCTCGATGAGATAGAGAGCATCGTGTACTCAGGCACAAAGCTCAATATCGACTACTTCCTTGAGGAGGTGATTGATGATGATAAGGTAGACGACATCTACGACTATTTCAAGGAGTCCGAAACCGACGACCTCGATGAGGCTATCGACGAGCTGGGCGATGACTACTCTGAAGAGGAAATTCGCTTGGTACGCATCAAGTTCATCAGCGAAATGGCCAACTGATGCAGGCTAATTGGGTGGCGCTACAAGAATTGTAACGAAAAATTTCCAAGTTTAAGGAAAAATGTATAAATTTGCACGTAATAAATTTCATAATTGAATAACTGTATGTCATTTGTTGCAGACAAAATTATTATGGACGGTCTTACATTCGATGATGTCCTTCTCGTGCCGTCCTATTCAGAGGTAATCCCCGTCAATGTGTCGCTTGCGACCAAGTTTTCACGTAACATCGAACTTAAGATTCCCTTCGTGACAGCAGCCATGGACACTGTCACCGAGGCCAAGATGGCTATTGCCATTGCTCGTGAGGGCGGTATCGGTGTTATCCATAAGAACATGTCTATCGAGGAGCAAGCTCGTCAGGTAGCTATCGTGAAGCGTGCCGAGAATGGTATGATATATGACCCCATCACCATCAACCGCGATGCCAGCGTCAAAGATGCGCTTGACCTTATGGCCGAGTACCACATTGGCGGTATCCCCGTGGTTGACGACCAAGGCAAGCTGGTAGGAATCGTCACCAATCGCGACCTCCGTTTCGAGCGCAACCTCAACTGCAAGGTCGATGAGGTGATGACCAAGGAGCACCTGATTACTACCCATCAGCAAATCGATATGGATGCTGCCTCGGCCATCCTGCAGGAGCACAAGATTGAGAAGCTCCCCGTAGTGGATACCGACGGCAAGCTCATCGGACTCATCACCTACAAGGACATCACCAAGGCTAAGGACAAGCCCATGGCCTGCAAGGATGACAAGGGCCGTCTGCGTGTAGCAGCCGGTGTGGGTGTCACCTTTGACACGCTCGACCGCATGAAGGCGCTCGTTGAGGCTGGTGCCGATGCTATCGTCATTGATACCGCTCATGGACACTCTAAGGGTGTGATTGAAAAGCTGAAAGAGGCCAAGAAGACCTTCCCCCATATTGATATCATCGTAGGCAACGTGGCTACAGGCGAAGCAGCCAAGATGCTCGTCGAGGCTGGTGCCGATGGCATCAAGGTAGGTATAGGCCCCGGCAGCATATGTACCACCCGTGTGGTAGCCGGTGTGGGCGTACCCCAACTCTCGGCAATCTATGATGTAGCCAAGGCCCTCAAGGGTACAGGCGTGCCCCTCATTGCCGACGGTGGCTTGCGCTACTCGGGCGACGTGGTCAAGGCACTTGCAGCCGGTGGCAATTGCGTGATGATAGGTTCGCTCGTGGCTGGTACTGAGGAGAGCCCCGGTGAAACCATCATCTTCAATGGCCGTAAGTTCAAGTCGTACCGTGGCATGGGCTCATTGGAAGCTATGGAGAACGGCTCCAAGGACCGTTACTTCCAGGCAGGCACCAAGGACACCAAGAAGCTCGTTCCCGAAGGCATCGCAGGGCGCGTAGCCTACAAGGGCTCGCTCTACGAGGTCATCTATCAGCTTGCCGGTGGTCTCAAGGCAGGTATGGGCTACTGCGGTGCCCCCACCATCGACCGCTTGCACGATGCCAAGTTTGTACGCATCACAGGCGCTGGCGTGCAGGAGAGCCATCCGCACGATGTGGCCATCACCAGCGAGGCCCCCAACTATAGCCGTCCGCAATAATAATATAATGAACCCATGTAAAAGGGGGTGTACCGATATACCCCTTTTTGTTATGTTAACGATTCTGTTTTCCCTCTTCACTCAATTATGCTTCTCTGAGAATTCTTCCCTTCATAGCATGTATTAATAAGGGGTGCCATCCATAGATGGCACCCCTCCTTTGTAAACTATATATTTCGTTAATTATTTAAGGACTTTCTTCCCTTCAACGATATATATGGTCTCGGGTTGCATCTCACTTACTTGACGTCCATCGAGCCCATAGATGTTTACGCTTTTTTTTTGTGCTTTCAGTGTGTGGATGCCGCTGCCCTCTGTGGTGTAGTCGACCTCTACAATGCTGCCCTTTGTGCATGGGATGGTGGCAATGCCGTGTTCGTCAATCTTGACGCCTACCTCTGTGCCGTCGACCGTGACTTTGGCTGTCGCGATATCGCGGGCACCACGGGTGCAACGTACACGGAGCTCGGCACCGGCATTGCTTGTGATGGTGACCTTTTGGCACTTGCCCTCGCTCCAGTTGAAGTCTACGGTGAAGTTGCCAATAGCCTTCATGCCTGTAATGGTACCGGTCTTCTCCCATACTGTAGGCAGGGCAGGGAGGATGTTGATGTAGCCGTGTGCACTCTGCATGAGCATCTCGGCAATACCTGAGCATACACCGAAGTTGCCATCAATCTGGAAAGGTGCGTGCGAGTCGAACAGGTTGTAGTAGATGCCTCCGGCACTGGCATTGGTGCCATAGCTTGTAGAGTGCTTGAGGGCATTCTTGATGATGATATGGGCATGGTCGCCATCCTGAGCACGTGCCCAGAGGTTTACCTTCCAACCCATTGACCAACCAGTGGCGGCATCGCCACGGAGCTTGAGTGAGTTGACGGCAGGGGTGAAGTACTCACTCTCGGGGGTAATCTGGTCCATGGGGAAGAGGGCCATCATGTGTGACATGTGGCGGTGACCGCGGTCGTTGGAGATATCGAACGGGGTGTACTTCCACTCGCGAAGCAGCTTATCACCCTTCTTCACACCATTATAGGTGGTGCCCCAAGCACCTGTATAGGTCTCGGTATGCAGGCCTTGGTCGGTTTTCTCGAGGTAGAGGTCAAGCTTCTCGATATCGGTAGCGGTGAGGCCTACAGCTTCTGCACCTCCAAGGATGTCGATGGCCTCCTTGATGTTGGTGAAGAGGTAATAGATCATCTGCTGTGCATGGGCTGTACCGTCCTCGGTCTGATTGTCGTGCTGCTCGGCACTGAACTCGTTAGGAGCAACGAAGGTGCCATCGGGCTCAAACTTGTAGGGGGTGTGGTAGTTCTTCACGCTGGCTTGCTCGTCCTGGGTGTTGTCGAAACCACGGTCCTCGATGAGGCGGTGGAACCAGAACTTGGCGCAGTCCCACATCACGGGGAAGGCCTCCTTGAGGAACTCTTTGTCTTGTGTGTAGCGCCAGTGTGTCCACAGGTGGCTGGTGTACCATACGTTGGCTACGAGGTAGTTGTCGCCCCAGGTACTCATGCTGTTGTAGAGTGATGATTCGGTGAGCACGCTCCAGCCATGACCATTGTTGTACTTCTTGCCGACCTCTTTCCAGCCCGTACTCTGTGCGCCGCGGATGATGAAGTTGACGTAGGGCTTGTGCAGGTCGCTGAGGTTGGTGATTTCCGTGGGCCAATAGTTCATCTGGATGTTGATGTTGGTGTGGATGTCCGAGTTCCAGGGTGAGTCGGTGCCACGGTCGTTCCAGATACCTTGCAGGTTGTTGGGCGCTGCGATGGGCTTGCGGTTAGAGCTGATGGCCAGGTAGCGTCCGTAGTGGAAGTAGAGCTGTTCGAGGAACAGATGGTCATTCTGCTTGCTGTTGGCATTACTGTTGTTGGGATAGTAGTTGTCAATCAGAGTCTTGGTATCTACGGTAGGCGTTGCCAGCCCGAGGTTAAATGTCATACGCTTGGTAATGGCGGTGAAGTCGGCTATGTGGTCGGCCTCTACGGCATCGAATCCCTTGGCAATAGCCTTCTCGATATCGGTCTTCACACGAGTGTCCACATCGGCAGTGGTCTCGTTGGTGAAATAGTTGTTGAGCACCTTCATGTCGCCATTGAAATTGGTGCCGCCCTTGAGGTAGAAGGTCACCTCGGTGGCGTCTTTTACGCTGATGCCAGAATTGGTCGTCGTAATGGTGGCATTCTCGTCGGCTACCACGTGCAGACGGGCTGCATACTTCACGGTCATGGTGCCTGAGAATGAGGCTGTACCATTCTCATAGATCACCTTGCTGGCATTGATGCCGTTGCCAGGTTCGAGAGAGAACACGAGATTCAGCTTGTCGTCGCCCTCGCTCTTGTATTGGCCGGCAATCACTTGGTCGGGGGCTGAGCTGAAGTATTTGCGCACCTGCTTGGTGCCACCCGCATTCTTGAACTCTACACCTGCTATACCCTCCTCAATGTCGAGGTAGCGTACGTAGTCGGTGACACCGCCATTCCAGATGCTGGCATCCTTATTGGCAATAATCAATGAACCGAAGTTCATGAAGGTGCGGTTACCGCTGCCTGCACCTACCGTATTGGCGGGGCCGCTCCAAAGGGTCTTCTCATTGAACTGCAGCTCCTCGTGGGCTACGCCACCGAATACCATGCAGCCCAGCTCGCCGTTGCCGAGGGGCAGCGCATACTCCATCCAGGGGTAGCTTACGCCTGCGGCCTCCGATGAGGTGGTATACCATAATGTATTGGGATTCTTTGGCGAGTAAGCGGCAATGCCGGCAATCTCGGAGATTTCATGGATATACTCGTCAGGATAGCTTACATAGTCAGCCTCTTCAAGGTAGAACTTGCTACCCGTGTCATCTCCTGTGGCGGCACTGCTGTTCCAAAGTGCCAGATAGTCGCCTCGCTTGTTCCAATAGTTGTTGGCCGAACCTTTCAGCTTGATGCGGCCATCGGTTCCGTCAAACTTGATGTTGCCGTCAAATGTCGTTGTATGCGTCGTTGAACTTGGGTCTACCATCGAAGCACGTGCTTCAGCTTCGCTACCCGTCATTCCTATCACCTTGGAAAGACCGGTAGAATAGTTGTAGATCTTGTATCCGCCACCATTCTGTGCAACAAAGGCCCAGAGTCCCTGATTGTCTTTGACTGCATTGGCGTTAGTGAGCAACAGATCGTTGCCATTACGATAGCCGGGGTTCAGACTTACATAGCCGCCATGGCCACCACGCATGGTGTAGAACTTGGTATCGGCATCCATATAGCTCACATAGACAGTAGCCCCGTCGATATTAACCATCGAAATCTTTCCGTCCACGGCTGATGCTGTCAAGTCGGTCTTTTCCAGGCGACCATTGACTTCGAAGGTGTCGCCATCCTTGTACTCCTGGCCATTGTAGGTGACACTGGCATCTTCGGCTCCGAGCACGTCTATCGTATAGGCCTTGGCCTTAACGATAGCCTCTGTTATCTCGTAGCAGTTGCCTGCATCTGTTGAAAGCCAACTGTTGACCATGATGCCTGAAGCGGTTTGCCCTGAGACTTGCGAGTTCATACCCTGTCCGCCAAGTACCAGCTTCCAAGGATACTCACCACCCACATTCTCCAATGTCAGCGCTGCCGAAGCGGTAGATACATAAGCGCCATTGGCGCCTACATACTTTTCAGCCCCTACGCTATACAGATAGTAGTTGGCTCCGTTCTTCTCGATGCGGAATTGCTGATTGGGATCAGCCTTGTCATAGGTTACTGTCCCAACGCTCTTTCCTGTGCTTGAGCAGATTTCATTAGGTACAGCAGAACTATAGAGCAAGAACGCGCGAGCGCTACGCAAGGTGTACGTATTGCCATTGTCCAGTTGAGACAAGTCCGTTACGCTTTGTGCATTGACCATAGAGGCCATGCACATGAAAGTTGCTAAAATACAAACGATTTTTCTCATGGTGGTAATTGTTATATTATTCTATCCTTATTTATCTCTGTCATCAGTTGCCTGTTGCTACTTTTTTGCCATCTACGATATAAATCCCCTTTTCCACAGGTCTGCTGAGCTTACGTCCCGCCATGTCGTAGATGTATGGGGCATCGTGAGGGTAAGCATCAACGAAAGGGTGCTCAACGGCATTTCCTTCCGGGTCTACCGTATAAGCTCCATCGGTAATCTCCTCAATACTGAGCGGTGCATATACGATGCAGTATCCGCCAGGCTCTTCCTCATAGAGGAAAGCTATGCGGCCATCTTTCTGCATCGTCATGGTGCTGTAGGCCGAGCCACGGTCGCTGGGCTGTATGCCCTTGGTCCAACCTTGCGAGAAGGTGGTGGGGGTATACTTATTGGTACCATCGGCCTTATACTCCATCTCCTTATAGAAGATAGCTACATCGCTACGTCCATTGCCTGTGGGCACCGATTGCAACATAAGGTCGCACTTACCACCATCGCTCTTGCGGATGGCATTCACGAGCAGTATTTCGCCATTGGTGCTGTTGCCACCGAAAGCAAGGCCACCAGCCACGTCATTGCTTGCTACTGCCGCGCCCCACTTGCCTGTAGTATATGTGTTGTCGGTGAAGGTGAAGAGGTTGAAGTAACGGCCTGCACCTTTGCGGCTGCTGAGTACTACAGTGCCATCGGGCAGCTCCTCCACCTTGGGCTCATCGCCAGAGGGAGCAGGGCGGTCGGCTACCCTGCCGAGCACATTCCACGAGCCCCCGAAGTCATCGGAATAGATGACGCGGTTGCCTCCGTCACGAGTCCACATAGAGCAGTAGAGGCGGTAATACTGTCCCTTCTTTACCACGCGGCTTTGGCATATTTTACCTGAGCCAATAAACATGGAGGATACCGTGGGAGTCTCACCATCAAGGAAGAGCGAATAGATATGGTCGGTCACCTCCTCGGGCTTTGTCCATTCCCATTCTTGCGTTGTCTCATTGAAGGTTGCGTATACGCGAGCCACGCGGTTGACAGCATCCGCATCCGTGTCGCCTATCTTGCTCTTATCCCAACGGCCGTTCCAGCAGACGGTACGTCCACACACCATCATCACAAGGAGTTTGTTCTGCTCGCGGTCGGTCACGATGGCTGCATCGCCATATCCAGTGGTCATCGCATTGCTGCTTCCGCCCTTGCCATTGGCCACGAAGAACTCCTTACCCCAGTTGGCACCATTGTCTGTTGAGATGCGGCATTTGATGTCCACCTCGCCATAACCGATATCAGAGCCGCAGGGACGATTGTCCGAGATGGCAAAGATATGTCCGTTGGGGGCTGTAGCAATGGCAGGTATACGATAGGGATAGCCATTGGCATCGGGAGTATAATAGAGGGTACGCCAGTCATTGGTGCGGTAGAGCGCCTTGATGCTGAGTGCGTCGGTAAGGTCGGCATCAGTATATGAAGCCACGATACGCCCTCCCTCCTCGAAGCCGATGAAGGTATATCCACGATAGGTCATGGAACTGAGCGAGAAGGTGGTTGCTCCTGCCGGCAGGTAATAGGTCTGTGCGGCTACACTGCCACTGACGCGAGTGCTGCTGTTTACACCGTTGATGTTCATATTCATCTCTGCTACCCGTGGATTGTCTTCCCAGGGTGCTCCATCTACCTCAATGCCGATAGTCAGGGTGTTGTCAGACACTCTGTCGAATATCCACCAACCACCTTGGTCGGCAGCATTGTAGAGCTTCAGGTTGCCACCCTTGCCTCCATAGGCATTGATACTCATTCCCGTAGCATTGGAGGGCACAATGGCATAGCCGCCATTTTTGTCGATAAGCTTCCAGGTTGTTGCCGACTTTGCCGCAGCCATAGTAGCAGCAGAACCGTCGGTAGTGCCACTGACTTTAAGGGCATAGTCACTGCCTGTAGCCTTGTTGTAGAGTTTGAAGGCCTCTGCTGTGCCCACAAGGCTCCATAGCTCACCGACTGCCGTAAGGTCGCTTACCTGCGTGGTTCCTGCAGCGCCATTAGCCGTTCCGCCAACCCCTGCAGTATAGCTTCCGTCACGATACATGCGGATGCGCAACCATTTCTCTCCATAGCTCTCGGTAAGCACGTCGAGGCTAAACTTGGCATAGATGGTAACGTTCTCTGTAAGGGTCTCAAAGGAGGCTGATACCAGTGGCGTGGTATAGGCAGCATCGCTGTAGAATCCATCAAACTTATAGGCTGCATTGCACGACTTCAACGAGAGGGTGGGTTGCATGGCTACCTCTGCTGTGTCAACAAAGATTGGAGCCGAAGTGATGTCGTTACCATTCCAAGTGAACACGGCATCGGCCAAGGCTGTGTTACTCACTACAGTGAGTGACACCTTGCCCTTATTGCTGTTGCAGGGCACGAATACAAAGTCGGTACACCAGTCGCCCGAGGTCTGGTCGTAGGTGATGGTCGATTGGTCAAACTTGCTACCGTCGTTCTTCACTACAAAATAGCGGGATGCCCCAACCGAATAGAGTGTCACGCCCTCGTGAGAAGCATTGGCCGCAACGGTGAAATTGTATGGCGTATCCGACATGCCTTTGTGTCCGAGGTACTTACCTGCCTTATTGGTAAAGGTGTAGTAGGTGCCATCGCTGGCTGCAGTCCATTTATATGCATCGCTGGCTGCATTGTCGGTACTGAGGGTCAATGTGCCATTATTATTATATAGGTAGCGGTTTACAAACTCGCCGCCATGGTAGGTGTCGCTATAGATGTAATACTCTACGCCAGGGATGGGCATGGGCGATTCGGTAATGTCGCCGGGTGTGTACTCCACCTCTTCAAACACGTACTTACAGCCCGTATCATCTATATTGGTGCCACCGCCCCAGTTGTATACCTTATATCCGAGAGTAGAGTTGTTTGTCTGGTTAAATTGCACACTGCCACTCTTGATGATAACGTAGCCTACGGCATCGGCGGGAGCCAGTGTCCATCCTGCCGATGGAGACTCCGCTGCGGTCTTGAGAGCTGTGTTGTAGCTGCTGCCTGGTGATATGTAGCTTCCGTCTACTGCATTGACTATGTCGAATGTCTTGTCGGCACGTACCACAAACTTCCATATAGCATCGTTCGTCGGTGTCTGTTCACCCACAATATCAGCACCTACCCCCTTGGCAGTCGGATAACGGCTTTCGCGCAGCGGGGTATACATGCGGTAGTATACGGTGTCGGCATCGGTGCTCGCCACAGGCTGATTCATATTGGCCGCGGTGCACCCCGCTATCATCGCCTGCAGCGCCTTGTCCAGTGCCGTTCTTTGTGCAGCACGCTCCTCGGCGAAGGTAGCCTCAATCTCTGCAATCTTGGCATCCAGAGCTGTGGCAGCGCTTTCGGGCCAATAGCCAGGCAATGGCTTGATATAGTCTGCACGGGCAAGCTTCACCTCACTTATCTTGGCGGCTGTCAGCTCGGCTGCTTCATCCATGCACTGGTTGGGCGAGTAGATGAGTCCGTCCACCGCATTGGTGCCGTCAAGGTCGGTAAGCACGAAGGTAAACATCCACTTGTCGAGACGGTAGCCGGCATTCACATAGGGCAGTTTGAGGAATACCTTGTTCCACCCCTTCTTCAGGTACACGGCAATAGGCTTGCGGGCGGGGAAGTTCTCGTTCTTCAGTGTCACCTCCTTGCTGCTGATACTCACGCCTGTGTTCTCATAGTCGGGAGCGGCAATAGGTGTGCCGTTAAGCCATATATTTGAGCCGTAGAGGTCCCACTTGCCTGCCGCAGGAGCAGGGTCCTGCTCGGAACGGCTATAGTTCTGGAACTCGATGATGGCGCCCACCTCCTGTGCCTCGGGCGAATATACATAGGTCCACGCATAGGCCGTCTGGTTATAGGCCGGAGCATTGTAGTAGGCGTTGATGATGCTCTTTCCCCAAGTATGGCTCAGGTAGATACCGGCACCTGTGGCCATACCTGTCTGATAGGCAGTACCGTTGTAGGTGTAGCTGTCGGGCTGTATACCCTCTTCGTTCATCTGCTCTTCGGGCGGGAACACTTTCGAGGCGTCGCCTCCGTTGGGGAAAGCATCCGTAATGCGCCAGCGCACATTGGTCTGCTTCACATAGGGGATGGGCTCGCCCTTCAGGGAGTGTGCCTTATGGAAAAGGAAACGGCGTTCCCAATCGGCAAACTCCTCGTACTCGTCGCCCGAATTGGGTAGCATCACACCGCCACCACCGTTGGTGCCGCCATTCGTGCAGTTGTCGATGTAGTGCTTGCCACCACCTACCCAAGCGCGTTCGGCCGAAGCGATGACATTGGCATACACGTTGTTCTGCGCCATGATGTCGGCTACAGACTCCAGCTTGCGGTCGTTCCAGCAGGCCGAGATGGTACCGGCGATGTTGGCATCGCCCTTCTCCTTATAATAGATGGTGCTTTTGTATATGCCTACCAGATCGGCAAACACGTCGAAGTGATTCGTATAGTTGTAGCGGCTGTCGATGTTGACTTTCCCTGAAGCCACGAAGCCACGTGTGCCCCACATCTGTGCGAGCGAAGCATTCAGGTTGTCCTGCCCGATGCCGTTGATGGGGTTCCATATGCCGGCCTTCTTACCTTTGCTCTTCACATAGGCAATCATCTCATTGAGATAGGCAGCGGTAGTACTCACCTCATCTCCTCCTATATGTATATAAGGAGCATCGGCAAACACCTCTACTACCTCGTCCAGAGCGGCCTTCAATACCTTCTTTCCCTCTTCGGTCTGCATGCCGAAGCCCATGGCGCTTTCGAAGGCACCGCTGTGTCCTGGCATGTCGATTTCTGGAATCACGATGACGCCGTTCTTCTTGGCAGCAGCCATCACAGCCTTGCACTCCTCTTGAGTATAATACTGTCCGGGGAAGCGGGTCATATACTGGCTCTGCGTCAGCTTCGGGTACGCTTTTACCTCGAAGCGCCATGCCTGGTTCTCGGTGAGGTGCCAATGGAAGGTGTTCACCTTGAAGCGCGACAGCAGTTCTATCTGCTTGATTAGCTCATCGGCAGGAATATACGAGCGGCCCACATCGTGCATGAATCCACGCAGCTTGAAGGCTGGCCAGTCGGTAATCTCCACCGTGCCGATAGCCTCGCTGCCCTCGTCGTACCCTTCGGCCAACTGTGCAAGTGTCTGTGCTGCACGGATAACACCCGTATTCGTCACTGCAGTAATAAGTATCTCATCTGCTGTGATATTCAGCGTGTATGCCTCATTGTCGTAGCCATGCAGTTCGTAGTCGTAGGCACCGGCGATGCTCTCCACCAGAGCGACCTTCACGGTAGCTCCATCTTTGGTGAGGGTGCATCCATTGTCGGTGAAGAACTCCTCAAGCAGAGCACACTGTGCTGCGCCATCACTATAGACGATGTTGATGCCACGATGGAGGGCAAAAGCTCCTCCGTCGGTCTGCTCTGCCATCTGCGGGCGTGGCAGCAAGTGCTCTACTTTGGCCTGCGCCGCAAGGGGCAAGCACAGCATTAAAACCGTGAGTATCCCACTGTACGTTTTTTTCATAAGATTGTGTGATAATACGTTTGTCTTGTTCATATACATGTGTGTTTTCCATTTTCGGTACAAAAATAATATAATTTCAGAAATGTACCAACTCGAGAACTATTTTTCGCTATATCTGTCATCTTTATAGCATCCGTTATTCTTTTAATTCTTTCTGTTGTATTATAGGTTTTATAGGCGAAACCGACTAAAAATGATGTAATAATGATAATATTTTTGTTGTTTAGGGTGGATAATGCCAACTTTTTACTATCTTTGCCCGAATTTTGGATGAATATACCAATTTAGACGTAATATATAAATAAGTTAAGATGAATCCGATTACAAAATCAGTGACTCTCCCCGACGGAAGAGTCATCACGCTGGAAACCGGGAAATTGGCCAAGCAGGCCGACGGCTCAGTGATGCTGCGCATGGGCAACACCATGCTGCTGGCTACAGTATGTGCCGCCAAAGATGCAGTTCCCGGCACCGATTTCATGCCTTTACAGGTTGAGTACAGAGAGAAATATGCCTCATTTGGCCGTTACCCCGGTGGCTTCACCAAACGTGAGGGTAAGGCTTCAGACAATGAGATTCTGACCTGTCGCTTGGTGGACCGTGCACTGCGTCCGCTCTTCCCCGACAACTATCACGCAGAGGTGTATGTAAACATCATCCTCTTCTCTGCTGATGGTGTAGATATGCCCGATGCATTGGCTGGCTTCGCCGCTTCTGCTGCATTGGCTGTTTCAGACATCCCCTTCAACGGCCCCATCTCTGAGGTGCGCGTAGCACGTGTAGATGGCGAGTTCGTTATCAACCCCACCTTCGCACAGCTCGAGAAGGCCGACATGGATATCATGGTAGGTGCTACCATCGACAACATCATGATGGTAGAGGGCGAGATGAAGGAGGTATCAGAGCTCGACCTGCTCGAGGCTATGAAGGCTGCCCACGAGGCTATCAAGGTACAGTGCCAGGCTCAGCTCGAACTGATGGAAGAGGTAGGCTCTACCGTGAAGCGCGAGTACTGCCACGAGGTGAACGACGAGGAGCTCCGCGCCGAGGTGAAGGCTGCCTGCTACGACAAGGCATATGCCATCGCTGCTGAGGGCAACCGCGACAAGCACGCTCGTGCTGAGGCTTTCGAACTCGTTCGCGAGGAGTACAAGGCTGCATACACCGAGGCTCATGCCGAGATGGATGCCGACGAACTGGCCGAGAAGCTCTCGCTCATCAACCGCTACTACCACGATGTAGAGAAGGACGCTATGCGTCGCTGCATCCTCGACGAGGGCAAGCGTCTCGACGGTCGCTCTACTACCGATATCCGCCCCATCTGGTGCGAGGTGGGTTACCTGCCCGGTCCTCACGGCTCGGCTGTGTTTACCCGTGGTGAGACTCAGTCATTGACCTCAGTGACCCTCGGCACCAAGTCTGACGAGAAGCTCATCGACGATGTGCTCAACCAGTCTAAGGAGCGTTTCCTCCTCCACTACAACTTCCCTCCTTTCTCTACCGGTGAAGCCAAGGCTCAGCGCGGCGTAGGCCGTCGTGAGATCGGTCACGGCCACCTCGCATGGCGTGCCTTGAAGGAGGTTCTTCCTGTAGACTATCCCTACTGCGTGCGCGTGGTATCTGATATCCTTGAGTCAAACGGCTCTTCTTCGATGGCTACCGTATGTGCCGGTACCCTCGCACTGATGGATGCCGGTGTGCCCATCCGCAAGCCGGTTTCAGGTATCGCCATGGGTCTTATCAAGAACGCTGGCGAAGAGAAGTATGCTGTACTGAGCGACATCCTCGGCGATGAGGACCACTTGGGTGATATGGACTTCAAGACCACCGGTACTGCCGACGGCTTGACCGCTACTCAGATGGACATCAAGTGCGACGGCCTCTCTTACGAAATCCTTGAGAAAGCTCTCTATCAGGCTCGTGACGCTCGTCTGCACATCCTCGGCAAGATTACCGAGTGCATCGCCGAGCCCCGCGAGGACCTCAAGCCCCACGCTCCCCGTATCGTATCTATCACCATACCCAAGGAGTTTATCGGTGCTGTCATTGGCCCGGGTGGAAAGATTATCCAGGGTATTCAGGAGGAGACTGGTGCTACCATCGCTATCGACGAGATTGACGGCGTAGGTAAGGTGGAGATTGCCGGTACCTGCAAGGAGGCTATCGACAGCGCCCTCTCTAAGATCCGTGCTATCGTTGCCGTACCCGAGGTAGGTGAGGTATACACCGGTAAGGTGCGCAGTGTGATGCCCTACGGTGCTTTCGTAGAGTTCATGGCTGGCCGCGACGGTCTGCTCCACATCTCGGAGATTGACTGGAAGCGTTTCGAGACCATGGAGGAGACAGGCATCCAGGAGGGTGACGAGATTGACGTGAAGTTGCTCGACATCGATTCCAAGACCGGCAAGTTCAAGCTCTCACACCGCGTACTGCTCGAGAAGCCCGAAGGCTATGAGGAGCGTCCCGCACGTCCCCGTCGCGAGCGTCCCGAGCGTGGTGACCGTGGCGAGCGTCGTCCCCGTCCCCGCCGCGAGGAGTAAGAAGTACATTCCCTCCCTTCAATAGAGGCGATTCTCATTGCCTCGTCCCTGCAGAGGTGTAGCCGTTTGGCTGCACCTCTTTTTTCAACAATGTGAATGATAAGTTTTTTAGCGTTCTCTATACTTTCTCTCGTTGAAATTTGGTATTTCATTCGATTTGCACTGCTTTAGTCTGTTTCACAGATAGAAATTAGACTGCGGCTCGGAAAAAATCAAATAAATATTTGTTTTTTCGCTCGCCTTGCACTAATTTTGCACCCGCTTTCGCGCAATCGCTGTCATAGGAAGAGTAACTTGATATGTTGCGTTGGGACGATATAACAATTAATAATTAAAAGAAATGGATTTAATTAAAATTGCTGAAGAAGCATTTGCTACTGGTAAAGAGGGTCAGGTTCCCGCTTTCAAGGCTGGTGACACTGTAACCGTAGCGTATCGTATTGTCGAGGGTAACAAGGAGCGTGTACAGCTCTACCGCGGTGTAGTAATCAAGATTTCAGGTCACGGCTACAACAAGCGTTTTACTGTTCGTAAGATGTCTGGTACTGTAGGTGTTGAGCGTATCTTCCCCATCAACTCACCGGCTATCGACAGCATCGTAGTGAACAAGGTTGGTAAGGTTCGTCGCGCTAAGTTGTACTACCTGCGTGCTCTTACCGGTAAGAAGGCTCGTATCAAAGAAAAACGAGTTATCATCGCGAAGTAATCACTCACGTGTTACGAGATATAAAAAGCCTCCCAGAAGGGAGGCTTTTTATATTTGTTTGAAATGGTTTTTGCATATTTATAAATAATCGTGTATCTTTGTGGCGCTATCTAATAGGTATTATGTAATATGAAAAACAAGCTGAACAGACTCAATGCAATAAGATTTATCATTGCCAATGAGCGCATAGGGAGCCAGGAGGAATTGCTGAAGAGGTTGTATGCACAGGGATTCGACCTCACACAGGCTACGCTGTCGCGCGATCTCAAGCAACTGAAGGTGGCTAAGACTGCTGCCAGCGACGGCTCATACATATACATATTGCCCAGCAGTCCGCTTTATAAACGTATTGTCAAAGGGAAACAGGTTCACGAGGAACAAGTGAGGAGCGGATTCGTCTCCATCAGTTTCTCGGCCAATATTGCAGTTATCAAGACTCGCCCCGGCTATGCCGGAGGCATCGCCTATGATATTGATGAGCACGACCTTCCCCCTGTGTTAGCTACTGTGGCAGGTGACGATACCATATTGCTTGTCATCAAGGAGAACTACACCCATCAGGCGGTGAAGCAACACTTGGAGACCATCATACCTGAAATGAAGATTATGTAACATATCCCCCCAAAAAACTATATATGATTAAGACAGGAATTATCGAAGGTGCAGGATTTACGGGAGGCGAGCTTATACGCCTTCTGCTCAACCATCCCGACGTGCTTTTGGTGTTTATAACAGGTAGAGGCAACAGCGGTCAGTATATCCATGAGGTGCATCGTGGCCTATATGGCGAGACAGAACTGCAGTTTGCCGAGGAGCCTGAATTGGACAAGATAGACCTGCTCTTCCTCTGCACCGACATGGAGGAGAGCCGGCAGTTTATGGAGACGCACGAGATTCCCGAGAAGCTGAAGATCATTGACTTCTCCCGTGCTTTCCGCCTCAAGGATGAGGGCAACGACTTCATCTATGGCCTCCCCGAGCTGAACCGCCGTGCCATCTGCAGCAGCCGCTATGTGGCCAATCCGGGCAACTTTGCCACCTGCGTCACTCTCGGTTTGCTTCCGCTGGCCAAGAACCTCATGCTAGGCGACGACATCTATGTGCATGCCATTATTGGCAGCACCGGCACGGGGCACAAACCTTCATCGATGACCCACTTCAGCTGGCGCAACAACAATGTGAGCATCTACAAGCCCTTCACCCACCAGCATCTGCCCGAGATACGCGAAGCGCTCGCTCAGCTGCAGAGCAGCTTCAACTCGGCCATCCATTTCGTGCCCTATCGCGGCAACTTCACGCGCGGTATCTTCTGCACCATCATGGTGAAGAACAAGGTCTCCATCGACGAGCTCAACCAGCTGTATGCCGACTACTATGCCGAGGACTCGTTCACGCACATCACCCCCGACAATATTGACCTGAAGCAGGTGGTGAACACCAACAAGTGCCTCATCCATCTGGAGAAGCACGGCGACATGCTCCTCATCACCTCCTGCATCGACAACCTGCTCAAAGGCACCAGCGGACAGGCGGTACACAACATGAACCTGCTCTTCAACCTCGAAGAGACCACAGGTCTCAACCTCAAGGCTACAGCATATTAAAAAACAGTACAACCCATTATTCTAATAAGTTATGAAAACTCAAAGAGCATTGTTGTTTGTGGCGCTCAGCCTATGTGTCTGCATCGGTTTCGCCAAAGCCCCCAAGTATGTGTTTTATTTCATTGGTGACGGTATGAGTCTCAATCACGTGCTGGGCACGCAGTATTTCCTCAGTCAGCAAAAGGGCAAGCCTTGCATTGTGCCCCTTGGCTTCACCGCCTTCCCCTACACGGGTCTTGCCACCACCTACTCGGCAAGCAGCGACGTTACCGACTCGGCAGCGGGCGGAACAGCTCTTGCCTGTGGCGAGAAGACGGTGAACGGTTCGCTCGGCCTCGGAGCCAATCAGGTAACCAAGGTAAAGAGCATTGCCGAGATGGCGAAGGAGCAAGGTAAGCGCGTAGGTATAGCCACCAGCGTGACCTTGAACCATGCCACACCCGCATCTTTCTATGCCCATCAGAAGAACCGCAACGACTACTACGAGATAGGCGTTGAGCTCACTCAGTCGGGTTTCAACTTCTTCGGTGGAGGCGACTTCGAGGAGAATGTCAATAACGACGATAAGCGGGCTCCCGAGCTGTACAAGTTGGCCGAGCAGGCCGACTATCGCCTCATACGTGGCTACGAGAAATTCCAGAAGAATCATCGTGGCGACAAGGTGATACTCATCCAAGAGAAGGGTGCAGTCGAGAAGACGCTGCCTTACGCCATTGATGCCAAGTCTACCGACCTCACCCTGGCGCAGATTACTGCCGCAGGTATTGAGGTGCTCGACAATCGCAAGGGCTTCTTCTTTATGGTCGAGGGTGGCAAGATAGACTATGCCAGCCATGCCAACGATGCTGCCACGACATTCCAGGAGGTCATCGACTTTGACAATGCCATCCGTGTAGCCTACGAGTTCTACAAGAAGCACCCCAAAGAGACGCTCATCGTCATCACCGCCGACCACGAGACCGGAGGCCTTACCCTCGGCAATGGCAGCTATGCCCTCAACTTTGCCGCTCTGCATGCGCAGAAGGTGAGCCACGTAGGTTTCTCACGTGTCATCAACCGTCTGCGTCACGATAACAAGGATAAGGTGACCTGGGAGCAGGTGCGCGAAGCCTTGAAGACCTACTTCGGATTCTGGGACACCATCGAGCTCAAGGACTACGACGAGCAGGCACTGTATAATGAGTATCAAAGCTCTATTGCCAACAACAATAAGGTGCGTATGGCCAAGAGCCTCTACTATATGGACGAACCCCTATCGGCTCTCGCAGTGAGCATCCTCGACCGCATCGCTATGGTATCTTGGCCCGTAGGCAGCCACACCGCGGCTTACGCTCCCGTATTTGCCATTGGTAACGGAGCCGAGCAGTTCTGCGGACAGATGGACAATACCGAGATTCCCGTGAAAATTGCCACCATCGCCGAGTATAATAAAGTGAAGAAATAACGCCAACCGCAATTCTATGAGAAAACGCACATTACTGGGAGCCCTGCTCCTCGCCCTTTGTGCCGGCACACAGGCACAGAACCTGCAGAAGGGCGATTATGGATACCTTTATTGCCACATGAGCGACCGTGGCGAGTATACCGCCTATGCCCTGAGCCGCGATGGCTATCACTACGAAGATGTCATCGGCGGCGACCCCATCTTCGACCCTGAGGAGCATGCCCGCATCGAGGGCGGCACCCGTGACGCCTTCATCGCCCGTGCCCACAACGGCAAGGGCTATGTGATGGTGACCACCGACATGTGCGTGCGCAAGTCAAAGGTGTGGGACAACTACGGCATCGACCTCCTGCGCAGTAGCGACCTCATCCATTGGGAGTCAGTCACCTTCGACTTCCGTCAAGGCCCGGCAATCTTCTGCAATCCCGAAGCCCCCGACGTATACAAGGACTTCAGCACCATCGACCGTGTATGGGCCCCGCAGATATTCTGGAACCCCAACTACCTATGGCCCGATGGCGAAGTGGGCGGTTACATGATCTACTACTCCATGCTCAACCGCGAGGAGGAGTCCTACGACCGCATGTATTACTCCTATGCCGACAAGTCATTCACCCGCCTCACCAAGCCGCAGCTCCTCTTCGACTGGGGCTATGCTACCATCGATGCCGATATCAACTACCTCGTGAGCGACGGCCTCTACCATATGCTCATCAAGAAAGAGGGCGGAAAGCCCGGTATCTATACCGCTACGGCTCCCACGCTGCATGGTCCTTGGGGCGAGCCTGTCGAGGATGACTACGTAGACTTTGAGGGCCGCAAGAAGTGCGAAGGCTCCTCCGCCTTCCAGCTCATGGGCGACGACACTTGGCGTGTTGCCTACATCGAGTACTCGTCGAAGCCTAAGAACTACCGCATCTGCAAGGCCGACAAGTACCTGCGCAACTTCTCCGACCCCGTCAACATCGAGGGCGTCACAGGTCCACAGCACGGTTCGTTCATGCGCCTCACCAAGAAGGAGTACAAGCGCCTGCAGCGGTGGTCGGCCAAGGAGACGAAGCACCGTATGCAGCAGAGCAAGTGATTGCTCTGCTGGGGTGGTTGCTTTCGCAAAGCAAGGACTAAGAACACACGTCTATGAAGCTCCGCACCGTGATATATAGCTTGCTTCTCGCCACCCTCTGCATGGGGTGTGGCGGTCGCCTTTCCATGCGTGAGTTGGAGCATCTGGAGGCGCGGATGGAGGTGGTGCCCGACTCGGTGCTGGCGGTGCTCACCGCTGCCGACATGCCGCGGTGGGGCGAGGCGCGTGCGCTGTATGCGCTGCTTACTGTGCAGGCACAGGACAAGAACTTTATTGATGTGGCTGACGACTCGCTCATCAGTGAGGCTACGCGCTACTATGATCGCAAAGGCTTGCCGCTCCGTCGCTTGCAGGCATTCTACTATCATGGTCGCGTATATGCCAATGCTGGGCTGAATCATGAAGCGATGACGGCCTACACGCGTGCCGAGGAGTTTGTGGATGAGGTGGATGCACCATATTCGGTGGGACTATTGTATGCACAGATGGGTGTACTCTATGGTAATGACCACGATTATCCTCGAGCTTTGGAGTATATAGAGAAAGCACTATTTCATTATGAAAAGGCAGATAAGGAACGTTTGCAATATATTGCCAAGCGAAATATAGGCTTGATTTATCTTAATATGAAAAGTGCTACGCAGGCAGAACCTTTACTAAAAGAGGTTCTGGTATGGGGCGAATCGCATAATGACCCCTATATTGTAAGTGGCACACTCGCTCCCTTGCTCCGCTTATATGATGCCACAGAAAATATCGGAGCCTTGGACTCACTTCTTATACGATATCCTATCAATGTACTTCCACAAAACGCTGCCACATATAGCATTATAGCCCATTATTATGCGTTGAGGCGAGATGAAACAGCGGCATATAACACATTAGCTTATGCTTGGAATATAAGTGTTACAGCTGAGGATACGGCTAAACTTCTGCATAAAAGCTATCAGGTTAACAAGGCACTGGGACGCACTGATGTAGCTCTAAATAATCATGAACGATTGTTCGAGTTGCAAGATTCTACTGTACGTATTACTCTGCAACAACCTCTGATAGCCTCCCAACGCGACCATTATGAGACTCGCCTGAAGGTAGAGGAATTGCGTAATCAGCAGCAGCGCCATCTGATGAGAGGCGCAGCGGTAATCGTTTTGATGGTGGCTGTAGCATTGGGCATCTATGTGCGCAACTGCTTCCGTCGCAAACAGGAGGAACTAAACGGATATATGGAACTGTATGCACAAATAGAGCAGGAGCGCGACACCCTCACCGATTTGTTGGAGCAAAACAAAGGATTAGATCAGGCTGCAAAGGTGGCTCTGCAAGAGAGAGTAGCCCTGCTCAACCGCTTCTTCATGGCTAATATCACCGACAATCTTGAAATGGGACGCAAGGTACGCCAAGAGATGGAGAGTCTGCTGGCCAACAAAGAGAAGTTCATGACCTCTACGCGTATGGCTTTTGCTGGCAGCCATCCCCAGTTTATAAGGTATCTGGAAGAGCGCGGACTTACTGAGTCTGAGTTGGACTATCTCTGTCTGTATGCCATCGGTCTGCGCGGAAAAGAGATAGGGGAGTATATCCAACTGAAAAGACATTATCACATCAGTAGTGACATCCGCAAGAAGCTGGGCATCGATGAGCATGAAACGAATCTCGGTATCTATATCCGTAAACTGATGAAGAGTCTTTAGCAAAGCATCAAACCGGCATCGTATAGAGCGCCATCTATGAATCTTTTATCGGTTTGTAGATGGCGCTTGTTATTTCCCATTACAGCCATTCGTTTTTGAAGGGAATGTCAAACTTTTTAGCATAAGGGATATTTTTCTATATTGCAAACAGATGGTTTACAGTTATGATAGTATTTCATTCTGTCAAACTTTTTGTATTGTCTGAAAACTTTATCTTGCGTAATTTTGCATGAATTTTTATCTGCATGAAACCAAATACACAACCATATGAACAGACACAAACTTCTCCTTCTGCTACTAACAGGCATGCTGACCTTCTCTGTTAGACCCCTGCATGCACAGACGGCTATCACTACCGACACCATCACCACCTACAACCTCGACGATGTCACGGTACATGCCACGCGGCTGCTGCTTGTGACGAAGAACGACACCACCATCTATGACCTCGATGCCCTCACCGTGAAGGAGGGCGCTCTGCTGCGCGATGCTTTCGAGCGGTTGCCCGGCATGAGCTTTCGTGATGGAACTCTATATCATAATGGACAGGAAGTGAAAAGCATCCTCATCAATGGTGTGGACTTCTCGCGCAAAGACCCCATGCTGGCCCTACAGGCACTGCCCTCATATATCATGAAGGACGTAAAGGTCTATGAACGCCAGAGTGACTTCAGCATAATGCACGGCATCGATGATGGATTCCGCGAACTGGTGGCCGACGTGAGCGTACGCCGCAAGTATATGGGCACATGGACGGGCGAGGTTGCAGCCGGTGGCGGCACCGATGAGCGATTCCTTGGCCGCGGATACGCCAATACCTTCACCGACCAGTATCGCGTATCGCTCTTCGGCAATGCCAACAACATCAACGAGCAGCTATGGTATGGCGGTGACGGCAAGCAGCGTGCCGGGCAAGAGAAGAAAGGCGACAACCGCTACTACACACCCGGAGCCACCTTCTTCTGGAAGACTAAGCACAAGCAGGACGAGGCAGGATACTTCAAGATAGAGAGCAACGTGGATTACAATAAGGAACTGTATGACAATGCCACGCAGACAGAGCGAGAACTGTACCTATCGGACGGCAGCCTCTACTCGGCCTCCAATGCACTGCAGGGCAACAATGCCGACCGTCTGGCCGGCCTGATAAAGGCAGACTGGAAGATTACAGATGCCACTACGGTGAACTACCTCGGCAACTTTGAGGTAAAGCAACGGACAGAGGAGCAGTCGTCGCTTGCTGCCAACTGGAACGCGGAGCCACAGTACGGGGACCACTTGGCCGACACGCTGCAACACCTCTCTACAGCCTCGCCCCACCGGCCCGATGTCATCGACTTGCAACGCAAGTCGGTGCTGAGCCAGGGTGAAGCCGCGTGGTATAGCCATAATCTGAGGATGTATCACTCGATAGCCGACCAGAAGCTATACTTTGCCCTTATCCATGATATGCTCATCGGCTACGACAGCGACACCGAGCACAACCACACCTACTACAAGTATTTCAACGATGAGCATAGCAATTCCACTCTTGTGAACCGCTATAAAGAGACGGTAGGTAACAGTCTGTCGCAAGAGGTGATGGCGCGTGTGATGAAGTATTTTAACATTGAGGGCTTCAAACGCTTCTGCTTGTCTGTGGCATATACCTATGGTGAGCGGCATGCCCAGCGTGATGACCGCGGCTATCTGCTCAATTCGTTGGGTAGTCTTTATTCCGATCCTGCTACATCGTATGAGCTATTCGGAACTTTGCCAACCGATGAACTGTGGCGTTCAGTCGCACGAGAGGACGAGACTACGCGCTATTGGGAAACTGAGAACCGTGAACATATGCTATGCCCTTCACTAAGTTTGAGCAAGGGCGTTTTTTATATGGAACTTGACCCTACGATTCATTTCTGTAATGAGCAATTAATCTATGCGAAAGGGACGCTACCGACTCTTACTCCGAAACAGAAGAACATTTATACAAGTCTTCTTACACAGATTCGACTTCGCTCTGATAGAATAGGTACATTAAGATTAAGAGGTGGTATCACCCCTACGCTTCCCGATATCCAATCACTCGTAACTTATCCCGATATGGCCGACCGCCAATATATCAGATATGGAAATGATGCATTGAAGAAGAGTACGGAATATAGATTGCAGGGGTGGTACTCCAAGAATTTTGCCAAGGTACGTGACGATGGAAATAAGATTACCCGACAGTTTGGAACCGACTTCTCCTTTATCTACACAGAGAATGCCTTCTCCAACCTTCTGACCTACAACCGCACTACAGGCGTAGTCACCTCGAAGGCCATCAACGTGTCGGGCAACTGGAACGGTCGCTTGGGAGCCAACTTTGCCACTCCGCTCGATGCTTTGCTGCGTTTCTGGGTAGAGACCTCGGCCAATGTGAATATGCTTCACACCAACAGCTATGCTGTGATAGAGTCTGAGGAGGAGACACCCCTGCTCAACAGCAACACCCTCTGTGCCTACTCGGCTATGGTGAAGCCTCGCGTGAAGTTCGACAATATGGATGCCTCCGTGGCCTACGAACTCACCTTGGAGGACAACCGAGGCACCTATCTCTCCGTCAACAACAAGGAGCAGTGGCAACATCACATCCAAGGCCGCCTCACATGGCGGTTGCCCTGGTCGCTCAGTCTCGACGCTGCCGTCAACTATCACAACTACACCACCTACCTCTCTACCGATAGCCGCATGGATTGGCTGATGATGGACTTCTCCATCGAACGTCCCTTCTTGAAGGGCAAGAACCTCTTTGTGGAACTGTCGACCCATGATTTGTTGAACGAGAACAACGGCTTCAGCCGTGTGTATGACGCCACCTCGCTCACCCATACTTATAACAAAGTCCTCGGTCGCTACGCCATGCTGAGCGTGAGGTATCGGTTTGCGACGAAGAAGAAATAGATGATCCGTGAATAATACACATAACAAAGAATCCATTTAATAAACACCATATATATACTTTCATGGAACATCTGATGAAAGACTTGATTGAGCGCATAGAGGCGCTGGAGAGGAGAATGGAAAAAATTGAAAGAAGGATTTCCCCGATGGGGAAAA
This sequence comes from uncultured Bacteroidaceae bacterium, assembly GCA_964570685.1. GTDB lineage: Bacteria > Bacteroidota > Bacteroidia > Bacteroidales > Bacteroidaceae > UBA1189. Next base: position 78,660 of record CAZMZC010000001.1, on the reverse strand, counting down.
TCAACGCTGACGATAACGAAAACGAAACCCAGAGGTTGTACGATGACGTTAACCAACCATTGACTGTAGTGTCGACCTACGGTTCGGTGGGTAAACACCGTGAAGCCCAGTTAACGTCAACGTTAACGTTAGCGTTGGAAAGGCTTATGCACCACCGCACGCCCGACGGGCGTTAACGTAAGGTACACTGGCAGGCGGTGTATAGGGTGATGGTCGATGGCGGGTGGTACGATGCCTCGCTGGGCTATGCAGGCTTTGTCGGTTATATCCGTTCGGTGGCTCCACCGGGCGGATTTCGCATTATGCCCGATGTGGAGACCATACGCCACATATCGCAGACGCTCTATGCCCGCCCCTTCCGTGACTGGCGCTACGATACCGCCTACGGCACCAAGCGCTGGGCCTACGAACGGATGAGGGCGGTGGCGGTGATATTTCAATCTTACTTGGAGGCAGGTTGAACACCGATGAAGGTATAAGCGTTTTTACATCAGGATGATGTAATTTAACATCATTTTAGCACTATATGTCGAATAAAACGTTTATATTTGCAGAAAAATCTATAGTTATGGGACAGGTATCAATGACTGTGAGGATGGACTCACAACTGAAAGCAACATTCGATGCGCTCTGTGCACAGTTCGGGATGAGTGCCAATACGGCAATGAACGTGTTTGCCAAAGCTGTGGTACAGCGCGGTAAAATTCCGTTTGAGATTAGAGGCGATATGCCAGTGAATGTTGGTGGATATGCCGCATTCTCTGCTATACGTAGAATGGCGGAAGCAGAGCAGCTGCCCGAACTGAGCGAAGAGGAAATCAACGACGAAATCAGTAAAGCACGTACCAAGCGATGAGAGTATATGCTGTAATCGACACCAATGTCATCGTCTCGGCCTTGCTCGCTAGAAATCCGCAATCGGCAACGGTCAAAGTGCTGGAGGCGTTTTGGCAAGGAAAGATAGTGCCACTGGTCAATGATGAGATTATTGGTGAATATGACGAGGTACTGCGTCGCCCCAAGTTCAGATTTCCTGAAGAGCTTGTGGCTGCTGTCGTTACAGGCATCAAGCAAGGTGCCGTCAGTGCTGAGCGCGTGAAAACCCGACAGGCTTTTCCCGACCCTAAGGATGCCGTTTTCTATGAGGTGGCCTTGTCAAAGGAAGATGCTTACCTGATAACGGGAAACATCAAACATTTTCCCCATACACCCATAGTGGTCACCCCTGCAGAGATGCTCGACATATTGTGTCTTCACGGAAAGATTGAATAACCCACTCAGAATCAGAGCCGTCCGCCAAGAAAATCGGACGGCTCTGATTTTTCTAACGGACGGCTCCGCAGAAGAGCCTCTTTCGATGGTACCTGCCAGGACGGAGTCCTCTCCCCACACAAAGGACCAAAATGCAAAGGCACCATTGCATTTTGGAGGTTTCACGTGTCTGTGAGGCGGGATTTCACCTGCCGAGGGAGGAGAAAAGTGGGGGTGGAGGTTTGGTTTTTAGGAAACTTTTTGGGAACTTTGCGCCTCGAAAACTTAGGCGTATAATTAACGCGTAGTGCGGTTCTCGCACGTAAGTCCGGTTTCAGCTTTAAGTTAGTACATTATTACCCATAACGTATAACGATGAAGCCCGGAGCAATAATCTTGTAAACATAGCATATCTGTGCCACGTGTAGCCCGGGGGCTATGCGAGGCTTGTCGACTGTCACGATACTCCCCACGTAGAGGGAGCACCGCGGGCGGGAGTGCGTGGCACTCCGTACCCCCTGACAGGCAGCCGACGTGTAGCGCGTGCACGAAATATCAACATCATAACAACAACTCTATTAACGTATGAAACAGAAACTTTTTCTATTCCTAACCTCTGTGGCGATGGCCTTGGGGACGCAGGCGCAGCGGACGCTGGTGCTCACGCCCGAAGCGCTGTTTGCCACGGCGGACAGTACCGAACAGAGCCTGCAGGCGGCCCGCTATGCCGTGGAGGCTGCAGCCAAGGAGGTGAAGGCGGCCGAGGCATCGCGACTGCCCGACATCAGCGCTTCGCTATCGGCCAGCTACCTGGGCGACGGCTACGTGTGGGACCGCGACTTCTCGAACGGAATGGCGGTGGATATACCGCACTTCGGGGCCAACTTTGCCCTCAGCGCCAGTCAGGTAATCTATGCCGGCGGAGCCGTGAGCAACGGCATTGCCCTCTCGAAGCAGGGGCACCGCATGGCCGAGCTCGACTATGCGAAGAGCAGGCAGCAGGTGCGCTTCCGTCTGCTGGGCGACTACCTCAACCTGCTGAAGGTGCAGAGCCAGGTGCAGGTGTACGACGAGAACATCGGGCTCACCGAACGGGTGATAGCGCACCTCACAGCCAAGCGCGAGCAGGGCACGGTGCTGCAGAATGCGCTCACACGCTATGAGCTACAGCTGGAAAACCTGAAGCTGCAACGCACGCGCATCGCCAATGCCTGCACCATCTATAACCGGCAGCTGCTCAAGGCGCTCGACCTTGACGAGGACATACGCATCGTGGCCGACAGCAGTGTGGTGGACCGCTACACGGCATCCGACACGGGCACCGCGTGGCACGACCGTGCCGCCAATGGCTCCATAGACCTGCAACAGATGGAGGCTGCCGTGACGATGAGCCGCCTGAAGGAGCGCGTGGCGCAGGCCGAGCGACTCCCCAAGGTGGCGCTCTTTGCCCAAGAGCACCTCGACGGCCCTGTCACCATTGAGGTGCCCGTGCTCAACAAGAACTTCAACTACTGGGCAGTGGGCGTAGGCATCAGCTACAACATCGGTGCGCTGTACAAGGCGGGCGACAAGGTGAGGGCGGCAAGGCTCAACACGCAACGTGCCCTTGCCCAGTCGGAGCACGTGGAGGAGCAGATAGGCAATGCCGTAGAGGAGGCATACATACGCCTGTGCGAGGCCGAGAACGAGGTGGAGGTGCGCGGCAAGAGCGTGGAGCTGGCCAAGCAGAACTATGACATCACGGCCAAGCGCTATGCCAACGACCTCGCCCTGCTGACCGATATGCTCGATGCCTCCAACGCTGTGCTGGCTGCCGAGCTGGAGCTGAAGAATGCCCGCATCAACCGCCTGTTCTGCCACTACAAGCTGCTGTTTGTGTGCGGAGAACTGTAATCTAACAACAAAACACCATCAACCAATATGAACAAGAAACAACAGAAAATCATAGGCAACACCTTTATCCTTGCCTTCATCGTCTGCGGCCTCGTGTGGGTATGCAGCAAGTTTATCCATCTCAACAGTACCACCTTCACCGACAATGCGCAGGTGCGCCAGCACCTGGTAGCCGTGACCGCCAAGGTGCAGGGCTTCGTGGAGGAGGTGCGCGTGCAGGACTATGCCCGTGTGAAGAGGGGCGACACGCTGCTCATCATCGAAGACACGGAGTTTCGCCTTCACGTGGCACAGGCCGAGGCGGGCTATCAGAACGCGCTCGTGAACCGCACCGCGCAGGGCACCTCGATAGAGACCACCACGAACAATATCGCCGTGAGCGACGCGGCTATGAAGGAGGTGAGTGCCAATATGGCGCTGGCCGAGAGCAACTACAAGCGCTACCAGGCACTGCTCGCGAGCGAGGCGGTGACACGGCAGGAGTTTGATGCCGTAGAGACCCACTACCTCTCGATGAAGGCCAAGTACGAGACCATGCGCCTGCAACAGCAGAGCACACGCCTCGTCAAGTCGGAGCAGACCCAACGCCTCGACCAGAGCGAAGCGGCCATCGAGGCTGCCAAGGCGGCTTGGGAACTGGCACAGGTGAACCTCTCGCGCACGGTCATCGTGGCCCCCTGCGACGGCTATGCCTCGCGCATCGATGTGCAGGCAGGCGAACTGGTGCAGCCCGGACGCACGCTGCTCACCATCGTGGACGACAAGGAGCACTGGGTGGTGGCCAACTACCGCGAGAAGCAGCTGAAAAACATTGCCCTCGGTGCCAAGGTGCGCATCAGCGTAGATGCCATCCCGGGCAAGGAGTACACGGGCACCGTCACAGCCATCTCTCCCGCCACAGGGGCGCAGTATGCGCTCGTGCCGCAGGACAACGCGGCCGGCAACTTCGTCAAGGTGGAGCAGCGCGTACCTGTGAAGATCAGCTTCGACGAGAGCAATAGCCGCGAAGATATCGCCTTGCTGCGTAGCGGACTGAATGTGGAGTGTGAGTTGAAGTAATCTGCTCATTGGGAGATAAGATAGAAGGAGATAAAGGGAGATAAATGCCAATAGTTATTACGCGCGAAAAGGCATTTGGCCTTTATCTCCATAAAGAGCGAAGCGATATCTCCCTTTGACTCCCTTTAACTACAAGAATAAATTCAAAACTATAAACACTATGACCCAACAACAAGGAGGATTCTCCCTGCCGATGTTCCGCGACTTCGTGCCCGAAGGGTGGCGGTTCTGGCTCATACTGCTCTTCCCCGTCGTGTTCCAGATGAGCGACTGCATCTTCATGGGGCTGTCGGCACAGATGGCCGGTGACCTGTCGCTCTACTCCGAGGACATACTGATGTGTGGCTTTGCCGCCATGATAGGCGTCACAATGACCTTCCCGCTGCTCTTCCGTCTGAAGTTCCGCTTCACCACACGGCAGATACTGCTCACCTGCACCTTGGGTATGGCGCTCATCAGCATGGTGTGCCTGCACACCCGCTTCGTGCCCCTGATGGTGGGGCTGTCGTTCCTGTTCGGTATGCTCAAGCTGTGGGGCTCGTTCGAGGTATTCTCGTCGGTGATGCTCAAGGTGGCTCCGCGCTACAACTTCGCCCCGTTCCTCTCGCTGGTCTTCACCGTCGTGTTCGGCAGCATCGAGCTGTCGGGTATCGTGAGCGCCCATATCACCCACGCCATGCCGTGGCAATATGTCAACTACTGCTCCATCGGTGCCCTGCTGGCACTTGCCCTGCTGGCCTTCGTGGCGATGCGCAACTGCCGTGCCATGCCCCGTCAGCCCCTCTACGGCATAGGTTGGATGGGGCTGATGCTGTGGAGCGTGATGCTGCTTGCCTTTGCCTTCATCTTCGTCTATGGCAGCCGGCTCGACTGGTTCCACTCGCCCTACATACACCTGGCCATAGGCATCATCCTCATCACCGTGGGGTGCAACCTGTGGCGCATGCAGCGGGGCCGCCATCCCTATATCCCCTTTGCCGCCTTCCGCTACCACAACCTGCTGCAGGTGGTGGTGCTCTTCCTCGTGGCTTGCGTGATGATGTCTACCGAGAGCGTGCTGCAACATATCTTTACCGACGAGGTGCTGGGCTTCTCCCACCTCGCCACAGCCCGTCCGCGATGGGCAGCCCTCCTCGGCGTCGTCCTCGGCGGTGTCGTGAGCACCCAGTGCATCGAGCGGTTAGGATGGGGATGGAAGCGGCTCACCTTCCTCTCGTTCCTCCTGCTCACGATGTACGAGGCGCTGCTCTGCACCCTCATCTCGCCCCACACGCCCATCCACGCCCTCTACCTGCCCATGCTGCTCTATGGTGCAGGCCATGCGATGGTGTTCATCGTGCTCACCACTTACATTGAAGGCATCGTGCCGTTCCAGCACCGTTTCCAAGTGCTCACCATCCTCGGATTCGTGCGCATAGGATGTGGCGCAGCCTTGGGCTCGGCCCTTTTCGGGCACCTCTTCACGGGCACGATGAGCGAACAGATGGCCCTGCTCGGCTCGCAAGCCAACGGTGCCGTGCTCAGCACCATGGGCACTTTCGGCGAAGCGGCCCATGCCGTCAGTCAGAGCGCCATGCTCGTGAGCCTGCGCCACCTCTACGGACTGGCCACCGTCATCGGCATCATCACCCTCATCCTCATCACGATGGGGCACTTCCGCCGCCACGTACGCCTCACCTACCCCACCTTGCGGCAGGTGTATGCCTCGATACGCTGGAAGCGGAAGACTGCCGCGCCAAAGCACGGATGTCGCGAGACTTAAATTTTGGCGAAGTAACAATACAGTATCAAGCCCGAGCCTTGCCGTTCGGGCTTGAGTCGTTTTATAGGTAGATTCTTGAGGAGCGTTATTCAAAAGCGGATAGGGATGGGATGCCTTATTCGCTTTTTGTGTGATTGGGGATTTACAGATAGCCGCCCGTCGGTCGGCAGGGGTAGTTCGGTGTTGCTTTGCTTATTCGTAATCCTCACCTTGTATACCCAACGCTCCATTGCTCATGGCTTTGGCGATATCCAATTTTAAGGCTTCGTCGTAATCTTCGCCAGCCATGAAGCTATCTACAATTCTTTGTAGCAGGTCTTGGTCAATGTTTGATGCGGCTACATGGTATATAATAGACTCCAATGTACGCATACAGATACAGGCATGCCAATAGTACTTATTTTTATGCAGAAAGTAGGTACCGAGTGTCAGTGCTATGCGTTTGTTGCCATCGTTGAAGAAGTGCCCTGAGCAGAACCGGTACATCAGATAGGTCAACTTTTCTGCAAAGGTGGGATAGTAGAGGTCGTTTTGCACAAAATCCAATGTTGCGCGTATACCACCTTCGTCGCGCACTCCTTCGAAGCCGCCGTCACTGGCATCAATCATCTTGCCATAGATGGTCAGTGCTTCGTCGTAGTCAATGTAGTCAATCTCCTTATTCATCTTCGGCCTGTTTTAAGCGTTTGAGCACATCCTTGTTGTCGGCCAAAATATGGTCAAAGTCGATAGACTGGTCTCCGATGAAGCGTTCAAACTCTTCTGGAGTAACAGCTCTCAGATATTCTGCGATATTCCCATGATAGGCATCTCTGAAACTGAGGTCTCTCGATGCCATCTTTGCTCTGGCGTCGTTCAGGTAAGGTTTCTGCATCGGGTGTTCGGCCAACTCTTCCACGATGGTTTCCACCTCGTCCACGGTCAATTGTCTACCACCGTTTGCCTTGAAGCGCTCATAGATGGCTGCGCCAACGCCATTCTCAAAGGAGGAGATGACCAACAATACTTCTGCATAGAGCGTGTGTCTTACATTATCCTTTGCTTCCAACTTCAGCACCTCCCTATACTCTTTGGCATTCTCCTTGAAGACGGCCCTATAGATGAAATCCGTAATCTGCGCATACTTATATGTCGGGTGTCCGTCTACATACTGGTTTATGGCGGCGGTGAGGTTCTTGCGATAGTTCTCCTCTGTTACGGCGGCCGGTATGTAGTTCACATCCCTGCGGTTGATGTATTTCGTCCCCCCCCCCGTTTTTTCGTTGATGGTTACGATTACCATGTCCAAGATAAGACTACGCACCCTTTTTGCCTGTTCGCTTTCGGTGAGTAGCATGCCCAAGTTCAGAAAAGCACGAAAGTTGAATAGTCCCAACTGCGTAGTTTTGCTCGCCTCATTTATAAGGTGACCAAATTCTAACTTAAAATCTTTCAATGATTTACCCTTACATAAAAAATAGCCATTATGTTTAAGCTCGTCCGAGTTTGAAAGCAAATATCGGTCAATCGTAGAGATGTCTACTTGATAAAAATCTGCAACCATCTTCTTTGTGAAACGATATTCGCCATCAAAAAGCATACCGGCTATATCGAGCCGCTCTTGTATCTTATCCACGGCAAAGCGATTGTTCAGAACATTCTGCCTCTCTATTTGGGATACGGTAAGGTCTTTCATTTGAAACTGTGTTAACTTATGGTCGATGTCGCAAAGTTACTAAAAAACGCTGGAATAATCAACCGAAATCGGAATAATAGTGCATCTTGCACTGATAATAAACGCATTACGCTGAAAACTTCGGAAATACGGGAAATGGCAATTTAGCAAAGAAACGCAAGGTAATGAAATAGAACGGTTGCCTATGTCCAGGTAGATGGACGTTGGAAACAACTTTCAGGAAGCGCAAGCCTATCCTTGGATGACCAGTATTATAACCAGAAGGAAGGCCAGTATCATAAGCAAATACTCAATCCGCAGGTCAACCTCAATTATTGGGTTTCGTCCACCACCAGTCTGGGCTATCGATTCAGCCTTGCTCCCCGTCTGCCCTCTTTGGCATCAATGAACGACATTGTCATCCAAAAAGACCAGTGGGAGCGTAGCGTGGGAAATCCCTTCCTCAAGCCCTTCAATCATATAGAAAACACGTTGAGGGCTGCCTACTATAAGGCTAACGTATATGCCTTGCTGAGTGCTACGTACGCATCAAACAGACATGCCATCATGCCAACTGTGACCCGTAACGAGATTGACGGACAGGTGTTCTTTAACAACGAGGCTCAAAACCAACGCGATATGAACCAGTTGGTCCTGACGGCCTACTTACGCTATGCAGCTTTCAACAACAAGCTGATAGTAAGCGGTACGGGAAGTTACAACCACTTTCATGCGAAAAGCTATCTCTATACGAACAAACGAGGTTTCTTCTCTGGCAATATCGCATTGGAAAGCTATCTCGGCAAATTTTATCTCTCAGCCCGTTGTGCGAGCCGCTACAACAGCCTTTTTGCAGAGACCATTTGGTACAACGAATACACCAGTTCCCTTAACGCCACCTACAATTGGAAGAATTTCAAGATTGGCGTGACCTGGGAGCAACCATTGCAGCCCGGAGGTACAAACAATCGTGTAGAGACACTCAATGATGTGGTACACAAGGTTGTCCGCCAAAGCAACCCCGAAGCAGGGAACCATTTCCTCCTGACGCTCTCATGGCGTTGGAACCGCGGTTTCAAACCCAAGATACAAGAGGCCGACCTGAATAACAAGGACACCGATGCTGGCATTTTAAAATAAGCCTATGGGCTATGACATCACCACATCCGCCAAGTCCCACGCCGCGAGGGGTGGGACTTCGTGGTTTTATTAGGTTATAGTACCAGATGGTAGATGTAAAACGATGCCAAATTGCAGTTGAATCGGTCGGCGGAAAAAGTTGTGATGCCACATCTCTCACATATCCAGTGATTTGAGGGTGTGGCGTCACAACTCTTCCCTCATAGCTCCCCTATCTCAGCTCCCTCGGATAGGATATATCCGAGGGGACGGAGCCCTGCATGGAGGAGGAGCTCATCGCCACCTATCTGCGCGTGCCCTATGGCGACGAGACGGGCGAGTTCCTCACCGCCACGCGCATCATCGAGCTTATAGGCGGATCCGTGAAGCGACCTCTCTCCCCCAAGAAGGTAGCCTTCGCCATGAACCGCCTCGGATTTGAGCAACGACGCACCCATGCAGCGCGAGGGTGGAACGTCATTATACTTACAGGAAACGACATCAAGGAGGCGCAACGACTCAACGCACACCGGAGCGTAGAAGAATAACGAAAAAGTTGTGACGCACTTAACACGCTGAGTAACTGTAGATTTGCCTATTTTGCGTCACTTGTGACACGTAATTGCATACCCCCTATATACAATAAATAATTAATTAAATAATAATGTATTGAATAATTAATTATTTATGTTCTTATAGGGTATAGCAAAGTAGTGTCACAAGTGACGCAAAGTGCATTAACATATTAAATATCAATCAAAAAAGTGCGTCACAACTTTTTGTCTATAAACTGACAACCTAAATCAGGAACAGCCCCACCAGTCGGAGCCGTCCGTCAAGATTATCAGAGCCTTGCGATAAAAAAATCAGAGCCGTCCGTTGGAAAAATCGGACGGCTCTGATTTTGGGGGTGGGGGTGTATCAATACAAGAAACCAAATGCCCAAAGAGGTATGACATTCTGATAGCCATATTCGATATCGTCCTTTACTATAAAGGCATTTTCTATGCCTTGTATCTGTTTCTGCTTCTTGTTTTTCCCACCTACCTCAAAGGTATATTTCCCCACTTTGAAGTCGGCCACCGATGACGACATCACGTCATACTTCGGCCGCACTGAGGTGAAGAACACCGTTTCCCTCAGATTACCCACATCGGGCACGCTATCGCTCAGTGCATAGGCCAGATGCGTGTTGCCAAGATATACCTTGTCCACCTTGCCCAACGCGCTCACCCCGAAGCTGTCATCGCGCAGTATCTGCACCAGATGCGACTTGTCGAGCAGTACTACCAGATCGCTCACCGAGGTACGGTGACACTCGAGGTCGCGTCCCAACTTCGAATAATTGGGCTTGAAGGGAACACTCTGAGCGATGACGTACATCAACCGCTTCAACTTTTCTATGGTGGTCAGCGTCAGTTCGGCATACTTGGGTATATCCACTTCGAGCACCTGGTTCACTATCTGCTGCAGGCGTGTATAGCTGTCTCTCTGCCCGAAGAACGGATAGTACCCACCCTGCATATACTCTTTGAACAGTGCTATAGGACGATGCTCTTTGGTGGGGAACTCTACGCGATGGGCTACCACATCGTCGAGCGTATATACAGGCATCTCGATACCATGAGCCAGCAGCAGGTATTCGCGGAACGAGAGTCCATACATCGTATACTCCAGCTGACGACGGCTCAGGTCGGCTCCGCCACGACGTATGTCGAGTATCGACGAACCTGTATACACGACCTTCAGTCGGCTGTGGGTGTCGTAGATATTCTTCAGTTCCACCGACCAGTTGGGATAGCGGTGCACCTCATCTATATAGAGTGTGCGGCCTCCGTTCTTATAGAATGTGTCGGCCAGCTCCACCAATGTGTGCGATGTGAACCACAGGTCATCGGCCGTGACATAGAGCGCTGTAGACGGGTTGTCATAGAGCCTGATGTGTTGGAGTGCCAGCGTAGTTTTTCCTACACCGCGAGCTCCAACGATAGCCACCAGGCGGTCGTCCCAAGCTATTTCCTCGTGTATGCTGCGCACATAGTCGGTCGAAACCTCTGCCACTCTTGCCCGCGACTTTTCAAATAGTTTATCCATCACTTTATCCTTTATTTTTCGCAAAAGTAGCAAAACTGTCGCCTACAACCAACAGATTTTTTAAAAAATGTCGGTTGGCTGTCAAAAAAATGATGGTTTGGGGGTATTTTTTATGATTCTATCGTAGGCCGACTCTTCCTTCTTCCCTCCATTCACGGTTCTCCCAAGTACTCGAATATCAATTGCACTTGCCGCCTTGTGAAGTGGCGGTCGTTGACGCGGTAGCCCGTAGCGAGCAGCGCGGGCAAGAGGCCGTGGGCGTGGTGGATGTAGCGGTTGAGGCGGCGCAGCGCGTTGGAGCTGGAGCCGATGGGGAAGTACATCGTGGCCAGCTCGCTCTTGGTGTAGGGGCGGATTTCAGTAACAGTTTCCATAGTGCTTTATTTGCTGTAAAGTTACGAAAAATCGGGCACACAACCAAGTGCAAACTCGTTTATTATCAGAGGATAATAAGAAAATTTACATCTTCACGAAAGTTTGTTTCTGTAGCCTGCCATAGGTCGCAGTGGCGGACAGGGAGGGGTATCGGATTTCGTAACTTTGCACTGTAAATAAGGGAGGCCTCCCCCTTCCCCTCCCAAGGAGGGGTGACTCGGAAGACCGCGGACCAAGTCACTCTTCTTAGGGAAGGATAAAACGAGGCAAGTGCGCACACCAGAGATTATAAACTAAAACAATTAACTTAAGAAAGTCCTCCCTGTTTCCGCGATGCCGGAAAGCCCCCTCTTCGGGAGGGGGTTGGGGGAGGCCACCTATTTACTATGCCAATCAACTATGCAATCAAGAAAGTGAAGAACCCCAACGGTATCGAGGGTACCGAGTATTTCCACGGCCAGGCCATCAAGACCGGCGAGCTGACGCTGGAGAAGCTGGCCAAGCGTATCAACAACAGCACCACCGTGACGCAGACGGACTGCCGCGCCGTGCTCCTCAGCATGAAAGACCATGTCATCGAAGCCCTCACCGAGGGACAGGTGGTGGTGCTCGACGACCTCGGCCGCTTCCAGGTGACCCTGCAGGGCAAGTGCTACTCGCAGGACACGATGGCCGCCAGTGACTTCGCGCCCTCATCGTTCATCAAGGGTCACAAGATCGTGTTCCGCCCCGATGCCGCCCTCAAGAAGGCCGTGGCTGCGGACTTCTCGCTGAAGCGTATATCGAGCGAGGCGATGGCGTAAGACCGAAAGACCCACCCCAATAGCGTAGCCCTTGGCTTGTCCAAGAACCCCTCCCTTTATGGAGGGGCTTTGCGAGCCTCGCGGAAACTAACTAAAGGGAACTGTCCCTCTGTTTATAGAGGGACGAGCGGAACATAGTGAAGCGGAGGGAGTTATAAGCGTAGCGCGTAGAAACCCTGCTCCGCACTTCGTTTGGAAACGTAGTTCGCCGGCCGAAGGGAAAGGCAATGCTTGCGCTCGGCTCGTCCGAGAACTCCCCCGTCGCTTCGCGCCACCCCCTCTATGAACAGAGGGGGAGTTGGGCGGCAAGCCGAGTGTTCCTTCAAACTCTTGATACACTAAACTTAATCACAAACTTAAAAACTCATACACTTATGACCACACAAACCACTACCTTCAATTGGGGCAAACTCCTCAAAGTTCTCATCGCTGTACTCACCGCCCTGGCCGGTTCGCTGGGCCTGGCCAGTTGCGTCTAAGCGATGAGCACTTTCTTCCGTGCGCTGCTGCTACTCGGCAGCGCACTTACCTTAATAGGGGCCTCACCCCATCCCTCTCCCAAGGAGAGGGGGCTACAGACATCGTCAGAAGTCATTTACCATAACCATTAGCATACAATGAGAACATCAAACATTACCGCGAGGCCTGAACCCCTCCCCCCTCTGGGGGAGGCTGGGAGGGGGCCGTTCTCCTATTTCACAATTCAAGAATTGTGTGCCAGCGCCACGGCGCTGCGCGAGGGCATCGACAACCGCCCCAGCAAGTGTGCATACCATCTGTTGCACGTATTAGTAGACCAACTCCTTGACCCCATACGCGAAGCGTGGGGCGAACCGATAGTTGTCAGCAGTGGCTACCGCTGCAAGCAGCTCAACGCGCTTGTGGGTGGCGTGAAGAATAGCCACCACATCCTCGGCTGCGCGGCGGACATTACGGCCCCCTCCCTTCCTCCCCCAGGGGGGAGGTGTTCAGACGCTGCGGCGCCTTTCTTCCCCCCTTGGGGGGATAAGAGGGGGGCCAACCGTAGGCTTTTTGATTTTATCGTAAAGATGCAGCAAGAAGGCCGTATCAAGTTCACCCAGCTTATTCTTGAGGGCGACGGAAGATGGATACACATCTCCTACGTGCCGGGTAATCTCAAGTGCCAGGTAATAGAATGAATAAAGGCAGGCTCCATGGGGCCTGCCTTTGCTTTGCAATGCTATTTCTTCTTCGGCTTGCGTCGTGCCCAGCCCTCTTCCGAGAAGTCGGGTTCGGGACCGCGCAGGTCGTTGTCGTGCTGGAAGAATTGTTTCCAGTCGTCCTTCTTCATGGGACCGCGCTTGCTGGTGTAGCCGCGTTCTTCGCGTGAGGGCTTGGTGCGGCCTCCCCCCTGTTTGCTGCTTTCGCGGTTCTTGGTCTCTCGCTTGTTCTTCTTCTCGTATTGGGCGAAGCCGTCTGTGGACTCATCGGCTTTGCGTCCTTTCTTTCCACGAGGTTTGAAGTCCCCCTCCTTGTGCGGGGTTAGGGGAGGCCTCTCCTCCTCTCCTGCAGGCTCCACCACGACGTGTTGCCCGTTCACGTGGGCATGGCTGAGGGCGCGTGTCACCGTGTCGGCCTGACGCTCGGGCACCTCGAAGAAGGAGAAGTTCTGCATCAGGTCGATGCGCCCCATCTCGATGCGCTCGTGGCGCACGTGGCGGTTCACCAGGTCGATGATTTGCGAGGCATAGAAGCCGTCGCGCTTGCCACGGTTCACGAAGAAGCGTACATAGCCCTTCTCCGCCTTGCGTGGACGGCCTCCCCCATCCCCCTCCCGAAGAGGGGGCTTTCGTGCATCGCGCCCCTTGGACGCTCCCCCTCGGGGGGAGTTGAGTAAGCTTCCTTTCCCGCGTTCGACGACTGCCTCTGGCTCGGGGGCATTGCTGTAGTACTCTACGAATCGGCCAAACTCACGGGTCACTACGCGGCGGATGATGTCTTCCTTGTCCAGCCAGTCGAGCTTGCGGTATATGGCGGGCAGGAACTCGGCTATCTCGGTTTCGTTCACCTCGGTCTTCTCGATGTCGTCAATCACCTTCCATAGCTGCTTTTCGCAGATTTCCTTTCCTGTGGGCAGGGTTCCCTTGACAAACTCCTTGCCGATGACCTTTTCTATCTCGCGCATGCGGCCGCGCTCGCGCAAGTTGATGATGGCGATGGAGGTGCCGCGCTTGCCGGCACGCCCGGTGCGACCGCTACGGTGGGTGTAGTTCTCCGTATCGTCGGGCAAGCCGTAGTTGATGACATGGGTGAGGTCGTCCACATCGAGTCCACGTGCAGCCACATCGGTAGCCACGAGGAGCTGTATGCGGCGCTTGCGGAACTTCTGCATGGTGAGGTCGCGCTGCTGCTGCGATAGCTCGCCGTGCAGGGCATCGGCATTGTATCCGTCCTGAATGAGCTTGTCGGCTATCTCCTGTGTCTCCATACGGGTGCGGCAGAATACGATGCCATAGATATGGGGATAGTAGTCGACGATACGCTTCAGCGCGAGGTATTTGTCCTTCGCGTGCACCATATAGTATACGTGGTTTACGTTCTTGGCGCCCTCGTTCTTGTTGCCTATCACGATTTCGTGGGCATCGGTGAGGTAGTTCTTGGCAATAGCGGCAATCTCCTTGCTCATGGTGGCGGAGAAGAGCAGCGTGTTGCGGTCGGCAGGCACATCTTCGAGGATACGGTTGATGCTGTCGGTGAAGCCCATGTTGAGCATCTCGTCGGCCTCGTCGAGCACTACGTCGCGCACGGTAGAGAGGTCCACCACGCCGCGCTCCATGAGGTCGATGAGGCGGCCCGGAGTGGCTACGATGATGTGCACGCCGCGACGCACGTTGCGTATCTGGTTTTCTATGGATGTGCCGCCATACATGGGTACTACGCGCAGCCCCTCCACATACTTGGAGAAGGCGGCAAGGTCATCGGCTATCTGCAGACACAGCTCACGGGTAGGACTCAGGATGAGCGCCTGTGCGCAAGGCAACTTGGGGTCGGCCTTCTGTATGATGGGCAGTCCGAACGCTGCCGTCTTGCCCGTACCCGTCTGTGCCAGCGCCACTACGTCGTTGCCATTGCCCAGCAGGTAGGGTATCACCTCTTCCTGCACGGGCATGGGTTGCACGAATCCCAGTTCGCTGATGGCTTCACATATCTCGGGCATCACGCCCAGTTCTTCGAATGTCTTCATCTAATCTTATAAGGGATATCAAGCCTTATATCAAACCGTTAGAGCCCAAGAGGATGAGTACGCCATATCCGAGGAGCAGGCTCACTGCACCTACGATAAGGCCCACCTTGACCATATGCTTCTGCTCGATGAGGCCAGTAGCGTATGCCAAGGCATTGGGAGGTGTACTGATGGGCAGCACCATACCTACTGATGAAGCGATAGCTACACCTACGAGTAAGGTAGCCACGCCGCCTACGGGGCCGAGCTCGGTTGCCATGCTCTGTCCCACTACAGCAAGGATGGGCACGAGGAGTGCAGCCGTAGCTGTATGGGAGATGAAGTTGGCCATGGCGTAGCAGAGCAAGCCTGAACCAATGATGACAACCAGCGGTGACCATGAAGAGAATGGGATAGCATCGATCATGTGCTGAGCCAAGCCCGACTTGTTGAGTGCTACACCGAGGGCAAAACCACCGGCTACCATCCACAGCACTGACCAGCTGATCTGCTCAAGGTCGCGCTTGGTGATGATACCCGTAGCACAGAATACAGCCACGGGGAGCATTGCCACGGCGTTGGTCTTGAGGCCGAGGTTCTTGTCGAACAGCCACATGATGATGGTAGCAAAGAAAGTGATGTATACCAATGTGGTGCGCCAGCCCTTCTGTGAGTTATCGGGGATATCGAGCACGATGGTCTTCTGCTTGAAGGGGAACAGCTTGAGCAGGATCACCCATGAGATGAGGAGCAGCGCAATGGTGATGGGGCCCATGAAGGCAATCCACTCACCGAAGCCCATACCCAGGCCCATAGGTTCCAGATACTTGAGCACGATACCGTTGGGAGGTGTACCGATAGGAGTAGCCATACCGCCGATATTGGCCGCTACGGGGATAGCGAGCGCCAAGCCTATCTTACCCTTGCCGTCGGCAGGGAGCGCCTTCAATACGGGAGCCAGGAAGGCCAGCATCATGGCCGCAGTAGCCGTGTTGCTGATGAAGGCCGAGAACAGGCCCGTCACCACGATGAAGCCCAGCAACACGAAACGTGACTGCGTGCCGAAGGGTTTCAGCAGCACCTTGGCAATCTTGGCATCGAGGCCATACTTCGTGGCAGCGATGGCCAGCATGAATCCGCCGATGAAGAGCATGATGATGGGGTCGGCAAAGCAGTGCAGGATATCCTGATACTTGAGCACGGTGCCCAGCTCCTCAGGAGCGTAGCCCGTAACGAGAGGCTTCAGCGCACTGTCCGACACCGAGAACAGCAGCAGCGCCACCACGATGAGCGAGGTGCTCCATGCCGGTATAGCCTCGAGCACCCACATCAGTGTAGCGAAAGCAAACACGCCAATGATGCGCTGCTCCACCACGGTGAGTCCCTCGATACCGAATGCTGTTGTAGGCAGCAGCCAGATGGTGACGGTTACGGCAATGACTACTGCTAACTTGATAACTTTAGCCAAAGGATTGTTTACCCCTTGGTCTCTTTTCTGTTTTTTCCATTTGTGGTACTCTTCCACCAAATGGTAACCTGTAAAGTTTATAAACATGCGTTATGATTTATGGTTTGTGATTTTTTTTATGGCACACGGGTAACACTGATTTTTATTTCATTGTCAGTTGCCAATTTTCAAGTACCCCCGATGAGAATCGAACTCATATTTTAGCTTTAGGAGAGCCACGTTCTATCCATTGAACTACGAGGGCGCCTGAAATTCACTGCAAAGATACAACAAGCCGAGAGGAGAACAAAATAAAAGTTTATTTTTTATTCCGAGGCGCCGTATATCTTTTGCGACAAGGTCGTTAAAATTAGTGCCGGCACCCCAAAAAAGCAAAAAAACACTAAAAGTTAAACCTTTTTAATAGAGGTAAGTCTTATTAAAAGTATCTTTGTATAATTTTTGCAAAAAAAGGCTGTACAGGAAATAACGATTAAAACAAGATAGACTGAATGACTAAAAAGTTTCTCCTCCTTCTCGTAGGGGTGTTGGCGCCGCTCGCAACAATGATGGCGCAAGGTAGTGTGAGAGGTAAGATTGTGGATAAGGCGACAAGCGAACCCATCGAATTTGTCAACGTAGTGGTGACCCCAAAGGGAAGCGACAATATGGCCGGAGGAGCCATCACAGATGTGGATGGATTGTTCCGTATCGACGGACTCAAGTATGGCAGCTATGTGCTCACCGTATCGTACATCGGCTATCAGAATGCCACGCGTGAGTTTACCCTCTCGGCTTCGGCCAAGAATGCCAATTACAAGCAGATTGCTTTGGACGAAGATGCCCAGACACTGGGTGAGGTGGAGGTTACCGGCATACGCTCGCAGATGAAGTTTGAGATTGACAAGAAGGTGTTCAACGTAGACCAAGCCATCGCTGCTACAGGCGGCTCGGCATCGGACATCCTGCAGAACATACCCTCTGTGGAGGTCGATACTGAGGGCACTGTGTCGCTGCGCGGCTCGGAGAGTGTCACCGTATGGATCAACGGTAAGGCACAGGGCCTCACGGCCGACAATCAGGGCGATATCTTGGAGCAGATGCCCGCCGAGAGTATCGAGCGCATCGAGGTCATCACCAACCCCTCGGCCAAGTACAGCCCCGAAGGTACGGTGGGTATCATCAACATCGTGCTCAAGCGCGACCGCAAGGCAGGTTACTATGGTAGCGCACAGGCTGGTGCCAGCACGCAGAACACCACCGACTTTGGCGGATACAATGCCAGTGCCAATATCAACTACAGCAGCGGTGTACTCGATGCCTACGCCAACGTGAGCTACCGTGAGCGCCGCCATATGAACGAGAACGACAGCTATCGCGAGAACTACCTCGGTACAGATACGACCTACCTCGACCAGTTCGGTCGTGGTAACATGAAGGGCGGCAACGTATTTGCCCGTGCAGGCCTCACCTGGCACCCCACGCAGAAGGACCACATCTCATTCGACCTCATGGGAATGATGGGAAATAATGAACGTACCAACACCATCGACTACACCTCGGGCCGTGGCACCATGGTAGGCGAGAATGTCGATTTTACCCGTGCCCGCAATACCATGAGTACTGGTGATATGCTCATGTATAACCTCAGCCTCGGCTACAAACATGAGTGGAGCACTACGCACTGGCTCGACTTCACCGCTTCGCGCCACTCATGGGGCAACAGTGGCAGCAATGTGTATGAGCAGACCACCTGGCCCCACCTGAATCCTCCCCAAGGGGAGGACTTGCAGTCCGCGATGTATGCAACTTCCCCCCTTGGGGGGAGTGAGGGGGGCCTTACCTCCTATCAGCTCCAGGAGAGCACGATGGACAACGTGGAATATGAGTTGCAACTCGACTATGAGAACGCCTTCAACGAAAACCATAAGCTGCAGGCAGGCTACCGCGGCACCTTCTCACGTGAGAACAGCCCCGTTACCACCTATGCCGATAAGGACAAGCAGCAGGAGATAGCAAGCCTATACAATCGTTTTATTTACAACCGTGACCTGCACGCCCTCTACGCCACCTATTCGGGCAAGTTGTGGAAGAACTTCGGTTATCAAGTAGGCCTGCGTGGCGAATACTATGAGGTATTCACCGACTCACGTTCCAAAGAAACTGCAGGAGGTAATGAAATTCCGCATCCAGAGAGTATGGAGCCCGTGTTCCAACTCTTCCCCAGCGTATTCCTCTCTTACCAGTTGCCCAATGATAATGAGTTGCAAGTGAACTATACCAAGCGTGTACGCCGTCCGTGGGGAGGTCAGCTCAACTCGTTCCAGAACATCACCGACTCTACCAATATCTCGTATGGTAACCCCTTGCTGAAGCCCGAGTACTCGAATGCCTTCGAACTCAACTACCTCAAGTCGTGGGAGAACCATATGCTCTCCGTATCGGCCTACTACCGCACTACCGACGACATCATGCAACGCATCTCTTACATGCAGGATGGCATCATGTACAGCACCTCCGACAATGTAGCGCAGTCGCTCTCGTCAGGTGTGGAGATTGTGGGCAAGAACCGCTTCTTCGGCAAGCTCGACCTCACCACCACGCTCAACATGTACTACTATAAGCTCGAAGCCTTCGACTTCATCATGCCCAATGGCCAGAACCTCCACGGCGATGCCAGTGAGGATTTCTCGTGGAACCTCCGCATGATGGCCAGCATGGGCTTGCCCAAGGCATGGTCGGTGCAGCTCACCGGTATGTACAATGCCAAGAGCGTGATTGCTCAGGGTTACCGCGCCCCCAACTACGGTCTCGATGCCGGTATCCGCAAGCAGTTTGCCGGTGGCAAGTGGAGCCTCTCGCTCAACGGACGTGACCTGCTCAACTCACGCCGCTTCCACTCCGTGAAGTGGGGCGACAACTTCTACCAGGATAGTAGCAATTTCCGTGGTGGCCGTCGCATCAGCGCCACCCTCACCTACAGCTTCGGTAATATGCGTGCCAAGAAGCCCCGCAAGATGGACGAGGGCATGTCGCCCGAGTACAGCACCGGTGGCGACGGACTGGACTATGATATGTAAACACCAGTGAAGAGGGAAAAGGGAATAGGGAAGAGTTGCATACATTGCGGAGCCTAACTCTTAACTTTTCCCTCTTCCCTCTTAACTCTTCACTTCATGAAATTTCTCTACATCCTTCTCGGCACCCTCAGCCTCGTGTTAGGCATCATCGGCATCTTCCTGCCTGTGCTGCCCACGACTCCATTGCTGCTGCTCACGGCCTTCTGCTACTACCGTGGTTCTTCACGTTTGTACGGTTGGCTGATGAGTCATCCCAAGCTGGGGCCTTATATCCGCAACTTCCGAGAGCACAAGGTCATCCCTCGCCGCGTCAAGGTGTATATCCTCACCATGTTGTGGGCATCGCTCCTTTTCTGCGCCTACATCCTCGACCCTATCTGGCTAAAATGCCTTATGATGGCCATCGCTATAGGCGTCACCATCCATATACTCTCGTATAAGTCAGAGTGATGAAGTATACTGCACGTGAGTTCGGACATCCGTTCTTACGTAGTGTAATCGCCTATTCCGTAAAACTGCTTTATGGTATTATAGCTGACTTTCTATAAAAGTATGTTTAGTGGTGTGGCTTCTTCTTTTATCGCACATTGAAAGCCAGTACGCGTTCTCCTTCGAGGAATCCCTCTATGTGTTGCCCTATCTGCAGGGGACCTACACCCACGGGGGTACCGGTGAAGATGAGGTCGCCCGTCTTGAGCATGAAGAACTGGCTAACGTAGCTCACCAGCTCGTCCACGCCAAAAAGCATATCTACGGTATGCCCACGCTGCACGGTGTGTCCGTCAATATCGAGACGGAAATGGATGTTCTGCACGTGGGCGAAATGCTCTATGGGGATGAAGTCGCCCAAGATGGCCGAGCCGTCGAAGCCCTTGCAGAGTTCCCATGGCAGGCCGTCGCGGCGAAGGCGTTCCTGAAGGTCGCGGGCGGTGATGTCAACCCCTACGGTGACGGCATCGTAGTAGCGGTTGGCAAAGCGTGGGGCGATGTTCTTGCCCAGCTTGCTGATGCGCACCACCAGTTCGGCCTCGTAGTCGAACCGCTCGGCAAAATCGGGGATGAAGAAGGGCTTTCCGCCCTTGAGGAGGGCCGAGTCGGGCTTCATGAATATCACGGGGGACTGGGGCAGTGCGGCTGCTCCATTGAGTTCTCTATGGTGTTCGGCATAGTTCATGCCTACGCAGATAATCTTCATAGGTGAGGAAATGATAAGTTTGTTGTTACAAAAGTAGTAAAAAACGGGGAATATCGCTATCTTTGCCGTTACAATTCCTGGGAATACTTAAAAAGTCGCAAACTAAAAACGTCAGAACTAAAATATGGCCAAAGATAATGACTGGAAAAGTCGCCTACAGGTGGTGTATTCTACCAACCCCGACTATAACTATGTGACGGACGACGAACCTGAAGTAGAGACATTGCCCAAGCAGCAACAGAAACTACGCGTGCAGATGGAGAAGAACCATCGTGGGGGCAAGACGGTGACCATCGTGCGCGGTTTTGTAGGTGCTGATGAAGATCTCAAAGCGCTGGCCAAGTTGCTGAAGTCGAAGTGTGGTGTGGGTGGCTCGGCAAAGGAGGGTGAAATCATCATTCAAGGTGACTTTAAGCCCAAAGTGGTGGAACTGCTCGTCAAGGAGGGGTACACGAACACGAAATAACTTACATTTTCAGATAGAAATCCTCGACAAGGCGGACGTACTCGGGGGTGTATTGCCGCTGGGCATCTTGGATGTATAAGAACTCGGGGGTATGGGGCGCTCCTTCTCGGGAAAAAGCCATTAATATGCGTTTAGGTTTGGCTCCATCGACGGAGCAGATGATGGTTTGCCGTGTTGCGAAAAGGCCAAAGCAGGCTGCGCTGACTGTCATATCGGTGGCGCGGTCGTAAGGAATGACTACCGACAGTTCGCCTTTGGGACTGAGCAGGCGGGAGGCACTGTGGGCTAATTCGTCGAGAGTGAGCGTGTCGGTATGGCGGGCCA
The DNA here is from genome assembly GCA_964570685.1 of uncultured Bacteroidaceae bacterium. Taxonomy (GTDB): domain Bacteria; phylum Bacteroidota; class Bacteroidia; order Bacteroidales; family Bacteroidaceae; genus UBA1189. Next base: position 56,954 of record CAZMZC010000001.1, on the reverse strand, counting down.
TAGTGCGTGCCGCATCAGGACTTTTTAGTGAATTGGCAAAGTAGGGCGGGTTGCAGAGTATGGCATCGAACGATGGAGGATTCTCTTTATCCTTTGCCGTTAACCTTTCACTGTCCATTGCTCGCACATCCATCTCAATCATCTGTATACGATGGCTCCAAGGTGAGGCTGCCGCGTTCTCGGAGGCTTGTGCCACGGCATCGGCATCGAGATCAATACCAATGATATGGGCTTCGCTGCGTTGGGCAGCCATAAGTGCAATGAGCCCCGTGCCAGTACCCACATCAAGGATATGCGAGCAGTGGTCTACACGTGCCCAGGCACCGAGCAGTACGCCATCGGTTCCTACCTTCATGGCGCAGCGGTCTTGCTGGATGGTAAATTGCTTGAATGTAAACATGGGGACAAACTTACAGAAAAAATGTAATTTATTAAGCAAACCAGGACGGAATGCCCATTTTTTTGTACTTTTGTCGTAAAACTAGCAAATACAAATAATCCAACAATAGTCTAGCATATGAAAAACAAATTTGTACGCCATACGGCATTTATCCTATTGGCAGCTTCGGCTCCTCTATGTGCTCAACAGATAAATGACCACAATACTCCGCTCCATCTGATGAAGCCAGCCTACCGAATCGATTATGGCCTGCCTGCCGTGGATGAAGTGAAGACCACGATGGATCGTGTGCTTACCTATATTGATGACCAGACACCAGCTACGCTTGTTGATAGCCGCACAGGCAAAGAGATAACCGATTTTTCCGACATAGACCGCCATACCCATTTGAAGCAGGGCGGATTTCGCCTGACAAGCTATGAGTGGGGTGTTACCTACTCGGCTGTATTGGCCGCTTATGAGGCTACTGGCGATGAGGCTTATCGTAACTATGTACATACTCGTCACCGTCTGCTGGCTGATGTGGCTCCTCGTTTCAAGGAGGTGTACAATAAGCATGGCAAGATTGATGGCAATGTGCGTCGCGTCATTGACCCGCATGCCCTTGATGATGCTGGTGCTGTATGCGTATCCATGATTAAGGCACAGCTGGGCGACAGCGAATTGCCTTTGCACCCGCTCATAGACAATTATGTGGATTATATTCTACACAAGGAGTACCGCTTGGCCGATGGTACCTTTGCCCGCATCCGTCCTCAAAAGAACACCGTTTGGCTCGACGATATGTTTATGGGCATTCCTGCTGTGGCCTATATGGGGAAGCTCACGGGAGATGCTGAATATTACGATGAGGCTGCTCGCCAGGTGCTGCTATTTGCAGACAAGATGTTCGTGCCCGAGAAAGGACTCTTCCGTCACGGATGGGTGGAGGATATGCAGCCGCACCCAGCCTTCTTCTGGGGGAGAGCCAACGGATGGGCATTGCTGACCATGTGTGAAGTGCTTGATGCACTCCCCGAGGAACACCCGCAGCGTAAGGAGATACTTACCCTCTTGCAGGCACATATGCAGGGACTTGCTTCTCTGCAGCATCACGATGGTTTCTGGCACCAACTGCTCGACCGCAATGACACCTATCTGGAGACATCTGCTACGGCTATTTATACCTACTGTATGGCCCACGCCATCAATCGTGGGTGGGTAGATGCCAAGGCTTATGGCCCCGTCGTGTTGCAGGGGTGGCATGCTGTTGAGTCTGCCGTTAACGCTCAGGGACAGGTCGAGGGCGTTTGCGTGGGCACAGGTATGGGTTTCGATGCAGGATTTTATGCCTATCGTCCTGTACATGTGATGGCAGCTCATGGCTATGGCCCCGTGATATGGGCTGGTGCTGAGGTCATCAAACTATTGAAGGAGCAGCACCCCAAACTCAATGATAGCGCAGTGCAGTTCTATGATGAGGCGGTGAAGACCGATAAGCCAATCTTTAACTACGATGGTAGTATCCGCTTCTGATTTGATAATAACTAATGTTGGTATACTGAAAAATCTGTCCTATGAAACATCTTATCCACACCTTCGTTTGGCTCGTTGCAGCCACATTGTTAGCTTTGCCTGTTACAGCACAGATAGGTCGCCGCTTCCCTTCGGAGCGGAAGGTAGTCATTGATCCGAAAACAGGAGTTGAACTCGTGTTTCTGACCAGTCAGAGTGGCATGGGCGATACTAAGATATACCAGACGCACAACCAATGGACCTCGGATGGGCAGTGGGTGATATTCCGCTCAAATCGAGTGCAGGGCGAGGCTATGGCTGTCAATGAGGTCACAGGCGATATTGTGCAAGTTACTGAAGGTGGATACATGGGAATGTTGTGTGTGGCTCGCAATTCGATGCATCTCTATTATATGCGTCCCGTGCAGAAGGGTGAACAGAAAGAGAAAGATATGGAGGTGGTAGAGGTGAACCTTGAGAAACTGTTTGCCGACTCTGAAGGTAATACGTTAAAGAAGAAAAAGCATTATGAACGCATCTGTGGTGTTATTCCTGCTGAGATGGGTGCACGAGGCGATATGGCACTTGATGGCAGTGAGGCTTTTGCCTACTTCCGCTTGGGCAAGCAGTATGCCGGACAGTTTCCTATCAAGGAGGAGATATCAGGGACCTTTGGACCCAGAAATATGGGGCAGGCCCTTCGGGTATCGGTAAGATATACCTTACCACAGGTGAGGTGAGCCACGTCGTGAGTGTACACTTCCAAGTAGGGCATATACAGGGAAATCCGTGGCATCCGGGCGAAGTCATCTTCTGCTGGGAAACGGGTGGAAAGGCACCCCAACGCACTTGGATGGTCAATGCAAATGGTACCAATCTGCGTCCGATCTATCGTGAAACGGAATATGACTGGGTGACCCACGAGGCTGTCATCAGTGAGGATGAACTGGCCTTTGCCATCATCGGACATCGCAAGATTACGGAGGAGGAGCAGCCCGCCGATTATACGAAAGATTGGGGACCCGCCGGGACTAAAGCCTATGCGACAGGATTGGCGGTGGTGAACATGCGTACTCGGGAACTCACTCTCGAAGGGCAGGTCGATGACGACAACTTCTGGCACGTAGCAGGCTCGCACGACGGGCACTGGGTGGCAGGTGACACCTTTGCACGTGAACTGTGGCTCATTGATCGCCATACCAAAGAACGTATATTGCTCTCTGCAGGACACAAAACTACAGCACGAGATCATGTGCATCCCACCTTCAAGCCGGATGGTACTGCCATAGAGATACAGTCGGCTATGTTGTCCGAAGATGGTCGTTCTATGAACATCTGTGTGGTGAAGATGCCGCAGCGTCTGATTGAACGCTATAGTGGCAAGTGATTTCCAGAAGGTAGGCTTCGTCTCGGAAAATTACAAGATTAACTTGCATTTTCTCTCGGCTTGCACTACCTTTGTAGTTTATTTGGCAAATTATGCCCAAACTACGGACTATGATAAAGAGCAAACTATATTTCGACACCAACGAACCTGAAGAGACAGGACACTCTATCTCCCTCATCGCCGACTTTGACGGTAATGAGGAGACCCTTTTTGATAGTGCGCTGGAGCCAACACTGCCCATACTTCCACTGCGCAATATGGTGCTGTTCCCCGGCATCGTGCTTCCCGTATCGGTAGGGCGTAGGAGTTCGCTACGCCTCGTTAAAGATGCCTTCAAGCAGGAGCGGCCCATCGGCGTATTCTGCCAACGCTCGCCCGAGACCGAGGAGCCTGCATGGAAAGACCTCTACGAGACGGGTACCGCCGCTCGCGTGGTGCGCATCTTCGAGATGCCCGACCAGACGACTACCGTCATCCTGCAAGGCATGCAGCGCTTGAAGCTCACAAGCATCACCGCCACACGCCCCTACCTGATGGGCGAAATCGAACCCCTTACCGAGGTGCTTCCCCGCCGCAATAGCCGCGAGTTCCGCGCCATCGTAGACAATTGCAAGGACCTTGCCGTGCGTTACGTCAAGAGCAGCGAGGACATGCAGCAGGATGCCGCCTTTGCCATCAAGAACATCACCAACGGCATGTTCCTCATCAACTTCGTATGCTCCAACCTCCCTCTCGACATCAAGGAGAAGATGCAGCTTCTGCAAGAGGAGTCGCTGCAGGAGCGTGCCATACACCTGCTCTCGATCCTCAATCGCGAGGTGCAGTTGGCCGACCTCAAGGCTACCATACAGATGCGCACACGTGAGGACCTCGACCAGCAGCAGCGCGAGTACTTCCTGCAGCAGCAACTCAAGAACATCCAGGACGAGCTGGGCGGCAGCGTACAGGACCAGGACATCAACGAACTGCGCAGCAAGGCCAACAAGAAGAAGTGGAGCAGCGAGGTAGCCGACGTCTTCGAGAAGGAGGTGCTCAAGCTCGAGCGCATCAATCCGCAGTCGCCCGACTACAACGTGCAACTCAACTACCTGCAGGTACTGCTGAGCCTGCCTTGGGGCGAATACACCACCGACAACCTCGACATGAAGAATGCCCGCCGCGTGCTCGACCGCGACCACTACGGGCTGGAGAAAGTCAAGGAGCGTATCCTCGAGCACCTGGCTGTGCTCAAGATGCGTGGCGACCTCAAGTCGCCCATCCTCTGCCTCTACGGGCCTCCGGGCGTGGGCAAGACCTCGCTGGGCCGCTCCATCGCCAAGGCCCTGAAGCGCCAGTATGTGCGCATCTCGCTCGGCGGCGTACATGACGAGGCCGAGATACGCGGACACCGCAAGACCTATATCGGTGCCATGCCTGGCCGCATCATCAAGAGTCTGGCCAAGGCAGGCTCCTCCAACCCCGTATTCATCCTCGACGAGATAGACAAGATCAGCCAAGCCAACCACAATGGCGACCCCTCATCGGCTCTGCTCGAAGTGCTCGACCCCGAGCAGAACAACGCCTTCCACGACAACTTCCTCGACGTGGACTACGACCTCTCCAACGTGATGTTCATCGCCACGGCCAATAACCTCGCCACCATACCCGCTCCACTGCTCGACCGCATGGAACTCATCGAGGTGAGCGGTTACCTCACCGAGGAGAAGGTAGAGATTGCCCGCAAGCACCTTGTACCCAAGCAGGAAGAGGCCAACGGTATCATAAAGGGACGCATCAAGATAGGCAAGAAGACCCTTGAGGCTATCGTGGAGAATTACACCCGCGAGTCGGGAGTGCGCGAGCTGGACAAGAAGATTGGCAAGATATTCCGCCGCCTGGCCTGTAGCTATGCCACCAATGGCTACTTCGACTATACCGACATCAAGCCCACCGAGCTGCGCGACCTTCTCGGCGTGCAGGAGTACTCGCGCGACCGCTACCAGGGCAACGAGTATGCCGGTGTGGTGACGGGACTCGCGTGGACCGCCGTAGGAGGCGAAATCCTCTTCGTGGAGACCAGCCTGAGCCGTGGCAAGGGCAGCAAGCTCACGCTCACTGGCAACCTGGGCGATGTGATGAAGGAGTCGGCCATGCTCGCCCTCGAGTACATCAAGGCCCACGCCACGTGGCTCGACATCGACTATGAGATCTTCGACAGCCACAACATCCACATCCACGTGCCCGAAGGTGCCGTGCCCAAGGATGGTCCCTCGGCAGGTATCACCATGGCCACCTCGCTGGCCTCGGCACTCACGCGCCGCAAGGTGAAGGCCAACCTCGCCATGACAGGCGAAATCAGTCTGCGCGGCAAGGTGCTCCCCGTGGGCGGCATCAAGGAGAAGATACTCGCTGCCAAGCGTGCCGGCATCAAGGAGATTATCCTCTGCGAGGAGAACCGCCGCAACATCGAGGAGATTCCCGAGGCCTACCTCAAAGGACTCACCTTCCACTATGTCACCGACATCAAGGAAGTGTGGCAGATAGCCCTGCTCGATGAGAAAGCCGATGGCCCGATGAGTTTTGCAATTGAGAAGTAAAAGACGAAGACGATAACTACTCACGGAGCACACGGAGCACGCAGATAGGCACGGATAATGAATCTGTGGGAATCTGCGAAAATCCGCGTCATCCGTGAACTAAAAAAAGACAGAGATGCTGACATTTCAACTCCAACATACCGACCCCAAGAGTAATGCCCGTGCCGGACTCATTACGACCGACCACGGACAGATAGAGACCCCGATATTCATGCCCGTAGGTACGCTGGGTAGCGTCAAGGGCGTGCACCTTACCGAACTGAAGGAGGATATCAAGGCGCAGATTATCTTGGGCAACACGTATCATCTGTATTTGCGCCCCGGCTTAGAGGTGATAGAGAAGGCAGGCGGCTTGCACCGCTTTAATGGCTTCGATCGCCCCATGCTCACCGACAGTGGTGGGTTCCAGGTGTTCTCCCTCTCGGGCATCCGCAAGATGCGGGAGGAGGGTGTGGAGTTCCGCTCCCACATTGACGGCTCCAAGCATCTGTTCACTCCCGAGCGCGTGATGGATATCGAGCGCACCATCGGTGCCGACATCATGATGGCGTTCGATGAATGTACGCCAGGCGATGCCGAGTACGGCTATGCCAAGAAATCAATGGAACTGACCCATCGCTGGCTCGACCGCTGCCTCACACGCTTCAACGAGACGGAACCCAAGTATGGCTACCATCAGGCGCTCTTCCCTATCGTGCAGGGCTGCGTATACCCCGACCTGCGCCGCCGCTCGGCCGAGTTCATTGCATCGAAAGGTGCCGAGGGTAATGCCATCGGTGGACTTGCCGTAGGCGAACCTACCGAGAAAATGTACGAGATGATAGAGGTCGTCAATGAAATACTGCCTACCGACAAGCCCCGCTATTTGATGGGGGTAGGTACTCCAATGAATATCCTCGAAGGCATTGAACGTGGTGTGGACATGTTTGACTGCGTGATGCCTACGCGAAATGGTCGCAATGGCATGCTCTTCACCAAGGACGGCATCATCAACATGAAGAATAAGAAATGGGAGATGGACTTCTCGCCCATCGAAGCCGACGGTGCCTCCATCGTCGATACCCTCTACACCAAGGCCTACCTGCGTCACCTCTTCCACGCTCAGGAGCTGCTGGCCATGCAGATTGCCTCCATCCACAACCTTGCCTTCTACCTTTGGCTGGTAGGCGAAGCCCGTAAACACATTATTGCTGGCGACTTCTCTACTTGGAGGCCCACAATGGTAAAGCGCTTAGCAACGAGGCTGTAAGGTATCGTTGCTTTAATTAAAAAAGTACATGCATGTACCGCGTGTGGTGCATGCATGTACTTTTTGGGGTACAAGGTTGTACTTGTGCTTAATGTTATTCCACGTTCAGAACCTTTTTTAGTTGCGCTGTAATGTTTTTGCCGTTATTGGGGTTGATGGCGATGTAGGCGCGGTCGTCAGTGTTGAGAATGTAGTCGTAACCTTCGTCGATACAAATCTTCATTGTGGCTTCGTCTACTTTCTCGTAGAGGGGCTTCATCATTTCGCGGCGGGCCTCGCGCATGGTACGGTTCACCTCATCTTTGAATTCGATGGATTTCTCCATCAATTCCTGTAGTTCCTTGTGGCGCTTTATCCGGATATTTTCGGGGAAGCCAGCTTGCTCTTCGATGAAGTCAGAGTATTTTTGGTTGAACTCACGTTCCGAACGGGCTATTTCGGCCTCGTACTTGGCCTGTAGCTCGTCGAGATGGGTGATTACGATAGTGTATTCAGGCAATGCCTTGACTATTTCTCTATAGCTGACATAGCCAAATTTCGATTGGGCAGTGGCGGTGAGTGCCACAAGGCCCAAGAGGATAAGTAGGTTTCTTTTCATATTAAGGATAATATTAATCATTCTGAGCAAGGCCTCATAGCCCCTGCTCAGAATGATAGCCGTTGATAGTTGCAAAGTATATTACTTAATTCCCAGCTTTGCCTTTACCTGAGCGGTAACATCGGTGCTGAGTGTCTCGCTGATGTAGGGGATGCCGCTGGCTGTGTCGAAGATGTAGAGGAAACCGCCGGCTACACCTACCTCCTTGATGGCCTTGGTAATCTTCTCGGTGAGAGCTGTCATCTTCTCTTGTGAAGCCTGCTGCAACTGTTGCTGTGAACTTTGGTAATACTGCTGCATGCGTGTATAAAGGTCCTGCAGCTCAGACTCGCGACGTTGCTGGATGTTGGCGGGGAGTGTGGCTTTCTCTTTTTCGTAGGCTTCGCTCTTCTTGGCGAGTTCTGATTCCATCATCTGAAGCTCGTTTGTAATTTGCTTCTCAAGGTTCTGGAGCTCGGCTTGAGCTGCTGTGTACTCGGGCATAACCTGAATAATGTCGGCTGAGTTCAGGTGACCAAACTTCTGTGCAAAAAGTGCAAGGGGAGCCATCAAAAAGAGGATGGCAATGAGTTTCTTGTTCATAGTGTCTTTAGTTTTTTAGTTTATATTGCTATTGTTTCTGTTTTCTAAGACTCATTAAGGTCTACTAAAGTAGGGTTAACGGCTGATTCCAAGATGCAAAGGTAATGTATTTAATTTGAATAACCTAACTTTACCAATACTTCGTTGCTGATGTCAATCTTGGGCGAGGCATAGATGATGCTGGCTGCTGAAGCGCGGTCGATGACTACGGTATAGCCTTTCGTGTCGGATATCTCCTTCACGGCGGTGTATATTTCGTCCTGAATGGGTGCCATGAGGCTTTCGCGCTTTTTGTATAGCTCACCTTCGGGACCGAAGTACTTACGCTTTAACTCCTGGGCCTCCTTCTCCTTGCCTACAATCTCCTCTTCCTTCTTGGTCTTCTGCTCTTCGGAAAGGAATACGGCTTCACTTTGGTAGTTCTTGTAGAGGGTCTGTGCTTCGAGGGCGATAGCCTCTACCTCGCTCTGCCATTTCTTGGAAATCTGGTTGAGTTGTTCGTTGGCACGTTCATAGGCTGGGATATTCTTGAGGATATACTCCATATCAATCAAAGCAAACTTCTGTGCGTTGGCTGTAAGGCCGACGAGACAGAAAAGGACTGTTATCAATAGATTCTTTCTCATAACTTAGGGATTTTCCTTTTAACTTTTATTTTCAATTGTTAGAATTCTTGTCCGAGGATGAAGTGGAACTGGCTACCGCTGGAGGCTGTAGAGCTGTTGATCTTGTCTAAGCCGTAAGCCCAGTCGATACCCATGAGGCCAATCATCGGGAGGTAGATACGTACACCTACACCAGCCGAGCGCTTCATGTCGAAGGGGTTGAACTTCCTGACGTCGGTCCATGCATTACCGCCTTCGAGGAAGGCAAGGGCATAGATTTGTGTGGAGTTCTCGAACATGAGCGGGTAGCGCAACTCCATGGTGAAGCGTGAGTAGGCATAGCCTTCGCTGCCGTAAGGCGTCAGTGCACCGTTGTCGTAACCGCGCAGTGCAATCATGTCGGTATAGTAGTTGTATGAGTAGCCGCTCATACCGTCACCACCTACGTAGAAGGTCTCGAAGGGCGACTTCTTGTACTTATTATAATGGCCGAGGAGACCGAAATCGGCACGCGCCATCAGCACAAGGCACTTCTGACCACCGGTGAGGGCGGTGTAGAACTTGCTTTTGAACTTCCACTTATGGTACTCAATCCAGTTGTAGCGCTTGCGCAGACTGGCACTGTAGTTGGCATCAGTAGCCTTCACCTCGCTCAATGCCTTATAGTCAATACCATCGAAGAGTGAGAAGGGTGGGGTAGCCGATACATTGAAGCTGATTTCAGAACCTTGGCGCGGGAATATGGGGTTGTCTATCGAACTGCGGCCGAGGTTAAGTGAGAGGTTTATGTTGTTGCAGTTGCCGTTGGCGATGATGAAGTACTCCCAGTTGTTGAGGTCGTAGCGCTGATAGGTAAGTTCGCCGTAGAGGGTGAAATAGTCATCGGGCCAGTGCAGACGCTTACCCCAACCGACGGAGAGGCCATACATGCGGAGGTACTTGTCGGGGTCGTAGTACGACTCATAATTATTGTAGTAGCTATTGTAGTTGCCATAGCCATACATATAATTGTAATAGTTGTTCATGTAGGCTGTGTTGTAGTAGTTGTTATTGATACCTGTTTGCAATGCGTAGAATGCGTTCACAGAGAGTGAGTTGGGGCGCTTCCCTCCAAACCAGGGGTCGAAGAACGAGATGTTGTATGACTGGTAGTAGCTACCGTTGGTCTGACCACTGATAGTGAAGGTCTGACCGTCGCCTTGCGGAATGAAGGCGCGGTAGTTGTCAGACTTGTGGAAGAGGTTGTACATGGAGAAGTTGGTAAACTTCAGGGCAATCTTACCAATCACACCTGTCTGTCCGTATCCGAGCGAAAATTCCACTTGGTCATTGTTCTTTGATTCCAGCATCCAATTGATGTCTACGGTACCGTTGGCAAGGTCGGGTTGCACGTCGGGGACAATAGCTTCGGGATTGAAGTGCCCCATCTGCTGTATCTCGCGGGCCGAACGCATAAGGGCGTCTTTGCTGAAGAGGTCGCCAGGCTTGGTCATCAGTTCACGGCGTACCACATTCTCGTATAGGCGGTCGTTACCAGCGATGCGCACACGATTGATAGTGGCTTGCGGGCCTTCGAGCACACGCATCTCAAGGTCTACGGAGTCGGCTGTGACGTTCACCTCTACAGGCTCTACACGCGCGAATACGTATCCATTATTATAATATAGGTTGCCAATAGCATCGTCGTCCATATTGATACGCTCGCTCAGCAACTTTTGGTTGTATACGTCTCCTGGTTTCATACGTAGCACCTCGGAGAGTCCTTGCGAGTCGTACACCGTGTTACCCACCCAATTGATATTGCGTATATGGTACTGGTCGCCTTCCTCCACTTGGATGTATACGTCGACAGTCTTGTCGTCGAAGGTTACGATGGAGTCTACCACGATGTGGGCATCGCGATATCCGTGTTCGTTATATTTGCTGATAAGCAACTGCTTGTCCTCTTCATAGAGGTTTTCAATGAACTTCTTCGGACGGAAGAGGTGACGCCAGTTGCCCTTTTCATTGGTCTTCTTCATTGCCCACTTGAGTTGCTTCTCGTCAAGTGCATTGTTGCCAGTGATATATATCTTGTTGACCTTGATTTTCTCCTTCTTATCAATGTTGATGTCCAGGATAAGGTGGTTTTGCTCAGCAATGTCGTCACGTTGCATGATATTGACCTCGGCATTCTTGAAGCCTTTGTCGTCGAAGTAGCGTTTGATGACGATTTTTGCACGGTCTATCATGTTGGGAGTTATCTGGTTGCCTTGTTTGAAGTTAAGCTTGGCTTCCAAATCTTCACGCTCCGCTTTTTTCACTCCGTTGAAGTTGAGCTGCGACAAGCGGGGGCGCTGTGTGAGTGCTATATTCAGATAAGCCTGATTCCCTACGGTTTTTTCTACGGTGATACTCACATCGGAGAAGAGGCCATGCTTCCAGTAGCGTTTGACAGCTGCGGTGATCTCTTCGCCTGGGATGGTGATGACTTGCCCTACCGAGAGTCCGGAGAGTCCGATGAGCACGTAGTCTTCGTAGTTGTCGATACCACTCACGGTGATGTCGGCTATCTCGTACTTTCGGGGAGCCGAGTAGAGCACAGCTGGTTTATTGATAGTATCGGTCTCCGTGTATTGGGCAAGGGCTTCGCTGAACGACATGGCGAGGAGCAAGCCTACCAGACCTATATATTTGAAGATGCTTAAGTTCTTTTTCATTCCTTTATTTATTATTGTTCTCTTCGGCGATTTGTTCACTCGTTTTTCCGAATCTTCTCTCTCTCTGCTGAAAAGTGTATATGGCTTTGCACAGTTCCTCTTCGTCGAAGTCGGGCCAGTAGGTGTCACAAAAATACAGTTCGGTATATGCACACTGCCACAGTAAATAATTGCTTAGACGGGTTTCGCCACCGGTGCGTATCAGCAGGTCGGGGTCGGGCATGAACGAGGTGCACAGTGCTTCGTCTATCGTCTTGTCGGTAATCTCGTCAGCAGCAAGCTTGCCCTCCTTCACCTGTTCGGCTATAAGTTTGGCTGCTCGGGTGAGCTCCCATTTCGATGAGTAGCTGAGAGCCACGGTGAGCGTGCCGCGCTGGTTCCCTGCCGACTGGCTGATGCAGTAGTCCATACGCTCGCGTACCTTCTCGGGTAGGCGGTCGGTGTCGCCTATTACGCAGAAGCGTATGTCGTTGTCCATAAAGATGCTGAGGTCAAGTTTCTCGAACAGTAGGGCCATCAAACCGTTGACCTCTTCGTCGGGACGTGTCCAGTTCTCAGTAGAGAAGGCATATACGGTTACATACTTCACACCCAGCTTGGCTGCGTGCATCATTGTATCGTGCAGAGCCGATGCGCCGGCGATATGTCCTTCGCCACGTTGTTTGCCTTTGGCTTTAGCCCAACGTCCGTTGCCGTCCATGATGATGGCGATGTGCTGTGGTATGCGGTTGTAGTCTAACTGTTCTTTGTAAGTCATATGTCGATATGTATGTTTCTGAATAATGAAATCTCCATAGGAGCTAATTGTTGCATTTCCTATATTTCGGGAACAGGTCGTAACTGATGTATGCGAGTATTAGCGAGTAGCTGTCCTTGTTTTTCGGCCCTTTCCCAGCTATCCCGTAGGGGTCGTCAAGGATGAGTCCATCCTTATTGGCTACGTCAAGTTTGTCAGTGGTGGTGAGCCTTACCGTCCATTCTATACCGATATTGATACGTTCAGCCAGTTTATACTTCACGCCCATACCAATCGGGATGTTCATAGCCCATACATGCTTGGCTGGTTTGGGAGCATAGGTGAGTCCTATGCCTGCGAGAATGTAGGGGGCCAGTTTACGGCTGTCTTTGTAGCCGGTTCCTGTGCCGTAGGCGAAGAAGTTGTACTCAAATTGTGCGCCTAGTTCGTATACGTTACGTTCAAAGGTGGTGTGCCCGTTATTGGGGAACTGATTGGCGATACCTTCGGTGCTTCCTTGTATACGCCCTATGACCAAGTCTCCTTTGACTACCATACGGGGGTTGAAGTTGTAACGGGCGAGTAGCCCACCTGCTATGGCTGTGTTCTTCAGTGGAGTGATGTAGTTGGCATCACCCATGTAGAAGCAGCCGCCTGCCATACCCCCCAGTTCCATTTTGTATTCAAGTTCTTGTGCTGATGCTCTATACACCGAAGGCAGCAATAGGAGGATTGCTGCTATCTGTAGGACGATATGTCGGCGTGTATAGTGTTTCATCGTGTAGTGTGTATGTGAAGTGTCAGTTGTTGCTCCAGGTGGCTCGCCACACCTTGCCCGATGTACTCCATATCACCCATACCCGTTGCTTGTCGTCAGCAACAGCAGAGAAGGTATCTGTGGAACCTGCAAAACTGGGATGCATGGTGAAGCCATCGTCGCGCACACGCCAGGTCACACCATTGTCCCGTGACTCATAGCAAGCGCTGAAAGCCTCGATGGGAACTTGACGATTACCGATACTCTTACCGCCAAACGCATACATACGGTCATGGCACCTCACCACTGCGAGGCCTTCCAAGTTGGGGCATCCGTACGTGTTGGTGCCTGCAGGCACTATCTCTGTCCACTTTTCCTCGGTTGATAATTTACTCCATACTTGGACACAGGTATCGGTGCTTTGGCTACCAGTACCTATGATGATGCTACGGTGTATGTCTCCGTTGGTGCGTAAAGGATGGCTGAATGCAGCTATACGCTTGTCCATACCGCTTTCTGTATTCTGGCCGTTGGTCTCCCATGTGCTCATGTCTGCCGATGAGGCAAAGGTGTCGCCTATAAGACCCCAGGCTATAGGACTACTTTCTGATGTCACACCAAGCAAGCAGGTGAGTCCTTCCACATTGGTCTCCTGCCAAGCAATGCCGTCTTCAGAACTGTAAAGTACGCCTTCGGCCAAAAGGTAGAAACTTCCGTTGTGGAGAATTATCGAGGAACAGTCGGCGTTGCCTTCAATGCCTGTCCAAGGTGCCGGTTTGCTCCAATGCCTGCCGTCAGTGATAGCGGTAGAGGTGGTGTAACCTTCTCCTTTACTGTTCTTACCGAGCACATACAACTGTCCGTCCTTGATGATTGCTTGCTGCTCGGCATACAGATTGGGCTCGAAATCGGCATCCTCGAGGTATTCCCAATGCGTTTTCTCTCCGTCGACTTTATGCACGTTGATGCTGATGAGATAGTCGCGTGAGAAGCGCTCGTCGTATGATACAACGGTGAATCTGACGGGGTTAGTGAAATCAATGGAATCCTCGGCATTGTATCCTGTTCTTTCACCATCTTTATGGTAATATACATAGCCGTCAGCACTGATTTCTGTGATTACACGCGTTACATTGGTGCCGTAAGCAATGGAGTCGCTATTGTATACTACACCTTGTTGATGGTCAATGGTGAAGCGTATGCCGCTTGCAGCCATAATCGTGGTGTAGGTAGAGTCCTCCCCATTGCTTAATGTGATGGTATGGCGGGTCTTCAAATCGTTGATACCGAATGAGAGTAGCGCTACGGTCGAGGTGAGTTCTGTCTCTTCCGCCTCGGGCAAACATGACGTGAGAGATAAGCCTACGAAGAGTGGGCAGAGGAGCGCAATTACTATTTTTTTCATTGTCATTGAGTGTCTATGTTGAATTCAAACGACAAAATTAGCAACAATTTTCGGCTTCTCCCCTACAAATTACGTTGTTTTATATTAAAAGATGAGTAAAAAAGCTGTTTTTCGTGTGAAAAGTAGTTAATTTGATGTCCAGAACATTCAAAAGTTTCTTTTTTGTATTCGCTACCGATGTGCGGAGCCTCCACTCCTCCACCGAGCTTGATGGGTGCTGTCTCCACGTGAGCCTCATCCCAGAGTCCTGCATCAATGAAGCGTTGCAACGTATCTGCACCTCCCTCTACGAGTAGCCGCTGCACCCGATGCTCGTAGAGCCATCGGTTGATTTGCGGCAATATGTCGTTGCCGAAGTCAACACCTACCTGCTCTATCATATCCGAGTCGTCAAAATCGCGAAAAACCTCGGTGAAAAGGACGGTTTTTGTCGTTTTGTCAAACAAGCGAAGCTTCTTGCTTAGCCTCCCTTGACGGTCGATTACTAAGCGTAAGGGATTATGTCCTGGCCATAAACGGGTGGTGAGTGAGGGATTGTCGAGCATCGCAGTGCGACGTCCTACAAGGATAGCATCGCTTAGAGCACGTAGGCGGTGTACTCTCAATACATTACCTTCGTTGGAGAAATGTGTCGGTTCCCTTTCCTCTTTTTCACTTCGTTGGGTGTCAATATATCCATCGGTAGATTGGGCCCATTTTAAGGTTATATAGGGCCGCTTCTCCTTATGATAGGTGAAAAAAGCACGGTTGAGTTGTTGACATTCCTTTTCTAAGACTCCGATGGTGACATCAATGCCTGCTTCCCGTAGTTTTAATATCCCTCGCCCGTCTACTTGGTCGAAGCTGTCTCGGCATCCGATGACTACGCGTGGAATTTTTTTCTTGATAATAAGGTCGGCACATGGAGGGGTTTTCCCATAGTGGGCGCAGGGTTCCAGACTCACATAAATGGTCGCCTCGTGGAGTAGGTGCTCGTCGTTTACGGAACGGATGGCGTTGACTTCGGCGTGTGGGCCACCACATTGACGGTGATATCCCTCACCGATGATGGTGCCGTTGTGTACAATTACCGCTCCCACCATTGGGTTGGGTGCCGCATCGAATCTGCCGCATCGTGCCAACTGCAGGCATCGTACCATATATCGTTCGTCAGTACTCATAGGCTACTCAGCCAACAGCCGCTGTATCTCTGTTTCGAGGTCCTTCACTGAGGCGTCACGCGTTACCAGTTCGCCTGCGCGGTTGATGAGAAAGTAGGTAGGCAGCTCGCGCACCCCGTAGAGTGTAGCCGACCTGCTGTAGGGAGCCTCTTCGTCGCGTACGCATATCCAAGGAATGTTCTCGGCTGCAGTTTTCCAGAAGTGCTCGTTGGGGTCGAGTGATACCTGATATATCTCGAATCCCTGGCTGGCATATTTGTTGTAAAGTTCGCGCAAAATGATGACGCGGGCAGCCGATTGTTCATGTCCGTAGGCGGTGAAGTCGAGCATCACAGCCTTGCCTTTGAGATCGGTGAGGCGGCGTTCTATGCCGTCTATGTCGGGCAGGTTGATGTCAATAATCGAAGCCTCTACAATCTTGTCCTGAATGGCGCTATAGTCTATGGTCTGCGGCGGACGGGTATTTTTCATTCCCTTGATGGCTATGTTCTTGAGATGTTTGGCGCGTTCGCTCTCAGGGTGGTATAGGTCAAGGTTGGTGGCTACGGCGGCAAAGCAACGTATGTCGTCACGAACGGTGAGAGGATCAAAGATGAGATCGTCTCCTAGTCTTTGGAAAAGAGCAAAGTAGGCATAAGGCTTGCCAGGAGCAGCGTAGATATATTCCATACGCACGCTCTCCTTGTATTGTCTTACTAACGTATCGATACGCGCTCGAGTAGTGCCAATTTCTGGACCTGAGTTGCGTACGAGAGTGAGTATGGCATGTTGCAGTTCACTCTGCTTGTGTGCCAGTCTCTTGAGCATAAGGTTGTCGTCTGACCCATCTACCTGATAAGCAATGCTCATGGTGGGGAGAGTAGCACTTACACGAAGTGTTTCGGTGGAGTCTATGGAAAGGTATGCGATTTCGCGGCCTATGCGCAAGCGGTAGAAGTCGAAGCACTCGGGTTGGGGCACACGGAAACGGAAACTTCCATCGGCATTCAATTGGGCTGAATCGGTGACGGTGGTTCGCTCTATCCCGATGTGGTCTAAGTACAGTGTCTTGCCTTCAGCTTCGGTGATATTGCCTTCTATGGTGGCCATCGGGTTTTGGGTGCAGCCAGTTATGGCAAACATGGCCGTTAGGGTGAGGGTATTTTGCAGTTTCTTCATTGTTTTTTTATTTTGGCTTAGTACATTTTCTTGATATCAGTTCATTTTAGTTTTTTGTAAGCTATCCAGCCATACCAACTGACGATGACGAAGCATAGAAGGGGTAGGGAGAAGGAAGCATTTACGGCGGGAAGACCGCATACGGAGCCTAGATCGATAATCATACCTTGCAACGGAGGCATTACGGCTCCGCCCACAATGGCCATTACGAGGAAGGCTGCGCCGAGCGAGGTGTCCTCGGCTTGCACGTCCTCCAATGCGATACCGTAGATGGTAGGGAACATGAGGCTCATGAAACCGCTGATGGCTACCAGGCAGTAGAGGCCGCCCATGCCTTGTATGAAGATGGTGCCGAGGCTGGCGACACAGGCTCCAATGCCGAAGTACATGAGCAAGCGGCGCGAGTTGACATACTTCATGAGGAAAGTGCTGATGAAGCGTGAAGTGAGGAAAAGAACCATGGCAGCGATGTTGAACTTCTGCGCGGTAGCCTTGTCGATGCCCAGATTGTCGGCATATTGGATGATGAAAGTCCATACCATGATTTGTGCAGCCACGTAGAACATTTGCGCTACCACACCGCTACGGTAGAGCTTGTTGGCCCACAGGCGACGTAGGGTGTCGCTGTTCTTGGCTTTCACGCCTTGTCCGCGGGTTTGTGGTATCTTGGTGAATACGAAGATGAGCAGTACGGCGAGTACTAAGAGTCCGAGCATCACGTAGGGGTCGCGTATGACGGCCAGGTCGTGGAGGCGGATGTCGGCCTTCTCGGCTTCGCTGAGCGAGTGGAAGATGACTTCGCCTGTAGCATCACGCTTGTCGGAGATGAGGTTGGGCAGCACGATGAGGGCGGCTACGGCCATACCTGAGAGTGAGCCCATGGGGTTGAATGCTTGTGCGAGGTTGAGGCGGCGCGTCGAGGTCTTGGGGGCACCCAGCGAGAGTATGAGCGGGTTGGCCGTGGTCTCAAGAAAGGCGAGGCCGAAAGTGAGTACGTAGAGCGAGATGCAGAAGAAAGAGAACTCCTGATATGCTGCAGCAGGGATGAACATGAAGGCACCGACGGCATACAGAGCCAATCCCAGCAGGATCCCACTCTTGTAGCTGTACTTGCGGATAAACAGGGCGGCGGGCACGGCCATGGTGGCGTAGCCGCCGTAGAAGGCAAATTGTACGAGCGATGCCTTGGCGGCCGAGAGTTCCATCAGTGTCTGGAAAGCGGCTACCATGGGATTGGTGATGTCGTTGGCGAATCCCCACAGGGCAAAGAGTGAGGTGACGAGGATGAAGGGGACGAGGTATTTCTTTTCTACGAGTTTTGATGTGGTCTTGCTCATGTTTTTACCTTTTTAGCGAATATACTTTTTTATGGATGCAAATGTAGTATAAAAGTGTCAAATTGCCAAATCGTCAGATAAATCGTAATTCGTAAATTGTAAAATTGTATTTTTTTTATTTTGTCCCCCACTTTTATTTCTTGCTGAAAACGGCTTTCAGAATCAACTCGATAGGGTTTTGAAAGAGTTATCCACAGGCTGTGGAAAACTTGTGGAAAAATATTTTGTGGTTTATAGTGGGGAATTGTGGGGAATTGTGTAACTTTGAAGCGAATTTCAAAAAAGTACTTGAATGGCACGTTTTATCGGTAACATAGAGGCTAAGATTGACGAGAAGGGTCGCGTATTCCTTCCCGCCACATTCCGCCGCGTGTTGCAGAAGTCGGGCGACGAGAAGCTGATGTTGCGCAAAGACATCCATCAGCGTTGTCTGGTGCTGTATCCCGAGAGTACGTGGAATGAGCAGCTTGATGCCTTGCGCAGCAGGCTCAACCGCTGGAACCGTCAAGAGCAGATGTGGTTCCGCCGGTTTGTGGCAGGAGTAGACGAACTCACTATTGACGGCAATGGACGTATATTGATACCGAAACGCTATCACGAGGCCATAGAGCTGAAGGGGGAAGTGCGTTTTATCGGTATGGATGACACCCTAGAATTATGGGCTAAGGAGATGGCAGACAGCGCGTTTGCTGATGAGTCGACATTCGGTGCGGAACTTGAGGCGCTGATGAATGATAGAATTTTAGGCTGAAGATACTCTTAATACGTGTGGCGCCAAGTTGCATTGAACGTTTGGAGGCCTACTACTCATAAGAATTTTGAAAAAAAGATATACGGATGGATACACCTTATCACATACCAGTAATGCTGCACGAAACGGTAGACGGGCTCGACATTCGCCCTGGTGGCGTGTATGCCGACATGACCTTCGGCGGTGGAGGGCACTCGCGTGAGATCTTGCGGCGAATGGATGCCGATGCGAGGCTCTACGGCTTTGATCAGGATGCCGATGCCGAGCGCAATATCGTGGACGACGAACGCTTTACCTTCGTACGCAGCAACTTCCGCTACCTGCACAACTGGATGCGATACCACGATGTGGAACAGCTCGACGGTGTATTGGCCGATTTAGGTGTATCGAGCCATCAGTTCGACGAGGGTGAGCTGGGATTCTCTTTCCGCTTTGATGCAAAGTTGGATATGCGCATGAACCGCCGTGAGGGACATACGGCCGCCGACATTGTGAACACTTATGACGAGGAACGTCTAGCTGATATATTCTACCTTTACGGAGAACTGCTCAATAGTCGTAAGTTGGCATCGGTGATTGTGAAGGCACGTGCGCAGGCTCCAATAGAGACCACGGGACAGCTCTACGAGACGGTGAAGCGCCTCTTCGGGCGTGACCGCGAGAAGAAGGAGATGGCCAAGCTCTTCCAGGCACTGCGCATCGAGGTGAACGAAGAGATGGAGGCACTGAAAGAGATGTTGCAGTCGGCTACCGAGCTGCTCCGTCCCGGGGGGCGTCTAGTGGTGCTCACCTATCATTCGCTTGAAGACCGGCTGGTGAAGAACTTGATGAAGACAGGAAACGTAGAGGGAAAAGTGGAGCAGGATATTTATGGCACGAAGCCGTCGCCCTACCGTTTGGTGGATAGAGTGGCCGTGGCAAGCAAGGAGGAACAGGAGGTGAACCCTCGCTCGCGGAGTGCAAAGTTGAGAATCGGAGAGAAACGGAAATTGTAAATGGTGAAAATCAAACAAGATGGCGGCAGAACAGAAGAAAAAACGTAAGCGTACGCTAAAGTCGTGGATTGACGGCAATATGTTGACAGACATCTTGGCGCGTCAGGCTGGAATGATTGCTTTAGTAGCTGCCTTGGTGATTGTATATGTAGGTAACCGCTATGCCTTCCAACAAGAACAGGTGCGGATACAGATGCTACGTGCCAAACTCAACGATGTAAAATATGAAGCATTAGCCCGGTCGAGCGAATTAATGGAAAAAAGCCGCGAATCGAATATACAGAAGTATATTGTGGAGCAAGGCAGTGAGTTGAAGGCTTCTACCAAGTCACCTGTAGTGATTAAGAAATAATAGTAAATAAAAGAGATGCAGAGTCCAAAGGATCAGAAAATAGTATCACGCTACTTCACCATCATTATACTGATGGCGCTAATAGGCATTATCATATTGCTCAAGGCAATGTCGGTGATGATCTTTGAACGTAACTACTGGGAGGAGGTGGCTAGTCGTAGCGTGAAAGATAGTGTGGTCGTTGCTCCCAAACGTGGCAACATACTCAGTGACGATGGCCTGCTGATGGCCAGTAGTGTACCGCAATATACGTTACTGATGGACTTCAAAGTGTCGGACAGTGATGAAACTCGCCGTATTAAGGCGCAACATAGACGCGACTCGCTGCTTGTAAAGCATGAGACGGAGATATGTGAAGGTCTGCACCGTATTCTTCCCGATAAGAGCGTAGAAGAGTTTCGTCAGACTCTCCGTAAGGGACGTGCACAGCGTAGCCGCTATTGGAAACTATATCCCAAACGTGTGTCGTATGCCCAATATAAAGAGATAAAGAAACTGCCCGTGCTGTGCGAAAGTTCCCATAGCGGAGGTTTCTTTACCGAGAGCAATGTTGAGCGCAAGAAAATTTATGGTTCGCTTGCCCGACGCACTTTGGGTGATGTATATGCCAAAGTTGATTCTGCTAAAAACGGTATCGAGTTGGCTTACGACGACTACTTGCGCGGCAAACCTGGGCTGGGACATGTGAAACGTGTTAATAGGCAGGACATAACCATCGTGGACAAACCAGCCATCGAGGGGTGCGATGTGAAGACTACGCTTAATGTGGAGATACAGGATATTGCCGAGAAGGCACTGCTTGATGTGCTGCATAAGCAGAACGAGCAATACGGTGGTGATGCTCGCACCGGTGTTGTGGTAGTGATGGAGGTAGAGACGGGCGATATTAAGGCTATGGTTAATATGAGTCGTGCCGATGATGGTGACTATTATGAGTTGAAGAATAATGCTCTTACTGACATTCTGGAACCGGGCTCTACATTCAAGACCGCCTCGCTACTGGTGGCCCTTGACGATAAGAAGATTAGCTTCAACGACTCGGTAGATGCTAATCGTGGATTATACAAGTTTGGCTCGGCTACGATGCGTGACCATAACTGGAACAAGGCAAGTGCCTATGGCGTGCTCAGTGTGCCGCAGGTGCTAATGTATTCCTCCAACGTGGGTACTGCTCGCCTCATTGACGAGAATTACGGAAAGGAACCAGAGAAGTTCGTTGAGGGACTGCATCGTATGGGATTGGCCACCCATTTCCCATTGTTGCCTGGTACAGGGGCTCCAAAAATACGTAAGCCGAATAAGGATAAAAGCAATTGGTCACGCACTGCGCTGCCTTGGATGTCTATCGGCTACGAGACTCAAATTGCCCCTATCAATATTGTGTCATTTTACAACGCCATAGCCAACAACGGTAAATTCGTGAAACCGCGTCTTGTTGAATGTATCCTCGAAGATGGTCGGGTAGTGGAGAAGTATGAACCCGAAGTTCTCATCGACAAGATAGCCTCGCAGCAAGCCCTTGATGACATCACCAAGATGCTTACTATGGTGGTCAACGAGCCTACAGGACTTGGCCGTCAGGCTAAATCAGAAAACTTCCTCGTAGCGGGTAAGACCGGTACAGCGCAGATTGCCTCTGGTGGTCAGCTCAGGGGTGGAGGCCATCAGCTCAGTTTCTGCGGATTCTTCCCTGCCGATGCCCCCAAATACACTTGTATCGTTTCTATTCAGACACGTGGTGGCTTGATCTCGGGCGGCGGCGTGGCCGGTGTGGTATTTGGCGAGATTGCCAAACGCGTAATGGCACGCGACGATAAGCGTGAGATAGGCGAATTGGTGGACTCAACGGCTATCTTCATTCCCAAGGTGGCGAAGGGTAACATCGCTGATGCCCGCTACGTGCTTGACGAACTCGACATCTGCCACGAGTGGGATGCCGATGTGCCCTACCGTGAAGGCAAGCCCGTATGGGGCAATGCCGAGAGCCGCAGCTCCGACGTGTTGCTCAGCGACATACCGTTTAATCCGTCAGAAGGCAAGGTTCCCAATGTAAGGGGGCTTGGAGCCAAAGACGCCCTGTATCTGCTTGAGGCATGTGGGCTCAAGGTGAATATCTCGGGCAAGGGCAAGGTGTATTCGCAGAGCATACCTCATGGTAATGCTGCTCGAAAAGGACAGATAATATATTTGAAGTTGAAATAAAAGGAAAACAATATGTTACTCTCAGACATCATCAGAGGATTACGTGTAGAAGAGGTCATTGGCAATGTGCAGTGCGACATTGCCGATGTGCATATCGACTCGCGCCGTATAGCATCGGGCCATCTTTTTGTGGCTATGCGCGGCACACAGGTCGACGGCCACCAGTACATACAGGGTGCCATTGACAAGGGTGCTGTGGCCATCGTGTGTGAGCAGTTGCCCGAAGCGTTGGCTGAAGGCATCACCTATATCCGTGTCGCCGACAGCGAAGAGGCGGTAGGTCCTATTGCTACAGCCTTCCATGATCATCCTACGGAGAAGGTGAGACTGATAGGTGTCACTGGCACCAATGGAAAGACCACCATTGCTACCTTATTGTATAATATGTTCCGTGCGATGGGCTATAAGGTCGGACTCATCTCTACCGTGTGCAACTATATTGATGATGAGCCCATCCCCACCGAGCACACCACGCCCGATGCCATCACCCTCAATGCCCTGTTGAGCCGCATGGCTGATGAGGGCTGCAAGTATGTGTTTATGGAGGTGAGTTCACACTCCGTGGCGCAGCGCCGTATCGGTGGACTTAAGTTTGCTGGTGGTATCTTCACCAACCTCACACGTGACCATATGGACTATCACAAGACCGTGGACAACTACTTGCGTGCCAAGAAGGCCTTCTTCGATGCCCTGCCCAAGGATGCCTTCGTGGTGACCAACCTCGATGACAAGAACGGACTGGTGATGACGCAGAATACGCGTGCTAAGGTGTATACCTACTCGCTCCGTAGCTTGGCCGACTTCAAGGGGCGTATCCTTGAGCACTACTTCGACGGCATGATGCTCGACATCAATAACGTGGAGGTGTTCGTGCAGTTCATCGGTAAGTTCAACGCCAGCAATCTCCTCGCCGTATATGGCACAGCCTGTCTCCTGGGCAAGCGCCCCGAGGAGGTGCTCACCGTGCTCAGCACGTTGCGCCCTGTGAGTGGTCGCTTCGATGCTGTACACTCACCGCAGGGCTTCACCGCCATTGTCGATTATGCCCATACTCCCGATGCCATAGCCAATGTGCTGAGTGCCATTCACGAGGTGCAGGGTGGCAAGGGTAAGGTCATCACCGTAGTAGGTGCCGGAGGCAATCGCGACAAGGGCAAGCGTCCCATCATGGCTCAGGAGGCCGTGAAGGGGAGCGACAAGGTCATCATCACCAGCGATAACCCCCGCTTCGAAGAACCGCAAGACATCATCAATGATATGCTTGCCGGACTTACTCCTGCACAGAAGTCCTGCGTGATCTCCATCGTTGACCGTCGTGAAGCCATCCGCACGGCCTGCATGCTTGCCGAGAAGGGCGATGTCATCCTCGTTGCCGGCAAGGGCCACGAGAACTACCAGGACATAAAGGGTGTGAAGCACCACTTCGATGACAAGGAGATATTGAATGAAGTGTTTGGAAACTAAAAATAATGATTCTCAGCTATGTTATACTACCTCTTTGACTACCTGAACGAACTGAACGTGCCTGGTGCGGGTATGTTTACCTATATCTCGTTCCGTTCACTGCTGGCCATCATCATCGCCCTGCTGGTGTCTACCATCTTCGGTAAGCACTTTATCAATATGCTTAAGCGGCAGCAGATTACCGAGACGCAGCGCGATGCAAGCATCGACCCCTTCGGTGTGCAGAAGATAGGCACTCCCACTATGGGCGGTGTCATCATCCTGGCAGCGATACTCATCCCGTGCTTGCTGCTCGGCCGTCTCGACAATGTGTATATGATTCTGATGCTTGTCACTACGGTATGGCTTGGTGCCTTGGGCTTTGCTGACGACTATATCAAGGTGTTCAAACGTGATAAGGAGGGCTTGCACGGCAAGTTCAAGATCATCGGTCAGGTGGGCCTCGGCATCATCGTGGGTCTCACGCTATACCTGAGCGACGATGCTGTTATCCGCGAGAATATCGAGGTGCAGCGTGGAGCCAATGCGGCTACCGAGATTGTACACAAGAGCGAGGCAACAAAGTCTACCAAGACCACCATCCCCTTCTTCAAGAACAACAACCTCGACTATGCCAATGCCTTCAACTGGTTGGGCGAGTATAAGCAAGTGGGAGGTTGGATTCTGTTTGTCTTCATGACCATCCTCGTGGTGACAGCCGTATCCAATAGTGCCAACCTCAACGACGGCATGGACGGCATGGCAGCAGGCAACTCGGCCATTGTCGGTGTCGTCCTGGGCATACTGGCCTACGTGTCCAGCCATATCTCCATGGCAGGATACCTCAATATTATGTATATCCCTGGTTCCGAGGAATTGGTAGTGTATTTGTGTGCATTCGTAGGTGCGCTTATCGGTTTCCTTTGGTACAACGCTTTCCCTGCCCAAGTCTTTATGGGCGATACGGGTAGCCTTACCATTGGTGGCATCATTGCCGTGAGTGCCATCATCATCCGTAAGGAACTGCTCATCCCCATCCTCTGCGGCGTGTTCTTTGTGGAGAGTCTCTCGGTCATCATCCAGCGTTTCTATTATAAGGCTGGCAAGAAGAAAGGGGTGAAGCAACGCTTCTTCAAGCGTACTCCCATCCATGACCATTTCCGCACCTCGGTGGCACAGGTGCAAAAGATGGATCCGGGCTGTAGCATCAAGGTGACCCACCCCGACACCCTTTTCCACGAAGCAAAGATTACCGTGCGCTTCTGGATTGTGACCATCATATTGGCTGCGGTGACCATTATTACATTGAAGATAAGATAACAATGAAACGAATCGTAATATTAGGCGGAGGAGAGAGTGGCGTAGGTGCCGCTGTCCTGGCACAGAAGAAGGGTTTCGATGTATTCCTCTCCGATATGTCGAAGATCAAGGAGCATTACAAGCAGATACTCGACGAGTATCATATCGCTTGGGAGGACGGGCAGCATACCGAGGCGCTCATCATGAATGCTGACGAAGTAATCAAAAGCCCCGGCATACCGGGCGATGCACCCATGATGCTCAAGATACAGGAGCGGGGCATCCCTGTTATCTCAGAGATTGAGTTTGCCGGACGCTACACCGATGCCAAGATGGTGTGTATCACGGGTAGTAACGGTAAGACTACCACTACATCGCTCATCTACCATATCTTCAAGAGTGCAGGCTACAATGTGGGACTTGCGGGCAACATCGGACAGAGCTTGGCCTATCAGGTGGCTACCTGTGACTATGACTGGTATATCATCGAGCTGAGCAGCTTCCAACTCGACAACATGTATGAGTTCCGTGCCAACATCGCCATCCTGCTCAACATCACGCCCGACCATCTCGATCGCTACAATCACGATATGCAGGAGTACGTGGATGCCAAGTTCCGCATCGTGCAGAACCAGACCGATGATGATGCCTTCATCTTCTGGGACGACGACCCCATCATCCAGCGCGAGCTCTCCAAGCATGGCATTCACGCCAGGCTGTACCCCTTTGCCGAGGAAAAGCGCGAGGGTATCACTGCCTATACCGATGCTGACGAACTCTATTTCACCGCTCCCTATGCCTTCAATATGGAGCAGGAGGAGCTGGCCCTTACGGGCAAGCATAACTTGTACAACTCGATGGCGGCGGGTATCTCGGCATCGCTTTCGGGTATCAAGAAGGAGGTTATCCGCGAGGCGTTGGCAACCTTTAAGGGGGTGGAGCACCGCTTGGAATATGTGACGCGGGTGCGTGGGGTGGACTATATCAACGACTCCAAGGCCACAAATGTGAATAGTTGCTGGTATGCCCTGCAGAGCATGACACAGAAGACCATCCTTATCCTTGGCGGCAAGGACAAGGGCAACGACTACACGGAGATTGCCGACCTCGTGCGTGAGAAGTGTGTGGGGCTCATCTATATGGGCTTGCACAATGAGAAGCTGCACGAGTTCTTCGACCCCTTTGGATTGTCCGTGGCTGATGTGCAGAGCATGAAGGATGCCGTTGATGCTGCTTATCGCATGGCGCAGAAGGGTGAAGCCGTGCTACTCAGTCCCTGCTGTGCCAGCTTCGACCTCTTCAAGAGTTATGAGGACCGTGGTGAGCAGTTCAAGGAGTGTGTGAGGAAATTGTAAGTTGTAAATCGTCAAATTGTAAATTGCAAATATGTCTTTCCTGAATAGAGTGTTTCATGGCGACAAGGTCGTTTGGGTAGTGTTTATGCTGCTTTTGCTCGTCTCGGTAGTCGAGGTGTTCAGTGCAGCCAGTATGCTCACGTATGGCAAGCCCAACTACTGGGGGCCTATTCGCGAACATAGTACAAACTTGTTGCTTGGCTGTATCGTGGTATATGCAGCGCATCTCATCCCTTACCGTTTCTACAAGGCTGTGCCATTGGTGCTGGTGCCTGTGTCGGTGGGTATGCTGATATGGGTACTGGTTAAGGGTGCGGTTACGAATGGAGCAGCACGCTGGATTGACCTCGGCTTTATTACCATACAGCCCTCTGAACTGGCCAAGGTGGGTGTCATTATAGGTACGGCACTTATCCTCTCGCGTCTACAGACGGAAAATGGAGCCAAGGAGAATGCGATGAAATGGGTGTTATGGATGACGGGTATCGTATGTGCACTCATCGTATCGGAGAATCTCTCCACTGCGGTACTGCTCTTTGGAGTGGTATTTCTGATGATGTATGTGGGTCGCATACCAATGAAGCAGTTGGGAAAACTTGTGCTGGTATTGGGTGTTGCTGTGGCGCTATTCGCCTCACTTTTATTACTACCTTATAAGACGTTGGAAAGTATCCCCGGGTTAGACCGTCTGACAACTTGGAAAGCGCGTTTCGAACGTTTCTTCGAGGCCTCTGACCCAGTGCCTGCCGCCCAGTTTAAGATTACCGATGAGAACTTCCAGGAAACACACGCAACAATGGCTATTGCTTCGAGCAAGGTTATCGGTCGTGGACCGGGTAACTCTGTAGAGCGCGACTATTTGCCTCAGGCCTATTCTGACTTCATCTTTGCCATCATCATCGAAGAATTGGGACTTTTGGGTGGCGCATTTGTGGTGCTCCTGTACATCATATTGCTTGTGCGGGCGGCCAAGATAGCGCAGAAGTGTCGTGGCTACTTCCCTGCTTTTCTGGTGATGGGTTGTGCGCTGATGCTTGTGGCACAAGCCACCATCAATATGATGGTAGCCGTAGGACTGTTTCCTGTGACGGGCCAGCCCTTACCTTTGATAAGTCGTGGCGGTACATCTACCATTATCAACTGCGGATACATAGGTATGATACTCAGCGTAAGTTATCATACAGAGAAGATGAACCGGAATGCGCAGGCTGCTGAGGCCGTGCATACCGAAGAGGATATACCGGAGATATTAAGAGAAGAATGAATATGAACAATATCCGACTCATAGTGAGTGGTGGCGGTACAGGTGGTCATATCTTTCCCGCCTTGTCGATTGCCAATGCCGTGAAGGCCAAGTGTCCCGATGCAGAGATTCTCTTTGTGGGGGCCGAGAACCGTATGGAGATGCAGCGCGTGCCTGCTGCAGGATACCGTATCATCGGTTTGCCAGTGAGTGGCTTCGACCGCAAGCATTTGCTCAAGAACATTGCCGTGCTGTGGCGCTTGATGAAAAGCCGCCGCAAAGCACGCCGTATCATCCGTGATTTTCGCCCCGATGTGGCTGTAGGCGTGGGTGGTTATGCTAGCGGTCCTACACTCAAGGAAGCCGGTGCGATGGGTATTCCCACCTTGTTGCAGGAACAGAATTCCTACGCTGGTGTTACCAATAAATTATTGGCAAAGAAGGCTTCTTGCATTTGTGTGGCCTATGAGGGCATGGAGCGCTTCTTCCCGAAGGACAAAATAAGACTTACGGGAAATCCCGTGAGACAGAATCTCCTTACAGGTACCATCACTCACGATGAGGCTGTCAAGAGTTTCGGACTCGACCCTACGAAGAAGACCATCCTCATTGTTGGGGGTAGCCTTGGTGCCCGCACCCTCAACGAAAGTGTGACGCAAGCGTGGGATACCCTTGTGGGGACTGATGTGCAGCTCATCTGGCAGACGGGTAAGTTCTATTACGAGCAAATTACAGGGCAGCTTCGCGGCCGCGAACTCCCCAATGTGCATGTGTGCGATTTCATTAGTAGTATGGATGCCGCTTATGCCGCTGCAGACCTGGTGGTATCACGTGCAGGAGCAGGCTCTATCTCTGAGTTCTGCTTGCTGGGCAAGGCGGTGATACTGGTACCCTCTCCCAATGTGGCCGAAGACCATCAGACCAAGAATGCCCTTGCCCTCGTCGATAAGGCCGCTGCTCTCTATGTCAAGGATACCGACGCCACTTCGGACCTGATATCTCTTGCTCTCGCGACGATAAAAAATGAAGAAAAATTAACCGACTTGCGCGCAAATATATTAACTTTGGCGTTCCACAACTCAGCTGAGGCCATTGCTGATGAGGTGATTGCGCTGGCTCAAAACTATAGAAATAAGAAATGAAGATTGATACTATAAAGTCTGTCTATTTCATCGGTGCTGGTGGCATCGGTATGAGTGCGTTGGTACGCTATCTCCTGTCGTTGGGCAAGGAGGTGGCGGGCTATGACCGCACGCCGAGCGAACTTACCGAGCGGCTCAATGGCGAGGGTGCTGCCATCCACTATGAGGATGACTGTGCATTGATACCTGAAAGCTGCAAAGACAAGGTGCATACGCTGGTGGTGTACACGCCTGCCGTGCCCGAGGAGCATAGCGAGCTCACGTGGTTTCGCGGCCAGGGCTTCGAGGTTCAGAAGCGTGCCCAGCTGTTGGGTACCATCACCCGCAGCCGTAGGGGCTTGTGCGTAGCCGGCACACATGGCAAGACCACGACCTCCTCAATGGCTGCTCATCTGGTACACAGCTCTCATGTGGGGGCTACGGCCTTCCTCGGTGGCATATCGCAGAACTACGGCACCAACCTGTTGCTCTCGGATAAGAGCGACTATGTGGTGGTCGAGGCTGATGAGTTTGACCGCTCGTTCCATCACTTGGAGCCCTACATGTCGGTCATCACTGCCACCGATCCCGACCATCTGGACATCTACGGCACGCCCGAGGCCTATTGGGAGAGCTTCGAGAAGTACACCTCGCTCATCCGCCCCGATGGTGTGCTCATCATCCACGAAGGATTGGAGATAACGCCGCGTGTGCAGCCCGGTGTACGTGTCTACACCTATTCGCGCGACAAGGGTGACTACCATGCACAGAATATCCGCATCGGAGGCGGAGAGATAGTCTTCGACTTCGTGTCGCCCCAGGGTATCGTCAAGGATGTCCAGCTGGGAGTGCCCTTGAGCATCAACATCGACAATGGCGTAGCCGCTATGGCGATGGCTCAGCTGGCAGGTGTTACCGACGAAGAACTGCGCGAGGGGATGGCCACGTTCCGTGGCGTAGAGCGGCGGTTCGACTTCAGGCTGAAGACCCCCACCAAGGTATTCCTCAGCGATTATGCCCACCATCCTGCCGAGATACGCCAGAGCGCCCTCTCCATCCGCGAGTTGTATGCAGGGCGCAAGGTGACGGTGATATTCCAGCCTCACCTCTACTCACGCACACAGGACTTCTACCGCGAGTTTGCCGAGAGCCTCTCGCTCTTCGATGAGGTCATCCTCACCGATATCTATCCAGCCCGCGAGGAACCCATCCCAGGAGTCACCAGTCAGCTCATCTACGACAACCTCGATGCCCGCGTAGAGAAGATGATGATACAGAAGGCCCAGGTACTCGCCACCGTAGAGGCCAAGAAGGATGCGTTGGAGGTGCTCGTCTCGCTGGGTGCCGGTGATATAGAGAATTATGCGACTGAAATAACGAAAATACTGGAGAAATGAAGAAGATACTATCCACCATCGCCCTCATTTTGCTGGCAGGCTACATCGTGTTTGCCACGATAGCCTTCTGCAACAAACCTGCCGACCAGGTGTGCAAGGGCGTCCGTCTGGAGATACGTGACAGTCTGGAGATGGGCTATATGACAACGGCCGATATCGTGGCCCTGCTCCGTCAGAACGACTTGGATCCTACGGGTCGCCCCATCGAGGAGGTGAGCTGCCGCGCCATAGAAAAGGTGTTGGGCGAGGTTCCCCTCATCGCCACCAGCGAGTGCTACAAGACGATAGCCGGCTATGTGGTGGTGGAAGTCGAGTGCCGCCGCCCTATCCTGCGCGTCATGGCCGACTCGGGCGACAGCTTCTACCTCGACGAAGAGGGCGAAGTGATAGAGCATATAGCCCGCCCCACCTATATCCCTGTGGCTACGGGACATATCAGTCGTGGCTTTGCCCGTCAGGAGTTGCTCACCTTGGCACAGTTTCTCCGTGCCGACGACCTGTGGAACGCACAGATAGAGCAAATTTACGTCACTCCACGCGAAGAGATTGAGCTGGTGCCCCGTGTGGGCGACCACACCATCGTCTTGGGTCGCCCTGGAAATTACGCCTACAAGTTCGACAAACTGCGTACCTTCTATGAAAAGGGTCTCAGCGAAGTGGGATGGAATAGATATTCACACATCAATGTTGACTATAATAACCAAGTTGTAGGAACAAAAAAATAGTAATATATATGGCAACAAATGACTTAATCGTAGCCATCGAGCTCGGTTCATCGAAGATAGCCGGTGCGGTGGGACGCAAGCGCCCCGACGGTAGCTTGCAAGTGGTGGCATACGCCAGCGAACCTGCCTCGGGATTCGTACGCCGTGGCGTGGTGTACAACATTGACAAGACGGCCCAGTGCCTCACCGACCTCGTCAACCGCCTGGAACCCAAGCTGAACAATGCCACCATAGAGCAGGCATACGTGGGTGTGGGCGGTTACACGTTGCACTCGGAACTGAATGCCGTGGAGCGTACCTTCGGGGAGGAGACACGCGTATCGGATGTCATTGTCACCGATATGGAGGAGGAGAATGCCATGAAGCAGTATCCCGGGCACAACATACTAGTGATGGTGTCGCAGGAGTATAAAATAGGCAATAACTCTTTGAATGATCCTGTGGGTGTGAACTGCACGCGCATTGAGGGTAATTTTCTCAACATCTTGGCGCGCACGTCGGTGATGGACAATACGGGTAAGAGCTTCGAACTGGCCAAAGTGAACATAGCCAACGATTCTATAGCTCCGCTGGTGGCTGCCGATGTGTTGCTCACCGATAATGAACGCCGTCAAGGATGTGTGTTGGTGGACTTCGGGGCTGACACCACTACCGTATCAGTATACAAAAGTGGGTATTTGCGCTTTCTTACCGTAGTCCCTATGGGCGGACAAAGTATCACCCGTGACCTCTGCTCGCTACAGCTCGATGAGCAGGAGGCTGAGCGCATCAAGCGCGAGTTCGGGCTTGTGTTTCCAACATCATCTGACGAGACGGTACAGCTCGATGCCGGTCGCTCGATAGAGGTGCGCAAGGTACATGATGTCATTGAAGCCCGCTTCGAGGAGATTCTGCTCAACGTATGCCACCAGATAGAGGCATCGGGCTACGAGATGAAGAACCTGCTTGCCGGGGTGGTATGTTGCGGTGGCGGCATCAACCTAAAGGGAGTGGAGAATGTGCTTGCCCAGAAGTTCCAGCCGGCGAAGGTGCGCCTGGCACACGATACCGTGGTGCCCGTAGACTGGGCTACCGCCGAGTGCCCCGAGAACGGCACGCAGGGGGTACTCGTGGGGCTGCTCATGGCCGGTGAGGAGAGCTGCACCCAAAGTCAGGTATTGGAGATGGACATCAAGCCCGGAGATGAGGGAAGAGCCGTTACGGGAAATCTCTTCGACAAGAATGGTGAGAGTGCTCAAGATGCACGCGACAGGAAACGCGAGGAGGAGCGCCAGCGCAAGCGCGAAGAGGCGGCCAAAAGAGCTGAAGAGAGAAAGGAAAAGCAGAAGGGATTCCTCTCGGGTATAATGAAGAGGATAAAGTCTGTGGGAGAGAACTTTGAGAAAGAGATTGGCGTATTCCTCTCCGATGATGAAAATAACCAATAAAACGATAGCACTATGAACGATAACGATATTATGCCATTTGACCTGCCTACCGAGGCTCCGAAGATTATCAAGGTGATAGGTGTGGGCGGTGGAGGCGGCAATGCCGTAAAGAATATGTACCGTACGGGCATTCAGGACGTGTCATTCGTCTTGTGCAATACCGACAATCAGGCGTTGGCCAAGTCGGAGATTCCTGTCAAACTGCAGATCGGGCGCAACACGACCAAAGGTCTCGGTGCGGGCAACGACCCCAATGTGGCCCGTCAGGCTGCTGAGGAGAACATCGAGGACATCCGCAAGCAGTTCCAGGACGGTACGGAGATGGTATTCATCACCGCCGGTATGGGTGGTGGTACGGGTACGGGTGCCGCTCCCGTCGTGGCGCGTGTAGCAAAGGAGTCGGGTGTGCTCACCGTGGGCGTGGTCACCATTCCCTTCAAGTTTGAGTTGCGCCCCAAGATTGTGCAGGCGCTCAAGGGCGTGGATGCCATCTCCAAGCATGTCGATGCACTGCTTGTCATCAACAACGAACGCCTCTTCGAGATATACCCCAACCTCAAGGTGAGCGAGGGATTCCGCCGTGTAGACGATACGCTGACCATTGCCGTGAAGAGTATCTCCGAAATCATCACTATGGAGGGCACCATCAACCTCGACTTCCGCGATGTGAGCAAGGTGCTGCGCAATGGTGGTGTGGCCATCATGAGCTACGGTACCGGTAAGGGCGAGAAGCGCCTGGCAGAGGCTATCGAGAATGCCCTGCACTCGCCGTTGCTCAATGACAACGACATCTACAACTCCAAGAAGATACTCTTCAACATCTACGACAGCCCCAAGCATCCGCTCGTGGTGGAGGAGATGGAGGAGATTGGCCGCTTCACCGACAAGTTCCTCAGCAAGGATATCGAGGTCATTTGGGGTATGGCTACCGATGAGTCGCTCGACGAGGAGGTGAAGATTACCATCCTTGCTACAGGTTTCGGCGTGAGCAACATTCCCGGCATGAACACCACCATCGAGGTGAACAATGCCCCTGAGGATAAGCATGAGGAGACTCCCGAGGAGAGAGCCGAACGGCAGCAGCAGGAGGAGAAGGACAAGGAGATGATATCCAAGTACTACGGCGACAACAACCTTGCAGCCAAGCGCACCATACACTCCTTCGTGATGGAGGGCGACGACCTCTTCAATGACGACCTCATCGATGCCATCGATTCGTTGCCTACTTACTTGCGCACCAAACAGGACTTGGTAGATTTGGCAGGACATCGGAGATGACCATTCCCCTACGGCTCTTAATAGCTTTAATTAAAATGTAATCATAATGGAAAAGAAACCCGAAAACCAGCTTCAGATAGAACTGAAGGAAGACGTAGCCCAAGGCATCTATTGCAACTTGGCTGTTATCTCACACTCCTCATCGGAGTTTATTATGGATCTCATTCGCGTGCTCCCTGGCTTGCCTAAGGCACAGGTGAAGTCACGTGTCATCCTTACTCCCGAGCATGCTATGCGTTTAATGCTCGCCTTGCAGGACAATCTCAAGAAGTACGAGCAGACCTTTGGTCCCATCCGCTTGCCCGAGCAGAAAGGAACCTATGTGCCCCGCTTGAGCGACTTCAAGGGGGAGGCGTAAGAAATCCTTACACTAAACTTTCGTATATGCAACATCGAGGAGCTGTTATCGCAGCTCCTTGATTGCATTTAGATAATTCCTTAAATTTCCACTCTTCATTATCTTTTTGTAGGGCTTGTGTCCAATGATTGGTTCGGTGTATTCCCAATAAGTACGCAGTTTCCCGTGTAACTGAGCATCGCCTTTGACGATGCGGCCATATTCCTCCATAAGCCTTGCATGCAGTGTGCGTAGCGTGCGTATATGCTCCTCATGGCTCCATTCACGTCCTTCGGCATACTCTTTAGCCAGTGAGGGGCGTGCCAGCAGCCCGCGTCCTACCATCAATCCAGCCAGTCGGGGATAACGCTCTTCCATCTCGTGCAATTGTGCTAAGGTGGTAAGGTCGCCATTGTATAAAACTGGATGGCGACAAACCTCATAGAAACGGGCAAATGCATCGTGGTCAATGGCACCCTTGTATCCTTGCGTGCCTGTGCGTGGGTGCAGGGTGATATGAGCCAATGGCGTGTCGTTAAGCATCTCCACTATGGGCAACCACTCCGCTGTATTCTCCCACCCGAGGCGCATCTTTACCGAGAAGGTCAGCTGCGGACGCTCCTTGATGATGGTAACGATATCGTTCACGATGTCTGTATGAGCGAGGATTCCCGAACCGCGTCCGTGCCTTGCTTGCAAAGGAAAGGGGCATCCCATATTCAAGTCTATCGTCCGATAGCCCAATGTTTCCATCTCTTCGATGAGGAAGAGAAATTCCTTTACGTTCCTGAATATGATTTGTGGTGTCACGGGCACTCCTACATTATTTTTCGGGTCAATGTCGCGGCGATCCTTTGAGCGTATGTCACTCGCCTCTACCCGTACGAATGGCGTATAGTAGCGTTCTATTCCGCCTATCAGTTGGTGGTGTATGCGGCGATACACATCATCGGTATGTCCTTGCAGTGGGGCGAAATGGATGGGCAGCATTTTTTAGTTCGGTTTAGCCTATGAATGTGGGGATGCTTTATTTCCTCAGTTCTATGCGGAAGGTGGTGCCTTTTCCCAGCTCCGAGTGCTTGACGTAGATGCGCCCCTTGTGGTAGCTCTCGATGATGCGTTTGGCAAGCGAGAGACCGAGGCCCCATCCGCGCTTCTTGGTGGTGAAACCGGGTGAGAACACGCTTTTGAAGTGTGATTTGTGGATGCCTTTGCCGGTGTCAGTTATATCAATATATACACGTTCATCGGTTTGTGCCACGTGCAGAGTAATGCTTCCCTCGCCGTTCATGGCGTCTATGGCATTCTTGCAGAGATTCTCGATGACCCACTCGAAGAGGGGGCTGCACATGCGCACGCTGATGGGCCGTTCAGGCGCATGGTAGTGGATAGTGACGTGCTCCGATGAGCGGCGGTCGATATATTGGGCTACGCGCTGCAGTGCCTCACCCAGGTCCTCGGGCGTAGTTTCGGGCAGGGAACCTATCTTGGAGAATCGTTCGGCAATAACCTCGAGACGTTTCACATCCTTACCCATCTCGGGGATGAGATCGTCATCGGGATAGTTTGTCTGTAGTATCTCTGTCCAGGCCATGAGCGAGGAGATAGGCGTGCCAAGCTGATGGGCGGTCTCCTTGGAGAGGCCCACCCACACGCGGTTCTGTTCGGAACGCTTCATACTGAGCAATGCGAAGAGTGCCACCAAGAGGAACACGACAAATACGCCGAATTGTATGTAGGGATAGGCGGCCAGACGCTTGAGCATGAGCGAGTCGTCATAACACACGTCGTAGTAGCGCCCAGGCTCGTTCATGTCCATACGGATGATATGGCCTGCCTCGCGCATGGCGGCTGCCTCGCGCATCAGATAGCCCAAGGTATCGGTATCGTGGATGCGTATGTTGCTGTAGCTCTCGATGGCTCCTTTATCATCGAGTACGATGACAGGAATCGTGTTGTTGCCCTTGATGACCGTGAGTACAAGGTTAAGGTCGGTATTCTCGTCGGCATTGTTAAAGGTGCGCATCGCCTCAGTCCATACCTCCATTCGCGTAAACTCCTCACGTTCCAGATCGCGTACCAAGTAATTGGAGAATACAAGGGAAGCTACGCCAAGTAGTACGGCGATAACGATAAGGGCCACCTTGATGGCTCGTGTCCGGTTAATCCATTCCATATATATAGCCAATACACTCTGCTGGCAGAGTCGTTTTCTATACTAACGGAGAAAAGTCGGAATTAGTATATTGCCTTGTCTATCTGCTCGGCAATCTGCCGCATACCCTCGATGTTGGGATGGCTGGCAGTCTTGCTGATGTTCTGAAGCTGTATCAATGGTACATCATAGTGCTTGCAAATCTCCACCATAGACTCGGTAATCTCGGGCTTGAGACCATCGTTGGAGATGAAGTAGACATCGGCCGTAGGGTAACGTTCCTGGATGCGCGAGAGCATGCAAGCCATGGCAGGACGGAAGGTGTATAGGTCGGCACGGCGCCAATCCGCATATTTATACTCTCCGATAGGTGCTCCTGCCCATGAATCATTCGTTCCGCCGAAGATGAGGATGATATCGGGGCTGCCGAGGGCGGCAGTACGCAGCACAAAGGAGCGGTTGCTATAGTCCTCGTCGCGGTAACCGGTGTAGCAGATGGTAGAGCCCGACCACGAGTTGTTGACCTCGAGCTTCCAGTTGCGTTTCTTGATGAGCTGCATCCACCACGTCTCGCCCACCTTGCTGACGTCGGTGCGGCGAGCATCGCGCT
This sequence comes from uncultured Bacteroidaceae bacterium, assembly GCA_964570685.1. GTDB lineage: Bacteria > Bacteroidota > Bacteroidia > Bacteroidales > Bacteroidaceae > UBA1189. Next base: position 20,121 of record CAZMZC010000001.1, on the reverse strand, counting down.
TGCTTCCTGCAAAATACCAGATATCCATGGTGTCGGGTGTAAGGTAACCCTCGAAGGTGGAATACGAGTCGCCCAGAATACTTACCGAGGGCCGTTGTGCCATGCCTGCCAAGGAGCAGAGCAGCACTGCGAGTGTGAGAAGTGTCTTTTTCATAATCATCCAATTTTTGGGGCCTCCCCCAACCCCCTCCCGAAGAGGGGGCTTTCCGACATCACGGAGAGTTAGTTAGTAAGAGGCGAGTTCTTAATGTTTGCTATTTTCTATTTAGTATCGTTCGCTGATGCCTCATCCAAAGTCGAGCGACAATTGTCCATCGCCCAAGAGGTTGTAGCTCATGCGGTGATAGGGCGTGAGTCCATGCTGCTTGATGCCTGCGCGGTGCTTGGCCGTAGGGTATCCCTTGTTGTGGTTCCAGTCGTAGTGGGGGTACTCCTCGTGCAGGCGGTTCATATAGTCATCGCGGTAGGTCTTGGCGAGGATGGATGCCGCGGCGATGTTCATCAACTTCCCGTCGCCCTTGACTACCGTTTCGTAGGGCGTTTCGCCATAGGGCTTGAACTTATTGCCGTCGATGACTATATACTGAGGGCGCAGGGTGAGCGCATCCAAGGCGCGGTGCATGGCCAGGATAGAGGCGTTGAGGATATTGATCTCGTCAATCTCCTTGGCGGTGACGATGCCCAGCGCCCAAGCCAGTGCATCGCGCTCCACATCCTCGCGCAGGGTATAGCGCTGCCGTTCGGTGAGCTGCTTGGAGTCGTTGAGCAAGGGGTGCGTATAGTCGGGCGGCAGTATCACCGCAGCAGCATACACATCACCCGCCAAGCAGCCACGACCAGCTTCGTCGCAGCCAGCTTCAACAAATTCGGGATGTAGGCAAGGCAGAAGCATACTTATATTCTTTGGGTGCAAAGATACGAATAAGCGAATAAAAAGTCAAGTTAACTTTGTTTTTTTACAATGAGAGGTCTTATGCAAAAACTCCAGTTCCTTTTGGCTTTTTCAGTACACACCTCAACTAAACGGTAGTTTTTCCTCGTTAAAACTGCAGTTTTTTCTTGCCAAAACTGTAGTTTGGAGCCTTGCAAACTGCAGTTTTTAACTGCCAAAATTACTTTGCCGTTGAGGAGGAAAGCCTATCTCAGTCTATGCTTTCCGCTTTATCCAGCGGTCAATCTTCCATAGGATGCCTTTGCGGCGAGACTTCCAGAAATACTTCTTGTAGAGATAATCAGCCATGCCACGCAAAGAATTCCTATAAGCCTTGGCGTATTGTCTCATGCGGTCATTGTAGCGCTTGCCCCAATAATAGCGATTGTAGCGGGTGGCTGTGTCAAGTGGCTGGTCTATAATGTGGCACAAGAAGTCTGTAAGGTGTTGAAGTGTGGCTTCACGGCTATCTTCTTCGGAATGTCGCAGAGCTGGGGTCTGCAGCATCTGCAGGCATAGCGTATCATCTTGGTCAATCCGCTTGACCTCTTCGACAACCTCGTCCCAAGAGGAGTAGCGGTGACAGTTGATGAAGGCTCCCTCATCGAATGATTCAGCTACCTGTGGGTCGCCCCAATAGATGGGGATGGTGCAGGCGGCAAATGCCTGCACCAGTTTCTCGGTGCAATAGCCAGGATAACTGCTGTTCTCAAAAGCGATGCTAAACTTGTGGGTAAGCTGGAACTGCAACTTGTCGGCTACAGGCCCACCCACATTGTTGCGATAGCGTCCGCCCGATGAGACGGTCTTATACTCATTGAGCTTGTCGAGGAATTGCTCACGGTGGGGCGAAGCATTGTTGTTGGAATAGACGAAACTGCAGAAATCGGCCTTTCCATCGAGGTTTTCAATCATGTGCTTTGCCTGCATGGCAGCAAAGTCATTGGCATAGAGGTAGTAGATGGGCAAGCGGAAATAGCGGTCGCCGAAGCCGAGACGGTCGAAGCCGATGGCATAGTCGTAGAGGTTGAAGTCGGGGAACTGGTTCTCGCCCGTGTAGAATATCTTCACACAGTCGTAACGCAGATGCTCATCACCAAAAACGGAACAGAAGAGATAATCAGGCGTTTCAGACAATTCAATCTCATACTTCTCACTCAGCAACTGATAGAAAAGGCTCTTCTCGGGGACGAAATCGTCCCAAAAGTCAACAAAGCGTATGCGTACGTGTGGCTTCATCACAGTTTCATTTTTGTTTTACGGATATAGAGAGGTATCAGCTTTTTGGCCAAAGCGGGGCAGCTGCGGATAAGGGTATGCAACAAGCGCATCTTATAGTCTTTCCTGTAATAAGGATTGTGCTTATAGTAGGGGACAAAGTTGAGCAGGTGGTTGAATATCTTGCTCAAGACAAGCGTCTGCGGATAGTCCTCATTATATATATAGGTGAAGATGTCCAGCAGATAGGCTTTCTTGAAGTAGATGTAGTCGAGCTCTGCCTTATCGGGCTCGTAGAGTCCCTTCTCACGGGTAAACTGCATAAGCAGGTCGAAGGACTGTATCTTGTCTTGATAGCGTTTTGGGTTGCGCACTTCGGAAAGTGACTCATCGTGCACAAGATAGTGATATAGCGGCTTATCGACACAAGCAATACACTTTGCGGCCAACAGCGAACAAGTAAGGAAATAGCTATCCTCGGCACTGCGCGTAGAGGGAAAACGGATGCCATACTCATTGAGCAGCGAGCGACGATAGAGGAAGGATACGAAGAGTGTGGTGTAATGGGTGAGAAAAAAACGGCGTTTCTCTCCGTTGAACGCACCGTCCTCTATCACTGGATTACCCATGGGGTGTGCTTCGCTGCCTTTGACAAGTTGTGCTTGACAATAGGAGAGGTCGGCATCATACTGCTTGGCTGCCTGATACAGCTGCTCACAAAAGTCGGGCTCCACCACATCATCACTATCAATGAAAGCCACGTACTCACCTTGAGCAGCCTCAATGCCCACATTACGTGCCGGACCAGGCCCCATATTATGCGGTGTAGCAAGGAAGCGGAAAGTCTTGCCGCTCGGATGAGTCTCAACAAATCTCCGTGCACGCTCCATACTATCATCGCGCCCATGGTCATCGATGAGCAATATCTCAATGTTACTCATCGTCTGTGCCACGAGCGAAGCCAAGCAGGCCTCGATATAGGGACTTGCATTGTAAATCGGGATAATCAATGATACGTGTGGCATATAAATGTAGTATTATTCCGCTACAAAAGTAGTAAAATAATAGCAAAATGTGTACATTTGCACAGCGATAACCAGCTATTTGTATTGAATAAATGATGAGATGCCCCAAGATTTCCATCGTTACTGTGTCATATAACACATACGACTGCATAGAGAAGACCATACTATCCGTGATAAACCAGACATATCCGAATGTCGAGTACCTGATTATTGATGGAGGCAGTACGGATGGTACGCAGCAAATCATTGAGCAATATAGCAACCGGATTGTCTATTTTGTAAGCGAAAAGGACAAAGGGCTATATGATGGCATGAATAAAGGTATAGCTGCCGCAACAGGTGACTACCTCCTTTTTATGAATGCCGATGACGTGTTTGCTGACAATGAGGTGGTAGAGAAAATAGCCCGTTTCATCGAGGAGCATCCTGATGCAGATGTTGTTTATGGGAACAGTGAACAGGTGTTGGAATATGGTGTATATGAGGTAAGACCTAAGGTGGCCTACATCAATCACAAGATGGCCATCTCGCATCAAGCGACTTTCGTAAAGCTCCCCTTGCTGCAATCACACCCCTTCAACCTCAAGTACAGGTACGCCGCCGACTTTGAGCAATTGTCCTCGCTGTACCTTGATGGCCACAAATTTGTGTACATTGACTTGCAGGTGGCACGCGTAGAAATGACAGGAGGCACCACCTACAATCACCACATAGAATCCGTAAACGAGTTGTATGATATTATTGAGTCGCGCGGAGTGGACATAGCCCGCGAACGCCACTCAATGATTATGCGTAAACGTATAGTGCGTGCCTTCAAACAATATCTCCCGCGATGCATCACACATCCTATCCTTCGATTCTTGGCCCGGCACTATAAGGTGCTGTGATGCGCTACGGGCGAAGAAAAGCATCCAAACTTCTGCAAATAGCAGACCAACGGAATGATTTCGAATGGTTGATGATGGACGAGTAGGTTGTCGACAACTTTTCAGGATTTGCAATCAAGTCATTCACCTCTTCTGCCAGTTCTTTAGCCGTATTGATAATCTTCCCGATTCCGTCATTCGGTACAAAATCCGTAGCAGCGGATACGGGGGTTGTCAGCAAGTAATTGCCATAACTCAAGGCTTCAGCGCAGACAAATCCAAAACTTTCGTAACGAGAAGTCATACAGAATATCTTCGCGCAATTATAGTATTGAAAGAGTTTCTCTCTCTCGTAGATTGCTCCAATGAACTTTATGCGATTCTCCAAATGCGTCTCGCTGACAAACTCTGTTACATAAGACTTGAAGCTATCTTCCACAGGTCCTATCAGATGAAGTTCCCAATCATCCTTCCAATCAATATGTCTGCACGCTTCGAGCAGTAACTCATGTTGCTTTTCTGGTGCACCAATACGTCCAACGGTAATCAAGATATTCCGCTTCCGTTCGAAGGGTATAGGGGGTACCCTTTCTAGATAAATATCATCAACGCCATTGGGCATATACATTAGCTTTGATGAGGGTAAATTAAACTGCTCTTGAAAAAGAGCATATCCAGAAGACGACTCTACGGTGACCTTGTCGACAATATAGTGCAAATATAGCTTGTACACGAACCGCCGTATAAAATGTAGCGCCTGCCGGCTTTCTTTCTCGAAGGCATTTACATTCATATCCACCTTGACATACAAACATCCTTTGGGATGCACCAATTTATAGAACAATCCATATATCATGGAATGTTTCAGATAGTAAAGGTTAAGGATGTCTATGCTTTTCCTGAATTTTAAGATAAATACCAATGCCTTGCGACAGCACATCATAAGCTGTGGATGCCGAGGAAGTTTCTGCTCACCCAAATAGTGAAGAGTGACACCCTCAATCTGGTTCTGAAACGCATCGGTTGCATCTGGTCTGATAAATGAGACAAAGTGAGATTCATATCCCAAACGATGCAAATAATAAGGTATCATACCCGGGTCTTTTGACAAGTCAATAGGGTATGGAGTCAATGACAATGTATAGAAACGCTTTTTCATTTCAACTTTCCTCTTAAAGTCCTAACGAATGCAGCATATGCCTTATCAAGCAATACTGCAATGATGAAAACTGTCAAGATGAAGGATATCACATGAAGAAGGAATGGCCACAAAGGCAATTCCTGATACCAACACATGATAACATCATCATAATACTTCGAAGCCAGATAAGGATTCGAATGTAATAGATAAACAGCAAAAGTAGACCCCGCTATCCAATTGACGACACCACTCTGAAAATGTATTTTCGTAAAAAATAGCATGAAATGCAAAGCAGACACAATGACCAAAGGCGAGGAATAATAGTATAGATTTCCCGTTGGCAGGTTATAGCGTTGCAGAATAAACGCTGCCAGAGTGGTAAATAATGAGATTCCTACATATATGGCAAGATCATAAGCACGGGGCAGTTGCCAAATCCGAAGAGGATAAAGACGTACATAACGAGCCAACAAATACAATCCCATGAAAGATAGGGCAGAATACCCGTTCTGTAAATATGATGCTCCATCCCAAAAGATAAAGGCATAAATCGTCTGAAACATGAAGAAAACAATCAAAACTGTTTGGTATTGTTTCTTGTCAGCATACGCCACAAAAGCGTTTAGTACTGGCGCAAATATATAAAGACCTAAGTATGATTTTACAAACCAATAATCCCATCTCCCCGATAATAAAATATTACTGATTGCCTCTTTGAAAGAGAACTCGTAAGGATGCATTGCATAATAGATGACCGCACCGAGTAATGAGAAAAATAAAACCTGAAGAATAAGTTCTTTCAACCTCCCTAACTTCAGTTGAAGCCCATACCAACCCGAAAGTAGGACAAAAAGGTTGACACAGATAATAGATATGCTTTCCGTAAAATAGCGAAGAATATAGGAACTGACATTAGTGTACACTTCCTCATAAGTAGGGACAGGAAGCGCTCGAAAATTAGCATGAACAACGCATACCAATAGCATCGCAACAATACGCAACAACTCCATGTTGGAGTCACGTCTTTTCTTCACACTATCGGCAGGAGATGTCATAAACTGTAGTGAGTGCTATTATTCTTCTTTATCACGACGCACATCAATGACCTGTCCCGTCATATTGCTCAGCAATGTAGCCAACGATACTTCCGCGACTTTAGTGGCATCCAATAGAGTTCCCTCCGGTTCGCTGCCAAAGTTCTTGACACGCATTGGCGTCTTCGTCCGTTCGGGATTGATGACATTAATACGAATACCATCACCCTCCCACTCCTGTGCCAATGCTTGCATAAAATTGACAACGGCAGCTTTAGTAGACGAATAGATACTATAGAATGCACGCCCACGGGTATATGAACTTGAGGTATAGAGCAACAATTGCCCTTTGCTCTCTTTCAAGTAGGAGAATCCCTCTATAGCCACATTCACCATACCGTCATAGTTGGTACGAATCATTGCATCAAGAACCTCATCATCCATCGTAATGAGTGGTTCTTTTATTAGAATAGCAGCAGTATTAACAATATAGTCTATACGCAATTCATCAGTGTAAACTCTCTGCAAAGCCAACCGAACGGCATCTCTATCCCCAATATCCGTACCTGTTGTTCCGCGAGAGAAGGAATACACTTTGGCCCCATTGGCTTGTGCCAAATGCACCATTTCTTCCCCAATGCCAGAATTCCCTCCAAATATAACAATTACCTTCCCGCGTATTTGTGACAGGTCTGTATCATGGGTAATGGAAGTAGTACGCAATTGGAACAATTTGTCCATCAGATAAGAATCTTCCTTATAGGTTAGCTTGATATTTGATTCTTCCCCCTGCACAACATACACCTTCTCACCAGGAAGATATTTAACTACTGTTCCGCAATCATCCGACGAAACGAAGTTCGGATCCTGCAATGCTATCTCATAAGCCCTCTTGATAACTCCTTGCTTGAATGCCTGAGGTGTTTGCCCACGGCGAAGATTGCGTCGATTAGGGATATTGTCTATGAATTCACCTTTTTCATCAACTTGAATGATGGTATCTGTAGCGGGTACTGCCACATCTACGGCATTGTAGTGCTCCATCGCTTCTATCACATCGTCAATAATACGTTGGCTGAGCAATGGACGCACGGCATCGTGGAAGATAAGATTATATTCAGCATGGTCATAGGCCTTGATTGCTGCCAAACTTGAATGATAACGTTCTTGGCCACCCAAGAGAACCTTTTTCACTTTCGCCCACTTGTTGCGTAAAATCATGGACTCCACATCACGAAGGTACATTTCATTGACAACAAGTGCAATCTCATCGATCTGTGGATGACGCTCAAACGCGTCGACAGTATGTTCCATCACGGTCTTACCTGCAACTTTGAAAAACTGTTTAGGCATAGCAAGCCCCGAACGGGCGCCGACACCTCCTGCGAGAATAATTCCTATGTTCCTCATAAAATTCCTATTTATAACAATATCCTCCGTCTATTTCTATAATACTTCCATTCAAATAAGAGTTGTTTATACATAGACGTACAACATCTGCCACCTCATCAATCGCGGCAAATCGCCCTGCTGCAGTTTTAGAGTAAATATTGTTTCTAATTTCTTCCGGTTTATCCTTTTGCCATTCAGTTTCAACGAAACCTGGTGCAATAGCATTCACAGTTATCATTGTACCTTCAAAACTCTTGACTAGATTCTTAGCAAGAGCATGGACAGCTGCTTTGGTCACGCCATACGCCAAAGAAGAGGAATGAGGATATATACCTAATACGGAGCCAATCAGTACAATACGCGCTTGACTGGAAAAGTTGTTATACAAATCACGAATTAAATAGAAGTTACTATTGACATTCACGTTCATAACACTTTCCCATTCTTCGTTCGATATAGAGATTATGTCTTTACGCAATGTTGTTCCAGCATTACATACCAAACAATCTATACGTCCAGATTGACACACATGTGCGACCAATGCCCGCAATGAATCATAGTCATTCTGATCTGCTTGAATGATTTCATAGTCTTGAGTAATAAGAGACAATTCTCTTTCACAACATATAGCAGCCTGTTGATCACTTGAATACGTTATGATTGTGTAATAGCCCTCCTCTATCAACATTCTAACAATACCCAATCCTATACCCTTGGTTCCACCTGTAACTAGAGCTCTTTTCATAGACACCTTCGATATTGGTACGTGCATCTCACATCACGGCTTCATTCTTTATAATTGTACGTATCTTCATTAGATTGCCTATTGAATCTATTTCAGACCATTCAAATTCCGCCACATCAAAAGTCTTAAATGTTCTCCTATCATTTAGAGACATCTGCACCAATGCATTCTCGTACCATTGATCATATAAATCATCAAAGACCATATTATTAATTTCAGAGAGCAGGATAGCGACATCGTCTTTTGTGAATTTCGTTATTCCGGCATACTCTCCGCTATATTCTTCCAATTCCTTTCCCATCACGACCATTTGATTATCAATCTCTTGAACATTGTAATCTCCATTAGCACGTATTGATGAATCGTAGTAAATCACCGAATCGCCAGGAAATGAGCATATTTCCTTGGCGTATAGTTCTGAAAAAACAATATCGGCATTCATAATCACCGTATCATCTCCTTTTTGTAGAATATCCTTAGCAAACCATAGAGAGGCAATGCTATTAGTTACCTTATAGAATGGATTTACTATATAGTTGCAACGGTCTCCTAGAAGCTCTTGTACAATTCTATATTGAAATCCTAAAACAATGGTGATATTGGCTTTCTTATCGTACTTCTCAATCAGACGAACTGCCCGTTCAATGACAGTCTCCTCATTTGTCACCTTTACCAAACATTTGGGACTATTCTTCGTGTAAGGATATAGGCGTGACCCTACTCCTGCTGCTAATATTATATATTCCATTTCAATACTTATTTAATTGTTACCATAAAAAAAGGCCATATCTATAGATATAATCAGTAAGTGGGAATGCCACCTCAATACCATTCTTCTTCAACGTTTTCACGACATTGCATCCTGTTGCTTCCCATGGGATTCTTGACAAATAGGGGTTGACACATTTCTCTTTATTGCATCCATTTTTACACAATTTACAACTCCCACCAATAAAAGAAAGAGCCATCGGACTATTGTTCTCATATAACACCTTCTCTAAATACAATAAAGCTTTATGCAATTGATTGGTGGATTTGAAACGTTCCTCCTCAAAATTGGAATCACAAATCGGCGCTTTGTAGATTAAGACGGCTGCATGATCATATTCTTGAAACATCATAGGATAATCTACTTGAGGTAGTCGGGGGGGGCATGTCCATTTATATCCATAGTTTTTGCAGTGAAAACATTTCTGCTTCACTCTCTCCTCAAATACAAATGTAGTCTTGTCTATCTCAACAAGTTCCATATTGGGATACTGTAGAGTCAAACAAGATCTGATTTCGCTCGTTTCCATACTATTTTTCTACAATAATCATTCTATCAGCACGACAAATGTACAAAATAAACACAAGAATACGATACTAATAATAGAATAAGTTTGATAAAGGAATTCTCTTTTCCCCTAATCTAACAAAAAATCGTGTGTTATCCGCTTCTCTACAGAAGGTATTGACTCATAGTCTCCATAAAATGTCCTCAAGTACCCATCCGGGGCACCTGGAGCGCAGAACCGATGTCCTTCAAACGAAATGGTAGAAAGTGGGAAAGTGTATTCCTTCAAGTGTTTAGGATAGAATGGCACACCATATATATATATATATTCATTCTTGTGCGCTACCCTGTTCCATAAACGAAGGAGCCTGATTCCGCCATTTATGATAGGTAAGAGAAGTGTAGCAAGAATATAGTTTAGTCGCCCATCAGTTATTTGCTTATTTTTCCTTCTAAGGCATTTGCCATATATAGGCTCTATTCTATGCTTAGTATCTACACTGCCACTCTCCACAACAAATATGTCCAACCAGATATTATATTGAAGGACTCTTGTCGGATTACTCAGTTTTCTACGCATCACTACAGTTTCATCAACAATCTTTGCCCAATAGGAGTAATTGTTGTCCGCAGCACCAATGTCTCGCAACTTGTATGGGGCCGCCAACTCATCGACACATATCTTTCGGAATCTATCATAATCTCTACGAGACATGCATATGTCCAGATCATCATCCCAAGGAATAAATCCTCCATGCCTTACAGCTCCTAAGAGTGTTCCTGCATCTAACCAGTAAGGAATCTGATGTTTCTGACAAATCCGATCAAATTCAATGAGTATATCTAACATTTGCAACTGCAATCTGCGAAGAGAGGAGCCTTCTGGATTGTATTGCTTCCGCAAAGCTTGCTGTGTGAGTAGATCTATCATAATATACATGCGACTAAATGATTCAACATACTTTTCTCCAACCATTTTTTTTTGCTATTTGCTTTATACTATCCTGCAATTTCTTTTTTTCAGATCTGGTCAGTCCTATAAGAAAAATCGATATGCCTGCTGATAAAAGACTCAAAGCTATAATTAGTAAAGAACTCAAAATTGATTCAGAAAGGAAATATTTGGTAACAACGGGAATCGGAATAGATAATAATGAGACTCCAATCACAGGAGCTATCACCCTATAGAAATATTCCATCAAATTCATTTTATGTAATCGCATCATCACATAAATACGCAACACCTGAGCTATGACCGCAATAATCAATACCAAAAGGAATATATCAACAGGCTCGCATCTTCCCCATTTACCCATAGCATATGACAAAGGTACCACCAACAAAAGCGTTCCGCTCACCAATAACTGAAATTGTTTGACATTTCCTGTAGCACGCACTGCCGTAGCCAACGAGTAGGACAAGGAGTCTACCAAGGAGGCCAACAGGGTAAGCTTGCAGAATATTGCAGTATATTGGGGCACCTCTCCTAACCAGATGCTTAATATTGGCTCAATCTCAAGATAAATCGGTAAGACTAGGATATAAAGCAGATAATAGGAAATCTTTGAACTCGAAAAGACCAAATCCATCATTTCCTTATTCTGTCCAACAGCATAAGATTTGATTATTTGTGGATTAAATGACACTACAAAATTCTGTACAAACTGGTTGATGTTCATATTGACTTGGTAGGCTATTCCTCGTGCTGCATTTACTGCTGCTCCTCCGAAAAACATATTCAAAATCACATTAACACCTGAATTTTTACCAATTTCCGCAATAGCACCCAGCACTTGCCATTTGGTATAGTGCAATATCTCAACAAATAGCACTTTATCAAAGCAAAAACAGAAACAACATTCTTGATAATGGTGCCGGCAATAAAAATGATAAAATGCACCTATTCCTATAGAAAGGAATAAGGTAAGTACTGCATACAATGACAGCTTATCTACTGGAGAAATCGCAAGAACATATACTATCAACAACTTCAGTATTGCTTCCACTACACTGCAATATGCATACACCTTCATGTCCTCCCGCGCAGTCACAACAGATCGGTATGGTGTTGTAATCATATTGACAACAAAAGCAATGACAGAGCACTGATACACCCATTGCGCTGAAACGATTCTGTCGGCAGGTATTACCATCTTGTTGTTCAAGAACCATAAACCGATGGTTTCCGAGAGAATAAGAATGACAATACCAATAATCACGAATATCGTCACATTGAGATTGAAGACCTTATTCAATGCTTGCTGGTTATTTCGTCCTATTTCAATGGCAAAATATCTACTACATGCAGAAGACATTACCCCATTGAGAAACGAAAAAGAAACAACGATACTTCCAATAACATTGTACAAACCAAAATCGACCTCTCCCAATGTCCCCAAGATAACACGTGAGGTATACAGACTGATAACCATGATGAACAGCATCCTTACATACAACAAGGCTGTGTTCTTGGCAATACGTTTTTGGTCAACAACAGACATAACAATTATAGATCTCAGTCTTTAGGGAAAGCATTAATCAAATCATCCAATGTATTCTCTGCAACACTTTTCCCGTTTGGAGGCAACAAGTATTTATCAAAGAAAGACTTACGGGTATGCTGCATGGTGTCATTTCCTGCTATAACTACCGATTCAATAAAATGAAGCACCTCGGCATTGTTTTTTGCAAGATAATGAGCGTATAGTGCTTCCTTGGCATAATCCATCAGTTCCTCTAACCTTCCCTCCAAGTTGTCGGTAACATAGAGGGCAGGCTTTTGTGAATAATGATACTCCACAATAAAGGAGCCTCCATCATGAATAATGGCATCCGATGTCATAAACAAGTCTTTGTAATCACCATCTTCAAACTGTGTATTGCTTTTCTCCGACCAGCGACGATAGTAGGCTTCCGCTTTCTCCTTTCCCCAGTCAGAATGTTCGCAAAGCGCGGTAAATAATCGGGGATGTGGCTTGAAAGCGATTTGCAGATCGGCAGCATATCGAACGGCTATATCCTCCATAAACTCTGCCATCTGCAAGAAATGCGAGGTTCCTGGAGGAGTGGTATCCCGTCTGATGGTATGGTGCGGTGCCCAGATAATCCGCTTCTTCTTTTTCTCTTGGGGCTTCCAAACGTCCGCAGGACGTTCAAGAAGATAACGGTCCGTGGTAGGATGCCCAATAATGACCACATTTGAAGCCCCATTGTGCATCCATTTAGCTGCCTCCGTCTTATGCCCCGACGTCGGATAATACAGTTTCCATGCAAAGTGATGAAAGACTGAATCAAACCATTCTTTCCCTGAGGCCATCCAAAAAGCATAGGGATAATAACATATCAGTTTGTCCTTAAAGTGATAGAATGAATACTTACGCTTCAAGACAGTGTCGTATGGTTGGGGATAGAACAGGATATCCGGGTCAACTTCCTTACGTAAGTTCACGCATTTACCGCTATCTACGTCATAATCAATATACGAGATGCCCCGCTCGCCAAAATACTTTCGCATTGTCTCTACTTCTGCTTTCTGTATCTCCTTTGTAAACTGAGGAGTAGGAGACAATACGATGAAAGGCTTGAAGCGGGGATGTTTCTTCATCTGTTCATACAGCGCTTGGTATTTCCACATCGGCAACGACATGGAAAAGAACACGACATTTATCTGCTCTTTTTGCTTGAGTTCTTTTACATACCTCCTTTGCCTACGCCTCAGCAATGGAGCCTGTACAAATATTCTAAATGGATAACACACGGTTCTCCACAAGCCTCTGATTGTTATCATAACTCCCTTGTATTATGTCCTATTCTGGCTTTCTCCCTCTAATGTGTACCCTTATTTCTTCCCGACCTTCGCTTTGCGGCTATGTAGCATACACCATACGCCGAGCACTACGAAGGGGATGCTGAGGAGCTGGCCCATATCGAGCGGCATGCCTACCTCGAAGTCGCTCTGCACCTCTTTGCAGAACTCCACGAAGAAGCGGAAGGTGAAGATGGTGGTGAGGCAGTAACCGAAGAAGAAACCGGTACCTACCTTGCGGGGCATGCGGCGGTAGAGATACCAGCCGATGAGGCCAAACACAGCGTAGGCGATGGCCTCGTAGAGCTGTGCAGGGTGGCGCGGCAGCATATCGACCTGGGTGAAGATGAAACCGAAATCGCCACCTGTGGGACGGCCTATAATCTCGGAGTTCATCAGATTGCCCAAGCGGATGCAGCAGGCGGTGACGGGAGTGGCAATGGCAATATTGTCGAGCACGGTCCACAAGGGTACCTTGTACTTACGTACATAGAGCCACAGGGCTATCATCAAGCCCAATGTGCCACCGTGGCTGGCAAGTCCCTGATAGCCGATGAGGCGCACGCCCGAACCCGTGAAGCGGATGGGCAGCAGCATCTCGATGAAGCGGGGAAAATCGGACAGATAGTATTGCGGTTCGTAGAACAGGCAGTGGCCCAAGCGCGCCCCGATGAGGATGCCGAAGAAGCAGTAGAAGAACAGCGGCTCGAAGAGTTCGGGCTTAATCTTCTGTTCCTTGTAGAGCTTCTGCACCACGAAATAGGCTCCCGCAAGCCCTATCATCCAGAAAAGGGCGTAGAAGCGTATCGGGCCAATACCGAGAGGGGGATTCCAAGTAATCATAGCCTTTTATACATTAAATCTGAAGTGCATGATGTCGCCATCCTGCACGATGTATTCCTTACCTTCTACGGAAAGCTTGCCTGCCTCGCGTACGGCAGCTTCAGAACCATACTTGATGTAGTCGTCATACTTGATGACCTCGGCACGGATGAAGCCCTTCTCGAAGTCGGTGTGGATGACACCGGCACACTGCGGAGCCTTCCAACCCTTACGGTAGGTCCAGGCTTTCACCTCCATCTCACCAGCGGTGATGAAGGTCTTGAGGTCGAGCAGTGCATAAGCAGCCTTGATGAGGCGAGCCACACCCGACTCCTCCAAGCCTACCTCGGCGAGGAACATCTGACGGTCTTCGTAGGTGTCCAGCTCGGCGATGTCGGCCTCGGTCTTGGCCGCTACGATGAGCAGTTCGGCATTCTCCTCCTTGATGGCTTCACGTACTTGCTCCACATACTTGTTGCCATTAATTGCGCTGCCCTCATCTACATTGCACACGTAGAGCACAGGCTTCGAGGTGAGCAGGAAGAGTTCCTTGGCTGCTTTCTGCTCGTCCTTGGTATCGAACGATACGCTGCGGGCCGACTTGCCCTGCACCAATGCGTCGCGATACTTGCATAGCACTTCATATTGCAGCTTAGCCTGCTTGTCGCCACCTGTTGTCGCCTGCTTCTGCACCTTCTGTATACGTTGTTCGATGGTCTCAAGGTCCTTGATCTGCAGCTCGGCATCGATGATTTCCTTATCGCGTACGGGGTCTACAGAGCCGTCTACGTGAGTCACATTGTCGTCGTCGAAGCAACGCAACACGTGGATGATGGCATCAGTCTCACGGATATTAGCCAGGAACTTGTTGCCCAGCCCCTCGCCCTTACTCGCGCCCTTCACGAGACCGGCAATATCAACGATTTCTACTGTTGTAGGCACTATGCGGCCCGGATGTACCAGCTCGGCGAGCTTGGTGAGTCGCTCGTCAGGTACGGTGATAACGCCCACATTGGGCTCGATTGTACAGAAAGGGAAGTTTGCCGCTTGCGCCTTGGCGTTAGACAAACAATTGAAAAGGGTCGACTTGCCCACGTTGGGAAGCCCTACGATACCGCATTGAAGTGCCATATATTTTGTCTTTTTTATTGTTTTCGGCTGCGAAATTACTCAAAAAAATCTCATTATAAAAGAAATGCGGCAAGAAACCCTCGTTTAGGGTCTCTTTGCCGCATTGTTTTTCCTATTTTTGTTTATTTAGTCCATCGTTATGTTGGTGATGCCACTGGGTGCTCCACGCACGATATCCACTTGATTTGGGATGTTGTATAGGGCATCTTTAGCAATCTCAGCATCGGTGGGAATGTATATGCGTTTCAGCTTCGGACAGTTCTCGATGGCAAAACTTTCGATACGCTTGGTGCCTTCGGGGAAATATATCTCTTCTACATTCATATGATTGTAGATAGTATTTTTCTCTACCACCTCCATCGGGAGCAGTTCGACAAACGTCATAGCACCAGGAATATAGTAGAGCAGTGGTTTGCCTCCATTGCGTTTGTATACAATTCCTTTGTTATCCATCAAAGTTTCATTCTTCTCATCTACATATGCTGCTTGCAGATAAATACCGTTTTGGACGAGGCCTACATTGTTCTGTTCGGCATTGCCCAAACTGCTAATATTCTGTCCAATGTAGATTTCTTTTATCTCTTCGGGCAATTCAGTTGTAGGATTGAAGGAGTTTACCAAGAATCCGTTGGTACTGTAGGGTACGGTGAAGGGGTTGCTATCTGTATGCACCTCCTTGATATTGGGCAGACAATCGGCATAGTTGTATACGGCTACGTCATCTTTGAAGATGTCCACATCGGCCGTTACGGGTGATAGATGCCCATACTTGCCATACGATTTCATGGTGAAGGTACCATTGTTGGTGGGGGCGCTCACCGTCCATGTGCTGTCAGGACAGGTATATGCCCATGCATGCCCCATCTCACCCCAGTTCGGGTCAATGAGAAATCCATTGACTACCACTGTAGGTATGCCTTGTGAGTAGCACATCACCGTGAGCAGATTGGCATAACCCTGGCATATAGCCTTACGGTTTTTGAACGTGGCATAGGGGTCGTTGTCAGAGTATTCGTACTTGATGTTCTTGACTATCCAATTGAAGATGTTTTATACTTCATCGTCTGAGTAGTGTCGGCCTTAGTCAGCGTAGTGGTGTATTCGGCAATCTCATTGTATTGCTCATCGGTGATATTCATTACACCTAATGACTGTATGATACCAGGACCCGCCTTGTCGGGCAGGTCACGCAGTCGCTTGTTGGTAGAGGTCATTGCACTCAAATCTATAGCGCCGTCTACAGGTTCGGCAAAGGTACGTGTTATGGCACATACATTCTTTTCTGCCTTTTCGTGAGGGAGATTGGCTGTTCCGTTTTCTTTGTTGCACGAGGTCAGTAGTGCACCAGCACAAAGTGCCACCAGAAGATAAAGTCTTTTCATAGGTACTGTTTGTTGTGTTTTATTGTTATTTAGAGACAAAGATAAGGACTCTTATTGGATAATATGGCCTCAATTGATTTAATTTTTGTTTATTAGAGTCATCAGACCGAAAAGTTTGCTAATTTTGCACGTTATTAGAAACTGAGATGTATGGAAACGAACTTAAAAGAGTTGTGCAGTGCCGTAGAGCACGTAGCACGTTTGGCCGGCGATTTTATACGGCGTGAGCGAGAAGCCTTCACACTTGAGCGTGTAGAGCAGAAGCATGCACACGACTATGTGTCTGACGTAGATAAGAATTCAGAGCGTATCATCGTAGAGCAGTTGCGCCTGCTCATCCCCGATGCAGGTTTCGTCACCGAAGAGGGCTTGGCTACCTTTGAGGGCGAGGAGTATTATTGGGTAGTAGATCCGCTCGACGGCACCACCAACTATATCCACGGACTTGCGCCTTATGCTGTGAGTATAGCCCTTTGCAAGGGTGCTTCGATAGAGGTTGGTGTGGTGTACGACATTACAGCCGATGAAATGTTTTCTGCCTATCGGGGTGGTGGGGCATGGCTCAACGGAAAAGCTATCCACGCCAGCAAGCAACCTCTCTCTCAGGCATTGCTTGTCATAGAACTCCCTTACAATGCCGATGCTTATGCACCATTAGGATTGCATCTTATCTCTACCCTATATGGCAATGTGGGTGGTATACGTATGAGTGGCTCGGCTGCTATATCGATGTGTCACGTTGGAGCCGGACGTATTGATGGCTGGCTGGAGAAATATATAGGTAGGTACGATTATATGGCAGCTGCACTCATCGTCATGGAAGCTGGCGGCTGTGTCACCGACTTTAGTGGAAGTACTTCTTTTACTATGGGCGACAACATTGTAGCCACCAACGGATGTTTCCACGACGAGATGCTACGCTTGGTGCAGATGTAGTCCTCTCTATTTATCAAAGAATGGCTCACCAAGCAGAATCTCAAATTCCCTGAGACGCCGCCAATGCGAAGCGCTTGGTTTATCCAAGAAACCTCTTTCTCATTGTGTATATATAAATTGGAGGCGACCCTCACGGGCAGCCTCCATAATAAAGTCTCAAAAAACATGATAGGAATTATTCTATCATTATCACAAAGGTAGTTTATAACATTACTTCTGACCGAACAAAAAGCGTGACATTTGCGTGACATTTGCGTGACACGAAGGATTTTTGTCTCTTCGGTCGTGTAAAGGATTTTTATTTTTGGCCTGGCACGGTGCAGAGGCAGTTCACAAATTCCCGATGAAATCGGCGTTTTTGCGCTTTCCTCAGGTGACAAAAGTTTATTTTTGGGGTGGCATGGCAAAGGCATTGCCTCATATCTCTCTTTGCATCACGTAAAACATCTTCTTATCACTTTGGTTATTTCATGCTCCGTTTTGCGAGAGCGTGAGAAAAATTCCTTGTTTTCACTCCGATAAGTTCCCAAGCATTTGTCCGAAAAGCGGATTCTCAGCACACAAAAACTCAAATATTCGTGGATATTTAATGAAATATTCACGGTTACGCGATGAAATATCCATGGATACGTGATGAAATATCCACGAATATTTAAGTTTTTCAACAAACGCGACGGAGGTTTAGGCTTGCTCCTCGCAAACAATTGCGTGGTAGGAAATAACTAAACGGCTATTAGGGCTAATTGTGGCTAAAGATTGACATCTTATGCTAAAGTAACGCCATCGTTGCAGCGCACTACGCTGTGCCATATAAAGCTTCGCTTTAAGATGGCGTGCTTGCTCGGTCAAATAAGTTTGACACTCCTTGATGAAGCTAAAGCTTCAGTCGTCGCAACCGACGCTTTCATACCGCGTCGGCACTACGCTGTGCCATGCCACCCTAAAAATGAACTTTTTTCACCTGCAAAAGACGCAAAATTGCCGATTTCATCGAACTCACGTTAATTAGTTCAAGTACCCCCTCCGCTCCGTCTCTACGTTCCTCCGCTCGTCCCCCTTAAAGGGCGACAGTGCTTTTTAGTTAGTAAATACGCGCGATAGAACTAATCAAAGAAAACTGTCGCCCTTTAAGGGGGACGAGTGTAGTGTAACGGAGTGGAACGGAACGGAGGGGGTAACGACAAACACGTACAGAGACATTAATGCAATTTCTCCTGCAATATCCGCTCCACCTCCTCGGCTGTAGGCGATACTGCAAGAATAGTACCATCACGGTCAACAAGTACGGTGATACCCCCTCTGCCTTCCACACCATATTTGTTCCATATCCTGTTCTTGCCGTGCAGGTCCAAGAGGTTCAGCCATGGATAGCCATCTTGTGCAAGGGCACGCCTCATATCTTCACGGTTACCCTCACGGGCCACGCCTACGATGGTGAAGCCGTGGTCTTTGTATTTCTCATACACCGGAATCATACTCTTCGCTGTGCGTCGGCAAGGAGCACACCACGATGCCCAGAGGTCGATGAGAGCAACCTTACCGGCAATCTCCTTGCTCAGCGTGTGCAGTGTGCCGTCGAGGGCAGGAGCAGTGAAGTCAATGTAGCGATTGCCCACCTTGATGCTACGACTCTCAATCCACTTTTCTATCTGCATGCTCAGTGGATGGTCGGGGAAGAGAGGCTGATATATTTCTTTGTATAGTTTCGTGTAGAGCAAGTCATCCGTATCAGAATGAGGCATCCGCAACGCTTGGAACATCAGTAGATACAAACCTACGATGGAGTTGTCGTTGCGTATGAAATCTTCCGCACACTTGTTCAGAGTAGTGTAGAACAATGTATTTAATTCACCCATCCGTGGGTTGTCCCACTGACCGATGTCGTTTAGTGAGTCTATCTCTTGCAATATGGGCGCAACCCTACGCATCCGCTCGGCGTCAAATTCCAGAAACTTCGTATTTGTAGGACATTTAGTCCTCACCGTAGGCCTTTTGGCTTCTCTTTCGTAATGGTAGAAAGTGACATTGACCGTACCCTCCTCAGCAAAGAATTCACAAGGGAACATATATCCGCGATTGTGCTCCTCCATTGAGACGAGCTCATAGGGGATAACCTCATCCACATAGAGGTCGAATGTAAACTTGCCGTCTACTACAGGGATGCTGTCTGAATCTACTACACGGAAGTCGCTACCCGACGGGGCAAGAAGCATCACCGTATAGGTGGAGTCGGGCACTGTGCCCTTGATACGACAATGTATCTTGCCGTTCTTGTTTCCGCACGCCTCCAGCAGCACCGCCACGGCAAGGGCAAGGAATAATTTGGTTGGTTTCATTGTATTGGTTGTTTATGTTGTTATACCCTTAATTCCGCAACACTTTAATAAATGTTTTTTATAAGTACCTGAGCAACATTA